>JBDOIV010000001.1:0-60326 GCA_047404215.1 Rickettsiales bacterium
TACTATACCATAAATCGATAGTCTTATCTTGATGGTGATATTTTTTATATTCTTCGCCCCACAGGTTAAGGTCATGATCTTTAGCGAGTTTTTTTAATATTTTTCTAAATTGCAATGAGTCATTAATGTGATCGCGGTAATCATGAAACTTATCAGGATTATTTTTCATAATTGCAATACCAAAATTGTAGCCAGTAGGATTGATACGAAAAATTAGCGAAGGTCTTTGTTTCCAAGTTGAAATTGATTTTCTAAAATTAATACCAAAATGAGTTTTAAGAGGAGTTTTATTTTTTGAAAATCTAGTATCACGATAAATGGTGGTAATAGCTTTGTTAATAGCAGGTTTAGTTTCTAAAGATTGATCAATACTATTAATAAAAGGTTCTAGCTCAGATGCTAACTCTTTAGTAGGATTGAGTATGTGTTGGTCAAATTTTGATTTATTGGCAACGAACCACTCTTTATCGTTATTGAAGTAGAGTTGCTGTAAAAAATTAAATGATTTTACGCTATACAATTCGGTCATGATTTTTTATTAATTGTAACACATAAATTATTTCTATACAACTAAAAAATTAATTTTTCATTTTTAGCTTGCATTTAAAATATTATCATATTACAATGAATATTGTTCATATAATATTAATTAATATTTTGTTATGATTAATTCATCTAGCTTATTAAAAACTAGAAGATTTTTACCTTTATTCTTAACACAGTTTTTAGGCGCCTTAAATGATAACATTTTTAAAAATGCTTTAGTTATTTATATTGCTTATAGTGGCATAGTAAATGCTGACAATAGTGAGGTGATGGTGACTTTGGTGGCATTAATTTTTATTTTGCCATTCTTTCTGTTTTCAGCCTTAGCGGGCCAGTTTGCTGATAAATGTGATCGTGCTAAGATTGCCCGTATTGTTAAGGCTATTGAAATATTTATTATGACACTTGCAGTCCTGGCCTTCTATTTACACAATGTCTATTTATTATATCTTGCTTTATTTTTGATGGGATCGCAATCGGCCTTTTTTGGACCGGTAAAATATGCTATTATACCGCAGCTGATGTCTAAAGATGAGGTGGTGGCTGCTAATGGTTTAATTTCTGGCGCTACTTTTATCGCTATTTTGGTCGGTACTGTATTTGGGGGTTTGTTAATATTAGTAGAGGATGGAATTTTGATCATCGCTGCTTTGATAATAATTGCTGCGATATTAGGCTTTATAATTTCTTGCTCCATCCCAGCGGGAGATCCTTCAGCAAAAATCAATATTGATTATAATATTTTTAGACAGACCTCAAGAATTATTGCTATTGCTAGGCAAAAACGAGATGTTTTTTTGGCGATTCTTGGCGTTGCTTGGTTTTGGTTTATTGGTGCAACTTTTTTAGGGCAACTCCCTAATTATGTTAGTAAAATATTGTTTGCTAATAACGAAGTGGTAACTTTATTTTTAACTATTTTTTCTCTCGCTATTGCTATTGGCTCTGTAATTTGTAATAAATTATTAAAGGGGCAGGCTAGTGCTATCTTTGCACCAATATCATTATTGTTTGTTTCGATTTTTATTGCTGACTTATATTTTGCTAGCTTAGCTTATCAGCCCGTGGTTGCAAAAGTTGGGTTTTTAGGTTTCGATGGTTTTTTATCTTCCCTTGGTAGTCATCGAATTATTGTTGACTTATTTTTCATTGCTTTATTTTGTGGTATTTATGTGGTGCCGCTTTATAGTATTATTCAGCTTTTTAGTACTAACGCTAATAGGTCAAGAATTATAGCTGCTTTGAATATCCTTGATTCTGCTTTTATGATTATTTCCGCTATTGTTGCCATGATTATCTTTGCTTGTGGCTTTGCCGTTATTGATATTTTTTTGTTTTTGGCGATTGTTAATTTGGCTATTATTTTGCTGGTTGTTAAAATTATTCCATCATCAGGTAGCACCTCGTTGTTAAATAAGGTCTTTGCTTTTTTAAACAAGAGTTAGTTGGTTTTTTTACTTACTGTATGAATCTCGTTGAACCATTTTCCGTCATCTGCGAGGAGTGTTAGCGACGTGGCAATCTTTATTTTTACGGCGAAATGATTCGCCGCCCCGCAAGTGGCTCCCCAAGCAACTGATATTTCTATAAGCGTCACCTGTGAGCGAAGTGTGGCAACTCAGCTTCGTCACCAACATCAATCGTATCAACCGCATCCCGATTATGATCATAAACGTTATCACCAGCTAAAAAACTAACATTATTATTGCTCGCATAGATACCAGCATTAATTTCAATGATATTAGCTACAAAAGAAGTTCTATCAACTTTTGTTAAATCTAGTCCAGATTCAGACATTGTTAATTTGGATAAAAACCCAGACTTTAGGTGAGGAGCGGCAGTAACCTTAAAATATAAATTATCAGTATTGTTAAAATCTCTGAGATTGCCGTGATGCTTTTAGTAATTCTGGCAGTTAAGGAAGATTTTTGAATATTAATGGTTTTTTGACTGCGTCAAGTGCGTATCATATTGCTGTTGATTTATCTTTTATCGCTTTTTTCTGTGTAGTTTATGTAGTGATGCTTTATGGCAGGATTCGTATCTCAAACTCTAATAGCGTTAGATCACATATTATTGCTGTTTTGATAGCTATTTATTATTGACTATTTGGATTTATTCTATAGTGTTGAACTCGGTAGAAATAATCTTATGCTTTGCGGCAATGGATTTGTTATTTGTAACTTTTATACATCAATTTTTTTATATCAATTTTATCGAAATAAAAATGAAAGTTTTTAAAAGTATTTTATTGCTTTCGCAGGTAGTAGAAAGTGTTATTGCTTCTGGTCAGGGGTCTTTGGATGATGATTTGATGAATGGAAGTGATAGGCTGTGTACGAGCCTGAGAATAATCATCATCTAGCGTCTCTTATTTTATTTGCTCTAACGTGCATAGCCTTAACTACCCAATCTTGTATTAATTTCAGGAGAGATTACGGGTACAGGAGGGGTCGAGGAGTTAGAGCTGTGAGAGTAGGTTCTGCCGCGTTACGGTCAACTTCCGGATGACGAAGAACGGCCTCCAGCTCGCAATCCAGCAGCGCCTCAATTAGTAATACGAGAGGCGCAGCAAGAAACCTGGCTGTAAAACTAGACTTTGCCGTGGCTGTATTAAGTTATATTTTAACTAGGGCAGTTTAGTTGATAAGTAAAGCGGGATCTGAAAATGAAATTTGCTAATTACCTTCTTACCGCAATAGAATTTTGTGCTAGATGATCCTTAGCTTGCTTAATGCTATATTGTCGAAAGTGAAAAATTGAAGCTGCTAAGACAGCGCTAGCTCCAGCGTTAACGCCGTCAACGATATGATCCAGATTACCCACGCCGCCAGAAGCGATGACTGGAATATTGACATTACGAGATATTAATTCAAGAAGTTTACAGTCATAGCCGGATTTGGTGCCATCCTTATCCATTGAGGTAAGTAGCAACTCCCCAGCGCCAAGATTTTGCGCTTCTTGCGCCCATTTTAGGGCGTTGATACCAGTTGCTCTGGTGCCGCTATGGGTAAATATCTCATATTGACCACTATCATTATTGAATTTAGCATCAATAGCAACGATAACTGCTTGAGAGCCGAATTTTTTTGAAGCTTGAGTAATTAATTGTGGAGTTTTTAACGCAGCAGAGTTTACTGACACCTTATCTGCTCCGCTGAGCATTAACTGTGAAAAGTCATCGATCGTTTTAATGCCACCACCGACAGTAAGAGGAATATAGCATAGCTTTGCGATTTTATCTACTATATCAAAGATATTTCTACGTTTCTCGTTGGTAGCAGTAATATCTAGCAGGCATAGTTCGTCAGCCCCTTGCTCGTAATAATATTTTGCCTGTGTTGCTGGATCGCCAGCGTCAATTAAGTTTTCAAAATTAACTCCTTTGACTACTCGACCATCTTTGACATCTAGGCAGGGAATGATTCTAGTTTTAAGCATTTCATTAGGTAATTCTTTTAAGGATATTGTTTTCTTGGCGGTCGAAAAACACATGTCTGATAGTGCCAGCGATATGAAGGCAAATAAACAACAATATTGTGTAACCTAGATACTTGTGGGCAGCGCTAAAGTATCCTGCTAATTCGTAATTTCTATCCATTAGATTTGGTAGGGTTATGTTAAATAAATTTACATCAAAGCCGTATGAATTTGACATTAAATAGCCAGATAATGGAATTAAGATCATTAAAAGGTAGAGGCTGTAATGAACGAGATGGCCAATATTTTGCTCGATCTTTGAGATGGTGTTTGGTAGCTTAGGTGGCTTATTGATTAACCTATTAAAAACTCTTAAAAATATCAATATTAGTAAGATTGCGCCAAATGATTTATGTAGATTGTAAATCTCAAAGCGATTTGATGATTGAGACATGAAGTGTACCATGTATATTCCGCCGAAGACCTGTCCAAAAACTAATATAGCCATTAACCAATGGAATATTTTTGATATCTTGTGATATTTGGCAATTTCTTTAGTCATTAATATTTAACATTAAGAATTAATATTGTTACTACTAACTACTATTTTAAATTATCAATATTTTATTAATATATCAAGTGCTATAATTCTCTCTTGGTCTCTTTGAGTTCGTAACACTCAATAGCATCACCTTCTTTGATATCGTCGTAATTTTCGATGGAGAAGCCACACTCAAAGCCATTTTTGACCTCTTTAGCATCTTCTTTGAATCTTTTTAACGTCTTTAAGACGCCATCATGTATTACAATGTCGTTACGTAGCAATCTAACACGAGCATTTCTTTTGATTAAGCCATCAGTAACAAAGGAGCCAGCGACTTTCCCTGCTCCAGTGACCTTAAATACTTGTCGTATTTCAGCCTTACCAAGGTATTCTTCGGTCTTAATAGGGTCAAGTAATCCGCTTAATAATGACTTGATGTCGTCAACAATATTATAAATAATAGAGTAATATCTGATGTCAATATTAGCTTTTTCAGAAGCAGCCTTTGCTTCATTATTTGCCCTAACATTGAACCCTAGGATTATTGCGTTAGATACCGAGGCTAAAGAGATGTCGCTTTCATTAATACCGCCAGTAGCTTGGTGCACGATCTTAATCGCCACTTCATCGTTATTAAGCTTCATGATTGAGCCATTGATAGCTTCTATTGAACCATGAACATCGGCTTTGATAATGACGTTTAACTTCTTGATACCAGTTTGGGAGGCATCTTTGAAAATCTCAGAAACTGATCTTACTGAGTTTTGTAATGATCTTTCGTCCCTTAGCTTTCTTTCGCGGTAAGAAATGATGTCGCGAGCATCCTTTTCTGCTTGGACTTCGGAGAATCTCTCCCCTGATGAGGGTGCGATATTAAGGCCTAATATTTCAACTGGTACTGATGGGGTTGCGGATTTGATGTTTTTTCCATTATCATCGCTCATTTTTTTTACTTTACCATACGAGGTACCAACAACTATTAGGTCAGAGATGTCAAGAGTGCCTTTTTGTACTAAGGCGCTAGCAATTACACCTTTGTTAGCATCAACACGTGATTCAACGATGATGCCACTAGCAGGGCCTTCGTAAGGAGCTTCTAACTCTAAAATTTCAGCTTGTAGCAAAATAGCCTCTTCTAGCTTGTCCAAGTTCATTCTTTGTTTAGCAGATACTTCAACAAAAATATTATCACCACCCATTTCTTCACTAACTATATCATGATTTAATAATTCATTAATCACTCTTGAAGGGTCAGCTTCTGGTTTATCGATCTTATTAATAGCAACTAGGATCGGTACTTTTGCAGCTTTAGCATGACTGATTGCCTCAATAGTTTGTTCTTTAACGCCATCATCTGCTGCTACCACTAATATTACGATATCAGTAGCATTGGCACCGCGAGATCTCATTTCGGTAAAGGCTTCGTGACCCGGAGTGTCAAGGAAAGTTATGAATTTACCTGATTCAGTCTTAATTCTTGAAGCGCCGATATGCTGAGTAATGCCACCATGCTCTTTATCTACTACTTTTGTTGAACGAATAGCATCTAATAGTGAAGTTTTGCCGTGATCAACGTGTCCCATGATGGTTACTACTGGTGATCTAGATTTTTTCGGAATGGAATTGTCATCTTCTTCATTGAGAATATTTTCAACATCAGCATTTGAAACTTTTTTGAAAGTATGACCAAATTCTTCGATAATTAATTCTGCCGTATCGCTATCAACTACTTGATTTGAAGTGGCAACCACCCCCATTGTGAATAGTTTTTTAACAACGTCACCAGTTTTTTCTGACATCCTGTCGGCTAGATCTGAAACTGTTATGAGCTCAGGTAGACTGACTTCATGAGAAACTTTTTTATAATCCTTCTTCTCCTCGTCAATATAACCCTTCTTGCCTTTACCATTTTTCTTTTTGCGATTTTTACCACCAAATTGCTTTCGATTGTCTTCTTCAATGATGTATGTTAATTTTCGCTTATTAGATTTTCTTTGCGATAAGGCTGACTTTTTTTGAGATTTGCGCTCTTCTTCTTGCGCTTTTATTAACTCTTTTTTGATTAACTCTTCTTTTTCAATCCTATCTTGCTCTTCTTTCTTTTGTGCGTGGATCTTTCTCTTCTCTTCTTCTTCTTTTGAAGAAATCTCGATACTATTCTTTATTTTGTTGATTACATCGTGATCATCAATATTAACCGAATTGGAGATCGAGTCTATTTTTTCCTGAATTTCGTTTTTTTTCAGTTCAGCAGCTTCTTTTTCATCTTGTTTTGCTGCTTTGCTTTCTTGTTCTTGCGCTACGATATCTTTTTTTAGAGACTCTTGTACCTTTTGTGAAACTTTAATGTCGTCATCTAATGATTGGGAGGGTTCTTCGGATTTGCTAAATAGCGCTAGCTTTTTGGCTAGTTCTTTGCTATTAAGCTCATTGGCTTCATTATTATGGGACTTGGAGGAGTTACTTTTCCTGCCCTTGATAGTGACCTCAACTGAGCCTTTTTTAGTAGTGCTGATAGATTTTTTAGCACCACTATCTGTAGAGCCTCCAGCGGCTGGCTTCAGCTTAAGGGTTAACTTTTTTCTTTCAGTTTTGTTGCTTTCTTTATTTTCTGTCATAATATAAGTAGCTTATTTACATATATAGCGCTTAAAAGTAAGAGCTATATATATGGTATTATCGAGCTTATATAAAGAAAAAATCAACAATATATAGTTTATATCATATATTAAGAGGATTTTTCTTTATATTCTTGAGCTCTATTTTTAATTTCAGTGGCCAAATCTTCGTCGAAACCTTCAATAGAAGTAATCTCAAAAATTTCAGCGTCAATTAAGTCTTCGATTGTTAAGAATCCTTCGGATGCAAGAAGGTTAGCAATTATATCTTCAACATCCAGTGTTTCGATAAATAACTTAGAAGCTTGATTGAATTCGGTAGTTCTTCTTTTGGACTCCTCTTCTTCGGTGATTATATCGATTTTATAATCTACCAATTTTGAAGCCAGCTTAACGTTTTGTCCACCTCTACCAATAGCAAGGCTTTGCTGGTCCTCAGCGACAACCACTTCGATTAGGTTATTTTCTTCGTCAACAATTACTTTGTTGATTTTTGCGGGGGTGAGGGCGGAAATTACAAATTCAGCAATGTTTGGTGACCATTTTAGAATATCAATTTTCTCTCCTTTGAGTTCTGAGCTAACAGCTTGGACTCTGCTGCCTCTGATACCAATGAAAGAGCCGATAATATCTATGTCTTCTCTTTTAGAAGTGATTGCTATTTTTGCTCTGGAGCCTGGATCTCTAGCTACAGATTTAACCTCAATTGTTTTTTCGTATAATTCTGGAACTTCTTGCTCAAATAGTTTTACTAAGAACTGTGGGTTAGTCCTAGACAAGAAGATTTGTGCGCCATGCGGCTCTTTTTTGACGTCATCGACAAATACTCTAGTTCTGGAGCCAACCTTAAACGACTCGCGAGGAATCATGTTAGATTCATGAAGCACTGCCTCGTATCCTTCAACATCCATAACAATATTTTTGACACCAATCTTTTTAACTGATGCACTAATGATGTCGCCAACTCTATCTTTGAACTCATCATATTCTTTGCTTTTCTCAGCCTCTTTGACTTTATTCATGATCTCGGTTCTTGCTACTTGAGCAACAACTCTATTCAAATCAATAGGCGGTAATTCTTGTAAAATTTCATCATCAATATTGATGCCATCATTTTGCTTTTGCGCATCCTCTAGATAGATGTGTAGCTTTGGGTTAAATTCTTCAAAATCACTAGCTACAACTTTTAAAGAGTTGTAGAGATTGATCTGTCCTGATTTTCGGTCTATTTGACAATCAATTGACAGATTTTGGCCATATTTTTTCTGTGCAGCGGCTTTGATACCTTCCGCCATGGCGTTAATTATGTCTTGCGGATCCAAGCCTTTCTCGTGAGCAATATTTTCAGCAACTAATAATATCTCTTTATTTCCAGTTACTGTGTGATTACTATTCATCTTATAAATACATTAAATTAATAATATTTTAGCTAGGTTCGCCTTCTAGCGGTTTTCGTTTTTTAACCTAAATTTTAAGGAGAACTTAACTAGATAATAATATTATATACTATTTTACTATTAAATCAACAATTTTTTTCAATTATTTGAAAATTGTTTATTTGATGTTGGAAATTAGAGAGTTGGTTAGGGCTTCAAGTTCTGACTTGTTGAGCTCTGGCTTGATTCCAAACCATTTTTCAAAACCTTCAAAGGCTTGATATATTAACATTCCAATTCCGGTAATAAATGGTTTGTGAGAGTTTTTGGCTTTTTGCAAGATATCGGTCATCAACGGATTATATACTAAATCATAAACTATACAATTATTATTTATTTGATCTATGTCGATAAAATGCTCATTTTTGTTGCTCATGCCAATTGAGGTGCAATTGACTATTAGATCGAGATCAGAGTGTAAATCGCTATCTATTTTTGTAATTGCTGATATTTGTGCGATATTGTGGTGATGAGTTAAAGAGTTGCTGATGTTATTAGCTAGAGTGATTGCTCTTTTTGGACTTCTGTTAATTATATATATTTCTTTATAAATACTAGCAAGACTGAATATTGCTGAAGAAGCAACGCCACCAGCTCCTATAATCAAAGCTTTATTTTTGCTGGAATTAGAGGGTAGGTTGATTGTTAGGTTTTTTTCGAAGCCATAAATATCAGAATTGGATCCTATGACCTGATCATCTATTTTATATACGGTATTGATGGCACCTGTTAACAAGGCTTTGTCGGTAATTTGGTAATTTCGTTCACTAAATATTTTAAAGATTTCTTCTTTATGAGGAATTGTAACATTAAAGCCTTGATATTGCTTATTAAATAGTAAATCGTCAATCGTGTTGCTTAGCTCGTCTTGCGTTATTGCTATAGCTTCGTAGGAGCCTGTGATGTTGTATTTTTGCAATAAGAATCCATGAAGGATAGGTGATAATGAATGAGATATTGGATAGCCTATTACCGCTGCTTTTTTCATATATTATAAGTTTATTCAGGCTCTTCGTCGATAATAGGAGGTGTAGGAGGTACTTGCCCTTGTCTTGGCGGTGGTTGACCCTGCATTGGTGGCATTTGTCCTTGCATCGGAGGTGGTTGATTAGGCATTGGTGGCATTTGTCCTTGCATCGGAGGTGGTTGATTAGGAGGCGGTACATCATCAATGGGATTGCTGAAGTCTTCAATTTCTCCCATGATTTCACCAGAGCCTGAAGGAGGTGGTCCATCAAAGCCTCCACCTGATGACGAAGAGTCGGTATTTGAGTCTTGATTTTCCGCTGTAGAATCAGTTGTAGAGGCATCTTTCATATCCTCTTCTTTTGCACCAGGTCTGGTATTCATGTTTGGCTCTTGCTTAGGAATTTTGGTTTTATCAATTAGCTTAGAAGTGAAGTATCTTTCTTTGAAGTAGAATATTTTTTTACATTTAACAGGTGGTTGCGATTCGATCAATATGATTTGCTCATCACGTGGTAGTTGAATCACCTCCTGTGGCAACAAGAGGGCTCTTTGGGTTCCTGAAACGTGCAAGGAGCGAGCTCCTGGGTTTAAATCTAGATATTTAGGCTTGTTGTAAGAGACTTGTTCTGCAGTTTTATTTCCCAGTAGCTGTGAGATTAGATTGGCGGTTTCCATATTGTTGGCGGCGAAGGTGATTCTGTAAGTGGAGTTTGATAGGAAGGAGTTCATCCCACTCTCTTCATAAATTCCCTTTAGCTGCTCAGTATCTTGAATAATGATAAATAGACGTACTTTATACCCCCTGAAATACGCAATTCCAGCCTGAAACTGTTCCATTTTACCTAAAGTTGGAAACTCATCCATCAGCATTAAGACGCCATATTTTTCATGAGGCTGTGGCATTTTGGCTGTGAAGAAGGCGGCCGCTTGTTGATAAAACATATTCATTAATGGCTTGAGACGACTAATATTGTCTGGGGTTAGACCTACAAAAGCAGTGTGAGGTTGTGTTTTAAACTGATGGAGATTAAAATCACTGGTCGCGGTAGTGGTATCAATAAGCGGATTAGACCATAATTCTAGTGACGAGTTAGCGGTCGAGGTTACCGACCCCCTCTCTTTGTCGGGTTTTTGTAAATATGAAGCTATATTCATATATGATACAGGATGTATTTTTTGCCCTAAAGTGTCCAATACTACCGCTAAATTATATACTACATCGTCACTTCTAAGGGTTCTTACGACTTCTCCTAGTGTTGCAGGCTTGTTTTCGTCAGCAACTAGGTATAACATAATACCAGTCAGAAGTGCCCTAGCTTCGTTTTGCCAAAACTCTTGCTCGGGAAGTAAGAAGTTGCAAATTTTTTGTACATCATCCACCATTTGCCCTGGTTTTTTGCTGATCCAGTCCATTGGGTTGTAGCAGTGAGATATGCCATCAGGGTCCGCCGGGTTCCATAGGAATACCTTTTGCTTAAAGTGCTTTTTTCTCCATCCCGATGTTAATTCATAGTTTTCAAGCTTAATATCGTGAACGATTACTGATTCTTTCCAGAATAGTAAATTAGGAATTACGAAGCCGACACCTTTACCAGAACCAGTAGGGGCGAACAGTAGTATGTGCTGATAGCCATCAGTTACTAAGCGTTTTTTTCTGTAATCTCCCAATAATACGCCATTCTTTTGTCTTAGGCCCATTTTTTTCACCTCTCCTTCAGTGGCCCAGTGTGAATCGCCAAAAATTGATTCAGGTTTTTTAAATGGCCTCCAGTCTTTTATTGGCGCCCTGAATGCCCAGGCTAATGATAATAATATGGTATATGGTAATAATGTAAAAACCCACAGCTTAAGCGAGAAGTAGTTGTAGCTACTTGCTGTTAATTTTGAGTAGTTAACAAAGTAGAACTTCCAATATGCAGCTAAGGTGGTAAATAGATACGAAAACTGTTTTAAAATATTAAGGCCGCTATATCCTTTTATAACTTCCCAACTACTATTAACTGATATTATTACTAAAGTGCCAGTAATATAAAAACATAGCAAGATCAAAAATATTGATAAAGAGGATATTATTGTGATATTTCTAAAACTCCTAAGTAACGGATTGTCGCTGGTAGACATATAGTTGTATTAATAATCAATTAAATAGCTTTTTGGCAGCAGCAATTGACTCTTCGGTGATATCTTTACCCGAGATCATTCTTGCTACTTCTTTATATTGGCAATTTTTTTCTAATTTTTCAATAGTTGTTTTTATTTTATTTCTATCTTTTTCTTTTTTGATACAAAAATGAATATTGGACATAGCTGCGATCTGAGGCTGGTGGGTGACAACAAAAATCTGATATTGTTGAGCAAGTTGTAGCAATCTACTGCCCACTGCATATGATGTATTACCTCCGATGCCGGTATCAATTTCGTCAAAAATCATGGTAGGAGTTGACTTAACGTCCATTAATGATATTTTCAGTGCAAGCATAAACCTTGAAAGCTCTCCACCCGAGGCTATTTTGTTTATCTCATCAAATTGCTTGCTGTTATTGGTGGCTATAAGGAACTTAACTTTATCCTTACCGTTGTGAGAAAATTGCTCCTTAACATGATTTATTGCTATTTGAAAATTAACCGTTCCCATATTCAGGAATGATAATTCGGATTCGGTTTTTTTCGATAAGGACTTTGCGCAATATAACCTCTTTTTATGTAAATCTTTTGCTAGCTTATTATATACAAACTCCAAATTGTTAATTTTTTCTTGTAATTTTATAATTTCGGTATCTTGATTATCTAATGCCTCAAGTTTTTGTTGTGACTCTTGTGCTATTTTATGTAAATTTTCAGAGCTGGTATTGAATTTACGTGATAGATTTTTTATCTCAAACAGGCGCTCATCAATATCCTCGAGACAGTCGTTGTTGTCAATGTTGTTAATTGCGCCATTTACATCATCTATGCTATTATCCACTTTAACTGAAAAATCATCAATGAAATTACCGATAAATTCGATTTTTTCTTGATCGCCTTTTGATATTGACTCTAAAAGAGAGTTGTTTTTGATAATAATATTTTGAGAATTGTAAATGTGATCTCGTGAAGAGAAAAGTGAATTTCTAAGATTGTTTAAAAAATCTTGGGTTAGGGATTTGTTTTTAAGGGATCTTTTTTTATCAAGCAACTCCTCTTCTTCATTGTCCTTTATATCTAACGCCTTCAATTCTTCAATAACAAATAGCAAGTAATCTTTTTCTCTTATATATTGCTGTTTTTTCCCCTCATAATCCTTGAGTGATTTTTTTGAATTCTGAAGATCTTGAAAAATATCATTGATTTCTGATAACAAGTCACCGTTTTTGGCGTATTGATCAAGTAAATTAATATGATTTGATTGATTAAGTAGGGCAGATGTTTCAAATTGACCATGAATTTCAACCAATGATTGTGCTATTATTTGATGCAAAGAAGTACCGACAACTTGATCGTTAATGAATATTTTGTTAGATGAATTTTTGTTGATGACTCTTCTTATTGATATTATGTTTTCATTATCACTTGATAGTAAATCATTTGCAATAAGCAAATTTTTACATAATGTATTATTTGATATGTCAAAATCTGCGCATATTACAGCTTTTTTTGCAGGATCGCTGATATATTTATTAGAGGGTCTTTTGCCAGCTATTAATCCAATTGCATTTAGCAGCAAAGACTTTCCTGATCCGGTTTCTCCAGTAAAAATACATAGACTCTTGTCATGATTGTTGCCAAATTCAATAAGAGCATTATCAATTAAGACTATATTTTGTATTGATAATAATTTTAACATTAGTATAATCGGTTATATTACAATCAATTAATAATATGATAATATTATTTTTTTTGCAACCTAATAGTACTAATAAATAATGAGTAATAAAAAATTTATAATTGATAGTAAAATTCAAAATGATACGATATTAATCGATTCTCTTGAATTGTCACAATTATTGTTGATGAATGATGAAAAGTACCCCTGGTTCGTTGTTGTACCTAGAGTTCCAGATGTGGTTGAGTTAATTGATTTAAACGAAAAGGATCAGCGTGAGTTGCTACTAGAAATTAATCTTGTTTCAACATTTTTGCAATCTGATCTCAAATGTGACAAGATTAATGTAGCAACACTTGGTAATGTTGTCAAGCAGTTGCATATTCATGTTATTGCAAGATTCCACGATGATGCTTCTTATCCGAATCCAGTTTGGTGCGGCAATAAAGCTGTGCCATATGCAGAAAAACAAGTTACTATTATTAAAAATAAATATAATGACTTCAAAAAAAGAAATTAAAAAAGAAATATTGTACAGATCTATCCATAGAGGATGTAAAGAGACGGATTTTTTGGTAGGTAAGTTTGTTGAAGAGAATCTGGAAAATATTTCAGATACAGATACTGATCTCATTCGAGAATTCATCGAAGAAGAGGATGTTTTGATATATGATTGGATAATGAATAGGGCTGAATGTGTAGATAAATACCAAGACCTAGTACAAAACATGCAAAATTTTCATGGCATCAAGCATAAATAGAGTGCTATTTCTTGCCTTTTGAATACCAGTGAAATTTGAGTCTAACCTTTACTTTTGACAGCTTTCCCTCTCTAGAGATTGTGATGTAATCCCCATTTGAATATTTTCTAATTTTATTTAGCGATAAGCTTTCTATTACTATATTACCAGGAAGGGCTGTAGATATTTCCTTGATAAAACTAAGAGCCCTAATATCATCGGTAGCTCCAAATGATAGATTGCCAGATGTGTAGTAAGTGTCAATTGAGTCTTTCTTAAACTTTCCTGAAGACATTTTGGAGGGTACATTCATTGCAAATTGAAGATTCTTGATAAAGTACCTTTGAGCAATCTGCGATATAATAGTGTTCACCTGATTTGATCTGAGTAATTTGGTTGATTTTAGTTTTTCTGGATAATTAATCCACTTTTGTTCATATTTTTTAATACCTGATAATTTAATTTTATTTTTATTGTTATCTATATTGATTTGCGAAATCTCGGTATTGATTTTTTTTATTTTTTTTAATGATATGCTATTCAAATTAAAAATAAAAATAGTGATACCAATAAAGATAGCCGTAAGTATTGTTGATATAACGACATTAATGGCAATGATTTTTTTTAACTTAACAATTCTCATTTTTTGCTATCGATATTAATTTCTATATTGAAATTGTGATACTTTTTTGCTAAGTTTATATTTCTTGGCAATTTGGTCATGGAAACTTTGCGTCCTTTATATTCTTTTTGTACGGCGAGCTTAAGTTTATCATATTTTGCAAATAGTTCATCTACGTCACCACTTTTATTGATAATTTGAGTTTTTAAGTTGACGCTATATTGAATCTTTCCACTCATCATTGAATTAAATTTCTTGACTTTATATGATGTACTCATGATGATCAGGTCATACTCTTTGATAAAGTATAGCTTTTGGTATTCTTTAAAGGGTGTGTCATTTATATTTTTAAAAATCTCATTAATCTCTCCAACTTCAATAATCTTTGTACCATCGGCTTGGTTATTATATTTTGTACTTAATTCAGCCTCCTTAGATAATAATATTTTTTTAGAAAAGCTTAATTCATTTAAGGAATTTAGCCTTTCTATTTTTACTACATTAACCATTTCTTCTGATTCTGAAATTTTGGAAATCGAACTTAAGCACAAAACCCCTATGGCAAGCAATATTAATAAATTTAAAAAATAACTGGACCTCATGAAAAAATAAGTCTTGCGTAGCTTAGTTATTTCTTCTGTTGCAAATGCTAATGTTTGTTTCTTTGATTCAAAGAATGACTTTGAGAGTATAATATCAGAGTTTTTGGTATTTTTCTTGACTGTAAAATATTCATTTATTGATTCAGCAATATTATGCGGAGTGTAGTTACTGATATTGAATTCAATATTCTTTATTCCCTCGATTATCTTGATTGAGTTTTGTGACAAAATATTTGTTATATAGAAGTTTTTAATGGAAATTTCTGGAAATATTCTGCGAAGATATTCAAAATTTGCGTATAAATCCTTCTCGTACTTCTTTAGAAAATCAGGATTCGAAGAGTCGTAATCAAGGAGTCTGGTAAAAAGAATTTGGTTTTTATGATATATTGTTTGCCTGATGCCGCTAACTTTTGTTTGGGTTACTAAACAGTCTATCCTTGAGTTGCTTTTTGATTCTTGTGTATTTATGCTATTAATTAGCTGCACAGATTCAATAGGTGCTAGATAGATCCCGATCAAAGAATTGGGTAAATTGTATATAAATCTTAATATATCTTTGATCTGGGGTGATAATGTGGCGTATATAAATAATACTTGCCAGCTTTTTATGGTAGAGTTTGACTTGATTTTATCTAGAATTACATAATTCCTCAAAGAGTCTTTGTCAGAATCGTTGTTAAGCTCCCTTTTGATTAGTACTTCAAGATCTCCTTTTTTCATAGAAGGGTAATCTTTCTT
Organism: Rickettsiales bacterium; assembly: GCA_047404215.1. Taxonomy (GTDB): domain Bacteria; phylum Pseudomonadota; class Alphaproteobacteria; order Rickettsiales; family UBA1997; genus CAMCFD01. Next base: position 16,041 of record JBDOIV010000001.1, read on the forward strand.
CTTAAAAACTTGATCCAAAGTGTCTAAAATTAAATATATATTGTATGCTTTGTATTTAGACAATATTTTTTTTATAGAGCCCTCTACCTCTTCGTCAAAGTTTTCAAAAAAGACCTTACTGACTATCTCTTTTCTTTTATGAATGGTGAGGATTGCGCCTTTCTCACCAATTGTTATTATAATTGCTTCTTTTTTCCTCATGCTAATTTAAATAGTTTATCTATATTTTTATCATATTCTTTTAGATTTGCAATAAAAATTACATAAAAATTGTGATTTTTCGAGTTTGGTCAATAAAAATAGTAAAAAAACTTGCCTAAAATCTTTTAATTTGTTATAATTTAATTAAAAGGAGGAAAAATGATTTTTGGTATTGGGGTAGATATTGTAAACATTGACAGAATAAAGCTTGCAATTGAGTCTGGTGGTGATAGATTTGTTAGCAGAGTCTTGTCTGAGTCTGAAAAGTCGAATTTAAAGGGTTTTGATAACAAGTCTGCTGATATAGGTTTTGTTGCAAAAAGATTTGCGGCTAAAGAGGCGTTTTCCAAGGCTCTTGGTCTTGGGATTGGACGAGGGCTTGCTTTTAATGATATATCGGTGGTAAATGATGATATGGGTAAGCCTATTATAAATATAAGAGGTAAGGATGAGTTTTTGAGTTCGGTAATTGGATCTGAGGATTTTAATATCCACATTTCCATTGCCGATGAAAAGGATAATGCTATAGCGTATTGTTTAATTGAAAAATTATAAATATTATGAGTCTTGAATCAAGGCGCAAAGATATTATTATAGTATATGGACTTGGAGGGTCAGGTACCTCTTGTCTAAAATTTCTTTTGTCTCGCTTTGATAATTCGAAGATATATGCCACTGATGATAATCAAAAAGCTATTGAAAATGCTAAAAATAACTTAATCAACGAAGGTAAATTTGATAAATTTTCGTTAGATTCTTTGTTTATAGACCCGAATGACATCAAAAGTGGTAAATTTAATAAGGCTAAGATAGTGTTAGCGCCGGGTATATCTTTGTACTACCCGGATAGAAAGTTTATATTGGATTACGTGGATGAATCGCAAATTATTTGCGATATTGAATTGTTTAATGATATTTTTTTAGGTAATAGACCTTCTGAAAGCCAAGGGTTTATCAATATTGGTGTAACCGGAACTAATGGCAAGTCTACGATTTGCTCTTTTATTGATTACATTTTGACTGAAATTGGAGTCAAATCAAGCCTTGTTGGTAATATAGGAGTTCCAATCTTTGATATAGCTAATGATTTATTAAGTAAAAAGGATTTGAATGAGGCTACTAATAAGTTAATCGTTACCGAGATATCGTCTTTTCAGCTTGATCTTGTAAGGTCTTCATCTTTTGATGTTTGTGCTATTTCTAATATTTCTCAGGACCATATGGACAGATATGATAGCTTCGATAGTTACATTGAGTCTAAATTTAAAATTTTCCACAATAGCGCTGCTGATGACTATGTTATATTAAATAACGATGACGAAGCTTTGCAAAATTTAGCTAATAGAAGTCCGGAATATAGCGATAAGTTCAATATTGTAAGCACTTCTACGGATGTAGCAATTGATAATGGGGTTGCGTTAGTTAAGAATAAGCTATTCATAAATATATTTAACCTTAGCCTAGAATATGATCTAGATAATCTTTCGTTAAGGGGTAGGCATAATCACGAAAATTATGTAGTAGCGGTTGCCTGTATACTTTGCGCACTTCATAAGGCGCAAATTCTAAATAAGGAAATCGTGGATAATATTGTAAAATCTTCCTTGAACTACAGTGGCTTAAGGCACAGAATGCAACCCTTGGGGGTTAAAAACAATATTAATTTTGTTAATGATTCAAAAGCAACAAATCCGGATTCAGTAGTTTGCTCCCTTGATTCTCACAATGATATTTTTTGGATATTGGGCGGTAAATACAAAGGAGGGGACCTTGATCAGTTGTCAAAATATATGCATAAAATTAAAAAGGCATATTTAATCGGCACTTCTGTTGATGAAATAGAAAAATTTTTGAAAAAAAATGATGTAAAATATGAAATATGTTTTAATCTAGATATAGCATTTAATAATTCTGTTGTTGATGCTAAAAATTATAATAAGAATTGTTCGATAATATTATCTCCCGCTTGCGCTTCCTTTGATCAGTGGCGCAGCTTTGAAGAGAGAGGGGATTATTTTTGTAAATTATTTAATGAAATTTAATAGACTATTTAATACAGCTAGATCGTTTGTTGGCATCATGATGAGCGTATCTGTGCACCTTGTTCTAGCTATTAAATATTCAAAGCTTTATGTGAAATTAAGAAATTATTATTGGCTATTAAAACTAAAGTTGGATGCTAAAAACCTTTACAATAAAAGTTGTAGCTCGAATGTAATTGTCAAAAGCTGTGTTAATTTATGCTTAATTGTAGCCCTTTCTATCGGTTTTGCTGTTTTTTATGATTACTCAGATAAAATTGCTAATGCTAGTGGGTCTGATTTACCAGCCTGCTCTTCTGATTTAGGGGAGGGGGCGTCTCCAGTTCCGGGTACAAATTGTACATATCGAGAGGGGTATCCATTATGTTCAGATATTGCTGACCCTGATCACCGAAATAATTGTTTTGACTTGATTGATTTGCCCATTTGCAATCGTATTGCAGATCCCTCCTTGCGTGATCCAGGTAGAAATTGTGTTAGAAAATGTTCTGATTCTTATTTTGCTGGGCCGGACGGAGATATCAACACCGACGATGATACTAGTCAGTACGGTGTAAATTGTGTTAGGTTATGCAATGATATGCCTGCAGGGGTTGATGCTGAGCCAGGAGTTAACTGCTCTAACCCTTTATGTCATCAATTATCCTATGATATTGAGCCTGATCCTGATGGCGGTAACTGCACAATGGTTGACTGCGATAAGTTATTTCCTATGGAGCATGAAAGATTGTATCTTGATCCTTATGAGTGGAAATACTGTAATAAGGTTGATAAGTGTTATAATATGCCTATAGACTTACTCCCGTATGTAAATATCTTGGCGACTGATAAATTATTGTGTAACATTCACGGCTGCCCCCCCGGTCCAGGATTTGATACTTGCGGCAAGCTTGATGAATATAATGATGTGTTGATTGCGACTCATTATGATCCTAGTACGGGTTCAAGTGATTATCTTGTTGAGTATGATAAGGTGATAACATCTTTAAATTCTGATGATGAACCTTTTACTGAAGTTGATGGTTACTACGGTACGTGTCAGACTGTGGTTGGGGATTATTGTCCCGATTCTAAAGTTAGGGAAATAGATCTATTGTGTCGGCCATACAACTCTCTTCCTGCCGAAAGAAATACTAGAAACCCTGAATGTGATAGATCTGGTCCATTATCTATTTGTCAAGCCGGTTTTTGTAAAAAGACTGTAGATTGTAGTGATTCATCTGGCGATGGGTATAATGAGTATTGCTCCGGCGACGTTGCTGATGAGGATCCTGAGGCGCCTCAGGTACCTGGTGACGGGGATGAAGATATTCGATCGTGGATGTTTCGTCCAACGCCAAACTCGAAATCGGTATATAAATACGAAAAAAGGGTAGATACGCTAAGGGGTGAAAAAATTTTTGTTAGAGGGTCAAAGATGGTTGGATGGGATACACCTGTAGGTCATCATGGCTTTGAACCTATTCACAGCGACATGTGCTATAATAAGAGTTGGGAGAGTCTGTTAAATGCTTTGGGATGTAGAAAGGATCATTCAAATTGGTCAAGATGTAGATATCGGGCTATAGATCTCCTTCTTGGTACGTGGCATTTTTTTAATAGAGACCTCGGTCAAGATTCTATATCTCCAGGAATGTGTAATACTTCTGGATCCTCAGGCGGAGGTAATAAAGGTTGGGGTTATATAAACTTACCTGGTACTGCGGGATTATTATATAGTGAAGTTGATGATGACGCAATTTATCATAGAGGAAGAGCTGTAACGGTGTATGATAATAATAGGGCTGCTCATGATGTGACATTATGTCTTCGATTTAAAAATACTTTATGTTTACAATGTGCAGGTAAAAGAGAGTGCGCTCCAACTGCTGGCTACGCTCTTTGGACTAGGATGTGGACTCAGCTTTGTGGTCGCGATGTGTGTAGAACACTAAGCATTGGGGTTGATCCTACTGATCTTAGTGCAGACCCTCAGGAGTGTATAATGAATGAAAATGCTGCAAGAAATGGAAGTCTTGGTGGTTCAGGTGATCAGAAATGCTCAAGTGTTCTGGACACTTATTTACGCATGAGGGCTGTTTATTACGATGTTGAAGATGAAGCGGGGGGTAGAAGTGGAAGGGTATGTGGTTATCTTGATGTTAAGGGTCATTTGGGATATGAGCCGGGAGTAATTGGTGCTGACAATGGTAAACGTCACATCGGTGACGGTAAAACTTGTCAAAATGACTTAGCAAATAAATATCCAGATTGTGATGGCTTTGATTCTGGATCCTACAGGAAGGGCTTAGCTCACATGTGGAGAAATGTTAAAAAGGCTAATTATATTGGAAATAATCAGCCCGCCATTTCTGGGATTAGAGGCTATTATGGATGGGCGAAGGCAGATGACGGTAACCCGATTTTTTATCCAGAAGATTACTGCGCCCCGGTCAGAATGAGATCGGGATCCCCTATGTTATATAATTTAGCCAACGTTGACAACTCCGCCCCTATGTTTGATCCACCATTGGTAATAGTAGGAGTTACTAGAGGACAGGGTATTGGAACCACTCCCTGGTCTAGCAACAATAAGACTGATTTTCATAGGCCAGAAATCATTGTTAGGTACGGTGTAAGTCCAATAGTTAATTTTGCTAATGGTGAAGATCCTGAGGTTTCCAGCTGTTATAGTGACGATGCATGTAAAAAAAGAGGGAGCTTCGATATAGTTCGCGGTCATAATGAGGTGGTGCTATCGTTGGGATTCAACGAAAAAACCGGATCCTTGGCTAGTGAAGATAATCCAGGGGGTATTACTCACGCCCCTGCTTATGCAAAAATCGAGTCTCAAATTCCTGTGGTTAATACCCGTGTTCAAACTGAACTATTTGTTGCAAAGGACATTAATAGATCCAATAATCAGCCGTTATTTTGCGTGTATGAGAAAACTAAAAATGCTGACGGATCATACGCTCCAAATCCTCGTAAAGTTGGATGTGTCAAAAGAAATAGACCTTATGAAGGTGCTAATATTACCAATTCTCACATAAAACGAGAAGTTACTGATCATGATAATTATGGAATTAGCATAGGACTTAAAAATAATGTGGGCGGAGCAGTAACTGAAAAAATGAATGTGAGTCTAGATAAATATAGCTCTAAAGGTTCGTGTCGATATAATGTGGAAAATTATGAGATATGTGCCAGTAGAGGATATTGTACACAATTGATAAAAGATTGTCGAGATGCGTTAAATAGCAGAATTGCGGCCGTTCATGAGGGTAGCTTAACTGCTGAATATGATAAACAAATTAGTAAATGTTACGATGGTTCAAGTAGTATATTATCTACATGTATGGAAAAGAGAGGTCTTGATGCTAATAATGATAATATTTTTGATCTTTTAAAGTATAATGAGTATGGCTCTTATAGGTGTATTGGTCAAAAAACGTTGTATTTGTTTGGTAAGCAAGATGGTGTTGCCTTAAATGAAGATAGTGGTGAAACATATACCCCTCCTACCGATAGTGATGTGAGAGAGAATTATTCATCTATTCTACCGATTTGCGATAGTGATTCTGGTGATGTTTTAATGGATAATGCGTCTCGTTTTAGAATAGGTTGGCATAATGAGGTTGTTGTAAGTAAAGGGTTCGACCATCTTCTCGGCTATGTTAAGGCATATAAAATTTCAGCAGATCCGGAAAGTGGAATTTGTAAAATTAATCCTAATTCTCGATATTTAACAGATGGTGATCCAAGGACTAACTGTTTAGCTGGTGGCGATGGATATAATTGTAGATGTATTAGTGCGCAGTCAGGTGATGATGTAGTTGATGGTGAAGAAATCAGAAGAGCAAAATATAGAGAGGTTGGGCTTCATTTTCCAATACAAATTACCGCTGTTTGTAATACTTTCATTGGCAAAAACATGGAGTCTTCTGGTGTTGATTTTGGAAGGGGTGTGCAAAATTATATAGGTGAAAATTTCCCTGTAACTGATGCAGGAGTAACTTCTGTTGGTACCTGTGATGAGGATGGGGGTTGGACTTATCAAAGAGGTAGTAATAATCAAATTAGGTATCCAAAAATGCAATGTAGTAGTCCTGCAAGGCCTTTGTCGGAATCTTCTACGGTTCCAAATTACGAGGGGGAATGGAATCTTAATACTCTTGTGGATGAGTGTATTAGAAAGGCATGTGAGGGCGTTTACACTGAAGACCCTAATGTGCAGGGTGAATATGCTGGATCTTACGATGCTCAAGAAAGTGGTGAATGCAAAGGTTCTAGAAGCGGATTTGCATCATGGCCTAAATTTACTCCTTCTAATGCCGCACCTCCAGGTATGGGTTATTCGACTGCCAATTCTTGTATAACAGGCTTTAAGGCGTTTGGTTCAACGCAAAATGTTGATGTAGATGGCAAAACAACTTCTTATTCAGGCGGTAGTCTGCCTATTAGATATTGCGGTGTCGATGGTCAATATGACGCCTTGTCGGTTTCTTCTGCTGGAGACTTTGATGATGGCTGTGAAACTAGGGAATTAAAAGATGAAGAAGGTGCTATTATAGATGATAGAAGTGCTTATGACAGAATTAATGGTTGTGAAAGAATATTGTGTGAATCGCCTACTTTGCAAGATCCAACAATCTCTTCTGACCCTAGTTCTTTTGCATTGTGGCAGCCATGGTATGATAATGGTGGCGCTACATTCCCTTTGGTGTATGCTTCTAGAAATTCCGCCTATATATCATACGCTTCATACGCTAATGGTACCTGTAATCAGTCTATAGGATTCTTTCCTGTGTCGGATGGTTTGCAACCTAGAAGGGGTTGTGATCATTTAGGAAATTGGACAGAGATAGAAAATCCATGTGTTACCTTGGGCTGTGGCGCAATAACAGACGATGCTATAGCAATAGATGAAAATAATGGTTTTGCAAAATGGTCAGAAGTATCAACTCAAGATATAATAGACTCTGGCAATGGCTACACTTCGGAGACTGCCACTTCTTGTGCTGCAGGCTATATTCAAAATCCTTACCCTCCTGCTAGAGATGAAATTGGTAACGATTTATCTCCTGAGGAAGCTAGAAATTTAAACAGACCAGATGATGTATCGATGCCGAAGCGTTATTGCATTGGGTCTACTGTTGAAGGTAGCTTATATACTATATGGAGAGCTGCCTCAAACCCATGTATTAATAAATGCCCAGGTTCCAAGGGTATAGTTGATTTAAGAGATGAAATTGCCAGGTTGGAATCTTTAGCAACAGGGGCCGTGACTCCTGAGCAACAGCAGGAATTATTAAATCTTCCTAGATTAAAGTTTCAATTGAATATGATGGATGATAGATTGGGCGTTGGCAGGACTGTTCACGCTATTGATTCCGATGGAGGAGTAGAAGGTGTATATCTGAGATGGCCATCTACAAATTTAGGCGAATATGCTTATGTTTCTAACTGGAATGAGAATGATCAGCAAAATTTCAATGCTTCTTATTATAGCGATCCAGATAGAAATAACGATTTTTACCTAATGCGTAGAAAATGTGGCAATGATGGTAGGTGGGAAGATCCAGTTTCTATGTGCCCTTTGAATAATGGCGTTTTTGGCAATGCTCAATTTACAAGAGCAGGGGCGGCGAATGACTTTACTAATAGTATTCTTTCTAACACTTCCTCTGCTGCAGCGCTAGCAGAATCTGATGTTGCCGATAATATTGCGACCGGAATATGTGCCGTCCCCACTGATATAGATGAAGGCGTGAGAAGTGGCATAGTTGAGGCGATTAGAGCCCTACCGTCTAGTTCAATACCTAAGGTTTACTGTAAATCATCCTCGCGTCAGATTGAGGTTAGTGGTGTAGTGGGCAGTTACGATGTAATAAATAAAGCCCATATTGCCAGAACTAGTAACACAAAAGATTGTGGAACTTGTGGACCTATATCTGGACAGGTAGCTGTTGAGGGTGATTCGGTAGTATCTATTAACCCTGAGCAAAGACGATACTTCCCAACCGAGGTATTGGGCGGAGCTAGGGTGAATTGCGGAGATGGTTTTGCGCTTGATTTGCCGCTGGGAAATACGGAGGCCGATGTTGATGTCAGGTTAGTATGCAATGCGAGTGGCGATGGTAATTGGGCTGCTATTGATACTCATTATTGCAAAAGATATTGTACTGTAACTCCTAGTCAGCTATTAAAAACTAAAACTATTGGCGATTCCGATGAGTGCGGTGACGGTGGCGTTACCTATTCAATATTTTCTGATGACATGCAGGATAGTTCAGAATTAAAAATAATGAATGGCGAAGTGTTTGAATTTACAGCATATCGATCTTGCGCATTATCATACTCATTGCCTGCACCAAAAGATACTAATAAAGTATGTTCATTTTGGAGGCGCTCTATACAGTGCAGAGAAGGAGATTTGGTTGATTCATCTAGTAGCGGTGCTGAGGTTGGAACTACCTATGGTGGTTGTGATTATTCTCGGTATGATCATGCCAGTAACTCGTGGGGTTCTGGACTTCGAAGGCCTATTTCTAGAAACCCTTATTTTGTGGCTTATAGACATATTACCAGAAATGCCAATCCGCCAATTGCTTCAGGTCGCAATGTTTTAAATCACGAGAGGAGGTTATCTGGCCTATTTACCGTACGATGCACTGATAACTGTTTATCTGAAGTAAGGAATAGGGGTATTGAAGAAGGTGTTGATCTTACTACTAGAGGTCCAACATGGGATGATATTAGCGTTAATAATGAAGGCTTGTATCGATTTGTGCCAGACACTAGGCCTCGTGATTGCAGAGAATATCGATATTTTGGTGCTAGAGACCTACTTGGTTTTGATGGTGTAACTGGAACCCATAACCCGGGAGTTGTGATTGAAGGTAGTTGCGGTCCTAGTGCCGATCTAATAGGGGAGGTTCCGAAGATAGTTTGTCAAAATAGTGGGTCATGGTTGATGATAAATGAAAATAATTGTAAAAACAAATATAATAGCGGCGCACAAGGTGGGTTGCTATTTACTACAAGCCCAGGATTATGCTCAAATGGCTTATCTTATAATGTCAGAATCCCTTCCAATATTTTAATTGATCATGGTCAGGAGGGTGGAACCGGGTTTGCATATCCTTGTAATGATGCTGAAAATAATGTAGGGATGTACAAGTTGTATTTAAGGTCCGATGACGGTAATTTGGTTGTAAGAGCTGACAATTATAGGGGTCCAGATGCCAATAAACCTTATATGCTGAAATACAACTCTCAATTAGGAATTTGGAGTGATCGTTTTCCTATATCTTTTGGTGCTAGGGGTATCTGGTTTATAACAATTGGCGCGACAAATGAAGCAACACCTTTTCCGACAAGTTATTTATCCAGGGGTGCTCTAAATCGTATTTCATTTGATGTGACTGAGGTTGTTGAGCCAGGCGCTGATGAACCTGATCCTACGAGATCTAGTGTATGGCATGGTACATATCTCCCTAGTTCAAATCCATTTACGATGCAATTAAGATATACAACACGCAGTAACCCTTTAATAACCCCCTAAGTAGCACTATTATTTTATTTAAAATTTACAAATACAATGAAAAATATAAAAGTTTCAGTAATAATGGGTTCACAATCTGACTTCCCAACAATGAGCAAAGCTTGTGAGATCTTAAATGATTTAGGTGTTGGATTTGAAGCTAAAATTGTTTCGGCACATAGAACTCCTGATCGTTTATATCAGTTTTCAAAAGATGCAAAGGAGAGGGGGATCGATGTTATAATTGCTGGCGCTGGTGGCGCTGCACATCTTCCTGGTATGGTTGCTTCGTTAACTGACATTCCGGTTTTGGGAGTGCCAATCAAAAGTAAGGCTCTAAAGGGTATGGATAGTTTACTATCAATCGTACAGATGCCTGGAGGAGTTCCAGTTGGAACTTTTGCAATTGGGGAACCTGGGGCGAAGAATTCAGCCTTGTTTGCGGCTTCAATTATAGCCCTGCAGGATAAAGAGGTGGCCTTAAAATTATCTGATTACAGAAAGAATCAGACTGATCAGGTTGCTACTGAGCCAAGGTAAAAAGAAGTTTTGTTAATCAATAACAATGCAGTCAGACTTTGACTTTTGCGTAGCAGCTATATATTTTTTACAGAAGCTTTCTGCTCGCACTTGATCGTAGAAATCACCAACTTGAACCCGGAAAAAGACTCCTCTTTTACCTAGGTCAACTTCTTGTATATAGCCGTCTAACCCAGAGAATATTTTAGAGTACCTTGATTTCGTAATTTTTAAAAATCTCATAGCGCTATCTTTGGTAGTCATTGCTGCTAGTTGCACTCTGGACATTTTTCTGCCAGATCTGGTTGTTTTGTTAGTTGGTTTTTTATAAACAGCTTTCTTTTTAATGACTGTCTTTTTCTTGTTCTTGCCTGGTGTTGTTGTTATTTTTTTAGGTGGTATTGCTGGTTCTATTATTTTTTTGATCTTGATTTTCTTCTTTTTCTTCTTTTTGGTGCCAAATATATCTTCGTAAATTGAATTATCAATCTTGATTTGAGACTCATCTTGTAAACCGTTAAGTTCCTTGGGATATGTCTTGATTTTTACTACCTTTGGTTCAATGGTCCTTATTTCCTTGTTATTTTGAAAATAATTATAAGCATTAACTGCAATGTAGATAAAGCAAAAAACTGAGAAAAATATAAAGGACAAAAACAAAGCTCTTTTTGTCAGGTTTTTCGTATAGTTTTCTTGATCTTCGCTTTTATAACCAAAATCTTCCATTATCTCATCTCCTCTAATGCCTTTATATTGAATACATCTAGCCCTGTTGCAATTATCATTTTAACCGAGTTAATCAAAAGTAACCTTGCAATGGTTAGATCTTTATTATCTTTGATTATAAATTTTAGATTAATATTCTCAACCCCTTTATTCCACAAAGAATGAAATAACGAACTTAATTCTTGTAAATAGAATGCAACCCTATGAGGCTCGAATTTAACTACCGATTCTTCTATTATCTTAGGGAATTGTGAAATCTTTTTCATAATTTCAATTTCGCTTTGATCAGTGAGTAGGCTTAGATATTTTTTCTCAATTTGTAGATCGTTGAGATTAACATCTTCTTCTAAAGCGTTTCTTAATACAGAGCAGCATCTGGCATGGGCATATTGTACATAAAAAATCGGATTATCTTTTGATTGCTCAATAACTTTAGCAAGATCAAAATCAAAAGGAGTATCATTTTTTCTAGTAAGCATGATAAATCTCAAGGCGTCTGCTCCAACCTCATCAATCACTTCGCGTGCAGTAATGAAGTTGCCTGATCTTTTTGACATTTTTAGAGGTTGACCATTCTTGATAAATTTAACCATTTGACAAAGTATCACTTTTAACTGAGCTTTGTTGTCGGTAAGGACTTCGACTGCTGCTGTCAATCTCTTAACGTACCCAGCATGATCGAATCCTAAGGGCATGATGAATTTAGTAGCGCCACGTTCAAATTTTGAAATAATGTAAGCTAGATCTCCGGCAAAGTAAGTAGGAGAATTATCTGGTTTTCGAATTACTCTATCTTGATCATCCCCATATAGAGTTGATTTAAAAAGCAGTTGATCTTCCTGGTTAAAACCTTCTGGCATCAGCCCGACACCTTTTGCAGTTTTGGGTATCTCAAGTTTACCTTTGTAAATTAAATCTTTCTCTGTTAATATATCTTCTGCTTCTTTGATTTTATTAGTGTCATGCAGATTCTTTTTTTCGGAAAAGTAGCTATCATGCTCTATTCCTAAATATTTTAAATCAGAAATTACTAACTCAACCATAGAGTCGATAATGAAATTCTTAAAGATCAGATAATCATCAGAAGTAGGTTCAGTAGAATCGGCGATTTTATCTATTGAAAATAAGTTAATAAATTGATCGCCATATTCATCTTTAGCCTTGCTAGCGATATCTATTAGATATTCTCCGGGATAAAGACCTTCGGGAATTTCGATGGCTTGAAAAAATAGCTCTTTATATCTTAAAAAAGCAGATTTTACCAATGTAGTGATTTGCCCTCCGGCATCATTGATATAGTATTCTTTTAAAACATCATAACCGGATTTTGTTAAAAGCTTAGCCAGGACGTCACCATATATCGACCCCCTAGTGTGACCAATATGAATTGGTCCAGTTGGATTAGGAGAGGCGTATTCTAGATTTACCTTTTCACCTTTGCCGATATCTTTAAATTGATAGGATTCGCTTTGCAATAAGTCGTTAATTATTGTGTAATATTCATTATTGTTGACTGATATATTAATAAAACCAGGACCGGCTATTTCCAGTTTTTCAATATTGTCAATTGAAGGATTGTTGCTTTGTAGCTTTTTTGCAGAAATATTGTTTATTATTTCTTGCGCTAATTGCTGCGGGGAGTTAAATAACCCCTTTTCCTTGAAAGACTTTATTAGCACCATAGCAGCATTGGTTGCGATATCTCCATGCTTTTGACTCTTGGTAGTTTCGACAACTATTTTATCGAGCCGCTCTTGAGGAATCGATAAACTATCGTTATCACTAATTTCTTTGATGACATCGATAATAATTGATTTGTAATTTTCGAATATATCAATCATTTAATTTTCTTGTTTTGATAATTTTTATTTTCATTAACATTTTAACTTATAAATATTATAATGTAAACTTAAATAATTGCAATATGTTTCATATTCAAACATATTATTTAATTTTTGTATTATATTTAATAATTAAATAATAATTCAATAGACACTATTTAATGTAATGTATCTATTTAATAACTCTTCTTTTCTAAGGGTGAAATCGCTATTAATCCAGTCTGTTCTGATTTTTGATAGAATTATACCAATATCTCTCTTGTTTTCAATATTAACTACCTTCATTATATCGTTGCCGTTAACTGGAAATCTTGGTGGCTCATAATCTTCTATAAATTTGAGCATTTCTAAAACTTCTTTTTGACCAGGGCTGCTATTGCTAGTTACCAATAGATAAAAATCTCTTACCAAGTTTTTATCGATTTGATCCATGAATATTTTCAGATTTGATTTTGCAGCTAAAGACCGTGATTGCTTTATCATATAATCTAAGTTGCTAAAATACCTTACCTGATAGTTTGATAAATTTAACTCTCGTGATATTGCTTGCAATAACTTGCTATTAAAACTATTACAATTATGTAAAAGACAAAACAACCTTAAATCACTTGAAACTATTACGTTGAGTAAATTTTCAATTTTAAGAATCTTTTGTAATTGCGCGATATTAAATTCACATGATAATATTTGCGATCTAAAGTTTTGCCTTTCCATGATCGATATAATGTCTTGAAGGTTCGCATTGCTGGCATTCAACATTTTTACAATCTCATTTCTGATACGGTCTTTAGATAGATTTTGCAATCCCGATCGAAGATCGTGGCAAGCAAGGAGGCTTTTTTGATCGACTTGTTGAGAAAATCTGGCAGAAAATCTAAAAAACCTTAATATTCGAAGATAGTCCTCTGTGATCCTTGTTTTTGGATCTCCTATAAATTTTACAATATTGTTTTTAATATCACAAACTCCGTTGAAATAGTCATAAATATATCCTTGAGAATTGAGGTAGAGAGCGTTAATGGTAAAATCTCTTCTTTGACCATCTAGATAATATTCATTAACAAAATCAGTTTCGGGATGGCGACCGTCGCTCTTTACATCTTGTCTTAAGGTTGTAATCTCGAATGACTGGTTGTTAATTATGGCTGTAATAGTGCCGTATTTAATACCGGTAGGAATTGCTCTAATGTTATTGTTTTGTAGTATTTTAATAATTTTCTCTGGCTTTTCTTTGCATGCAAAATCGTAATCCGCAACTTCTAGGTCCATAATTAAATCCCTGACACAGCCGCCAGTTAGCATAATATTGTCTGTAGCAATATTATTGAAAATTGTAAATAACAACTTTACTTCTTGAGGTACTATTTGCAGTAGTCGTTCTGCTTTTATAACCTTCTTTACCATAAAATTAAGAATCAGATTGCTACTAAAAACATATTATATTCATCAATTTTTTTTATTACATCATCTTTTTTTAATATCAGGGTATTGTTGGCTTGAATTGCGATTCCCTTGATGCCGCTTTTGTGACAATTGTTAATGGTCTTAACGCCAATAGTTGGTAGGTCGGCTTTTCTTGACTGACTTTTTTTGCAAGTTTTAACAAGAATTGCTGAATTTTTGTAATTGATTGTCAATTCTTTGCACCTTTTGATCATTTGGTCAGTGCCTTCAGCTGCCTCAAGTGCTATGATTTGTTTTTGTGCCATCACTAGACTTTGCCCAATATCAAATTTTGAAATATGCTTAATGGCATTTTTAGCGATTTCAATGTTTTCTAAATCGTTTTTACCAGGTATCGCTTTACTAAGGGTGCCTTTTTTAGCGGTGATATCGCTTAAGAAATCATTTACCTTTATAATTTTTAAACCCTCTTTTTCAAAAAACTTAATTACAGTATTTAGCACAGAGTCGTCACCTAGTAGTTTTTTAGCTAATATTTTGGTGACAAGGGAGGCGGACTTTTTATCCACCTTAATGGCTCTAAGATCCGGTTTGGTGACACCTCCAGCCATTACTAGGTTCGTCAATTTTTTTTCTTTGATAATTTTAATAAATTTAGATATTTCGCCATATTTAAGTTTGATAGCGTTATGGCAACTGTAGTCATGTTCATACCCCTCTCCGTCAAGTAAAAAAACTTGATAATCAATATCTTCTTTTTTACATTTATTGATTATAAAAGTAGGCAGATCACCAGTTCCTGCAATAATTGCTAAATTTTTAATAGAAGAGGTTTTCATGATAGGTTTATTTTATTATATTTAAACTGGAGGCGCCATCTATAAATAAGATTTGCCCAGATAGATAATTGTTATTTAAAATAAAATCAACAGTTTGCACGATGTTAGAAGTGTCACCCTTTCTTTTTAACGGTGTGTCATTGATTATTTTTTGTGATAAGTTTTTAGATTTGTTAATAAACTTATCATCCAATATGTATCCTGGCGCTATACCATTAACCCTAATTGCTGGGGCAAGTTCAATAGCCAGCATTTTTGTCAGATCAGATAATGTTTTTTTACTTAGTAGATAGTAAAAGTAGCTAGTTTCATGACTAACAATATTTTTATCAACAATATTGATTATATTAGCATTATCAATTGCGTTAGCAAGAACATTTTTACCAAATTCTTTGCAAAATATAATGGGAGCCATTAAATGAACGGCAAAAGATTCCTCAAAGTCACTATTGTCATCTAAGAATTTTGATTTATTAAATATCGAAGCATTATTAACTAATGTGCTCAGGCTGGGAAAGTCTTGAATAACATTGTTGATTAGCGCCTTGCAGTTATTTTTTTTTGAAATATCACATTGATATATTTCGCACTTTACAGAAAAATCATCTATAATTTTTTGCCTTAAATCTACCGCTTCTAGATGAGAATTATTGTAGGAGATGGCGATATCGTAGCCTTTTTTCGCTAGATTCAAAGCTATATCTTTTCCGATTCTCTTAGCGCCACCAGTTATTAAAGCTGAAGGTCTACTCGGCTGCGTCATTGTATATTTTTATTTCCTGATTGATTTTTCTCAATATATCTTCAATTCCACTATTAGTAGCTGAAGATAGAATGAATATATCCTTATCCTTGAAATTCGAATGTTCTTTTAAAAGTGCAATTGTTAAATCAAGATCGTCTTGAGAAATAGTATCAGATTTGCTTAAAGCTATTATCTCCGGTTTACCACCCAAGGATGCGCTATAGCTTTTAAGCTCATTCCTGATTGTTAAATAATCTTCGAGCACATCTTGAGAAGAACAGTCGATAAGGTGTAGCAAAACACCGCATCTTTCAACATGTTTTAAAAAACGATCACCTAATCCCTTGCCTAGGCTAGCATTTTTAATTAATCCAGGAATGTCAGCTATCACAAACTCTTCATTGTCAATATAGGCAACACCAAGTTTTGGTATGAGGGTTGTAAATGGGTAGTCAGCTATCTTTGGCTTAGCTCTAGTGCAGGTCGATACAAAAGTCGACTTACCAGCGTTTGGCAGGCCAATAACACCGGCATCACTCAATAATTTAAGCTTTAATTCAACATATAATTCTTGTGCAGGCTGTCCTTGCTGAGCATATTTTGGCGCCTGATTAACGGAAGATTTAAAGTTGACATTGCCAAGACCACCTTTACCTCCTTTTGCTGCGACGAATTCTTGGCCATCTTCAATCATGTCCATAATCATTTCGTCTTCGCTAAAAATTTGAGTGCCAAAGGGGATGTTAATTACCATATCCTTACCATAAGGGCCCGATCTGTTACTGCCTTGACCATTGACACCATTTTCGGCCTTGAAGTGCTTCTGGTATCGAAAATCAATTAAGGTATTGAGGTTTTTTGTGCATTTGAAGATTATGTTTCCACCATTGCCACCATCACCGCCGTTAGGACCTCCACGTGGAATGTTTTTTTCTCTTCTAAAGCTTACAGAGCCATTGCCACCTTTGCCAGAGGCGACGTGAATTTTCGCTTCATCAATAAATTGCATTAGCTTTCAATAATTATATTATCATTATCTTTTGTCAATTGAGCGCCCGATTGCTCAGCAATTAGATAAAAAGGCTCAAAATTTGCAGAATCATTAGAGCCTAGCACTAATTTATCTATTTTTCCTGATGCTAAATAGGCCATTTCCAGAGTCTTGCAGCCGAAATTTCTTGCAATAGCATTCGTACCGGATTCACTTGAGTCATTACCATGATTACAAATAATAGTTTTTTGACCATCTTTACGATTAGAAGTTTTAATCTTTCTGTTATTTAAAAAGGAGCCAAAGCCTTTTTCTGAGTAAAAAAGCTCAGATCCTATCACTTTATAGATAACACAGGCGACGGTGTTCTTGATTCCTTCTTGCTGGTGGTTTAGGGCTATTGAAATTGTAAAATCAGGTATTGATCGAGACAGGTTAGTAAGACCATCAATTGGATGAATTAAAAAGCTATAATCGCTATCTTCTTTGTTGATCTGACTACTGCCGTCAGAAGCGTATAGATTGTAATGAGGTCTCATCTTTGTCAAGTCGTTGAAAATAAGCTCTTTAACTCTTTTATAGCAAGAGTTGGCATATTTTTGCGCAGTTTGGTAGTTACTTTGTAGAATCTCCAGTTCATGAAAATCTCTAGCGGTTTTGATGCTAGCCTCTTCCGCCGCTTTAACCATAATATTTAAATTAGCACTATATCTCATTGTAAGTTAGTTTTTTAATAATAATTTTTTAAGTTGCTCCAATTCTTGATCCTCAACTATATTTTCTTGATTCTTGCTTTGATTTTCTTGAGCAAAATCTTCTTCTTTAGGTATATCATCGAAACCTGGAGGGGTAATCAATGGATCATCCGGCGTCGAAGAGCAAGAAAATACTAGTACTAAAATAATCAGATTAATTATTTTTTTTATCATCACTATTGTTTTTTAATATTAAATCATCAAATAAAATTATAGCAACTCCTACAAAAACAGCGGAATCTGCCAAATTAAAAGCAGGCCAATGATAACCATAAAGATGAAAATCAAGAAAGTCAGCAACCGCTCCATTATTCATCCGATCAATCAAATTACCAAGTGCACCTCCTATTATAAAAGAAATAGCGTAAGATACAAGGGGAGAATCATTTTTATAGAGCCATACAAGCAAAACAACGGTAATTACAGCAACAATAGCGCAAAATATCAAAGCGCCATACTCCAGGTCGTTAAACATGCCAAAACTAACGCCGGTGTTCCATACCTTGACAATATTAAAGAAATTTGTTATCTTAATATAAGGCAGATTTTGAGTAATAAAAGATTCCTCTACTGCGTTAAATGCAATTTCCTTTGTTAAGAGGTCAAGATAGGCGATAATGATCGATATTATCGTACCTATTAAAAATAATCTCTTTTTGTGATAAAAATTAATTAACGTCATAAACTTTATGAAAGTAGTATTTATGGGAACGCCCGAATTCAGCGTACCAACTTTGCAAAAATTAATAGCCAACGAAAATATAGAAATTGTCGCTGTCTATACCAGGCAACCAGCAAAAGCAAAAAGAGGTCAAAAGGTAATACCTTCTGCTATTCATCAATTAGCATTGCAGCATGACCTGCAAGTTGTCACGCCAGCTAGCCTTCGAAACGATGATGAATTACAAAAATTCAAAAGTTTTCAAGCTGATTTTGCAGTTGTTGTTGCTTATGGTCTTATTTTACCAGAAGATATTATTGAGTCAACTAAATTTGGTTGTATTAATTTACATCCCTCATTATTGCCAAAATATCGTGGAGCAACTCCGATACAATCAACTTTGCTACAGGGCGATAAAATTGGAGGAGTATCAATAATCCAGATGGATAAGGGTGTTGATTCGGGCGATATTTTGCTACAACAAGAATATCAGATTGACGATGGCGATGATTTTAACAGTTTAGCAGGTAGATTTTCAGATATTGGTGGTGAAATGATTTTGAAAACATTGGCAGGTATAGAGCAAGGCAGTATTAAGCCGATGAAACAGGATGATCAATTGGCAACTTTGTCAAAGAAAATCTTAAAAACCGATGCTAATATTGATTTTAACGATAAAACATCAAATATTTTAAATAAAATTCGCGCCCTAAGTGGTTTTATGACGGCATTTTTTGAATTTAAAGGTGAAAAGATTAAGATATTTCAAGCAAGGGAGTTGCCAGTAGGCGAGGTGGATCAAAAATTCATCACTATTGATAGCGTTACTATTAATAAAGATTTCGTCATCAAGTGCAGCGATGGTTACCTGCAACCCCAGACCCTGCAAAAACCAGGTAAAAAACCGGTGACTATCAAGGATTTCTTGCTTGGAAATAGACTTGTATAAAAAATTTTAAATAAATTGTGTTGACATTTATAATTATACAGTGTATAATAGTTATAGAGCTGTAATATTTTAATCGATACAAGGTTCTAATGATCAAAATAATACAGTTATTTAGGGTAATAACATTAAAATATTGACAATATTATATAATTTGTTTACCATGTTATTAGATTTAGACTAAATATTAAACATAGGTTTAAACTATATTAATTAATTTTGTATTTATGAAAACTTCTTTTTTGAATTATTTTACATCTGTAATTGCAGTTTTTTCTTTGCTATTAACTATATCTTGCTCTAAAGAAGAGCCGAAAAAAGATGTTGGTAAACTTTCCAATCTACCAGCTTGGGTATTAGATCCCAAAGTTGAAGGTGGTATTGGCGGAGTCGGCATTGCACAACCATCAAGAGGTGGCATCAGATTCCAAATCCCTAAAGCTGAAATGGATGCTAGAGCTAACATTGCTGCTACTATTCAAACTGAAGTTAATAGAGTAACAAAAAATGCTCTTAGAGAGTCTAACACCAATGGTATTAATGATGTGGAGGACTTTTTCTCGCAAGCGACAAAAGACATCGTTAAAAACTTACCATTATCGGGTATTGAAAGAATTAATATCTATCAAGCGCAAGATGGCACTTTATATGTTCACATGAAGCTTGGTGATAAAGATTATTCTAAATATATCAAAAATAGCCAAAAATCATTAAGCAAAAGCCTACAAGAAGCTAACATCGCTCGTGAAAATATAGCTAACGCAGAAGAAGCTGCTAAAGATATGTTTAAAGATCTTGAAAATGAAAGAGAAATCTAGTATTTCTTAACATTTATTATCAATATTAAATAATTACATTATGTCTTTGTTAAAATATTTTGTAGCTTTACTTGTAGTGCTGGGGCTTTTTGCGTGCTCAAATCCGATGAAGGAGGAGTTGTATAGAAGTGGCAAAGCAGGAGCTGCTCAAGGTAGAATTGGTGCTAGTCAAGCTGGCTCCGACTCTATATTTAACGATATGCAATAATCATAAAATTGATTAATGATGAAATATTTTCATATTGTGTTATTGATTGTGTTATCTGCGGTAGTTGCTTCTTGTAGCGCTACCTCGGATAGTGTCAAAAAGGATGGTGATATCAGTTGGTATTTAAGTCCTATTAATAATGATGCACAAAATATATATGGAGTAGGAGAGGGCTATACCCTGGAAGAGGCGACTAAGTCGGCGCTGTCTGATGCTTCGGCGAAACTGTCGGTGACTATCTCGTCTAATTCTTCTACTTTGCTTGAGGAAAATAGGACCGATGCTAATGTTGAGTTTCGTAAGCAAATTAATCAAAATATTGAAAAAATTGAATTTCCAGCATTTAACGTTGATAGATCTACTACCAATGATCAAACGATTTATGTGCAAGTCAGTATCAACAGAAATGAATTTGTTAATTTACAAAAGGAAAAGATTGAGTTCTTGGATAACCAAGTTAATAACTTAAAAGCTGATATTGAGCAGCAAAATATTATTAAAAAAAGAAACTCTTACAGTAAAATTATTGAACTTGCGGGTCAGTCTGAGATATTAACTAGAATCATTTACCCACCATCCGAAGGTAAATTGAAAGCTAAGCTACGGGTAATATCTGATGCAAAAAATAAATTATCGAAGCTGAATAATAAATTTGAATTTTTCTTTGTTAAAAAAGGCGATGCGCAAATTTATAATGTTATCAAAAAATACCTCAATAAAGCAGGAGTGGTCATTGCTAATGTTAAAAGTAACGACCCTAACCAGATAGTTATGGATATTGCTAGTAATCATTCAACTGGTAAAGTATATAATTCTTACGTTACTAAAATTAAAGTTAATTTTAAGAACATAGCGCAAAATAAGACGGTGGCTAGTAATGATGTAGAAACCTCAGGTAGTTCTGTTATTGGTCGTAACGAGTCTTACAACGCGGCAATAAAGTCTTTAGACCGCGAGATTAAAAGAGAAGGAATCTTTAACATATTGGGTCTAGAGTAGTAGGCTATAGGTTAAAAATTATAGGATAATTCTAGTTTTGTAATATCAAATTCAGTCTCATTACCAAATCTACTGACTTCAAATAAATTATATGATAGTCCAGCACTGTAATTTTTGTTAAAATTGTACTTTGCTCCTATGGCATATCCTAAAGAGTTATCGTGAAATGATGTAGAGGCAATTGTTTGCGAGTTGTTCCTAACTTTACTTTCAGCACCAGTTCTGATTGCTAATAGAGAGGCGTAGGCTGTATAGAACTTATTAAAATCATAACCTATGTCAAAATTGCCACCAAAGGTATCTTTTATTGTAATTTCTGTTTTTGAACTGAATCTACCTGAACCATTTACCCTGGAAGACTCGATATTATTATAGTCATAAAAGGCGCCAACGGCAAGGAAATAGCCATTGCCAATATTGGCATGATATTTATAGCTTAAACCAACCCCAAAATCATTTGAGCCAAAGTCTTCGGAGTTGGTAATTTTATTATTAACGTCGGAATTAATTAAATTGAGTGCAATTTGGTGTCCAGTTTGATTGGCAAAGCTATTACTGGCTATTAATAATAAAGTTACAGCAAGATAAATTAATTTAAACATGACAATTGCATTAATTAATAATAGTTGTTTTACATTTTATTGGCAAGCGAGGCATTCTTCATATTTATTGTCCTCAGCTTGCTCCAAAGATGGTTGATCACCAACTGTTAGCAAATCGCTTTTAGCTTTGTTAGAGACCTTATCTGCTCTTTGGATTGAAGTTGAGCGACAATAATATAAGCTTTTTACTCCTTTTTGCCATGCTCTAAAATGCACCTCGTGGAGCTCTTTCTTAGAAACGTCACCAGGAATAAATAGATTGAGACTTTGAGCTTGGCAGATATATTCTTGCCTATCTGCCGCTAAATCTACAATCCATCTTTGATCAATCTCTTTAGCTGTTTTGAAAACCATTTTTTCGTGATCATCAAGGAAATCTAGATGCTGCACTGAACCTTCGTTAATAGTGATCGAGGACCATATCTCTTCTGAGTTTTTATCTTTTTCTTTTAATAGCTTAACAAGGTTTTTATTCCTAACACCAAAAGAGCCGGTTAAGGTTTTTTGAGTGTAGCTATTGGCGGCAAATGGTTCAATTCCAGGTGATGAATTGCCAGCAATGATTGAAATTGAAGCTGTAGGTGCAATTGCTAATTTATTAGTGAAGCGCTCATTAGAACCTGCATCTTTAGCGTCTGGGCACGGACCTTTTTCTTCTGATATTGCCTGTGAGGCTTTGTCAACATTTTGCCTGATATGTTGGAATATCTTTTTGTTCCAAACTTTAGCCATTGCAGATTCTATAGCAACGTTTTTCGATTGTAAGAATGAGTTAAGTCCCATAACGCCAAGACCAACACTTCTCTCTCTCATTGCTGAGTATTTTGCTTTACTCATCTGATCTGGAGCGTTATCAATAAAGTCTTGTAAGACATTATCTAGGAAGCGCATGATGTCTTCGACAATCATTGGGTCTTCTTTCCACTCATCATAATATTCAAGGTTTAATGAAGAGAGGCAACATACTGCAGTTCTCTCATTATCAAGATGATCTTTACCAGTAGTAAGGGTGATCTCGCTACATAGATTAGAAGTTTTAACATCTAATCCTAATTTTTTGTGATGATCAGGTATAGCTTTATTTACATGATCGATAAATAGTAGGTATGGTTCACCTGTTTCGATTCTAGCTGTTAATAATTTGATCCATAGATCTCTAGCTTGAATGGTTTCAACTGTTTTGCCAGTATAAGGGCTCTTAAGTTCGAATTTTTCGCCTTTTTCTACTGCTTTCATGAAGTCGTCGGTGATTGCTACACCATGATGTAGGTTTAGTGATCTACGATTAGGGTCGCCACCGGTAGGTCTTCTGATGTCGATGAATTCTTCTATTTCTGGGTGATTGATCGGTAAGTATACCGCGGCACTGCCTCTCCTAAGGCTACCTTGAGAGATGGCTAGAGTTTGTGAATCCATGACTTTGATAAAGGGCACGATTCCCGATGTTTTGCCGTTACCTTTAACAGTTTCGCCAATTGACCTTAAATTACCCCAGTAGCTACCGATTCCACCGCCATTAGAAGCTAGCCAAACATTTTCATTCCATAGATTAACAATTCCACCTAGCGAATCATCAACTTCGTTTAAAAAGCAAGAGATTGGCAATCCTCTTTTGGTGCCACCATTGCTTAAAATAGGGGTTGCTGGCATGAACCAAAGCTTGGAAATGTAATCATACAATCTCTGTGCGTGCTCTTCGTTGTCAGCATAGGACCTTGCTGAGCGGGCAAAGATATCTTGAAAATCTTCCTCAGGCATTAGATATCTATCTTTTAAAACTGCTTTACCAAAATCGGTTAGATTTACATCTCTAGATTTATCGATTTTGATATTATGAGATTTTCTGTGTTCTTCGATAGAAATTACATTAGCCTTAGTTTTTCTGCTTTTCTTTGAAGATGATTTTGATTTTGTTGTTGTTTTTTCGTTTTTCTTACTCATAAAAAATCAATTAGAACTTAATAAAAATTTAAATACTATATATAGTGTTAATTATCTAAAAATTATACTATATCTTGTAATACTATTTTTAAATTATTTAAAATTAATTGTCTATAAGTTATTTTAAAAAAATTTAATAAATATTTTTAAGCCTTTGCTATCAACGTTTATAGCATGTTACAATATTCTTGTTTATTATCCCCGTTGACTCTAGAAGTGAGTATTAGCTTTTGAGACCTATAAACACTACCCCTATATACTTTAAAAAATAGTATAATTTTTTTGAATTAATATCTTGACTTCATATTTCGTTAAAATTATTGATTTTATTATCGATAATTTTGTTATCAAATAGGTTCCAAATCGCTTTAGAAAAACTATTATTGGTATTGAAGTTATCAATTATTGCTTGTGTATTTAGCACTACGGATTAAAGCTTTTTTCGATGTCTAATAGTAATTTTTACACTGCATTAGATGATCGATATTTTTTTATTAAAAGAAGAGGTTTCCTGGATGTCAAAATTACAAAATTCCCTTCTAAAGCTGTCCCGATTTTTTAATATCGTAAGCCGGGAAAGACATAGCTGTATTATCTATAGACTTGATATTTCAAAGGTCTTGTTGTTATCATATATCGGCTTACCCCATTCATTATCGTGATAACTTTTATATAATTCGTCTTGTAAATGTTTGCAAAAAAAATAGATATTATCAGCTGACATCTTTTAAGCTATTTATTCCTAAAATTTTACAAATTTGTTCTGCTTTGACATAAGTTTCTTCTATCTCTTTTTCAGGAATGGAGTCAATGGTTATTCCACCTCCAACTTGAAATTCAAATCTATCTTGATCAATGATTAAGGTCCTTATTACCACTGATAATTGAGCATCTTTTTTGCCATTTATCATTCCTATGCAACCACTATAAATACCCCTTTGCATTTTCTCATGCGATAGGGCGGTGCTGATTGCTTTAACCTTGGGGGCGCCGGTCATGGAAGCGGGTGGAAATGATGACCTAATGACATCGGCAATAGTTTTGTCTGCTGCTATTTTTGACTTAACTACACTTGATAGATGGTGATATGATGGATAGCTTTTAACTGTAAAAAGGTCTTCTACAGACACTGACCCTGGAATAGAAGGGGGAGAAAGGTCATTGCGCGCCAAATCTACGATCATAAGGTTTTCTGCCTTTTCTTTTGGGCTACTTAATAGACATTCCTTGTTTTTTTGATCTATTTTTGGGTTACTATTTCTTGGTGCTGTGCCTTTAATAGGTTCTGATTGAATAGTGTCGTTCTCGATTTTAATAAAAAGCTCGGGGCTATTTGATATAATTATTTTGCTGTGATATTTTATATAGGATGAGTAGTTGGCGGGACTGGATTGAGAAAGTGTTAAAAACATATCTAGACTATCACTACTGTCAATAGTTTGATCAAATTTTCCATAAAATTTTCTAGTTAAATTTGTTTGATAGCAGATGCCGTCACGAATTTTATTTTGAATATCTAAGATCGCATCATGATAGCTTGACTGTGAAAAATTTGATCTTATGTCACATACTTCAAATGGTTTTTTGTTTAATTTTGAATCTGAAATATTTTTATATCGTGACGTTATTAAGTCTGAATTGTCATAATAAGCACGCACCTCTTTGCTATCATGAATGAATTCATAGATTAAAGAAAATTTTATAAAAATAGAGTCTGGAATATTTATAAAATGAGTAGTCGACTTTTCAAACGGTAAATATGATTGACAAGAATATTCATAAGATAGTAGTGTTAAGTAACTATCAGTATAGTTTTGATTATAGTCTTGTAATTCTTGAATTACCTGCTCAAGATCGCAATTGGCTAGTTCTTGTTTTGGATGTAGCGCTATGATTGATTTTTTAGCTTGGTTTGATTTGCTTTTTGGCGATCTGAGATAAGCCCAGACGTCCCCTTGGTAATCTTTAGAGATGTTTTTGGCAAGTTGATCTGGATCAATCCAGTTTACTTTCTTAACTTGATGCATTAACTTTTGATATTCTGGTTATTCTGGCAATAATCAACTAAATCTTTTTCAATGTATTGCTTAATTTTGTCACTATAATTTATCTCTTTCTTTATTTCTTGATTGTTGGTAATTAGATAGTGAATTGGCTGTACTAACAAATTAGAGTTGGTGATAAATATTTCATCGCTATTGATGAGATCTGTAATCTGATATTTACCTTGAAGTATTGTGAAATCTTTGTTGTTAATTATTTTACTCCTGATGTATCCCGGGTAAATACCGCATTGTTCACAGGAGGTATATATTTTAGAATTCTTGATCCAAAAAAGATTTGAAGAGGAGCATTCAGCAACGTAACTGTCTTTGTCTAACATTACATCGTCGTAATTATTTTTTTGGTTAGCATCGATTTTGGCCATTATGTAATTTAGAGATTTGGCATTTTTTACCTTACATAAGTCGCTATCTATATCCCATAACCGATGACTACTAATGCCTATTTTAAATTCCTTTTGAAATGAAGATCTTTTGCGGCAGCTGGCGACGATATTAGGCCTACATTCTTTGGTTGGTAGATAGCCTTGTGACGACTCTCCTCGCGATAAGTTTATTCTTAAGCTGCCATCGGTTACCTTGTTCAAGGATATTAGTTGATATAGATTACTTTTTAAAGACTCGTTATTTGGAAAACCTTTTAAATTAAATTTTAATAAACCGGCGCTAAGTTTAATTCTTTTGATGTAATCGTCAATACCATATAAGATCCCATTATGAATTTTTACGGTTTGGAAGGTTGCATCCCCGTATAAAAAGGATCGATCATCGCTGGATATTGCGATAGAATCATTTGCAATAATATTATTGTTAACTAAAATATATTTTTTCATTTAATTTTAAATATTTTGCTATAAAATAAAAAATAAAGATTAAACAAACTAAGAATAATTAAAGTGCGCTACATACTGAAATTTACTCTTTTTGCTATGACATCAATATTAATACTATCGATGTCAGCCTATATCTATTATAGTTATGGTTTACCTAATATTCAAGATTATTTAGACTCAAAGTCTGAAAAAATTGTTCAGGTTAACTATTCTAACGGTAGTCAGATAACTAGATATGGCAGTAGCAACAAAGAAAGTCCTGAATTCTACCAGTTTCCGACCAACCTTGTCAACGCTGTGATTGCAATTGAAGATCAGAAGTTTTTCAATCATAAGGGTTTTGATTTGAATGGGATTATGAGGGCTTTCTCGGTTAATCGAAAATCTAGAAAGATTATACAAGGTGGCAGTACTATCACTCAACAATTAGCGAAAATTCTATTTCTAAAGCCTGATAAAAATATGAAGCGAAAGATAAAAGAGCTAATCTTAGCATTTCGATTGGAAAGCGCTCTAACTAAAGAGCAAATTCTAACTCTATATCTTAATAATGCATATTTTGGATCTGGAAATTACGGGGTGCAATCAGCCTCAAAATACTATTTTGATAAATCAGTAACTGACCTGTCATTAAAAGAATCTGCAATGTTAGCAGCCTTGCTTAAGGCACCTTCTACACTATCTAACTCTGCTAATAAGGAGATTATGAATAAAAGGGCGGAGTTGGTAATAGAGAGAATGATTAACTCTGGATTTGTAGACAAGGATGGTAAATACGGACGTATCAATAGTGATATTATTTATAAGAAAAATAGGTTACAAAAGTTATATTTTGCTGATTATGTTTATAATAATCATCAGAATCTTTTGGGGGAAGGCAAGGGCTTTGTCAGGGTAAGTATTGATACTACCTTGGATGAGGATATGCAAAGATTAATCGAAGAGCAGCTTGATCTGTTTTTGACGCAATATCGAAAAAAAATTGCAACTTCACAAGTCGCCGTATTGTTGATGAATAGTAACGGTGAAGTGAAGGCTATTTCTGGCGGCAAGGATTATCAAAGAGACAGAACCAATAAAGCGCTAAGCTCCAAAAAGACTATGGGATCGATATATGATTCGTTTATATATTTATATGCCTTTGAAAATGGCTACACCCCCAATGATGCAATTGAGTTACGTGCTGGCGATTCAGGTGAGAAAGGGGGGGTGGTTAAATCATTAAAGCTATCTGATTTATTTATTTCATCTTCACAAAGGGCTTTTAATTATTTAAGACAAGACCTTGGCCCGAGTAATATTAAAAATTTTTCTGTTAGCTTAGGCCTTGATATAGAAGTCGAATCAGGTAATGACAAGAGGCTTTTCCACAAGGACTCTTTGATAAATATTCTAAATGCGCATGGTGTGTTTTCTAATAGGGGTCGTTCAATTAAACCAATATTTGTAAGGCAAATACAAGATTATAATTCAAATAATCTATATAATCATAAATATACTCAAGGAAGAGTTGTGGCAACGGAGAAATCTGTAAAATATTTTAAATCTTTATTTATGCCGGGAGATGATAATTCACAGATTTACCTAGATAAATTCTTTATCAAAAGCGGCAACTCTTTTAATAATCAAAACTTATGGTCAATCGCCTTTAGTGATGAAATTCTACTGGGGGTATGGATAGGTGGCGATGAGGAGCTTTTTAAAGGGGGTAAGGGTGCGAATCTTTCTTCGGTGTTATTGTCAAAAATATTGCTTAAATTAATTTAACATGAAAATAACTGCAAAAGTAGTTTCATTAATTTTGTTATTAGTCCTTACCTTTATTGCCAATGGTTACTCTGGTCAAAAAATACTGATCAATAAAATTGGCTATACTAATTCAGGTAAGATTTACATTGAAGTACCAAAAAAATCTAAATTTAAAGCTTTTACTTTAAAAAAACCAGACCGTATAGTGATAGATGTATTTGGTGCCACTAGCAAATATATTAAAAAATCAAAATATATCAAGAATGTTAAGTCTGTTAGATTCTCAGACCATAATGATAAAGCGCGTATCGTGCTTGACTTGAAATCCTCGCTTAAGATTCTTGCAACTAATTACATAAAGTCTGATGACGGTAGGTCAGGCAAAATAATGATCATCACTTCTGCTAGTAAAGGTGATGTAAAAAAACAAAAAGTTGCACCTAGTGCCGTAAGTGGTAAAAAAAGAGTAAAAAGGAAATCAAAGCCAGTTATTGTAATTGATGCTGGGCATGGAGGTAGAGACCCGGGTGCTATTGGTAGAAGGCTTAGAACTAAGGAAAAGGTAATCACATTGTCATATGCAAAATTACTTTATTCGTCACTAAAAAGATCTGGAAAATACAAGGTTTACATGACAAGAAATAATGATAAATATGTTTCTTTAAGAGCTAGGGTAGAAAAGGCCAGAAAAGTTAGGGCGGATTTATTTATATCCATTCATGCTAACTCATCAAGAAGTAGAAAACCTAAGGGCTTCTCTGTTTACACATTGTCTGAAAAGGCTTCGGATAAGGAGGCGGAAAAGTTAGCTAGAAAAGAAAATAAATCGGAGGCCATCAAGGGTATGAGCTTTAAGAATGTTAATAAGGATATATACAAAACATTAATTGACTTATCGCAAAGAAGTAGTATGAATTTCTCTTCAAAATTTGCAAATTTAGCTATCAATAAAGTTGAGAGGCAAGGAGTTCACATGATTCATAATACCCATAGATTTGCTGGGTTTTTAGTTTTAACGGCGCCTGATATGGTTTCGGTTCTTATAGAGTTGGGATATTTATCTAACAGGTCTGAAGAAAAGCAATTAAATGCAATTAATCACAAGCGTAAGATTGTTCGAGGAATTAAGAAAGCTATAGATGAATATTTTAAATTTAAAAAGCTGTAGACATTAAAATTAAGTTTATTTACAATAGAATAAAAACTTTTTATGAATATTAAGACTGTAAAATATATAATTTTCGCTGGCTTGGCCGTGTCGATACCGATTCTGATATTTTTGATATATTTTATTAATAAAAATATTCAAAATTTACCGGATTATAATTCTTTAAAAGATTATAAGCCGATAATTACAACTAGATTATACGCGGCTGATGGTAGGTTGGTTAGTGAATACTCTAAGGAGAAGAGGGTGTTCGTGCCGATTGAAATGATGTCGCAGGACTTAAAAAATGCTTTTATTGCCGCTGAAGATTCTACTTTTTATACAAACTCTGGTATTGATGTTTTTGCTATTTTTAGAGCTGCCATTAAAAATGCTATTTCCCTTATCTCTAACAATTCTGAAAGAATGGGTGGCGCCTCTACCATTACTCAGCAAGTTGTAAAGAACTTTTTGTTAACAAAGGATAGGACTATAGAAAGAAAGGTTAAAGAAGCCATATTGGCTATTAAAATTACCAAAGCCATTGAAAAGGAAAAGATTCTTGAGCTATACTTAAATCAAATTTATTTAGGGTCTGGTTCATACGGCGTAGCCGCTGCGGCTGAGGTTTACTTTGATAAATCTCTAGATGATTTGGAAATTGAGGAGTATGCCTTGTTAGCAACTCTTCCAAAGGCTCCTTCCAAGCTAGATCCGAGAAAAAATATTGCGAAAGCAAAAATAAGAAGGGACTGGGTTATAGATCGTATGCGCGATGAAGGGTTTATAGACTTTGAGCAGGCTAAAACTGCGAAAAGTAAATCTATAGAATTAAAGCTATTCAAAGATGATAGTGACTATGCTAAGGCTGACTTTTTTGCTGACGCCGTAAAGTCAGAGTTAACAAAGCTATATGGCTCGGATAATGTTTTTGAAAATGGAATTTTCGTGAGAACTACTTTAAACTCACAATTCCAAAAAATTTCTAATGACGCTATGGCTAAGGGTATCGAAGCTTATGATAAGCGTCATGGATATCGAGGAGTTTTAAAAAGAATCAAGTAATTCGATAAAAAGACGGATGAAGAAGTAATTAAAATTTTTGATAGTTTTAAAATTGACAAGCTTCATAACGAATCATGGAGAAAGGCGGTTGTGACATCCATGGATAAAGAAAAAGCTTTTATTTATACTGATGAGTTGCAAATTGGCGAGATATTATTGGAAGATCTGAAATGGGCTCGAAAATATATCAGTGCTGATAAGGTTGGCTCCGCTATCAGGTCGCCATCAAATGTGTTTAATGTAGGGGATCTGATATTAGTAGAAAGATTTCAATCAGAAGCATCTATTACTGCAAACGATCAAGAGGATATTAACGAAGCCTTAAGTCAGAGATACATTTTACAGCAGATACCCGAGGTAAATGGCGCTTTGATCGCAATGGATCCTCATACCGGTAGAGTGTTATCAATGATGGGTGGATATATTGATGCCCCTAATCAATTCAATAGAGCTATACAGGCAAATAGACAGCCCGGTTCAACTATGAAGACCCTTGGTTATTTAGCGGCGCTAGAAAATGGCATGAGTCCCGCTTCAATTATTGTTGATGAGCCTATAACTATTGACCAAGGAGACGATCTTCCTCCTTATAACCCAACCAATTATTCTGGAGAGTTTTATGGACCCACTACATTAAGGATTGGACTTGAAAAGTCAAGAAATGTCACTACAGTAAGAATGGCTGATCAGATTGGCTTAGATAAGGTTGCTGAAATGGTTAAAAGGTTAGGTATTAATGATGATCCCAAGGTTATTCATTCGTTGGTGTTAGGATCTACTGAAACTAGTTTAATTAAGCTGATTAGAGCTTATTCTATAATGATAAATGGTGGTTATGATATCCAGCCCTCAATGATCGAAAAGATTCAAGATCGCTCTGGGAAGACTATTTTTAAAAGAGACGGCAGGCAGTGCTTAAGTTGTAATATCAAAAGCGCTAAAGTAAATAAATCCTTCTTCCCACATCTTCAAAACGAAAGAAATCAATTAGTGGATAGAGAAAGTTCTTATCAAGTTACCTACATGCTACAGGGGGTTGTTGAAAGGGGAACGGCAAGAAGAGCTAGATCGATAGGAAAAATCATAGGAGGAAAAACGGGAACTACCAACAATTCTTTTGATTCTTGGTTTGTTGGATTTACTCCGGATTTAATAGTTGGCGTGTATATTGGTTTTGATAAACCGAAAAATCTTGGTAAGTATGAAACCGGATCCTCTATTGCCTTACCAATATTTAACGACTTTATGAAAGGGGCGCTGAAAGATACGCCTTCAACTCCATTTAGAGTACCTTCCTCAATTAATTTTGTTAAAATAGATAAAGAAACTGGTAAGTTTCCAACTAAAAATACCTTAAGAAAAAATATGTTATTTGAAGCGTTTAAGAAATCTGATAATATTTTTGAGATGCTATCTAGTGATTATCAAGAGAAGATAGGCGACAATGACAATGGTCTTATTAACTCTGAGCCTTTATTAGAAGATCAAAATCCGATAGGGATATACTAATTAGTAATCTATGATTTTTTCAATAATTTTCTTTAGCCAACTGGATTCGTGATACTCAAACCCCGACTTGATTTTTTCCTTGACGATAAGATTTTTTAGAAAAATTATCATGCCTAGTGAGGTGGCAAATTCAGGCTTGTTAAGATCTTCAGCATTAGATATTCCCTGTAAATCAAAAGGGTAAGATAACCTTACATTGCGAGAAAATATTTTATTAGCTAATTGATCTATGCCAATTATATTTGAAGTACCACCAGTTATGATGATGTTATTGTAGACGAAATCTGGAATTTTGGCATCATTGATCGATTTCTTGATTATCTCTAATATTTCTTCTAATCGACATTTTATAATCTCCCTTAGATCGCCCTTTGTCATTTTAATCATTGAAGGTTCATCATTATTGCTGATTCTATATTTTACTATTTCTCGTTGAGAACCTTGTGATAAAATGAGGGTTGAGTTTAGGTTTTTTATTTTTTCTGCATATTCAAGGCTTACTCCAAGGATG
The DNA here is from genome assembly GCA_047404215.1 of Rickettsiales bacterium. GTDB lineage: Bacteria > Pseudomonadota > Alphaproteobacteria > Rickettsiales > UBA1997 > CAMCFD01. The sequence continues at coordinate 48,681 of JBDOIV010000001.1, forward strand.
GTAGCAACATCTTTAGTAATATGATTTCCGGCCATTACAAAACCGCCTGAATAGATCATTTTTCCATCAATTACAATAGCAAATGAAGTAACATCGCCCCCGATATTAATTACTAAATTTCCCATCGCTTTTTCATTTTCATTAACCGAGGATAGGTAGTTAGCGTAAGATTCGAAAATATAATTATTGACTGATATCTGGCATGATCTTAGGCAATTTTCTATATTTAGTATATTAGTCCTGGGGGTTGAAATAGCGTGAAATTTAGCATACAGACTGCCACCTGACATTAGTCTGGGGTTTTGTACTGGCATTGAGTCATCAATTCGATACTCCATAGGAATTAAGTGAATCATCTCTTTGGAGTTCTTACGATATGATGACCTTACTTTATTTGCAAGATTAGCAATATCTGGAGACTTAACAATATTAGAGGAAATCTTTATTTTTTCTTCAATTCTATCTGAAGAAATAACACTACCAGATATATTTATTAAAAGCTTTTCAATATTTATATTGGCCATTCTCTCCGCTTCAGATACTGCAGCGACTATTGATTTGTGAGCTAATTTCATATCTGAAATGGCGCCACCAGTGATCCCTTTGGATTCTTTTAAAGCGTGACCCATCACTTTGACTTCTCCGTCACTAAGTAACGATGCTATGATGCATACTAGATTTGAAGACCCAATATCTAAGCATGCTATTATTTTACCTTTTCTAACCTTTCTCATTTACAAAAATAACAAAATTTTGACCATTACTACTATATTAATAAATATTATCTTTATATTCAAGATAGATTTTATTCTCAACTCTTAAATCTATAACTTCTAGATTATAAAAAGACCCTTTTGTTTGATATAGCTCAACTAATTTATTCCATGATTTGTTGATGTTATTGGCTGGAAGCTTGACCAGTAAGGAGTTGTCAAGTCTTAAGTTCCACCTTCTATTTCCTACCCACGTTGCTGAATAAATTTTTGAACTTATATCGGGATTGATTGCCATAATGTTAAATAGTGATTTGACATGAGTATATGCATCAGGTCCCGAGAGAACGATGAGACTGTCGTAATCTTCGCTATTGTCGATTTTAATTCTACTACCGTTACTATCGACGATATAGGTATTATTATTACTTTCCCATATGGCAAATGGAATATATTCAGTAATTTCAACATTAATAATATTAGGCAATGATCTGAAAATGTGAATTGATTCAATCCACTTTTGTTGTCTTTTTATAGTACTTACTAACTTACTAAAGTTATTAATTAAATATTCACGGTTAGATTTATAGCTTTTACGAATGGTTGATATTATGACATTCTTGTTTGATCTTTTTGTACCGGTTATTTTTATTCTTATATCTTCGTTGTTTATATTAATATGTTGCGATATTGTGCCAATGGATTGATTTTTGATTTTTTGTAATAGCTTTGGCTCGAAGTTGTAAATATAAAGCAGGGATAAGACGGTGATAATTATTACAATTGCTAATAAGCGAATTAAATTGAGTACGATTTTATTGGAGACAAATATCCTAAGCTTTCTGGAGTCTAGGTTAAGTTTATTGGTTGTGATCCGGGCACAAAAGTTGTATATTCTTTTTAAAAATTGCATTTGGCGTTATTTAACAGGTATTCAATAATTTCTATAAATGAAATTCCGCAATATTTTGCTATCTTTGGTACTAAAGAGTTCTCGGTAAAGCCTGGATGAGTGTTGATCTCTAAAAAATAAAATTTATTATCATCTTGGCAATATATAAAATCTACTCTGGATAGGCTATTGCAACCAAAAGATTGGTGAATTATTTGCGCTTGGATTAGGGCTTTATTGTAGTTTTCGTTGCTTAAATTGGCTGGCATGATATATTCTGACATTCCGGCGACATACTTGCTCTCGTAATCATAGAATCTATTTTTTGGCTTGATTTCGATAGCTCCAATAGCATTGTTGTTAATGACGGCAACCTGTATTTCTTGACCAGAAACAAACTGCTCGACAATTACCTTATTTCCAAATTGCCAATGGTAATCGCGGATATTAAAATTATCATGCTCATCAATAACTTCTACGCCAACACTTGAACCGCTATCTAGAGGCTTAATGATCATAGGAAACCCTATTTCACGAACTTTATGTTCATTATCTAGTGAACTTTTGCTTAAAACATAGCCTTTGGGAGTGTCAATATTGATTGATTTTGCTATATTTAAAGATAACTCCTTATTCATCGCAATTGCACAAGGTAGATAGGGGGAGTGGGTGTATGGAATATTTAAAAAGTCTAAAATGGATTGCACGCGCCCATCTTCACCAAATTTTCCATGCAGGGCAATAAACACTATGTCGGGATTGGCATCGGTGATTTTGGTAATAAAATTATAATCAAAAATTATATCCACTATGTTACTATAGCCATTTTTTCGTAACGAGTCAATTACTGATTGTCCGGAATCCATAGAAACTTCACTTTCCTCATTCCAGCCACCTCTTAACACTGCTATCTTTTTAGCTTTTAAATCTTGCATTTTACTTTTGACTTTCTTCGTTATTTACATCTTGAGCGACTGGCTGCTCATTAGACATTGGATCCATTTTCTTAATACTGGCAATTTGCTTTTGTTTTAAACTTTTTTCGCTAGTAATTGAGTTAATTTCATTCACTTTATTGAATACGTGTTGACATAGTTCGCCAAAATCTAATTTATTTTCTACTGAAATTTTATGCAACTTTTCCATTGAATCCATAACGGTTTTTGGCACCTCTCCACCGTATTCAGAAGCTAACCATTGTGATTGAAAATGAATGGGGTGGGAGTCATCCGAAGGATTACCAACGTAAAAATTTACTGGAGTTTGACCAGAAGAAAAATTACAATTTAAGATAAGTTTTTTTACCATAGTTTGATGTAATTGTTAAGTAATTATTTAAAAAGTTACTTTTTCCATATTCTAATTGTTGGTGACTATTGCTATTATTAAGTTCATAGACACCGCCTCCAGCAGCTCTGAGAAGCGCATCTCCAGCTGCAATATCCCACTCTTTGGTTTCATGAAGCATTAAAAATAAATCCGAATTACCTTCCAATAATTCAAAAAACTTAACAGATGAAGATATTTTCTTTATTTTACATTGTTTTTTTTCATAATAAAGGTTTTTTTTCATAAAATTACCTATATCTTCATCAGAAGCGCTTCTGCTAGTAATTATTGTATCTTGAATTGGTGTTATTTGGTCCGCACTAGCCATAAAGCTATCGATAACAATATTACTATCGTTATCTAAATAAGCGGTTTTACCTCCTTGATATAAAGGGGCGTGAATAACTCCAAATATCGGTATATTATTCTTTAATAATGCAATATTTATGGTAAATTGATCCTCGCCTCTACAGAAATTTGATGTACCGTCAATTGGATCGATTAGCCAAAAATAATCCTGATCTTGATTGACTGAGACTCTTTTGTGATTTGACTCCTCTGAAATTATTGGAACTTGAGGGGTAACTTTAGAAATTATTTTTTGCAAATAATCATCCACCATTAAATCGGCGTTGGATATTTTGCTGCCATCGGACTTTGTCGATACCGTAAAATCTTTTTTTAATCGACAATTAATGGCTAAGAGCCCAGACTCTTTGCAGCAATTAACCAAGGTATTTACATCTCTTGACGTTAACATTTAAATACCTTTATATTCATTTGCCAATTCGCAGTAGTTGTCGGCCGAAGTTAATATATAATCCTTTTCTTCTTGAGTTAGGTCACGATAATATTTTGCTGGATTTCCTACCCATAGCTGGCCTGATTTAACTACTTTTGAAGGAGTTAGAACCGCTCCAGCAGCAAGCATGCCATATTCCTCTATTATAGCTTGATCCATCGCAATGGAGCCCATGCCAATAAAGGCGTTATCATGTATTGTACATGCATGAATTATGGCACCGTGGCCAATCGTAACATTATTTCCTATGATAGTTGGAGCTCCGTCATCACCGGTTTTGTTAGCAACGTGATTAGGTCTAGTGACATGAATAACGCAGTTGTCTTGAATATTGGTATTTTCACCAATTCTGATATGAGATACGTCGCCTCTTATAGTGCATCCGTACCAAATACTTGAATTCTTGCTGATAATGGTATCCCCAGAGACTATCGCATTATTAGCAATAAAGGCTGAGCTATCAATTTTTGGCATAATATTTCTATATGGCAGTATATTGTTAGTCATATTGTTTTTTATTATTTAGTTTTGAATATAAATCAGGTCTATTGATTTGAGTGTTGCGTTTTGAGCTATCATCTTTCCATTGAGAAATTTGAGCATGATGTCCTGATTTTAATATTTCTGGCACTTTGCGATCTTTCCATGTCGCAGGCTTAGTATATTGATCATATTCAACTAAATCACTAACATCAAGAGAAAAAGATTCGTCTTTTAAGCTATCAGAGGACCCTAAAACTCCATCAATATTTCTGACAATTGAATCCATTACTATGTAAGACGAGATATCGCCATTAGATAAGACATAATTTCCGATTGAATACTCTTCAACATCATATTCTTCAATAAACCTTTGGTCAATCCCTTCGTAGCGAGGACATATAATAGAAATTTCATTCAAGGTCGATAGTTCTTTTGCGGTTGATTGATTAAATAATTTCCCTTTAGCGGACATACATAAGATTTTGCTGCCTTTGTTGATGTTGTTTCGCTCTAAAGATTCACTTATGACATCTGGTCTCATTAGCATTCCAGAGCCGCCACCATATATCTTATCATCAATTAGTTTATGTTTACCAATTGCGTAATTCTTAATATCTATTGCGTTAATATTAAATAGGTTATTTGAGATAGCCTCCTGCATTATTGAAAAAGAAAAGGGTCCAGGATGTAACTCTGGAAATAATGTAAATATATTAAATTTTAACATAAAACAGCAAAAGTATAAAATTGTAATAAAATTTTGACATTTAAAATAAAACTTGCAATAATATCTATATAAATTAATTATAATATAATGGCTACAGCAAATCAAGAAAAAACATATAACGAGTTTATCAAGTTTTATGATTTAGCAGATAAGTTGATCGAAAAATCTCAGCTTTGCTCGGAAGATTATGCTAAAGATCAGTTTGATGAAATAGAAAAGATGGTTCTTTATCTTGAAGAGTGTGCTGATATTTTGACAACCGACTATATTGAGATTGTAAAAAACTCCCGAAATGAGGAGAAGTCCCAAGAAATCAACCTTATCCTGCAACAGATTCAGCTAAAAACGCAAGAATGTAGAAAGTCTTTAGAAGATATATATGAAAAACATAATGCCTAAAATTCTTTATATTTTGATGATGTTAGTTTTGATATCATGCTCCGACACTATTTCTCAATATAAAAATTACAAAGAAAGTAGAAAAATCTATAAAAACAGGGTAGAACTATATAAAAACAATCAATGAGCGATAAAAAAATAAATAATTTTCTAGCTAAATATAAGCAAGATGTCGATAAGGTCGATAATATCATATCTTCGTATTGCGTTGGAAAGTCGTCTCTAATTAAAGAGGTTTCGGATTATATATTGTCGTCAGGGGGTAAGAGAATTAGGCCGATTTTGGTTGCGATGAGCGCTAAACTAATCAACCCTAAGATCGATAGTTATCACGACCTATGTGCGGCAATCGAACTGATTCATACTGCTACACTATTACATGACGATGTTGTTGATGATAGTCAGCTAAGGAGGGGTAAAAAAACAGCTAATTCGATTTGGGAAAATAAAGCCTCAATTCTGATTGGTGACTTTTTGTTTTCTTCGGCATTTCAGTTGATGGTTAGAACTAATTCTATCGCAATATTGGATAATTTATCAAAAGCTTCAAATAAAATAGCTGATGGGGAAGTTAATCAGTTGCAAAATTCTAAAGATCTGAATATTTCTATTGATAAATATTATGAAATTATTGAGGGTAAGACGGCGGCTTTATTCTCAAGTGCTTGTTCTTCGGGAGCTGCTATTGCGGGATCAAGTGCTAAGCAAGAGTCTGTGTTATATGAATATGGTCAGAACTTAGGAATAACTTTTCAAATTATTGATGATATTTTGGATTATTCACAAAGTTCTGATGATATTGGTAAAAAAGCCGGCGATGATTTTTTTGAAGCAAAGGTTACTCTACCAGTTATCTTGTGTTATAAAAAAGCTGGAAATGATGATAAAAAGTTAATTGAGAGCTTGTTTGATAAAAGCTATAATTATCAATCACAAGAAAAAGATCTGAACCAGATGGTTGACTTGATCGACAAATATGATGCTTTTAATGAATCTTATTCTTTAGCACAAGAGCATTGTAATAAAGCGATTGATTTATTGACTATATTTGAGGACGGAGAGTTAAAAGAAGACCTTGTTACTATAGCTTATACAGCTTTAAATAGAAAGAAATAATGAATAATATGATAAAAAGAGTTATTATTACCTTATTTTGCTATTTTATAAGCTTTGGATGTTGCAATGCTTATGCGCAGGCTATTGATAGCTCCTTTTATAACTGGACCGTCTATGAAACAAAATCCGATGAATACGGTAACAAAAAGTGCTATATGGTAAATAGACCGGTAGAAAGTGATACAAACCACAACTCTCGTAATGCGCCTTATATTATAATTACTAGATATCAAAACGAAAGAAATGAGGAGGTGGGTATATATTCTGGTTTTGAATATAGACTAGGTAGCAATATATTTATTGCTATAGATGATTTAAAATTTACATTTTTGACAAATAAAGATATGGCTTGGACTAAGACTAGAGATCAAGATAGTTTTATTATTCAGGAGATGCTTATCAAGAAAAATATTTTTGTAAGATCTGATTCTTCAATTGGTACCTTTGCTGTTGATAAATATTCATTAAAAGGTGTTGCAAAAGCTTATAACAGAATTAAAACCATTTGTGATTCGTAAAAACTACTTGAAATTCAATTAAAAATATTTTATAATTGAAATTGGTGAGGATAGGCGACAATATACGGTAATCTGGTCAGGTTAGAAATAAAGCAGCCATAACATATGTTTCGGGTTATCCTCACTTTTCAACCTTAATTATAAATTATGAATTCGCAGTCAGGTTCTCACATTGCTTTAGCGAGAAAATATAGACCGAAAGATTTTTCGCAGCTGGTTGGTCAGGAGGCTTTGGTTACGACCCTTAGTAATGCCATTAAAAATGACAAGCTGCATCATGCTTATATTCTTACTGGAATTAGAGGTGTGGGCAAAACCAGTACCGCAAGAATTATAGCAAAAACTATTAATTGCTTAGACCCAAAAGCACAAGAGACTGGAAATTGCTGCAATGAGTGTGATAACTGCATATCGATTAGTAATTATTCACATCAAGATGTGATAGAGATGGATGCTGCTAGTAGGACCGGCGTTGATGATGTTAGGGAAATAATTGAGTCTGTTGCATACAATCCTATTGTCGCAAAATATAAGATATATATTATCGATGAGGTACATATGCTTTCCTCATCGGCATTTAATGCGCTGTTGAAAACACTAGAAGAGCCGCCAAAAAATGTTAAATTTATTTTTGCTACTACTGAAATTAAAAAAGTCCCTATTACTATTTTATCAAGATGTCAGAAATTCGACCTAAGAAGACTATCGGTAGATGAAATGGAAAAGCACGTGGTGAATATTTTAGATCAAGAGGGTTATAAAGCTGACAGCAAGGTAAGTAAACTAATTGCAAAATATAGTGAAGGCTCTGTTAGGGATGCGCTTTCGATATTAGATCAAGCAATATCTTTAAATAATTTCCAACATAATATTGGTGAGGACGTAGTAATTAATATGCTTGGAATGGCAGATAAGGGCGCTTTGGTTTCTCTATTTAATGCTATAGCAAAATCTGATTATGAGGTGGCTATTGATATTTTTAATAATTTATACGAATCCAATTCCGATGTAGCTGGTATTGTGAGTCAATTAATGGGAATAAATCATGATATTGTTAAAAGCAAACTATTAAAAATAGATGCCGAAGATTATGATCCAGAAAATATGAAGGTGATTAGCGAACTAGCTGACAAGCTATCGGTTAATGACTTAAATATAATTTGGAAGCTTTTATCGAGAGGGTACGATGAAATATTAAGATCTAATATTCAAAGAATTGCTTTTGAGATGTTGTTAATAAGAATTTGTCATATCAATCAGATAGTCGATATAGATAAAATCTTTAAAAGCAATAAAAATAAAAAAAATCTTGAACATTTAGAAAATAATTGTAATAATTCTGATAAGGAAAGCGATTTGGCGCACGAAATATTGCAAAATTTTGCCGGAGCCAAAATGGTATAAACTATTTAGTAATTTTTAATATAATGAAAAAAGTAAAAGTTCTAATTGTGGAAGATGAAATAGACATTAGAGAGACTATTTCTGAAATATTGGTTGATGAGGGGTTTGAAGTGATGCAAGCAGAAAACGGTAAGCTTGGCTATGAGGTTTTTGAGAAAAACGATCCAGATATCATTGTATCAGATATTATGATGCCTGAAGTGGATGGCTATGGACTACTGAACTTAGTTAGAAAAAGTAGAACTAAGAACAATCTAATACCCTTTATATTTCTAACTGCGCTAAGTCAAAAGGAAAACGTCATTAAGGGTACCAAATTGTCTGCAAATGATTATTTGGTTAAGCCTATTGATTTTGAAATATTAATTGCAAAAATTAATGAAAAAACAGCTAGTGCCAATAAAATAAAAGAAGATCACGAGTATGGAATTGCTAACATCAAGAGTCAAATATCCTCAGCTCTTCCCGATGAATTAAACAGGGTAATAGATGGTATTATCGTTAATTGTGAAAATATGATATCAGAGCCTTACGGTCCATTTCCACATCGAAGATATAAAGATGATTTGTTACGCATGAGGCAGTTATTAAAAAAAGTCCGCTCATCTATTCATAACTATTTAGATTCTGAGGTAATTAATAAGAAGCTAAATGCTAATGAAGAGGTGATCTCTATCGCTAAATTTTTTACTTCTTCGATTGAAAAATTGCCAGATAACTTCTCTAGTAAAGTAGTTTTCCATGAAGCATATAACGAGTATGACCACCCAAGCGTTAAAATTGATAAATATGTCTTGGTGTCAATATTTAAATCAGTTTTAGCAGCAACTGTTAATTGTGGTAAAGATGCGATTCTTGAGATTTCTGCTATTAAGGATAGCGATGAAAGATTGGTTGTAATATTTTATGTAGTAGGGAATCTTGATGGAAAAAGATTCTCAAAGATTATAAAAGGTAAGAAACTCGAGGAGGCTGTTAATTCTCAAGGTTGCTATATTGATTATAATTTAGATGAAAAAAAAGGTAACAACATCACCTTAACAATTCCTAGCTTTAGAATAATAAATTAATTATTAAGAAATGAAAAAATTACTTATCGCTTTAGTTTGTGTTTTAGCATTTTCATCGTGCGCTCCGACAATTAAAGACTTATCTCTTTATCAGAAGCAATATTTGACCAAGTCGAAATATTTACCTTCTAAGGATGAGTTGAAAGGTAAGACCCCGACTATGGTTGTCTTTCCCCTTGAAGTTAGTAACAATACTGCTCGTAGATCGTCTCTTGATAAATCGGTAGCTAGTAATATTGAGAATATTTTAACAAAAAATAAATTGGTTAAGCTGGTAGATAGAAGGGCGGCGAAAATTTTAGAAAAAGAAATTAAGCTATCAGAATTGAATAATACCGGCTCATATAAGGGTCCACAAATATCTGATTATGCAATATCTGGATCTATTTCTGATGCTGGTTTTAATAAAAAATATATTGCAGCATCAAGTTACCTTAACCCAGACTCTGGTCAATATGTTAATACTCCGGCTAAATTTAGATATAGTGCTAATGTATCCGGTAATATAAAGGTTTACAAGTTGCCATCTATGAATGTTGATCAAAATATTGAATTTAGAGGTTCTGCTACTAGATCTGAAAATGTTCAAACTCAAGGCGGTGTTAGAATAGGTGCGGTAGCGGTTGGAGGTACTCAAAGCGCTGGTAAATCAAAAGATGATAATTTGGTTAGAAAAGCGGCCCAAAATGCAATAGCTAATATTGAGGTAGAAATTAAGAATGCACTTTCTGCCCGAGGTTATGTGTTGGAAAAAAGAGTTAACGAAGATGGGGATTTAATTTTTAAAGTTACCGTTGGTAGTCGAAACGGGATTGAGCATGGTGATGATGTTGAAATAGTTGGTAAATTTGATGTCTCAAATCCTATTACCAACGACTATGAGGTTGAAAAAAGATCTGTTGCAAAGGGTGTAATTTCAAATATTATACAGCCTAGATTTGCATGGATCATTGTTAAGGATAAGAAAACTGCCGCTAAAATTAGACTTGGCGATGTGGTTAAATTGAAATATAAAAGAGGTCTTTGGTAGACACATAATACTATAATAGGAGTTGATTGAATATGCAGGAAATTAAGAGTTTTAATGATGTTTGTAACGATTACAGTGCTTTTATATTTGATATTTGGGGCGTATTGCATGATGGCACTGAGCTTTATCCAAACGTTATAAATGTTTTTAAAAAGTTACAAGAAGGTGGAAAAAAAGTCTTTTTACTTTCAAATGCTCCGCGTAGGGCTAGTAAAGCGCAACAAGCTCTTGATAGTTTTGGCATTACGCAAGATTTATATGAATCTATTTTGACCTCAGGAGAGGCGACTTACAAACTACTTGCAGAGAACCAGAAGAGTGGTTTTAATAAATTTAGCTCAAAATATTACTATATTGGTCCAGAAAAAGATATTGATCTATTAAATGGCCTTGATTATACTATCGGAAGCGATGCTTCTGAGTGTGGGTTTGCCTTGGTAACTGGCTATGATCATGAGAATTCAACGTTGGATGAAAAGGATCGGGATTTGGAGAGTATCATTACGCATAAGTTACCTATGATTTGCGTCAATCCAGACATGATTGTTGTTAAAAAAACTGGAAAAATGCAATATTGTGCTGGTAATATTGCGAAACGATATCAGGAGCTGGGTGGCGAGGTGGTGTATTTCGGTAAGCCTTACGGTAATGTTTATGATATTTTATTTAATGAGCTAAGTGCCTATGGTATTGATTCTGATTCTGTGTTAGCGGTTGGTGATGGATTAGAAACTGATATCAAGGGTGCTAATAATAATAAAATTGATAGTGTATTTATTACTAGCGGTATTATTAGTAACAAACTTGGAAATAAATATGGCGAGATGCCTAATCACAAAGATATCAAGAAAGAGTGTGATTTTTATAAATCTTGCCCAGAATATATAATTACAAATTTATAGTAATATGCTTAAATCATACGGTAGAAAAAAGAGAATGAAGAAGTTAATGACAATAATTTTTTTAGTATCTGCGATATTTTATTTGGCCTTTGCTGCTTTTAATAGTATTAGTAATAGTGGCGTTACTGTTGCTAAAGTTGGTAGCGATAGAATTTATAAAGCTGATATTAAAAATAAATTCTTTCAGATATTTAATAATTCAGTAAATCAAGATAGTTTTGATATTAATAACATTCCTAAAGAGATATTAAGGTCTTTATC
>JBDOIV010000002.1:0-6158 GCA_047404215.1 Rickettsiales bacterium
GAGTTATACTACTACCTCGTCTAAGTTCATAACCTAATTTCGTTTTCGTTATACCACCTACGTCCTTTTGTCTCGATGCTGGTAATGATAGGTATTTTGCCTTTGCTTCCTTATGACTTGAAAATCTATTTGCTTTAGCACCACCCTTTAGGGCATACCCCTTAAGATATCCCATTTTATATATGATATGAGTTTTTTTCGGTTTAGGTGCTGGTGCTTCTTCTGGTGTAGGTTCTTCCGCTGGTCCACCACCACCTTCGTTAACGAATTTTTCTGGATAGTATTTACGCTGGAATGCTTCTTCTTCGAGTGCTTCGTATCTATGTTTCGCTTCTTGTTTTTCTTTAGATACTATGTGGTTTGCTGGTAAGGTCTGGTCTATATCTGGTTGTTCGTATCCACCAGCAGTTCGAGTAGGTCTATAGTTATATAAACCTTTAGGGACGAATTTACTATAATCTATATCTGGGTTTTTGTCGTTATAACTTCGGTAGTAATCCTTTCGTTTCGGTCCAGTATCGTATTGTTCGTAAGGTAGTTGAGGGTATAAGTCTCTATTGTCTAAGTCTGGGTGTATTTCTGCTACCTTTTCGGCGATAGCAGACTTACCTTCTTCTACTAATATATCAGTATCGGTGGGTGGTGGTGCTGGGTTTAACCTTTCTTGTTCCATTCTTTTCCATTCTAATCCACCCTCGTAAGGTGATAAGTCGTAAGTATGTTCGAAATCTGGGTGTAATTTCTTTCTCCTTTGTTGTTCGTAAAATTCGCTTTGAGACTGGGGATAAGGTCTTTCTTCTGGTGGTGGTTCTGGTGGTTCTGGTGGTTTTCTATATTCTGGTTTTCTATCTTTATACCATTTACCAGTTTCCTCGTCTTGATAAGCAGACATACTAAATCGTGATAAGTTTGCTTCTTTTATTATTGCTAAGTCTGGATTGACCTTTCCGTCCCACGTGTAAGGTTGATGCGATATTAATTTTTGCTTTCTCTCCTTAGGCATATTAGCAACCCAGTCTTCTCTATCTTCCTCATATGCTTCTACCGCTAATTGATATTTCGTCTTCGGTTTTGTCTCTAATGGGGTAGCAACAGCACTCGCACCTTCTGCGATACGCTTACCAGTTGCCCCAGTTGCTTTAGTTGAAAAATTATGTAGAATTTCATTTCTTTAGTGTTCGTCGTCGTCGCCTTGTTGAGGTAATACGTCGCTAATATCTAATGTTAAATGTTCGGTTTCTCTAACTTTATCGGCAATACCACTACCACCTATAAAACTAAAAAAGTCCGCCATTTTAGGCACTACACCAGTCTCTTTTTCGTGCTGTCGTCTATAACTCTGTAAACCGAACCCTATGTTTTCTGCTTCGAAATTATCTGTTCTACTTCCCGCTAAGTGTATAGGTCCGTCGCCGATAACCTTAACACCACCCATAGTAATACTTTCTTTACCTTTTAAAAATTTTTCCTCTACTTCTCTACGTGCGATTGCCTCAGCAAGAAACGCTCTATCACCTCTCTTATGGTCTTGACCGCTTATTCCTTCGTCTCGTTGTCCCTTATATAAACCACCGAAACTACCTATACCAGTATCTATCCTTAATGCTCTTTTTCTCTGTGTTCCTTTAATAGTTTCCCCTTTATTTTCTGGGTCTAATCGACTTCTTGTTTTTCGTGCTGGTCTTAACTTACCTTTAGCGTCATATTTGTTCTTAGATAACCCAGCGGAAGGGTGTGGGTCGCCATTCTTCTTAGTCATAGGGTAATTTCCTTTAGGCATTATATACTATAAGAGGCAGAAATTAAATCGGCGTTCCGTGCGTAGCAGTCATTAACTTACCATCGACATTATCGCCATAGGACTTACCGCCATAGATAGAAGGTTGTAGCATTGCTGGGTTGTTATTAAGTTGCTGTGGTTGCTGAGGTCTTTTTATAGGCATTCCTATACCGCCGTTCCCCCCCCCTTCGCCGACACTTTCGACATTAGTTATATTTAATAGTAAGTGTGCTGAACCTATATCTGTAGCAAGTGTTCCGTCTGGGTTAGTTATTTCGATATCTAATTCATTTAAGACTAACTCGGTAGCATTATGAAGTGGAACGTCGTAAGGGAAATAATCATAATAGAATGGTCCTTCTAACCCACTACTCGATACTAAACTCTTATCGTGAAATCGTGGTATTTTAGCAACTTGTTTAGTAAGTCCTTGTATATTACCTACTGGTTTATCACCTAACACAGCGTCTTTTTTTAACTTCATACCTACGTAAGATTTTATAGGTAAGTTAGGTATATTTATATGAAGTGAAGGATTAAGTGGTAAGGCGAGGTCTGGTAATGGGTGGTCTGGTGCTTCTAAGATTTGAGTTCCAGATAGTATATATTGTGCTTGTGGAAAACCTAAGATATTACCGAAATTTGCTTCATACTGAGGGTAAAATTCGGCGTAAGGTGTATGCTCTGTGCTTTCTTCTACTGATAAACTGAAACCATTTATCGTTGTTTGTGCCGTAGTAGCACCGCCTTCCCAGTCTCTAACCACAGCATTCCACCTATATCCGTTATTAGTTTTATCAGCGTCGTAAGCAGAACCCATTTCTTCGTTAAATTTATCGGTGGGAAGTGTTAATTCTGTTATAGTAATAGTAGCGTCAGCGTTCCCAGCGTCAGTTCCAGTTAAATCTGCCCCAGTAGTAGCGTCGATAGGTATAATTTTATATATCTGGTTAAGAGAATATCCTTTACCACTACACCTATCATTGCTACCAGCACCATTATCGAATTGACCCGCCCCATTAGTAGTATATTTAACTATAGCACCAGTCCCAGCAGTTCCACCTCCACCTACTAAATCACCTAATCGACAAGTGAAGTCAGTTGAGTTAGTATAACCCGAACCTTGATTAGTAATAGTAGCAGTTTGAATACCAGTGAAGTCGCTTTCTGGGTTATTTATGATAGCAACTAATATCTCGTCATTACCCTTCTCTCTATCCCCACTCGGCGACGCTGTTAGTTTCATAGCATTATCGTTGCCTACACACATAGCATAGAACTTAGTAGTAGCAGTCCATTTAGCAGTAGTAAAATCTCGTTCTGCTGTAATTTCTACGAGTGGTGGTGCGATAATAGTGTTAGGTGAAGCACCCGATAATGGTTGATATTCGCAGTGTTTATTAAGAGCATTTCTTCGATAAATTTTGTTGTTAGTTGTATCGAATAGGACTGAACCGAATGAAGGATTTAAATTATCTGCGTCTGCCTTAGTTCCATTCGCTTTACTTGTAGTTCCGTATAAGGTATCGCCACCAGTTCTTAAAGCGTCAGTATCACTATTGTATAACCTTGCTTCTTCGTCTATTAGGGCAATATGGAATAATTTACCCCCCGTTGCTGGTAAGTCGAATTGAAGCATTGAGGTCTGGTCTGCCCCTATCAGTTGAGTTAAAATACCTTGATTATCGCCACCACCTTCGACACCATTATTATAATTAGTTCTTACGAGTTTGTTATCAGCGAAGTTGTGTCCGTTCTCGAGAGCAACGAGACCACTTGCTACTAATTCGTTAGAACCTTTTGCCGAATAGTTAAGTTCTCTTAGCACAGCATTACCATTTTCGCCTTCAGTATCACTAAATACTACTGAGTATAGTTCTTGATTTCGCCAGTCTTCAGTCCTAATAGTTTGAAGTCCAGCACCGATAGGAAAGTCAGTGAAGTCAGTTTGTCCGTGTCGTTTATACTGGTATCGAGGTCTTCCGTCGTTAGTGCTTGACTGCGACAATACGATTTTATATTCGTCGCCATTGCGAGGTGTGAACCCTCGACTTGCTGTTCCGCCGTAGATATTCACACCATTTTCTATTATCTTAAACTGAGTTTCGCCACTATCCGCCTTATAAAACACGATACCGATATCTAACCAGTCTAAGTTAGCATTTGCCGATACTTGTTTAACACCAGTAGTAGGTGCTGTGCCTTGTTGTTTAGAATACATACCGAACCCCCACCCGAAAGTGCTACCAGCACCGCCAGTTTGCGGAAACGTCCCCGTGAAGTGTGGTTTAAGTTGAAAGACACTACCGCCATCGACGAAGTCTGGGACATTCTGGGTAGCAATAATGGCGTTAGTTGATATAGCATATTCGGCAGTTCCATTAGTAAGTCCATTGAGTTTAAGTTCTATAGGGTGTTTTATTAAAGTTATATTAGGTGCTTGAGTAGTTGCCCCTATCACCCAGTCGACACATTCATTAGTAGTAAGTGTATTAGTTCTAAAAATATGCTGAAGGTTAAAGGTATTCTGTTTTTTCATATAATTAACGTTAAATGAATGACCGCTATTAGCATAGTGTCCGTTTAAGGCACTTTCTATTTCTTGTGCTAAACCATTAGCGTCATAAGTCCCCGCTGGTATTCCTATAACGTCTTTAGGGTTGTTAGGACCACCTACAACCATTTCGAATTCATTACCGCCGTCTAATATCACGTAATCTATATTTCTACTTAAGTTAGCATTGATAAGACTAACTCTGCTCTTAGGGTCTATGATAATACTTTCAGCAAAATCATTTTTAAATTGATACCCATTATTCGTTTCGACAGATTGAACTGAGATTAAAACCATTTTATTATAATAGTCATAGAAAAAAAATTAGTTAATAATGCGAAGCAACACTAACCCCTTGTTGCTTAGAAGTATCTAAGGATACATTAGTAGAAGCAACTAAACCTTTTGTAGTAGGTGCTGAACTATTCTTAACTTGTGCCTCTGCCGATTGCGAACTTTCCATTGCTTCTTTCTTCTCTCGGTGTTGCTCGATACCACCGAATATCGCCATACCGATACCGAGTATATCACCTATAGGTCCTAAAGCGTCTAACACACTCGCACCCGCCTCTAAACCTTTTCCAGCAACCCCCGCTACCCTTGACGCTGTATTAGCAACGTCGTCGCCTACCATTGACCTAACACCACCAGCGATTTTAGACCCTATGCTATCCTCAGTCCCACCAGCACCCCCTATTGATATAGGTTTAGTATCTAAGAAATTATCACCCATATTAGGTGCGTGGGCGTTAGAAGCGGTAGGAGCATTAGCACCCTTAAGAGTTGCCCCTACCCTTTGTTTTAAACTATTACCTAATTTACCTAACATATCATTACCAGCATTATCACCAGACCCAGTAAGCGAACCTCTTACATTCATTTTACTACCTAAACTTGCTGACCTTGCGTCGTCGCCCATACCTACCATTTTAACTTTACTTCTAACGTTTCCCATTCTACTATCTAAACTATCGAGTAAACCAGTGCCTTTCTGTCTTGCGTTTCTTAAGTCTTGTAAAGCACCACCATTAGATTTACCGAATAAATCGTCGTCTACTGGTTTTGCTACACCTTTAGTTCCTATCCTAATATTACTTCTTTTAGCACTTGCGTCGAGTGCGTCGCCCAGAGAGGTAGTGCCTTTTGATATATTAGGTTCTAACTTAGTAGTATCATTTGCGATATTAATAGACTTACCAGCATTAGCGTCTGTTGCTTCGCTAACACCAGCACTATCAGTAGGTTTTTTAGTTAAGGATTTATCTTGTGTAGCAGAACCACTCGCAACATTACGAGCGTCGCTAATTGCTGTTCTTGCTTTATTGATAGCACCTTTCGCCTTCATTGCCTTTTCTCTTACCTTACCTAAACTATCACCTAATTTCGCCATACCAGCAACAGCACCTAAACCAGTTTCCGCCTTTTCGCCACCTTCTCTCATATTAGGTTCTCCCGCTTGTAGTATCGCAAGACTATCTTTCTTTGCCTTATCAGCATAATCACTTGTAAAACTTTGTCTTAAACCGCCTAATTGCTGAGTAAATTGATTAACGCTCATTAACATTATCTTCTATTTTTTTTTCATTTTCTAAACTATTTCCGTCGCCACCCATAAAATCAGTATTATATCTGCCGTCGTCAGTAAACTTAGACCATACGTGTTCTGTAAA
The DNA here is from genome assembly GCA_047404215.1 of Rickettsiales bacterium. Taxonomy (GTDB): domain Bacteria; phylum Pseudomonadota; class Alphaproteobacteria; order Rickettsiales; family UBA1997; genus CAMCFD01. Next base: position 6,005 of record JBDOIV010000002.1, read on the forward strand.
AGTTTTAAATACTTGGTATTTTTCGTCTATATACATAAACTTATGGGGTTCTTCTACACAATGATTATATAGATTAAAACAATTCTCTTTAGAACCTAACGACCCCATTTCCTCTAACATTTTTTCCACTTCTTTTAAATTACCACTACGGAAG
>JBDOIV010000003.1:0-54577 GCA_047404215.1 Rickettsiales bacterium
TTTGAGAATATATATCATCATGCAAACTTATAACCGTAATATTGCGCAATAAATCCGCAAAAGCAATATTTCTGGGAATCAATTCTACAAAAGAATTATCGGCAGTAATTGCCTTATGTACCCGCTCCAGATTCTGAAGCTCCATAAATTTATCAGCCAGGCCGGATGCGATCTCGCTACTTAACCCTGAAGTCAGCCTTGGAGTCCTGACGGCCCTTGCCCCCGATTCTTCCATGCGCATAAGAAAGGCAATTTTATCCGAAAGATCCAAATCGTCACCTCCTGATTCTTTAAGGGGCGTTAAGTCTCTACTTTTTGCAAGATTAACCACCTCCGTCATAGCACCCAAAAAATCCTCAACATTTATCTTGCTAGCTTGCCCTATAGGCTGTCCTACCATCAATCCAACCGCCGCATTAAAAAGCCCACCGATTCTAGGTGATAATTTATTTTCTGCAAATCCACGCAATTCGTCAGAATCATACTCTACCTTTGCAATATTAGCATTTTTGAAACCCCTAAACATTTCCTGAAGGTTCTCTAAGGTAGCCAATTCTTCACCCCGGTACCAACCTACACTGCTAAAACAAAATCTCTTAAACTGATTTTTAGCCCTTTCAAAATCGTCACGAGCTGGAATTGAAAATGGTTGCCGCATCCTTTTTGTCAATGGACGAGCAGGATCAGGAGGCCCTCCACCTGCAGACACGACTTCAGAAAAGCGTCCGTTTGGAAAAGCTGGCAAAGACCCAGACACCTGAATACCTTCGGTCGTTGGCGAAGTACTATTCCCTCGACCGGAATCAGCAGGGCTAGTCCTACCTGGTGCAACATACATACTACTACTGCGTCTACGATTATTAGGACCGGTTGTACTTGACATAACAAATAAAATAAATTAATAAATATACTGATTTAATATAAAAACGAAAAAATTGCGACTATTTTTTAGATAGCAACAATATCGATTTATATAAATCACTCTTCTAATTTTATTATATCATATTTTTGGCATTAATGCAAGTTATTATATCTATATTTAATATTTGTAGTATTTTGATACATTTTTTAAGCAATATTATGATCATAATAGCAGCAATTACTTGCAAAATAGCAATGATATTGTAAAATAAAATAAAAAATGATTATTCAATTACCAGTTTTTGATCCCAACATAATATCGATAGGTCCTATAGCGCTACGCTGGTACTCTCTTGCTTACATTGCCGGCATTTTAGCGGCAATGTTTTTCATTAATCATGAAAATAAAAAAGAACAATTCATGAGTGAAAAAGCCCAGGAAAATTGGCTGCTATGGGCGGTGCTATCAATTATAATTGGCGGTCGCCTAGGCTATGTTCTGTTTTATAATTTTGGTTACTTTATCAATCACCCGCTCGAAATTCTTGCTGTCTGGCAAGGCGGGATGTCGTTTCACGGCGGCTTGCTAGGATCGATTATTGGCTTATATTTATTTTGCCGAAAATATAAAATAAACTATTTGCAGATCGCGGATTTATTAGCGATTATTGCGCCGCTAGGAATATTTTTTGGTCGTTTAGCCAATTTTATTAATTTAGAGCTATATGGCCGACCGACAGCCGGAGATTTTGGCTTCATCTTCCCGACCGATCCATTGATGCTACCTAGACATCCTAGTCAGCTCTATGAAGGTATTTTTGAAGGATTGCTGGTGACGATTATTTTGCTACTTTTGGCAAAACATACCAAAATCAAGCAGAAAAAAGGGGCTTTGAGCGGCTTATTTTTGATTTTATATGGTCTAGCGCGTATTGTAATCGAAAATTTCCGAGAACCTGACGCCCATTTAGGTGAATTTGACCTAATTATAACCAGCGTTACAATGGGACAGATACTGTGCTTGCCTATTGTTGCCCTTGGCGCCTTCTTAATGTTTCGAAACAATATTCAAAAAACTACTTGACTATATATATTTTTGCTTTTATGATAGTTATATGAGCAGTGACCATATTGTCATGTTTATTTTAAAGTGATTTAGCGATTCGAGCCTGTATTTGATTATAGCTACACCAGACCTGTAGCAGCAGCAAGTCTGAGATGTGATTAGCGTCAAAACTTACCTGAGAAAGTCCTGCGCGGTTATTAAATAGTAACTCCTTGCTCTGCATTATTGCCCATTAAGCGCGCAAAAGCAGTAGGAGAGGGGGAGTTAGACGGGGTGCCAAGACCACTATCGGGAGATTTTCTAGCTTCGGACACCTGACCTGGAATATTAAGTTCAGAGCCACTATTAAGAGGATCTACTCCTGCTCGAGAAACTGGAGTCGAAAAAACAAAGTCATCTGATAAACTTTCTCCTCCTGGTCTACCTTCTCCAAATTGAAACGTGGGGGCAGTACCATTGCCAGCACCACCTCCCGCCGGCACATCATAGGTCGCGAGGTCATTTGACGAACTTTCTCCCTGCGCCTCATAGATCACGGGACCATCTGGCGAACTTTCTCCCCCTGGTCCACCTTCTCCAAATTGAAACGTGGGGGCATTACCATCTGATCCTTGTTGCCCTGTAGGAATACCATAAATTTCAGGAGCAGTACCATTGCCAGCACCACCTCCCGCCGGCACATCATAGGTCGCAAGGTCATTTGACGAACTTTCTCCCTGCGCCTCATAGATCACGGGACCATCTGACGAACTTTCTCCCCCTAGCTCACCTCCTGGTCTACCTTCTCCAAATTGAAACGTGGGGGCAGTACCATTGCCAGCACCACCTCCCGCCGGCACATCATAGGTCGCGAGGCTATCTGGCGAACTTTCTCCCCCTGATCCACCTCCCAGCGGCACATACATGGATTCATCTGACGAACTTCCCCCCCCCCTGACTCACCTCCCTGAGATCTGAGGGTCGCGGGATAATTCTCTGACCCTTGATTATTATATACTTCTTCTCGGCCTTCCATACCTCTCACGCCACCAGGTCTTAAAAGACTTGAGCGAGCGATGGTGGCAGGATCCTGCGATGCTTGAAGGGCAGCTCTAACATTTTCTAGGTCGTCTTCTGTAATCGTCGTGGAGCCATAATTATACATAGCTTCGTGAGGCCCTCTTGCTTCAACACCCACTGCGGCGTCGATAAAACCCTGACCATGTTGCTCATAAGTCCTTGGATCAACACCACTGCCACCGATATCATAAATCCCGGCTATGTGACCAGCATTCTGATGTTTTTTAATAAAATTTCCTTGCTTACTATGACTAGCGCCCCCTTGAGAAGAGTTGCTAAATTCTGAGCCAAATGTAAAAGACTTTTTAAACCTAACCTGCTTCTTAACCTGATCAAGAAATCCGATAACTTCATCAGGATTGCTGCGTTTTGCTTTGAGCGGAGCCACTTTACCTCGATCAGGACCATTTCCGCCTTGGGCCTCTCTGCTAAATTGCACGCCTACAAGAGCTTCTTCCTTAGAGGCTGTTTCAAATTCACTTTTTATAGCTTTCGAAGCGGTTTTGAAAAAATTAGCCGATACCTTATCCCAGTTAGAACGATTTACTTTTTCAAAAATAGCTTCAAAAACTGGCTTAAAAACTTCCTCAACCTTCTCTTGCCTAGCCCCTCCTCTCATAATCTGCGACGCAAGGTACTTAGCCGCACTCTGCAATGCAGATTTATTACTGATCTTTCCTGATTTGTCAAAACATTCAGCGATTGTTGGCGAAAGGCGAGCGGTCTCGACTTCTGTTGTCGTTGGTAATACTTTGTGTTTTCTTGGCATAATAATTTAAAATTAATTGATATATAAGCGCCTTAATTAGACGCTTTCTATCTTTATAATCTAATTATACCATATTTTTTACTTTATTGCAATTTATTATAATATATTTATTATTTGTATTGTTATGATACATTTTTATAACTAGCCATCAAGGGGCAAATTAACTTTTTAAGCAAAAAAAGTCTGCTATCATTATAAGCGAAGCCCAGCGATCTTTTTTTTAAACGAACCGCAGGCTGGAGTATTGTGCAGACAGTTAACAAAAGACAAGAGCAAGCATTGGCACTGGAATTTAATACTAAAAATTAGCTTTAATTAATGAGAAGGGTAGGGGGTCGATAGCGCTCTACAGGTAATTCACACCATCAACGATGCCAGCTTCTTGAAAGCCTTTGAGGCGATATTTGCATGAATCACATTGTCCACAACAATAAGTTTTACCATCTTTAACAACCGGATCGTAGCAACTATGGGTCTGAGAATAGTCAACGCCAAGCTGAACTCCGGTCTCGATAATCTGTTTTTTGGTTAAATCGATCAGGGGAGTGTGGATTTTGAGCTTTTTTTCACCCGAAACATAAATTGAAGTAGCCAAATTAGCCATATTTTCAAAAGCTGTGATAAATTCTGGGCGACAATCGGGATAGCCACTGTAATCAACGGCATTGGCGCCAATAAAAATATCAAAAGACTCAATAGTTTCTGCCATCGCTAGTGCGTAAGATAGAAAAATAGTATTGCGCGCCGGAACATAAGTGATTGGTATTTCGTCACTTGGCGCTAAATCTTTAGGGACATTAATCTCAGCAGTTAGGGCAGAGCCACCAAAAATACGAAGGTCTATTTTAGCAATCTTATGAGAGGATACTTGCATGTTATTAGCAATTTTGACAGCGTTTTCAAGCTCGATTCTGTGACGCTGGCCATAATCAAAGCTAATTGCATGACAATCATAGCCCTGATCTTTAGCTATCGCTAAAACAGTTGTTGAGTCGAGGCCGCCGGAAAGTAAAATTACTGCTTTTTTCATAAGAATAAATTGTTTTACCGTTAATTATATCATAAAAAATACAAAAATCTAGGCTTTTTAATTTAATATTAAAAAGATGCTTGACTTTGCATTTAATTAATTGTTATAATATTTTTATGATCGTTGTTTAGTTATTTTGTTGTGCCGCCCTTGATATTTGATGATTGCGACATATATTCCATCTTATGGTCGATGGAATAGTGCCAATAGCTTCTCATCAAAACTGAACGCTTTGCTAGTGCCAAGCGTAATAGTAGATCCTGAGCGCAATATTGAGAAATATCAACATTGCGTCATGATTGTTTACACCCTAGTAGATCCGCTTATGCTAGTGCCATCGCCCAATGCAACACCCCCTCTTGGTACCGCTCTTGGCGCTGGTCTTGGCGCTGGTATTGGTGCTGGTATTGGTGCATTACCTTCTTCTGCATAATCTGGTGTTGGCCTCCTTGGCAACGTTGCTGCCACGCTACGTTCTCTTTGCACTAAATCTTTGACAATATTATCGCCTTTTTCTGCAATGAAACCACTTATTTTTTCCAAAGGCTGGTCTGATAACAACGAAGCAATATTTCCTTCATTATTCCTCTTAAAATCCTGCAACACTGCAGCAAACTGTTCTTGCGAAGTCTGCTGATCCCATATAGAAGGATCTACTGAATTATAAGTTAACTCCTCTGTTACGAAACTATCAAAAGATTTATGCAAGAATTGATAAGCACCACTTCCGAATATTTGCTCAACAAATTGTTGCTCAGGAGCCTGCTTACGCCTTCTTGTCGGACGTCTTGGGGTTGGTCTTGGTGACGCTTCTGGTAATGATGGCACTACTCCATCGTCCGCCCTTCTTGTCGGACGTCTTGGGGTTGGTCTTGGTGACGCTTCTGGTAATGATGGCACTACTCCATCGTCCGCCCTTCTTGTCGGACGTCTTGGAGGAAAATCGTAACTATTTGACTCCGCCTGGTCTGGACTAGGAGATCGCTCCGAGCTAGAACTTAATATACCTACACCTCTAACCGATGGTCGAGAAGCCGTCCTTGGTGTAAGGGCCGGCGGTGCCGTCATCTTAGGAATATCTGACATTGTTGGCGACCCGCCTCCTGACGATAAGCTATCAGTTGCGGGCGAAGAACTTCTGCCATCCGTGTCACGATCTGTCACAAAATGACCTCCGGCCGATCCCTGGGGTGACGGCAGATCAACAGCAACAGAAGCGGCGACATTTCCTGGTCTCCGACCTCGACTAGCAGCGAGCCTTCGCTTCTGAGGAGACTGAACAGCCCCCCCTGCAGCGCCGCCTTCCTGAGCAGTCGCGGCTGCTCGAAAGTTAGGGTCTTTTATTTTCCCAACTAATTCTGCAACCACCTTTTGTAGATTCCCATAGACTTCTTCTGCAGTTGGAGTTACAGTTGCATACATAGCATCGGGTATTGGCCGCTCATCAACCTCAATTCCATATCCTCCTTTCATTGCGTCAACAATATCATAATAATAACCTATCTTGGAACTCATGCCGTCAATAAAAGCTCCTGTTCCGCTGTTGTAAATATCTTCCATAAAATGTACAGCTTGAACCAAAGGACTTGTTAGGCCAGCCTTTTCCATGGCTTCAATCCTATCGATTTGCGCTATAAGTTCTTCTTGACTAGAGATACTGCCTAGGGCGATAGCGCTTTTAAATCGATTACTACGTGCGTAATCATCAATAGCTTGAGCAATGGCAGAACGAATTGGCACGCTATTTTTATCATCCCCTGAAAGCGTTTTACAAAATTGCTTAGCATATTCAAAAGCGACGGCTGGAAGCTCTTTTAATGACCCTAAATTAGCTAAATGAGTACGTCTGTCACAGTTCAAAAACAAACCAAGGGCCACTTCCACAGGCTTAAACTTTCCAGTTTGGGCGAGCTCAATAGCCTCATCAACTCCTGCAATAGCCAAAAGCATTTGAGCCTGACCTCTTGCCAATGCCCTGTTGTGAAGTGGCCTTTCTACGCCTTCTCTTTTTGGCACAAGCTGAATATCAGTTCTTGACCTTGCCTCGATATCGTTTTTCACACTTGCCGCTGCGATAAAAACTTGCAACCTTAGTATATGGTAACCAAGATCAGTGTTGGAAGCTTGTCCAGGGGTCCTATCATCCATTCGGAAAGCACCAACTTCAGAATCACTTACTAGCTTGTCAATTGACTGCGCCGTATCCATTGCAAGATTTCCTCTCAGTTTAGAAAGAGACTCCTCGGCATATTTAGCAGCAGCTAGTTTATTATTACAATTATTTACAACATACTTAAGATTAGATCCATCTTTTGGATATTTCGCTTCCAGAAACTCTGGCGGCGTGACCTTTTTAGCATTGAACATTCCAACAAGAGACTTGATGTCAGCTTGTCCTTCAAGAACAAGTTCTTTCATCTTCTCATCCACCTCGCTAGTATTTCTAGACATAACTAATATAATTAATTAATATATAAATAATTCCTCTTAACTTTATTATAGCTTATTTTGTGACTTATTGCAATATTTTTATTGTTTTATACTATTTTGTATTGATATGAAACATAAAAATTAATAAAATTGTAAGAATTTTAAAAAAAACCATCATCGCCCATCCATTTTACGTGAGCTTGCCGCTAATTGAATAGGGGCAGGTGACCCGCCCTCTTCAGAACCAAGAGATGCAACAGGGCTAGGAGTGGCGGGATCACGACCATCTGCCACAGTTGGTTCCACAGGCCTACCTGCATAAGCTGTAACAGCTTGAAATTTTTTAATGCTGAAATTAGCAAAGGCCTTTGCCGCCTGCAAAAATCTTCTAGCGTCTATATCCATACCCTTATTTTCAACAAAAGCAAGGCCACTTTTAGATATAGCAAGGGGGCCATCCTTATGCCTCACTTCCGGACTTTTGCTACCGGTGCCGCTACTTAAAGCAAAAACCTCCTGCCTATTTCCACCCTCTTCTAGCCCAACTTTAACCCTGTAATAGCTATTGCGATATATATTTCCCGGAGCAGGAGAGAGCACCAACTCAACACCTGGATCGCTTGTCGCAGCTTTGATTTCCTCACTGCTTGATCTATGAATTTTAGCGCCTATATAATTAACAAGATCCGGATTTTTATCAAGAAAAATGTTCAGACCTGTTTCAGCGGCGGCAATAGATTCCACTCTGTCACCCGGCCTGTCCACAAATATCAAAACTTGATTAGGCGGCGCTGACCTAGCTGCAGCGACGAGTTGCTGGAAATAATTAGCGACAGGCCAAGACCCTTCAATATAACTAGCATCAATAATATCGGTCTCAATAGCTTGAGAAGCTTGATCAGGATCATGTAACTTGGTGAGAGCCTCTAGTAACAGCTTAACTTGACCTTGTTTTCTAACTTTAGTACTGCCTCTTTGACTGCCTCTTTGAAGGCCGCTACTAAGCGACGGTCCCGCACCTTGTAAAACACAATCTAAAAACTGCGTAGTTGTACCGCGATCTTGAGTGAGAAAATCCCGAGTAAATTGTAAAGCGATCTCTGCAAAACCTAATTGACTGACCTCAGGGTCACAGGAGCTAACAAATTGAGCGGTTGGATTTGCTTCACTTTTTGGCACGGGCTTTTTATGCTTCAACTTTTCGCCAGTTTCACCTTGCATTTGACGAGCGAGTTGCGAAATCTCATATCGAAGAGCTCTACCGAAGCTTTTTGCTAATTCTTGTTCTGCGTCAATCATAATATTATCCAGTTTGTGATTGTGTTATTAATCTCCTCGGCCGCCGCCTCCTTTTGTGGCGGCTGCTCGCTCAGTCACTATTTTTGCCCAGCCATCTTGTCTAGGCGTTACATTTTGATATTGACCTGGACTAGTAGAACTTTGGCGTGGTGGCTCTCCAAATCCGCCACGCGGTACCCATTCATGGGTTCCATTTCGGCTCGGTTGTGACGCTCCTCCACCTTCTAATGGTACTGACCAGTTCTCGTCGCCTCTTTGGACAGTAGCATGCTCCCGCGCGGTCGCAACAGCATATGCACCTTCTGGAGAATTACCTGCTTCAGGGTTCCCAGCCCTGGGCCCATACCTCTCCTTTGACATCCTCTGAGCCTCTTTCAGAGCTTTTACATTAACCCCGCCGCCGCTCTCTAATTGTGTGTAATTCAGCGCTGGACGCACCTCTTTGATTGCTTTTACCGCTTCATTGGCTCCCTCCACTGTTGCACCAGTACCACCTGAAACTATTTCTGATGTAAAATCACTATATCCACTTTCGCCTTTGCTTCTGCTCATTTCAACCCTATAACCTGCAACCTGCACTTGATATTTACTAGGCGAAGAAAGTGTACCATCAGCAGTTTTTGTAATATTAACTTTAATATTAACGCCTTCTATTTCAACGCCTTCTATTTCATGATTGCCACCGCGAGATAGCCGCCCTCTCGTCTCAAGGGCATCTGTGACAAAACTAGATAGCTCGTTGCACAACTCCTCATGTGCCTCTTTTATTCGATCCTTAGCAGTAGCGGCTCTGAGCTTTGGAGCTCTAAAACGCAAAGAACCAGTAGTATCACCTTCAAGACTGGAGCCTCTGCTGCCACTATAACCCTGGTCTGGAGGGGACGAGCCTTTGCTTGACTCTCTACCTTCTCGACTCTCAGTTGCAGAATGCGAAAGCTGGCCAGCCCGAGCCGCAGCCCAAGCAGCAGCACCCATCATCACCTGAGGAGCGCGCTGCTGAGACTGACCCGCCATAACATTAGCTAAAGCAGAATCATTTTTACCGCCCATTCGTTGCACTACATCATTCATATGATCAACGATGACCCCTATATTTGCTCCGGGTACAGCTTGCGCATATTCATTGATAGCTGGGCCGAGACGAGCTGCAACTTCCGGCATAACATTAGGATCAGGATCAGTGGAAGAAATGGCATTACCAATTAGACTGGCACCCTGACCTGCCTTAGTCTCATCCTGGACCGCCTCCCTAATTGCGGTAATAAATTTATCTTGCGCTATCACCTGAGGCTTAGTTAATCCAAGCAGCCTTGAAGCAACATCCAAATAAGCCTGCTTACCATATTCTTGCTCCATTGCATCAATGATATATTTATTAACCATACGACCCTCGACGTCCGTACCCTTTTGCTCACCTGAACTAATTTGCTCTAATTTATCCAGGAAATCAGGAAGGTTAGCTGCTGCCATGTCATAATTCGCAGCATTACCAAGTGCGGCCGGCTCCACATAAAGACCTTCACCCTCCTGCGCCCGCAGTTCAGGCTTGTAATAATTTCTCATACCCAAAGTTGTCGCCGCTCCTAAAGCTGCCGACCTCATTCTCGCCTCCATTGGTATCTCTGACTCACCTCTTTTTGACATAATTAAATAATTAATTAATATTTGTTGGCAAAAAACCATTAAAAACTCTGTTTTTTGTCTCTTATCTATATTATAACATATTTTGAGTATTTTGCCAAGAAATAAATTAAATTATATTTTTTTATATAATATTGTATTATTATGATACAGTATTTATCGCCTATTTTATCGATCTTTTTATCGCGTAGAGCCTTGTTTTAAGCTAGTTTGAGCGTAGTTTTGTTACTATATTCACTATTTTAGAGGCTTTGCAGCTTTTTTTACAAATTTTATAAAAAACTCTTGACCTTTTATAATATTAATTGCTATAATAGTTTTGAACGTAGTTCATTTTAGCAGTACCACAGATATCAACTTTATTTAATAAATTTATGTTAATTTTTAAAAATTAGGGAGTCGCATCGACCAAAACAAAGTTTTAACGCTCAAGATGGTTAAAAAACATCGCCAACATCGCTTTAGACCTTTGCGGACTATTGCTAGAAAAACAGCAAAAGGTCAATATAAGATCCTGGCTAGAGATTTTGCTTGATTTTTTGAAAAATTACCGTTAAAATAGTAAAAATGAGTTATCAATTATCATATTTGATGCTTATGGCGGAGTAGCTCAGTCGGTAGAGCAGCGGGATCATAATCCGTTGGTCGGGGGTTCAAATCCCTCCTCCGCTACCAACCCTATCTGGTCTTTTTTCAAACAATAGCAACATCTTTAGTGATCATTTGCTTGTGAAGTAAAATATTTACATTAAATTTATAGTAGATATTAAGAAATATATAGTAAATGACTATCGGCGAAAAGACTATTGCTAACTTAGCTGACCATGTGCGCTTAGTGGCAAAAATAGAAAGGCTAGAAAATAGCACAAGCTGCCGACCTAATCCGCAAAAAATAACAGCCTTAACCTCCCAGGATGATTATTACTTGGTTCAGGCGCAAATAGAACAAGCTCATCACAATCACTACAATCCTACTAGCCCTCAAGAGCAATCTATTGCCTATATTAAAGATGGCGCTGGCTTAAGCTTTGAAGAGCGAGCACTTGATCTAATGCAACACCTCAATTCAAGGGACCATGGTGTCGATAGGCTATGCAAGAATGATCCTAGAATCAGGACAAGCCTAAGATCGCACTATCGAAATACTAGAAATCCGGTCTTGCAAAAAATGATAGCGAGTAGGGTCGATAAAGCAATGACAGTGCCAGATAGAATGGTGCAAAAATTATGATACTCAAATTACCGGGCCAGAACTGGTGGCAGAGGCTCAGCAAAAAAATGATCAATTCTTCTTCGACCTACAAAAGCTACGAAGTCAAAAAGAGGGTCGCCAGCCAAACGCCGAAGGAATAGAGGTCGCGCAGCGCTCAGCAGCAAGATTGCAACGCCGACCGCAAGATGTAATTCAGGCCTGGATATAGCAACTCGGCAGCTGCCGATAAAAGACTCTTTCCTGAAATTGCAGACCGGACAACTACAACACAGTCAAAAGCGCCGAGCGCTATAACGACAAGTCCTAAAACCGACAATCCAAAACTCAGGACAGAAAAAGAGGTTTTGATGTAGCAAGTTATTATGTATCATAATAATACATAAATATTTTTTATTTGCATTAGTTCTAAAAATTTGATATAATTAAAGTATAAGAGATATTTTTAATTAATCATTTTTTTATGAGTAGCACAGCAAGACCCAGAAAACCAGCAGAAGAAAGCTTAATAAGCGCACTATCAACAATTAGAAGGATTGGATCTATTGATGGCAAAGATCCAACTGAGAAAATAGCTGGATCGATGGTTATACGTGCAGCATGTGGCATTATGGAAGACGGAGCTAGTTATACAGATCCATCCTGGGCCATGACTGCGATACGCAAAAAGTTAAAAGACCCCGCATATAGAGCCACTATCGAAACTTATTTGAACCAAAGTAGTCGTCCCGAAGGCGATAAATCAGATATTAGAGAGTTAATTGGCTGTATCATCGCTGATCAACATTACGAAGCTTACGAAGACGCTCCTCGACAATTTATCGATGCAAATATTAGCAGAACCTCTTCCGAAGGTTATCGAGGAATGCTATCAGCGGTGTACTACTCTGCAGCTTTTGAAAAGCTCTTAAAAAAGGATTTTGACGGCGCTGAAAAAATGATTAACACCTCTTATACCGCAGCGGGATGTCATAAGGCCGCACTGTACGAAGATATTTTTTTTAAAATTGCTCAGATAAATAATAAGGCACGAAGCGAAGAGGGTGAGTTTGGACAATACTTAGCAGCGACAAAAATCGGATGCATGACGGGAGGCGCAATGAAAATAGAAGGTCCAATACTCGATTGCGCTAGTCATTGCGACAGTTTTACACTAGCAATGAGTCGCGCAAAAGAAGAAGAGCTACTTGTGCAATCTTCAGTTGTGGCTATTGACGCCAATGAAGACACTAGAGAGCTGATAAAAGATGCCTTACTTTACGCCTGCAATACCAATAGACGTCTTTTAAAGCAGGCTCCAATCGAAAGACCGCCTAAATCATCAGCTTCCCACGTCACAGCAGAACCTTTTCAACAGCCTCAAAGCAGAGGTCGAAACTAGACGGGCATTTTTACTTGCATTTTACTGGAGCGGCGCTATAATTACAATATTTGGTTTTTATAAATAAAATTTACTATGTCTAAAGAAAATTTAAGCAATAATTTAGTGCAAACACAGGAATATTTTAGTACTAATATTATTTTTATCGAAGAATTATATCAAAAATACTTATCTGATCCGCTATCCATTGATGAAAGCTGGATTAAGTTCTTTGAAGACAATGAGCAAGAGCTGCAAGCGATTTTAGCTGATTACAAAGGGCCAGCTTGGGCGAGAAGAGACTTAAAAGTTGTTGGCGGCACTAAATATGACATTTCAAACTATGCCAAAGAAGCGGCAAATGATGCTGCGAAAGCTGGAAAAACGGCAGTATCACAATCAAAAACTGATCTTAACTTAAGAGTTGCCAATTTAATTATCGCTTATCAAAGATATGGTCATTTAGCGGCCAGACTTGATCCTTTAGAGCTTGCTAAGGTTAATTATGTTGCGGAGATCGATCCGAAAAATTGTGGCATTGGCGATGAAGATTTAGATAAAGAGGTCGAACTTAATGGCATCTTAGGTCTTTCAAAGGTTAAGATTTCTCAAGTTGTTGACCGCTTGAATCGCTTATATACTGGTTCTGTAGGATCTGAATTCGAATATATTGGCAATCAAGAGCATAAATCATGGCTTAGCGGCGCTACTGCTGAAGAATTGCTAAAAGAAACTGGCAATGATGAGAAAAAGAAGATCTTAAGTGAAGTAATTAGAACTGAAAAGTTTGAGCAATTCTTGCATAAGAGATTCCCTGGTGCCAAAAGGTTCTCGGTAGAGGGGGGTGATTCTTATGTTAATGCGGTAGAAAAAATTATCGACTCGTCAGCTAAAGATGGCGTCAAAAAGATCGTGATCGGCATGGCGCATAGAGGGCGCTTAAATACCCTAACAGGAATTATGGGTAAGCCTTATCGCCAAATGATTGCTGAGTTTAAAGGCACTCCCGGTATCCCAAAAAGCGTAACCAAATCTGGTGATGTTAAATATCACATGGGCTATGCTTCGACTAGACAAATTGCTGGCAATGAGATTGATTTATCGCTAGCTTTTAACCCTTCACATCTAGAAGCAGCCAATCCAGTTGTTGCTGGTAGAGTTCGCGCTAGTCAGGATAAAATGGGCGACACAGCCAGAAGCAAGGCGCTTGGAATTTTAGTTCACGGCGATGCTGCTTTTGCTGGCCAAGGTAGTGTGGCAGAAAACTTAGTGATGAATGGACTTGAAGGCTACAATACCGGCGGCATGATTCACATTATTGTGAATAACCAGGTTGGCTTTACTGCTAACCCTGCCGATTCTAGAAGTACGAAATATGCTTCGGATTTGGCAAAAATGATTGATGCGCCGATTTTCCATGTTAATGGTGATGACGTTGAGGCGGTGGTTAAGGTTGCTGGTATTGCTTCTGATTTTCGTCAAAAATTCAAAAAAGATATCGTTATTGATTTAGTTTGTTATCGTCGCTATGGTCATAATGAAGGTGACGAACCTTTATACACGCAGCCAGTGATGTATACCAAGATCAAACAGCACCCAACTCTGGAAAAAATCTATTCTGCACAACTTCTAAATGACAATGTTATTTCTAAGGAAGAGCATGATAAGATGATCAAAGATTTTGAAGGAAAATTAATTTGCGAGTTTGATTTAGCGGAAAAATATGAAGCTAAAGAGGCTGATTGGCTGAAAAAAGACTGGTCACATATCGTTGATGGTGATAATAAAACGCCAAACACGGCTGTGGCGAAGAAAAAGCTACTAGAATTGATTGATAAAATCACTCACGTACCAGAAAGTTTTAATGCTAACAAGAAAATTGTTAAGCAGCTTGATCTTAAAAGGAAAAATGTTGAAGAAGGGCAGACTATTGATTGGGCAGCTGGTGAATCTCTGGCTTTTGCATCATTGCTAGACGAAGGTTATCCAGTTCGTATCACCGGACAAGATTCTGGTCGCGGAACTTTCTCACATCGCCATTCTATCTTGCATGATGGCAAGGATGGCTCAAGACATAACATCTTTGACCCAGTTAGTGATAAGGTAAATTACGAAGTTCATGATTCAGTATTGTCTGAATATGGCGTTCTTGGCTTTGAGTATGGCTATTCTTTGTCTGCTCCTGATACCTTGACCATTTGGGAAGCGCAATTTGGTGATTTTGCCAATGGTGCGCAGATCATTTTCGATCAATTTATTGCTTCTTCAGAAGTTAAATGGCTAAGAAAGTCTGGCTTAGTGTCCTTGTTACCTCACGGTTATGAAGGCCAAGGCCCAGAGCACTCTTCAGCAAGGCTGGAAAGATATCTACAAGCTTGCGCCGATAATAATTTAAGGGTGTGCAATATTACTTGCCCAGCAAACTTCTTCCACTCACTGCGTCGACAAATTCACAGCAAGGATCGCAAGCCTTTATTCATCATGTCGCCAAAATCATTGCTACGTCATCGCTTAGCGGTTAGTAAAATTGAGGATTTCACTGATAAAAACTTCCAAGAGGTATTGGCTGACAATAGTAAATTGGCTGCTGATGATAAAATCAAGAAAGTAGTTTTATGTAGCGGTAAAGTTTACTATGATTTGTTTGAAGCAAGACAAGAAGCGAAGAAAAATGATATCGCCATCATTCGTATGGAGCAACTTTATCCTTTTGCTGAAGAGCAGGTTGTTAAAGAATTGGCAAAATATAAAAATGCCGAGGTAATTTGGTGTCAAGAAGAGCCTAAAAATATGGGTGCTTGGAAATTCATCGAAGAATATATCGAAGCAGCGGCAATTAAAGCAAAAAGTAAGAATCCAAGACCAAAATATGTTGGTCGTGTAGCTTGCGCTTCGCCGGCAACTGGCTATGCTAGTTATCATAAGCAAGAGCAAGAGGCTCTTGTTAAGGAAGCTTTGAGCTAACAATAACAGTTATTGGTAATTTTGGCGTTATTCATTTATCTCTCTATAGCGGGACTGCCCGCCGCCTTTTTCAAATAATTTCTGCCTGACAGGGTCGGTAATCGTACCAAATAACACATTTAGAATAGTATTTTTCACAACCTAATTTTCATTTTGCAACAGCGATGAGTGTTTTAACTAAATGCAAGTAGCAAAATAACTAAAAAGTTGTAAACTCTTATTAAGATAAAGATCTAATTTTAACTTTAACACAAGTAACTATGTCTTCCGCAACCTTTCCGGGGCAGGTCCCAATACCCATTAATGAGATTGATAGTAATCAAAAATTTAGAGACTTTGCTAGAGTCATATCAAACCTTAAAACTGATCACCCCCAGCTAAACACCTTTTCAGATGACGTAATAGCTTATTACATAATTAAACAAGCTAACAATGGTCGCAATCCAAATGGAATAAAGGCGCCTGATAACTACGCTCATCTTGAAAGGCCCTTGGACCTTAAAATAGAAAATATTGCCGCTATAGGCCGAGTGTACCAAGCGATAATATTGGAGCAAAGACATCAAGTAGGTATGCATGATGGGACAGCAAGCACTGAGACCAAGGAAGCTCTCTATGACCTTCTAGAGGACGTTCCGGCAGGCACGGGCTTAGCACCAAATTACGACAATATAATGCCCAATGGAAGAATCGCTCCACTACCCCTAGGGTCTGTAGACCCTGAGCCAGCAGAGAAGGCGCCTCATGACTATAGATATCTATACCCTCAGAATCCTGAGGAAGTAGCGCCGCCACCATTGCCCCCAAGAATATACGACAGGGAGAAAGCTCTAAGAGAACTAAACCCTAACACTAATCCATTTGAGCATATGCCGGAAGCAACCAGTGCAAGCAACCCTTTTGTCGATCCTGGCAATGTAGCGGAACCGGATGGCGTATACGAAGAATTTACACCAGAGCTAGCAGCTCATTTGAGAGGTAATCCGAAACGGAAAGGCCCAGCAACAAATCCATTTGGCGAACATGATGCTGAAGCGGCATTCGAAGGCACTAATCCATTTGGCGCCTTTCTGGAACGGGGCTCCGATGATAAAAGAACAGAGGATCCGCTATTGACAGCCGCTCGAGCAAGGGGGGCAGCCCCTCAACGAAGGCGCGAAGATCAAAGTCACAACCCTTTTGCTGAAGATCTAAGGTCCAGAGAAGAGTCTGTACCTGACACATCTTCATGGAACCCTTTTGCCGATGCCTTAAGAGATCAAAATTCTCGAGGCGGAGATAAAAGCAGCAGATAAAGCTTTTAAAAACCGAATACTAGCACTGAGGCATTTCTGATAACAGACATTGTAACAGAACTATCTTACGTAAAATATTTACTATTTTTTTTGCGATTTTTATTGAAAAAATAAATTTATACTATATAATAGTGTTATTGACTAATAATTAATTTTTTTATAGTAAAATGACAACTGAAATAAAGGTTCCAGCCTTAGGTGAATCGGTATCTGAAGCAACTATTGCACAATTATATAAGCAAAAAGGTGACGCGGTGAAAGCTGATGAACTAATTGTGGAATTAGAAACTGACAAAGTGACTTTGGAAGTTAATGCTCCTGCTGATGGTGCAATTACCGAAATCAAAGTTAGCGAAGGCGATACAGTTGTTATTGACGACATTATTGCATTAATGGAAGAGGGTGCTGCTGGTAATGCAACGGCAAAAACTGAAGAAAAAACACAAGAAGCTGCTCCGGCGGCGGCGACTCCGGCGGCAGCTAGTGGCAAAGATCATCCACTATCACCAGCTCCGAAGAAAATTGCAGCTGAAAATAACATCGATACTGGCAAAATTGCTGGTACTGGCAAAGATGGTAGAGTGACTAAAGGCGATGTTCTTGGTGCAGTGGCATCTGGTGGCGCTAATGCTGGTGCGGCGGTAGCTGCTACGGCTGGTGCAAAGCCAACGCAAAGAGTTAGAATGTCTAAGCTTCGTCAAAAAGTTGCTGAAAGATTAAAAGAATCGCAAAATACTGCGGCAATTTTGACTACTTTCAACGAAGTTGACATGACTAACGTTATGGCATTAAGGGCGGAATATAAAGATCACTTTATCAAAAAACATGGCGTTAAATTAGGCTTCATGTCTTTCTTTGTTAAAGCCTGCCTCAGTGCTTTAAAAGAAATCCCAGCGGTTAATGCTGAAATTGAAGGTAATGAAATTGTTTACAAAAACTTCTATGATATTGGTGTTGCGGTTGGCTCACCACAAGGCTTGGTTGTTCCTGTCCTTAGAGACGCGGATCATTTAAACCTAGCTGGTATCGAGCAAGGAATTGTAGAGCTTGGTACTAAGGCTAGAGACGGTAAATTGGCAATTTCTGACCTAACTGGCGCTTCTTTCACCATTTCAAATGGTGGTGTTTATGGCTCACTAATGTCAACTCCGATCATTAACCCGCCACAATCTGCTATTTTGGGTATGCATAAAATCCAAGAAAGACCAATGGTTGTTAATGGTGAAATCAAGATCAGACCAATGATGTATCTTGCCCTTTCATATGATCACAGAATCATTGATGGCAAGGAAGCGGTTACTTTCCTGGTTAGAATCAAAGAGTTACTTGAGGATCCGCGCCGTATTGTGCTTGATCTATAATAGCTAACAAAATATCTTAAGAAAATTATCTGCTAATTTCTTCTTATTGCTAGATGCTGGGCGCTTTTTAGCTTGCTTTAGCCTGCTGAAAAGCTAAGGCCTTGGTAATAGCTCATCTATTTTTAATCATTTTATAAAAACTGCCTTAAAAATTCGTATCATATCGATACATAAATTAATATTGTAATATATAATTGCATTAATGTCAAAAATATGTTATAATGAAATTATAAGGAAGTTTATTAATAACTATAATTGATATTAAAATGGATCGCACCTATGAATCGATTGATGAAGCCTTTACTGAAGAAACGAAAATCGCAATAAAGGATAATGCTGCCAAAATTAGGGAACTAATAGGTAATCATAAGAAAAATGGTCAATATTCGGATCAAGATCTCGAGGCTATAAATAATATTGTCGATAGCTTAAAAATAGCTGGCGCCGATAAAGCAGATATCGATACTACGCAAATTCGAGATCAACTCACAAAAAAAGAGGTCGGCGGCTTGTTGGGCAGAAAAGGTGGTAAACAAGACAAAAGAAAAACGGTGATTACGGCGATATTTGCTGATATCATTAGCGCCCTGCAACCGGGAGAAGAAAAAGAATCTCAAATAGATAAATTAGAAGGTGAAGCGGTTTCTGCAAGAAGTATTACAGCGGCTCAAGATTTTATAGCGGTAGCGATTCAAAAAACAGCCCCTGAACCCCCTCCAAGAAGAACAATGAGAAGAGAGGCTTTTGTCGAAGCTAAAAATAATCCACCACCACTTCCAGCAAGAAATACTACACCTCCTGGATCAAGCGCGAAAGAAGATGGCGGTTTATACATGAATCCTGCGGTGTTAGCTGCGACAGTTTTTGAAGAAGATGCTGCAATGAGCGGCGGCAGATCAGCAGCAAAAAAACCGACAGCAGAACAAAGACATATTGCAAGAATGCAGGCCGCCAGAGAAGGGGGCACAAGAGCACAAGTTAGCAGCAAGCAAAAAGCTAGGCAAAAAGAAGCAAATGCTGCGGTCGAATGGAGAGCTGGAATGGGTGTCGCTAGCGCAAAACTACGAGCGCAAAAAAGCAAAAAGCGCGCACCAACCGGAATTATGGGTCCAGCACAACAAGAAGGTAAATCCGCTAGTAGAAGGCTAGCCGGAATTGCAGACGACGAACAGCAAACGACGGTATAAAGCTATTGTAAGCATGTTTTGGTACAATATATTTAATTTTTTATATTTATATTGTATCAAGTAATAAAATATGCTATACTGTAGTTAAAGACAAATTATTAATTAATTTTTAAGATATGAAATTAGATGAATATTTAAATGATACAATTAAGGAGCTGGGAATGCCTGTTGAAGCAAGTCAAGTCACAAAACTTATGATAGGTGATCTCGAAATTGAGAAAGGAGATCTACAATCTTTCGATATTGATATTGATAAAGAGACTCAATCTATAACAATAGGTGATCGTACTTTCACAGAAGCCCCTATCAACATCACAATAATTACACAAGATAAACAAATAAGTTTAAACCCAGTCACCGGAACTTTCTCAGAAGAATTGGAGATAAGAACTGTGCCAATGTTAGAAATTGGTCATGTCATAAAACGACAGCTTGAACTAATCAAAGCAAATCTTAGCCTTCCTTCCACCGGTACTAGAGATGCCAAAGAACATGGAATCATTGATCTTGCCAACGGATTATCAAGAATGGTTAAAGCACAATCATCGACAGGAGCTAAGAAATCGAAAAGAGAGTTCAAAGCAATTGATTATTTACATAAAGCTACATCTACGATACTAGGCGAAGAAACGATCAACAAAGAAAGGACTACGGATGATTGTATCCGAATGCTAGCCCCTTATAAAGATACACTAACTGGATGCCTTGCGTTACTACCAGCAAGAGAGGTGGTCGTTAGTATCAAGAAAGGTAAAGAGGATCATAAACAAGAAGTAATTCAATTATTTCAAAGCTTATGTGCCAATTTCGCAACTGTCCAGGCGTCACCGTCGCAAGAAGTGGCGGGTGATGCATTGTATGATACTACTCCTCCTATGGCGCTTACGGGGCGCTCTAATGCAGCGTCTGTGGGTGGATATACATACGAAGCAAGAGCTAATCAAACAACGACTGCGGCTAATGTTCCTATGTATGCAGTGGGCGGCACTGCGGGCATTGGTGCTGAAGGCGGCGACTCTACTTATGCAGAAATAGAGGTGGACGTGGCAAATTCCGACATGGCGGGAGGTGGCTCTCAACCGCCTTTTGACGCAGTATACGAAGCTTCAGGTAGACCTGTGGATCCAGCAACTGCATGGGCACAGAGAGAGGCTGAAGGAGTAGTTTATGCAGATCCAGAATTTGATGCATTTAAGGTGGCAATTGAAGCTTATGTAGAAACCCTTGTGGCTGCAGAAAGAACGTCGTATCACTTTGATTTTGATCATACTCAAACCAAGAGACATTATCATAAAACAGAAAGACAAGGCGGAGAATTGAGCAACCTGTACCCCGCTGGAATCAGTTATAAAAAAGTTGAAGAAGCTTATGCTACTTATATGGAGAAAAGAACTGGGCCAGGTGAAGATCTAGTTGGAAGAAGTATCATTGCCAATCCAGCATATCTAAAGTTTTTTGTTGGAGAGCTTAAAAGAAATAATATTTCAACTCATGTTACTACCTATGGCAACGCTTTAGTTGCCAAACAAGCACTTCTTGATAACGGCATTAGGGTTCATAGTCTTGCAGGATACGGAGCAGCAACTCATATGCCCGGAATTCACGTTGTTAGTGGCGATAGTACAGATAATCCGCCACAATATTTTAGATCTAAAGTCATAGATCAGACTACGGGAGTTATACAATTCTCACCAGATACTACCGCAGAAATAGCCAAACAAAAGATCGTTGAAATTACGGCACGAACTAAGGCGCCTTCTGCAAGAAAAGAGCAGCTTACTCAGGAAACACTTGCAAATCTTACAGCAGCAAGAAATATAGTCAATCCTGATCTAAGCCAGCAGTATGAATATATATATATTGGCGGCGATAAAAGAGATATGATGGAGCTACAACTGCAGGTAAGCGGGCTACAGCAAGGAGGGGTGGCAGTGTTATGTGACGATTCAAAACATGATAGCGTTCAAAATAGCCCAAAGGATAGTACTTTTATAACGGAACAACTGGAATTGGGTGAAAATGCTCATATAGGTACAAAAACCTTTACCGCCCTTGTAGAACTGCAAACAGAAAGGTTGCGGTTGATGCTTAAAATGCTTAAAGAACAGGTAGAGCTACCCGCTAAGCTTGGGGACTTGGTGCAAAAATCAGCAGAAGCAACAAGGGATTTGTCACTCAATCAAAGTGCAGTAGCGCAATTAGGTGCTAGCAATGCTGAATTAGAAGCGGAAAAGACAGAAGTTGAGCGCGCGATTCAAGGCATCCTTCCGAGCTGGGATAGTGAGGTTAGAGGCGCTACTAAGACGGGCAACCTTCGTTTTGTTCAAAATGCTCAAGGTAATGTTACGCATTATTTAATCGCTAGTCAAAGCAATCCTACTAAAACCAAATTATTTGTACTGAATCCACCAATTACAGCTCAAAAAGCAGAGGACATAGAGACAGCGGACGAACTAACGCTACTAGGCAGAGGACAAGTAGTAAACTATAAAATTGGTGGCTCATCAAAGGAGCTTTCGGCACATCAGGAGCCAGAACTCCTCGACGTAGCATTTAATGACATTGATACACATCTAGGCGAGCTGAAAGGGCAATTAGCGGCAATACAAGGTAATATACGGCTTCATGGTGAGCAAAACGCAAAGCTACTAGAGTCACAATTGAGAATTCAACATACACTAAATGAAGAAATACTACCACAGCAAGCT
Source organism: Rickettsiales bacterium (assembly GCA_047404215.1). Lineage (GTDB taxonomy): Bacteria > Pseudomonadota > Alphaproteobacteria > Rickettsiales > UBA1997 > CAMCFD01. The sequence continues at coordinate 22,241 of JBDOIV010000003.1, forward strand.
GCTGTCGAAGCGGAAATTGAAGAATTGCAGGCAGGTATCGCAGAACATAAGGCTGCAATTACCTCAATAGAAGCGGTAGTCGAAGCAGAAAGAGCTGAAGAAAAAGAAAAAGCAGATGCGGAACAAGCGCGAGAAGCTGCAATAGCACCAAGACCAAGAGCTAGTACTGCTGTGGCGGCGACAGGTGGCGAAGCTGATTACATGAACGGACCTGAAGCTATAGCCCTGATGGCCAGTGGCGGAAACGATGATTATATAAATGGACCTCGGGCTCGTGCTATGATGGCCAGTGGCGGAGCGCCAGCAAGACCAAGAGCCAATACCGCTGGGGCAGGAGGAGGGTTTTCAAGACAACGACATTCCACTACTAGCAGAGCCCCAACTCTTCCACGAAAAAGAAGAGAAGAAGGTGGCGAAAGGATGCCATCCGCATCACCAGGAGATCCATACGCACAGGGAACTGGTGCTCAAGGCCTAACAAAAGACAGTAGAGCTTAACGCAACTAACAACTTTTTCTTGCAAAATATATCTGTTATGTCATGATTACATTCAAACAACAATAGTCAACGACATAACTCACCATGGCATATAGTAAAATGACAGAAGATCAACTAACTGACGATGTGCTAGACGCTAATAATGAAGATGATTATGAAGAGCTAGAAGAGGAGGGTCCAAAAAAACACCTGACCGGACAGTTGCTTGATTACCTGATGAATTTAGCGCGTAAAAATATTAATGGCGAGGATTCTTGGCAACTGCAACAGTTCGACCCCGAAGTTAGTCAATCATTTTTAAATTATGTCAAAGACCATCCGGAAAAATCAAAATTCCCAAGTGACGAGGTTTATTATTATATTTGCGCGTTATATAATGATGAGATAGAGGATGTGTTGGGAGTGGATTTTTTAGTTGCAGAAAACGATCTAGGATTGAACGAAAGATTGATTGAGATTTACGAAAAAGAGAAAAAGGAGTATTATCAAGCCAACCAAGACAAGACCCCTTATAAAAAAAGTAGCGAGCTGATAGCTAACAAAAGACGCAAATTAGAAGAAGACTGGGACAGTAAAATGCGAGAACAAATAGTGATTCCGTCCTTGGACCTTAGCGATTTAATTGACTAAGATGATTCAACAATCAATTCCTGTGGATTGCGACATTTAGCAAATTTTTGCGGACAGGCTCTACCTTTTTTGCAACCGACAAAAAATCCCGCATCTTGAGTAGCTACTGATTTAATAATCTTAGTCATTGATTTTATAAAGTGACCGTCAACATTTAAAGCTGGGACTCTGGTATATTTTTCGATCTTAAGCCCATCTGCTAGCTCTTTATACTCGATATCAAGCTCAACTAAAGTCTCTGAATGCTCAGAAACGAAGGCGATTGGCGTAATAACCGGACTTTTTTTATCGGCAGCCACTCTTTTTATCTCATCGTCAAGGCTAGGACTAGTCCATTTCAAAGGCCCAACCTTGGATTGATAGCAGACTTGATGGTCAATTTTAGCAATATTTTCAGCGCTGCTTGGCAGTTTTAGCTGAAAAGCGCCATCTTTAGCTAGTAATTCGTGTAATTTAGCCATAACTTTTTTAGCGGTAGCTTCTACTTGGAAAACATAAGGATCGCCCGCTTTAACTATTTTTTCCGGTAGGCCGTGGGCTGAAAATAAGATTCGAAACTGCTCAAGGTTACTAAAAGACTGCTTTTGAATTTCTTTTTTTATCATCTTGGCGTGAGATAATATAAATTCATCATCATCAAAATAACAACAAACCTTCTTGATCGGGATCTCTTCTGCTTTTGGATCGGTGCTAGCGCCAATACCTGCCTTTTTAAGCTGCGCCATAAAATCATCAAAGGAAGAGGCGGTGGTAGCAGTTGAAAATTGCGGATATAGAGGTAGAAATATGATTTCATCGGGTTGATATTTAGCAATTTTAGCTACAGCGTCTCTGGCAAAGGGCTGCCAGTATCTCATGGCGATAAACGTCTTAAAATTACCAGCGTAAGAAAGCTCTTTTTCAAGTGAATCTGCTTGTGATTTGGTAATTTCATAGATCGGGGACTTATCTCCAATATGTGAATAAATTTCTTGAGCGGTTTTCTTGCGGCGCTTCGATATCAACTTCGCTAACAAAAATCGAAATGGCTGTGGTAGCGAAATAATCGCCTTGTCATTAAATAAATTAAACAAAAAAGGCTCAACCGAGTCCTGTTTGTCTGGGCCGCCAAGGTTAAATAGAACAATGGCTGTTTTTTTATTTATCATATATTGAGCAATTATTTAACATTCACTAATCAACTTATCGAAAAGTCTTGATTTTTTCTACTATTTTATTCTACAATAGTTAAGTATAAAAACAATATTTAAATTAATTTCAATTTATGACAAAAGACAAGGATAATAAATCGCAAGCCAATCCTATGATGAGCCTGATGAAAAAAAGTGCTAAAGCCAGCAACGGCGGTGCAGCAAAAGTAAAAATGAATTATCAAGAGGCTTTAAAAGAAAGCACTAGAGAGCAAGAGGAAAAGGATCAAGAGGAGCTGCAGGAGGCAAAAAAGAATGCCAAAGCCAAGCTATCAGCATCAAACAGTCCGGAGCTAATAAAAGCAAAAATTATCAGCGCTATTATTAAATATTCCATCATTATCTTAATGGCAACACTACTTGGACTTGGATTATTTAGATCGGTCACCGGCATGTTTGGATCAGATGAAAACTCGGAATTTTACGACTCTCTTAATAGATAGCAAGCAAGTACTGCAAAATATGGGCTGCGATCTATGCAAGAAAATAGTTTGACTTTTAACTAGAATTGAAATATAATGAAATTAATTAAAAAAATTAGAGAACCTTTTCTTCTTTTTAGCAAGACAAAAGAAGTGCTAGAAGGACAAAAAAATTAAATAACGAGGCATTATGAAATTTAAGAAAGATGAGCTTTTGAAATTTTATCGCGATATGTTGCTGATTCGACGCTTTGAGGAGAAGTCAGGACAGCTCTATGGCATGGGCATGATTGCTGGATTTTGTCACCTTTATATTGGACAAGAAGCGGTTGCCATTGGTATGAAGGCTACTATGAAAGATGGCGATAAGGTAATTACAACTTATCGTGATCATGGTCACATGATTGCGGTTGGCTCCGATCCTAAAGCGATAATGGCAGAATTAATGGGAAGAAAAGACGGCTCTTCGAAGGGTAAAGGCGGCTCGATGCACCTTTTTGACCTAAAAAACCATTTTTATGGTGGTCACGGTATCGTCGGAGCATCGGTTCCAATTGGTGCTGGCTTAGCTTTTGCTGACAAATATCGCGGCGATAATAATGTAACATTTTGTTACTTTGGTGATGGCGCTGCTCATCAGGGCCAAGTTTATGAGTCTTTCAATATGGCCAAGCTGTGGAATCTGCCTGTGCTATTTATAATTGAAAATAACAGATATGCGATGGGAACCTCCCAGGCAAGATCTTCGTCTTCTGACGAGCTACACAAAAGAGGCGCCGGCTTCAACATCCCAGGAGTTAAAATCAACGGCATGGATATATTTGAAGTTATTAAAAAGGGTCAAGAATGTGTAGACCATGTTCGCTCCGGTAAGGGGCCAATGTTAGTAGAATTTGATACTTATCGTTACCGCGGCCACTCAATGTCTGATCCTGCCACCTACAGAACCAAAGAAGAGTTAAATCAGATGAAGAATCAAGATCCGATCGCTTCCTTGAAAAAAGAGATATTAGATAGCAAGAAAGCTAGCGAGGAAGATCTGAAGAAGATCGAGGGCGACATCAAGGCGCAAGTTAAAGAGATTGCCGAGTTTGCTCAAAACAGTCCTGAGCCTGACGAGTCAGAGCTGATGAGTGAGATTTATGCTGAATAGATAAGAATAAAAATTGTAAATTAAAAATATATGTTAAGAAAAATTACAGTTAGAGAGGCTTTATGTGAAGCGATGGCAGAAGAAATGCGCAGCGATAACGAGGTATTTGTTATGGGTGAAGAAGTGGCTGAATATAATGGCGCCTACAAAGTTACACAAGGCTTATTAGATGAATTTGGCGATAAAAGGGTGATAGACACCCCAATCACCGAGCATGGCTTTGCTGGAATTGCGGTCGGAGCTGCCTTTAGCGGATTAAAGCCGGTGGTTGAGTTTATGACATTTAACTTTGCAATGCAGGCTATTGACCAAATCATCAACTCGGCAGCAAAAACTTGCTACATGTCTGGTGGCCAAGTGAGCTCGCCAATGGTATTTCGTGGACCAAACGGTGCCGCATCTAGAGTTGGCGCTCAGCACTCACAATGTTATGCCGCATGGTATGGCTCAATACCTGGGTTAAAAGTGGTCTCACCTTACAGTGCTGCAGATTGCAAGGGGTTACTAAAGGCTGCGATTAGAGATCCAAATCCGGTTATATTCTTAGAAAATGAGCTAACTTATGGCTTGTCTTTTGAAGAAGAGTACGATGATGATCATGTAATCGAAATCGGTAAAGCAAAAATATTAAAAGAGGGTAGCGACGTTACCATTACCGCTCACAGCTTGATGGTTAAGTATGCATTAGAAGCTGCTGAAATACTAGAAGGGGAAGGCGTCAGTGCCGAAGTTATTGACATTCGCACCATCAGACCACTTGATAAAGATGCAATCATTGAGTCTGTTAAAAAGACTAATCGCTGTATTAATGTTGAAGAAGGATTTCCTTTTGCAAGCATTGGTAGCGAAATTAGCGCTATTTTGGTTGACGAAGCTTTTGACTATCTTGACGCTCCGGTAAAAAGACTGGCTGGTGTAGACGCGCCATTACCCTATGCTGCTAATTTGGAGAGAATTGCCCTACCAAAAACTCAAAACATTGTCGATGCCGCAAGAGAACTTTGTAGCTAACAGCATGGCTTGCTACACATTTTTAACCATAACTGGCCGCTATGCAACTATATAGACTTGTTAAAAGATATAGCATCTCCAAAACCCTGTTTATTACTTACTTCACATTCATAGTTCTGATATTATATTTTTTAATTAAACTATTTTTTGGACAAAAGGGCGTTGCCGAGATGATGTTGCTAAAAAACCAAGTTCTTAACCAAGATTTAACAAAAAAAGAGTTAATTAACGAAATAAAGGCTAGGAAGCTAAGGGTGGATGGCATAGGACTTGAATCTCTGGATCTAGATCTGCTAGACGAACAAGCTAGAAAAAACCTTGGTCATTCAACCGAAAATGAAATTGTAATTTACGAAGAAAGTGATGATAAAAATAATTAAGAAGACAAAATCAGCCAAAAATATTCTAAAAATATTCTACCTACTGATTACTATTTCGTTTTTGGTAAAAACAATCGTAGGCCTTGAAGTTTTTAAGTCGACACTAGTTTTGATAGCCCTTATTAGCTTAATACTAGATATGGCGGTTAAACTAGTCAGAAAACAAAAAGGTGGTGGCTTTTTTAGCAAACTCTCTTTTGCCTCCTTAAAAGCCAAAGATGGCAGCGAGTCATATGGCGAACATATTCTTTGGATTACATTAGCGATGCTGGCAATATATTGGTTCACTTCGCCACAAATCCATAGCTTATGCTTTTTAACTTATGGCGTTGCCAAGTCGTTTTCCTATATAATCGGTAAACAAATTTCAAAAAATAGGTTTTATGAGTCGACGATAGGGGAGGCTTCCGCCTTTTTTGTAATCGGATTAATAGTACTAATTTATATCGCCGGCATTACTGACATTAAAGTCTTGGGGCTGTTTTTTATAATTTTTGCTTGGCTCTGTGCAAGTCTGGCCGATGCCAGAAGGGGTTTGGTGAAATTTAACAATCCCACTTTATCGATGGCCGTATTTACAGTTATTCTCACCACTTTAAATGGAATTTGGGGAGTTTTGTAACCTGATTTAATAATTGCTTTTAATATATTGTTGTGGTACAATCTTCTTCTTGGGTTAAGTTGATATAATAGACATGAAATTTTTTGCCAAAGATTTTCCTCAAAAATTGAATTCTTCCATTTTGCTTTCTGAAGTCATAAGCAAAAGAGTTAAGCTAAAAAGCCATGGCAAGGAGTTTATGGGCCTGTGTCCTTTTCATAATGAAAAGACCCCCTCTTTTACCGTCAATGATCAAAAAGGATTCTATCATTGCTTTGGCTGCCAAGCGCATGGCAATGCCATAAATTTTGTAATGGAAACAGAAGGCAAGGAGTTCAAAGACGCTGTTGTTGATCTTGCTAATGACTTTAGCATAGAGATTCCTTGGCAAGAATCCAAAGAGAAAGCCTATAATAAAAATGACGACCAATACTCAATAGTTGCTAAAATTAACGAACTATTTAAGGCGAATCTAAGGCAATCCTTGGGTAGGGATGCAAGATCTTACCTGATAAATCGCGGCCTTAATAACGAAGTTTTACAAAAATTTGAAATAGGGTTTGCTGCTAACTCTTATGATCAGATGTGCAATCAGCTAATTGCCGCCGGCTTTAGTGTAGAAATGCTACTAAAAACAGGAATTATCAGCAAAAATAGTAAAGGCGGCTTATATTGCAAATTTCGTAATCGCGTTATATTTCCAATATTTGATAGCAAGGGACGACCAATAGCCTTTGGTGGCAGGGTGCTCGACGACTCTTTGCCAAAATATTTAAACTCCGCTGAAACTGATATTTTTAAGAAGAATCAGACATTATATAACATTCATAATGCTCGTAAAGCAATTTTCAATGAAAAATTTGCAGTGGTAGTAGAGGGTTACGCTGATACTATAGCTTTAGCTTCTAATGGAATTGAAAATGTTGTTGCTGGACTTGGTACCGCCCTTGGACAAAATCACTTAAAAGATCTATTTCGCATCACTAACAAGATAGTAATTTGTTTTGATGGCGATACTGCAGGAATTAAGGCAGCAAAAAGAGTCAGCGAAATCGGTCTTGATCTAATAAACGTTGATAAGAATATTAACTTTGCGATATTACCCAAAGGTCTTGATCCTGATGATTTTATCGGCGAATATGGCAGTTCAGCCTTTCTCAAATTTATAACTGAAGAATCAAAAAGCCACTCGCAGATATTAATTGATTTTGCATTGCAAGATCTGGATGTTGAACTTGGATCTGAAATTAGCGCGGAAACAAAAGCAAAAATAGAGTCTTCGCTGATGAAAAAAGGCGAAGCAATACAAGATTCGTTAACAAAAAAGCATTTTTTGCAATTTTTTAAAGATTTTCTATTTAGAATAAGTCGTTATGACAACAAATATGGCAAAAAAACTTATTTTTCTAAGAAAAATGGCAATATTGCCAATGTGAGCTATGTCAACAATGTCAATTACGACGATATTTTTGCAAAAAACCTGATTGCCCTACTGATAAAGCGCCCAAACCTTTCTAGCTACCAAGATGATAAGTTCAACTTAAGAGAAATGGAGTTCGAAAACGAGGATCTGAATCAGCTAAAAGATGCCCTTATAGAAGAAATTGATGAAAAAAGTCAGTCTGAGGAAAAAAACTTACTATTAATGCTTGATAATTACCACAACAAGAGTTATAATAGATCTATTAAGGCGCTTATTAAAAAGGATTTTGTGGGATTTGAGAGTCTTACAGAAAATGAGATAAACAAAAAAACTAGGCTTTTGCTTTTAAAAAATCTGCTATTGCAGGTTGAAAAATTATATAGGCAGGCACTGTCAAAAATTGACGATATCGATACTCACCATAGCGCAGTAAGTGACGACAAGGTCACCGAGATATTTTCTTACAAGCACTCTCTTGAAGAAGAGATAATGGAATTGGAAAGTGATATCATAGGTGATTAAATATAAATTATTCGTTAATAAAGATGCCAACTAACAAGAAAAATTCAACAAAAAAAGCTACCGAAAAAACTGTAAAAGAAGTAGTCCACAAGAAGATGGTAACTAAAAAAACTGCAACAAATAAAACCGCCGTTAAGAAGTCTGTAGTCAAAAAAGCTAAGAAAAAAGTAGCTACCAAAGAGGTTGCGCCTAAAAAATCTAAAAAGAAAATTGCTGATAAAAAAACTGCTACCAAGAATATCGTTGTCAAAAAAAATGTCACAAAAAATAGCGCCTCTATTTCTGCAAAGTCAAAAAATTTAGATTTATTAAAAAATCTGGAACAACTAAAGAGTTCCGCAAAACTAATTCTACAACAAAACCAAGAGGTGGCTAAAAAAATGGCCAAAAAAGAGTTGCGCGATTCTAAAAAGCAGGGTGTTTTTGACATCAACGAAATGCTGATTCAGGATGTGGCTGTCAAAAAAAAGAAGAAAAAACAGGATGCGGTAGCAAAAAGTAAGGTAAAAAATAAAACTTTATTAGAAAGAAAGGCTGAGATTCTGGCTGCTAAACTAAAAATTGAAAATATTAGCTCAAAAAAGAGTGGCAAAGGTTCCGCTAAAAATAGCTTTCCTGCTAAGCTAAAAAGCTTGCTAGCGGTAGGAAAATCACAGGGATTTTTAACTTATGATCAAATAAACGAACATATTAATATTGAAATCGATGCTGAAAAGATGGAGCACATCATCGATGTGATGAATGAATTCAAGATCACCGTCTTTGAAAGCGAGGAAGATGCCGAAAAAATGATAGAAGAAGACTCCTCTGTGCAAGTGGACGAGGAAAAAAGCCAAAAAAGAAATGAAGATTCGGTCAAGACCTACCTAAAGTCAATGAGCGAAGTTACCTTGTTGTCAAGAGATGCTGAGATCAAGCTTGCTATTAGAATAGAAGAGGGCAGGTTGCAGACGGTGCAAGCTCTATATCAAAGCCCAATCATCATCAGACACTTCATTGAGTGGTATAACGGCCTTGCCGAAGGTGCTTTGTTGCTAAGAGACATCATCAGGATAGATGAAACATACAACTCTGAGCTTGACGAAATCATGAGGGGCGACCCTTCTGATGAAAGCGACGAAAACCAAGAAGACCTCTCTTCGATTGTGGAAGATATGGCAGATAGCTCTGACCAATCTTTCTTTGAAGATGAAGAAATAGAGCATATGGACGAAAGTGCGGTGTCTTTTGTGTCGATGGAGAGAATGTTGATGCCAAGAATGCTTGATGCTTTTGACAAAATTTCAAAAGTTTGCCAAAAAGTTCTTGACCTTTCCTCCTCTAGGACAAGAAAAGAAGCTAAATCCAACCGAAAAATCAAGAAGCTTATGGAGGAGTTTCGTGAATTAACAGCGGAAATAAACTTCAATGACAGCTTAATAAAAGCCTTGGTTGAGCAGCTTTACGAAGCGCACAAGAAAGTAATCGACCTTGAGGTTACTTTACTTAAAAATGCTCGAGAAGAGGGTGTTGATCGCATGGATTTTATCACGCAATACAATGGCTTGATGCCTAACAAAAGTTGGAAAAGAACCTTTGCCAAATCAGCAGATCCAAGCTGGCAGTCATTCGTTAAAAATAATTCACAACTAATTGAAGAAACCCAAACAAAAATAGAAAGAATCACCAATATTATTGGCCTAGATATCAATGAGTTCAAAGATTTAATAAAACTGATTAGAAAAAATCAAGATCTCGAGATTAAGGCCAAGAAAGAAATGATTGAGGCCAACTTAAGACTCGTAGTATCGATAGCTAAAAAGTATACCAATCGCGGCTTGCAGTTTTTAGACCTAATACAAGAGGGAAATATTGGCTTGATGAAGGCGGTAGATAAATTTGAACATCGTCGCGGTTATAAATTTTCAACATATGCCACCTGGTGGATTAGGCAAGCCATAACCAGAGCGATCGCTGATCAATCAAGAACAATCAGAATTCCGATCCACATGGTTGAAACTATCAACAAGATTGTTAAAACATCAAGGCAGTTAACTCAAGAGTTAGGTAGAACTCCTGATGCCCAGGAAATTGCTGACAAGCTTTTGATGCCAGTGGAGAAGGTAAGAAAGGTTCTAAGGACATCAAAAGATCCAATTAGCCTTGAGTCACCCGTGTCTGGCGATGATGAAGATAGCTTACTAGGAGACTTCATTGAGGACAAAACAGCCGTTCTACCCTTCGATGCCGCCTCTCACTCTAAGCTTAAAGAAATGACTTCAGGGATGCTCGCCTCTTTAACCCCCAGAGAAGAGAGAGTTTTAAGAATGAGATTTGGGATTGGCATGTATACCGACCACACTCTCGAAGAGGTTGGTCGTCAATTCTCTGTAACAAGAGAGAGAATTAGGCAAATCGAGGCCAAGGCCTTGAAAAAGTTACAACATCCAAAAAGAGCAAAACTCTTAAAAAACTTTATCCAAGAGAGTTAGCTTTGAGGTTTTTTAAAATTTCTGGCAGTTTTTACTGGCGCTAAGTTATGATAACTGTATGAATTAAGTGTTAATGGATAAAAGCCCTAATAATACATTGCAAAAACTCAAAAACAACAAAAGGGGCTATATTTCCTTGATTATATTAAGCATTGTCTTTGCTGTCACCTTATTTGCAGAATTTATTGCCAACGACAAGCCGATATTCTTAAAACTTAATGGTAATTACTACGTTCCGGTGCTGCAATCGATCTCGGAACAAGAAATTGGAGGAGTGTTCTTAACGCCAGCAGATTTTCGCGACCCCACGGTACAAAAGATCATTGTCACCGATGCTGATAGTATGGAAATTTGGCCCCCAATTCGATTTTCCTACGATACCATTAATTACCAGGCTAACAACCCGTCCCCGGCAAAGCCGGGTCATGACAACATTTTAGGTACTGATGATCAGGGCAGAGATGTGCTGGCAAGGTTGATTTACGGCACTAGAATATCGCTACTATTTGGATTAGCCTTATCGTTTTTAAGTTTAATTTTATCTATTGTAATTGGCGGCTCTCAGGGCTATTTTGCTGGCAAGGTAGATTTAATAGGACAAAGGTTTATCGAGATCTGGTCCTCGATGCCAACATTATTTTTACTAATCATATTATCAGCAATGATCAGTCCCGGCTTTTTCTCTTTATTGTTTTTGTTACTATTGTTTTCTTGGATTGGACTATCCTCAATGATAAGGGCCGAGTTTTTGAGAATCAAGAACTTTGACTATGTTGCGGCAGCAAAATCTCTTGGCTCCAGCAATAGCAGGATAATGTTTAAACACATACTACCCAACGCCTCAGCAATAATAATGGCAAATTTACCATTTTTAATCAGCGGCTCCTTAGTAACATTAACATCGCTGGATTTTTTGGGCCTAGGAATGCCGGTAGGGTCTCCATCGCTAGGAGAGCTGATCGCTCAAGGTAAAAATAATATCGAGGCCCATCATTTGGGGATAGCCGGCTTCATTACCATATCAACAATATTAACAATGCTAGTATTTGTTGGAGAATCTTTTAGAGACGCCCTTGATGTACGAAAATGAATTTTGCTTGCAAAGATTAAAAAAAGGTTTTATAATGATAATTAAGAATTTTAATTAACTGGAGAAGAGTATGCCTATAGAAGTTTTAATGCCCGCTTTATCGCCAACCATGACAGAAGGAAACCTGGCAAATTGGCTTAAAAAAGAAGGAGATCAAATCGAGGCTGGCGAAGTAATAGCAGAAATAGAGACTGATAAAGCAACCATGGAGGTTGAGGCTGTTGACGAAGGTGTATTGGCTAAAATTTTAGTAGCCTCTGGTACAGAAAATGTTGCTGTTAATGCCCCAATTGCACTAATATTAGAAGATGGTGAAGATAAAAAAGCTTTAGATAATTATAAGCCAGCTTCAAGGGCTGAAACAAAAAAAGAAGAAGCGAAAAAAGAACCTGCTAGCACCGCTCCTACTCCAGCGGCTCCTGCTCCAGCAACTCCTGCCACCCCCACTGCTTCGCAAAACATCACGCAGCAAATTACACAGGACAATGACGATAGAATAAAGGCTAGTCCATTGGCAAAAAGAATCGCCAAAGAGAATAACGTCTCGTTGGCTGCTGTTGGTTTTGGCAGTGGTCCAAAAGGCAGAATCGTACGCGATGATATCTTGTCATTTATTAATTCTGGCGGCGCCGCCGGACAAGTGAGAAGGAATCCGCAAGAATTTAGAGTTGTCAAAAATGACAATATGAGAAAAGTTATCGCCAAAAGATTACTTGAGTCAAAGCAACAAGTGCCTCATTTCTACCTTTCTAGCGATATTAGAATTGATAACTTACTAGAAATCAGAGCGGCAGTTAATAGCGAGGCAAACAGCATCGATGGCAAGCCTGAATATAAAATATCAGTTAATGATTTAGTTATCAAAGCTTGCGCGATGGCATTGAAAAAAGTTCCTGAAGCTAACAGTTCTTGGCAAGAGGATGGTATTATTTTATATAACAATGTCGATATTTCAGTAGCGGTGGCAATTGATGGCGGCCTAATTACTCCTATTGTAAAAAATGCTGATCAAAAATCAATTATCACCATCTCTAAAGAAATGAAAGAGTTGGCTAAAAAGGCAAAAGAGGGCAAGTTGCAACCGGAAGAGTTTCAGGGTGGTGGCTTTAGTATTTCGAACCTTGGAATGTATGGCATCGATAGTTTTAATGCTATCGTTAACCCGCCACAAAGCTGTATTTTAGCCGTGGGCGCTGGTAAAAAAACAGTTGTAGTGGACAATAATGATAATTTTGTAGCTGCTAATGTAATGAATGTTACGTTATCATCAGATCATAGAAGTGTTGATGGCGCAGTTGGAGCGTTATTCTTGTCAGCTTTGAAGAAGTTCATCGAAAACCCTGTTTTAATGTTTGTGTAATTTTGCCGATTAGCGAGATATTTTTTTAGTTGCAAAAATTAAAAAGCACTTATATACTGAATTTATAATATAGTAATTAATATATAAAAATTGAAAGCTCTAATTATAACGGCAATTGTAGCAATTATTATAGCTGTTTCAATAAATACCGACAAAATTAAGGAAAATTTGAGCTGGGTATTTGAAGTTGAACAAGAGGCAGCGGCCCTACCCGACCTTTCCAACAAAGAAATAGAAGAAACAGTAACTCAAAATCGTAAAAAAGAACGAGGCGCAACCCCTGTCAAAAACAAAAACACAGTAATGCCGAAAAATAACATAGAAAATAATAACGATACAACTACACCATAAATACTAAGCCCTAAAATTTTTCCAAAAAATGAATCACCACACATTTTTTGGCTCTAACACAAAACCTCTGATTTTTGCTGCGAGCCTAATACTTTCTTTAACCAGCTTTATTGCCAATTCTATTGCTGACGATGATAGCCTGACCGATCGCAATAGAGTTGTTGGTCGTAGAATTGGGAAATTTTTCTCTAAAGACTTAACTCGTCACTTTATCTATTTATCAGCAGAGTATGACTCCGATGAAGATTCAAAGCAACAAATCGTCAAAATTGATCATTACTTTAAAAACAACATATTGATTAGTGATGTCGAGCTGTCGCTGGAAACTTTGTATGAAGAGCAAAGGTCGAAAAATAAGAAAGATAAAAAGAAGTATCTGCTTAAAGAGCGAGATTTATATAAAATCATCTCCAGTCAAAAAGTACTTTTGCCTATCAAGTCTCTTTATGGCGTCTTTTTTAACGAGACCCGGCATGACGACGAGTCAGATATATCCTATCGTGATATTGTAACCGCCACCGGTGTTGGCAAATCTTTTTTCAATCGAAATCTTGAGATTGACATTAGTTGCGGCCTAGCGACAGGAAAAAATATCACCGACACTACGTACCAAAGTGCAAGAAAAAATTACAAAAGGTCAGTAATAATATATTCTATGAGGTCGGAGCTTAAGCTGTCCAAAAAATTTCGTTTAATTAATCGGGGCTATATGTATGACAGCGGAAACATAAAAAGCTACTATCTAAACTCTAGACTGCAATATAAAATATCAAAAAACTTTTATCTACAAATCTCTCATCTTTTTGACAAAAGGGAGTTTGAACTCTATAACAAAAGAAATAATTATCATATGAGGTCCGTTAACGAGATCAGAAGACAAACCCTATTGGGAATAAGATATGATTTTGGAAAATAACCACAATCACTTATCAAAAGCATTGCTATTTACAAAAAAGGTCTTTAGAATATCTATTATGGAGGAAACTTACTATGAAAAAAGATAACATACTGTCTGAAGAATATAAAGAAAGAGTAACTAGAGCCGTGGAAAACGGCACCTTCTTTAAAGACTCTATTCAGTGGTATCAATTTGAATATCTTCGTCCTTGTGTTGATAGAAATCTAATGATTTTCTTTTCAATAATTGGAGTTTTTTGCTCCTACCTTTTGTATCAAATGATAACAGAATCCTTCCCACTGATAAAAAAAGTTCCGGTAATTATTAGAGAGCACGATACATCCAAACTAAAACCTTTTATAAAAAGACTAAAACCCACCGATAAAGAGATAAGATTGACTGCAGATGAGGCAACTATAAAATATCTACTATCTCTCTACGTAAGAGATCGGGAGTCTTTTGATTACAGGGACTCTAATGTCAAAGATGTTAACACCAAATTTAACAAGATAAAAAACAACTCCACATATTTAGAATATAGAAATTTTCAATCCCAGATGAGTCGGTCAAATCCATCAAGTCCAATCAACTTTTTTGGCCAAAACATATATAGAGCCATTGAAATAGAGTCATTTAAGTTTATTAAAGAAGGCAGTTCTGGCATTGTTGGTAAAATCTTACAAGATATGAACAATATAATTCCAACAAAAGCCGAGGTGAAGTTTAAGTCTCGCGTACTTACCGAAAGTAAAGTTGGCAAGGTGGATGAGAAAGAAAGTAGATTCTTGGTTAAGATTGAATTTGACTTCTCTGGACTTGATAGAAACAAAAAATCTGGCTCTTTGAATATCAAAGTTAAAAAATATGAACTATTTGAGATTAAATAATTAGGATGAATATTGTTAGAAATTTAATATTTTGCCTTTTGATTACACTATGCGCCTTGTGGTCGATGATGGCAAACTCTTTTTCCTCTCAAATGCCTAGATATCTAGGCTCAGAAAAGAAGTTTAGGAGTTATATCTACAACCCTAACGAAGTATACCGCTATCTTGGGCATTATGTATTTCAAGGCTTTATAGAATTTAAGAAGAACGAAACTATATCAACGATTACAATGGGAGACCCCTCTTTGTGGCTATTTGAACACTTGGGTAATAGACTATTCCTTAAGCCGGTAGGAGAGGGTAACTCACAAACAAATATGACCGTTATTACCAATAAAAGAATATATCATTTTGAGCTTACTGCAAAAGAAGCAAGGGGTATCGACGACAAAGATCTAATTTTTGTTGCAAAATTTGTTTATCCCGATGAAAAAGATAAAAATATTTTACAATTTCCTAAAGCCCTTGCTTCAGACATTCCTGACTTAACCAACATAAGTGTCTACAACTTTAATTATCAATATACCGGTGAGCCGACCATTGCACCACTCAAAGTGTTTGATAACGGCGAATTTACCTACTTCCAGTTCTCGAGATTGAATGCTGAAATTCCGGCTATTTTTTCAGTTGACAACGCCGGCTTTGAGGCAATAGTGAACTATAGAGTAGCTGGTGAATTTATTATCGTTGAAAAAGTTACGTCACAATTTACCTTGCGAAACGGTAGCGACATTGTCTGCGTTTACAATTCTTCTTTGTTTGGCAAGCAAATGGCAAACCCTATGGCGATCGGTAAAGATAGAAAAGCCTCTGGCAATAGCTTTAAATCTCCTACTGGACCTATTGGATCAGTTAACGCTCCGCATAGAGGGTCCCATAAAATCAAGTACCCCTCTTCTATGCCTTTAAAATATGATCCGCCGACCAATGGTCCGAGGTCGCCAATTGGAGGACCCGCAATGCCTCCTATGCCAACAACAATGCCATCACCAACACCTCCTCCGGGAATGCCTTCCTTCCCCAGAAGGGGCGGAATGTAGCTTTTTATTGAATTTAAAATTAATCAATATATAATACCAATACGGTGAGTATTGCGCCCAACCTCCTACAAACAAAACTGATATGAAAAACTTACTGCAAAATATAACTCTTTCAATATTAATCGTTAGCTTTTCTGGGTGCTCAAGCCCAAAGGTCACCTACAACTATCCCAGCAATAGCGACGTAACAAGAAAGTCACAATCTGGTAAATTTATGAGTTTATCGTGGCTACCCTTTGGTGACAAAAAAGATGAAGAAGACAATCAACCAAAGAAGAAATCTCAAACTAAGGAATCAAAGTTATGGGAAGCTAGTGTGGAAGTAATAGGGGGTATGTTTCCAATATCTGTAGTGGATGAAAGATCTGGCTTGATTGCAACAGAGTGGTATCAAGAAAAACCTGACAGCAGAACAAGAATCAAGGTAAACCTGCTATTAAAAAGGGGTGACGATAAAAACCCAGCCATAAGAGTGTCAATATTTCAGCAAGAAAGATCTGGCGGTAATTCTACCTGGCAGGGTAGCGGACTTCACAGCTCAGAATCGGTCGCCAACAGCTCCCTGAAGGCGAAAAAAATAAAAAACGAGATATTAAAAAGAGCGCAACTAAACAAAGATAATATTTAATGAACAACAAAAACTATAATCACAAAAACAGCGAATCAACTTGGCAGAAGGCTTGGAAAAAAAATGATTGCTTCAGATTTAACGAAAAAAGCGACAAAGAGAAATATTATGTATTAGAAATGTTTCCTTACCCGTCGGGCAAAATTCATATGGGACATTTAAGGAATTACGCAATTGGTGACGTTGTTGCCAGATTTAAAAAGATGCAAGGATATAATGTTTTACATCCCATGGGCTTTGATTCGTTTGGTTTACCGGCAGAAAATGCTGCTTTAGAGCATAAAATTCATCCTCAAGAGTGGACTTTAAAAAACATCGAAACCATGAAACAAGAGCTAAAGTCGATTGGCCTAAGTATTGACTGGGATCGAGAATTGGCAACCTGTCTACCGGACTATTACAAGCATGAGCAAAAAATCTTCATTGACTTTGTAAAAAACGATCTTGCCTACCAAAAAGAATCTTATGTTAACTGGGACCCCGTCGATCAAACAGTTTTAGCTAATGAGCAGGTTATTGATGGTTGCGGCTGGAGAAGTGGTGCCCCGATTGAAAAAAAGAAACTGAAGCAGTGGTTTTTAAGAGTTAGCGACTTTTCTGAAGAGTTGTTACAAGAACTTAAAAATCTGAAAGGTTGGGACGAAAGGGTGCTGTCGATGCAAGAAAAATGGATCGGTAAATCAGAGGGCTGTAGTATTAATTTTAAAGTTACCAATAGTGACTTGGGGGCTGATTTTGCAGAAATTGAAGTTTATACCACCAGGCCAGAAACTTTGTTTGGCGCGTCTTTTGTTGGCATTGCCGCCAATCATCCTGTAGCACTAGAAATTGCTAAAAAAGATAAAAAAGCAGCAGAATTTGTCGAAAAATGTAACAAGGTTTATGCTAGTGAAGAGGCGGCACAAACTCAAGAAAAAGAAGGCTACAATACTGGATTAAAAGTAAAGCATCCATTTGATAAAAATATTGAGCTTGATATTTTTATTGCAAATTTTGTTTTGATGGATTATGGTACTGGCGCTATATTTGCTTGCCCAGCTCACGATGAAAGAGATTTCGAGTTTGCCAAAAAATACAATCTCAATATCAAAAATGTTGTTGCCAATCTTAACGACTATCTAGTAGCAAACGAAGATGTAGATTACAAAAACACAGAAATACAAACGGTCATAAATAGTCTAAAAAGAGATAGTGAAAATGAAATAGATTACATTAAAAAATCTTACAAATTCGTTGCCAGCGAGATTTCTTATCCAATGGATAATAAGAAAATAAAATCACAACAACCCCTTTTCAAAGCTAGTGACGTTTTGGCGGCAAAAACTGCCTTTTGTTTTGGCAAAATCACCCTGCTAGCCTCCTTGTTGAGAGGAAACAACATTCCTTGCGGTTACTCTGATCAGCTGCTAGTGCTGGATGAAGAAGCGCCTGAAAATAAAATAATCCATAGCTTGAATGCGGTTTATGTTAAAAGCCAAAAGCGCTGGATTAGAATCGATCCAAGAAGTTATGATGAAAAAATTGAAATAAACTTTGATAACCAAGAGTCCTTCTTAGCCTACGAGGCAGAAGAAAAATATCAAGAAATCGATAATTTAGGATTCTATCACGAACTGCCAACCGAAGTAGCTGATTTATATCAAGCTTCTAAAGATAATCAAACACTTTTGAATAATTTATTTGATAAATCCAGCGCTAATTATGTCAAAAAACCATTTACTGATGATGGGGTGATGATTAATTCCTTGTTTTTAGACGGCTTGAGCGCTAAAGAAGCAAAAAGCAAAGCGATTGCAAAAGTTGAAGAATTAAAAATTGGCAAAAAACAGATCAACTATAAATTGCGAGACTGGGGCGTTTCTAGACAAAGATATTGGGGCTGTCCGATTCCAATGCTTTATTTAGAAAATGGCGAAGTGGTTGCTGAAGAAGATCAAAACCTTCCCGTTGAGTTGCCTCAGGATGTGACCTTTGACGGTCAGGGTTCGCCATTAGCCAAACATGAATCTTGGAAAAATACAAAATATAAAGGACAAAAAGCAACGAGAGAGACTGACACTTTTGACACCTTCTTTGAAAGTTCTTGGTACTTCTTGCGCTACATATCCCCTTTACTTGATAAGGCTTTTGATCGCGAAACAGTAAATAAGTTTATGCCCGTTGATCAATATATTGGCGGCGTAGAACATGCTGTTTTACACCTTTTGTACGCACGTTTTTTTACTAAGGCCTTAAAGAAATGCGGCTATTTAGACTTTAACGAACCATTTAAAAATTTACTAACTCAAGGTATGGTTTGCCATAAGACATTTAAAGACGAGGATGGTTCTTGGGTAATGCCAAAAGATGTTATTAAGGAGGAGGGGGGCAGCCTTAAAGACATCAATTCTGGTAAAAAAGTTATCGCTGGTCGTAGTGAAAAGATGAGTAAATCGAAAAAGAACGTGATTGAACCTTCGACAATTATTGATGCCTATGGCGCCGATACTGCAAGATTATTTATGCTGTCAGATAGCCCCGTTAATCGTGATTTAGAGTGGAGTGATAGTGGCATTGACGGCTGTTGGCGATATGTAAATAAACTTTGGAGAATTGTAAATGATTTATCGCAAAATAGCTTATTTATCGATAATCAACAAGATATTGCCAATATCGACTTAGATAGCTTTGACGACCCTAATCAAATCTCCAAAGAGAGCTTAAAGCTACTTAACATAACTCATAAAGCAATATCTGATATTACGGCCGATTATGAAAAAATATCTTTTAATACAGTGATTGCTAAAATCAGAGAACTATCAAACAATATTGAAAAGTTTAAGGTTTCGAACTTAGATGACCTGAAGGTCAAATGTGCAGCCATAAAATCTCTGATTATCATTATTAGCCCAATCACGCCCCACCTCAGTGAAGAGTGTGCAAAAAAACTAGGCTGCGCAGAGTTAATCTGCGACAAACCTTTTCCAACGTTTAACAAGAAGTTCGTATCTACTGATTTAACCAAAATTGCAATTCAAGTTAAATCAAAATTGCGAGCCGTGATCGAGATACCTAAAGGATCTGAAGAGTCGACTGTAGTTGATGTTGCAAAAAGCCATGAAAATGTTGCAAAGTATTTACAAGGAGTTAGTATTAAAAAGGTAGTTTTTGTCAAAGATCGTTTAGTGAATTTTGTAATTTAGTTTAATCATAATCAATGATTATAAAACGTAAACTTAGAGTACTGAGATATATATTTACTAACGCCGCCCCATTTAAATGGCTGCTATTTTTACACATATTTGTTGTTGTTTTTAATGCGATAGATACTTCTTTGTGGCCCTATGTGTCAAAATTACTGGTTGACAAAATAGCCAACTCTCCTAAAGACCAAATCTGGAACGATTCAAAATTACTAATTGCCTTATTTATATTTTTAACAATACTTCCTGGATTGGTATGGAGAATTACTGATTACTCTTGGTCCTTTTTAACGCCTTTGATGCGAAGAAAAATAGTAGTTGACTCATCAAAACTAATGCTTAAAAAGTCTCATGATTTTTTTTACAACAACCCTTCTGGTTCATTAGCTAATAGAATCAAAGATTTGTCGCAAAATACTCCTCGATTATTAGATACCATCCTTTATAGCTTCTTAACTATTTTTTTAAGCTTGGCTGTTGCTTTTTATACTCTATGGCATACCCACAAGGTCTTTGCCTTTGGTTTGGTAATTTGGGCGGTAATATTTGCCTATATGGCGGTTAAAGCTCTTGAATTAACAGCTAAAATGTCTGCTGATGTTACCTCCTCCCAGGCTAAATCCTTTGGTAACATAGTTGATGTATTTTCAAACATACAAAATGTTAAATATTTTACCAATGAAGATGAGGAGATAGATCGCATTTCTAGACACCATACCGATCATGGTAATTTTTTTAGGATAAGAGGTTTATTTTTAATAAAATTTTACACTATACATGGACTGTTGTTTTCCGTGTATTTCTCCTTGGTTGTAGTAGCTATAGTTTATTATTATTCCAAGGGCGTGCTCAGTTTGGGAGATTTTGTACTAATTTTCACGATAAACTCCTGGATGATCAATTCAATGTGGCGAATGGCTAGCCAACTTCAAAAATTCTCTGGAGATTTTGGTGCCGTAGATCACTCTTTGCGAATCTTAGAAAAACCCCTTAAAGTTCGAGATTATAAAAATGCAAAAGAACTAAATTTAGAAAACCCCTTGGGGCCGAAAATTGTTTTTCAAGATGTTATTTTTAACTATCGAGAAGAATATAGGGATCGCGATCAAACAGACAAAACTCTTGATGTCAATAGTGATTTAATGATAGAGGGTAAGTTAGAAATATCAGCAGGGCAAAAGGTAGGCTTAGTGGGACCTTCCGGCTCTGGAAAGTCAACTTTTATAAATCTATTAATGCGCTCTTATGATGTTGATAAGGGTAAAATACTAATTAACGACCAAGATATTAAGCGCATCACCCAGGAATCCTTAAGAAAAAACATCTCTATGATACCGCAAGAGCCGCTGCTTTTTCACAGATCAATAGTTGATAATATAAAATATGCCAAGCTGGATGCTACAAAAAAAGAAGTTGAGAGTGTCATAAAAAAAGCTCATTGCCATAAATTCATCAATAAATTACCAAGAAAAGGAGCCACCATGGTCGGAGACAGGGGCTCGAGAATGTCCGGAGGTCAAAAACAAAGGCTATCAATAGCAAGGGCTTTCCTAGAAGATTCAAAAATATTAATTATGGATGAAAGCACATCTAATCTTGACAATGCTACAGAGTCTTTGATAAATAGTAGCCTATCTCGATTAATGAAAGATAAAACCGTTATCATAGCAGCTCACAAAATGACGACTCTTAATGAAATGGATAAAATTCTAGTTTTTAAAGAGGGTGGGATAGTGGAGATTGGCAATCATGAAGAGCTATTAAAGAAAAAGAGTGGTTATTATAAAAAAATGTGGCAGCATCAATCAGTAGAGCTTCACGATTTAGAAAGTGACGATTCTTAACTCTTAACTCTAGTAAATAATCTGAAAAAATTGTCAGTGGTTATCTTGCTAAGTTGCTCAAAATCTTGACCTCTGAGGTTAGATAAAAATTCAACAGTGTGCATCGTGTACGCGGGCTGGTTATCTTTACCGCGATGCGGGGTTGGGGCTAGATATGGCGAGTCAGTCTCTACTAAAATCATGTCTTGTGGCGTTTCTAGAGCAACTTGCTGTACTATTTTAGCATTTTTGAAAGTGACAATTCCTGAAAAAGAAATATAAACCCCTAGATCAATCGCTTTACGCGCCAACTCTTCAGAACTTGAGAAACAATGCAGCAGTGCAGGAAACGCTTTGTTTTTTTGCTCCGATTGTAGAATTTCAATCATATCTTGGTCACAATCCCTTGAATGAATAATCAGAGGTATCTGCATTTCTTGAGAAGCTGCAATATGATTTAAAAAACTCTTTTTCTGCTCATCAATAAATGAAGTGTCATGAAAATAATCAAGACCAGTCTCTCCTATACCTATCACTTTACTATTATTATTACATATCTCAATAATCTCATCAATGCCTATAACACCTTCTTCATTGACATTACACGGATGATTACCAACCGATGCATATACATTATCATATTTATTGCTATATTTTAATATATTATCTATCTTGCTGACTCTGGTTGAAATGGTTTGCAAAACATTAACGTTATTTTGTTGCGCGTTTTGAACTATCTGATCAATGTCAAAACCTTTTTCCTCTATTAGATCTAGGTGACAATGGCTATCTACTATCATTATTGCTTCTTATTTGAGTTGAGGAAATATCGATATTTTTAATACGATGAATTTTTGTCTTACTTTTACTATATTTTTTGATTAAGGAGAGTGATTTTTGCTTCTTAAGGTTAATAAAATTATTATTTCTTGAAAATATTGCAATATTAAAACTTGATATCAATTTTATAAAGTTATCCCATTCGTGTAGTCTTTCCATATTATCCGATCCCATTATAAAAAACAACTTGTCATTTCGATGCTGATTTTTGATATTTAATAGCATCCTATAAGTTGACAGCGATATCTTCTCGTAATTTTTTACTTTAATTTTATAGTTACCAGCTACCGCTCTTTTGACACTATCAAGTCTAATGTCATAACTGTTTTCAACAACCTCCTTGAATGGATTGCTACTAACTGGCACCAACCATACTTGATCCAGGCTTAATTTTTTAATAGCAATATTGGCAATCTTAATATGTCCTTGGTGAATAGGGTTAAAACTACCACCTAATATACCAACTTTCATAACTTAAATATAAAAGAAATAATGATTAAAAGTCCTATTATAACAAACCCCTTAAACGTTTTCAAGCATTGATTTGTGTCGTTTAAATTACAACTGTATATCATTACAGTCCATATTGCAAAAGATATTATGTTGAAAATAAAAAATCTTAGATCGTATTTAAATAAATATCCGTAACAAAAGATCAGAAAAAAAGCAAAAATGTTAGCAATAATAAGTTTTGTTTTTGGATTATTAGAAATTGCTATTGCGCTTGACTTTACGCCTATTTTTAAATCATCTTCAATATCTTGAAAGCCATATATAGTATCATAGACAAACGTTAGTATTATTAAAGATAAATATATCAATAGATCATAATAAGATAAACCATCCTTAACTTCGATGGTTGCAATTATAAAGCCAATATTAAAAACTACACCCAAAAAAACTTGCGGATAATATGTAATCCTCTTCATTAAAGGGTATAATATAACCAAAAATAGCGCCATTACCCCACACAAAATAGCATTATTATTCAATTGCAATAAAGCACAAAGACCTAAAATAAGCAAAAAACACAACCCTATCAGAGCTTCAAAAATTGACATCTTACCACTAGCGAGCGGCCTATTTTTTGTTCTGGCAACCTTTTTGTCAAACTTCATATCACAAATATCATTAATAATACATCCTGCCGACCTCATCACTACAGATCCTAAAGTAAAAAGTATCAGCAAATTAACAATTTGCTCGTTATCCACTCCAACATCTAATGAATTAAACGTTCCAATTAGACATGGGATAAGCAATAACAATATACCTATTGGCGATTTAACTCTTGTAATATTAATAAAATTTTTTAACATATAAACTATTATATAAAGCTTCTGTAGCCGTTCTAAACTATTTGCAAGAAATATTTGATTTTTTGCTAACTATGTTCTATAATATTGATTATATAATAAATATAATTTATATTCAATATTAATATAGATGTTCGTTCATGACAAATTTATTTTCAAAACATAAGCTTTTGGTTGCCAATAGAGGTGAAATTGCTTGTAGGGTTATTAAAACTTGTAGAAAACTAGGAATTGCAACAGTTGCTGTATATTCCGATGCCGACACTAACTCTTTGTTTGTGCAAATGGCTGATGAAGCGATAAATATCGGACCTTCTCCATCTTCACAGAGCTATCTTGATGTCAAAAAAATATTAGCTGCTGTTAAAAAATCAGGAGCCACCATGGTTCACCCTGGTTATGGGTTTTTATCGGAAAACAAAGGTTTTGCCATCGCTTTAGAAAAAGCTGGCGTGATTTTTGTAGGACCTGGAGTTAAGGCTATTGAGACTATGGGTGATAAAATAACTTCGAAAAAAATAGCACTTGACGCTTCTGTTAGTACCGTACCAGGTCACATGGGTATCGTCAAAGATGCTAAAGAAGCTTCAAGAATAGCAGAAAAAATAGGTTTTCCGGTTATGGTTAAAGCTTCTGCTGGTGGTGGTGGCAAAGGCATGAGAATAGTTCACAGTAAAGGCGAAATGGATGAAGCCTTCCTGTCGGCATCTAATGAAGCAAGAAACAGCTTCTCTGACGATAGAATTTTCATTGAAAAATTCATTGAAAACCCTCGCCACATTGAGATACAAGTTCTAGCTGATAAACACGGCAATGTTATCTGCTTAGGGGAAAGAGAGTGTTCAATACAAAGAAGTAACCAAAAGGTAATCGAGGAAGCTCCCAGTTCTTTTGTTGATAAAAAAACAAGAGAAAAAATGTACAAGCAGTCGGCATCTTTAGCTAAAAAGGTTGGTTATCATTCCGCTGGTACTATTGAGTACATCATGGATAAGGATAAAAATTTCTATTTCCTTGAAATGAACACCAGGTTACAAGTTGAACACCCAGTAACAGAACTTGTTACCGGTGTTGATCTGGTCGAGTTAATGATCAGGGTAGCGCTAGAAGAAAAGCTACCTTTAAAACAAAAAGATGTAAAGTTACAAGGTTGGGCTTTTGAGTCTAGAATATACGCTGAAGATCCTTCTCGTGGTTTCTTACCTTCAAGTGGCAGAATCAATCTATATATCGAGCCTCAGGAGAGTAAAAATATTAGAGTTGACACTGGTGTATATGAGGGTGGTGAGGTAAGTATGTTTTACGATGCTATGATTGCTAAACTTTGCTCTTACGGCGAAACTAGAGAAGAAGCTATTGAGCACATGAAACAAGCCTTGTCTGAGTTTGCGATCGGCGGTGTATCACACAACATTAGTCTTCTAGAGACTATTATGAGAAATGAAAGGTTTACTAGTGGCGACATAACTACATCTTTCATTAAAAATGAGTTTCCGAAGGGCTTTTCTGGCAACGATCTAGATTCTGACGGTAAACAAGTATTAGCAGTCTCGGCGATGCATATTTTCTTGAAAAACTATGAAAGAAATGCTAGTATCTCAGGACAATTGCAAGATAGCGCTAAGCAAGTGTCTGATAGATGGGTTGTGATGATCGATCAAGATTCTTACTTGGTGGAAATAATAGAACGCGGTAATGATTTCTTGACCATATCTTGTGATCAAAAACAAATACATCTTGAATCTTCTTGGAACAGAGGAGAAAGGCTATTTAGAGCAAAAATTGAAGATAAAAATGTTGGCTTAAAAATCAGAGAAAATAATAATACTGGTGGCTACCTATTTCAATATAGCGGATCCGATACTTTTGTTAATGTATTGTCGCCAAGAGTAGCTGAATTAACAAAATTCATGCCAAAGATTGATAAAAATGCCAAACCTAAGAAGTTAACAGCACCTATTACTGGTAAAATTACTAGATTTAAAGTTGAAGAAGGGCAAAAAGTATCAGCTGGTCAAGAATTATTGATAATCGAAGCTATGAAGATGGAAAATATCATTAGAACTGATCACGATGTAACTATTGGCAAAATTAACTTCTCAGAAGGAGATTCTGTTGGTATAGGGCAAGTTGTAATAGATTATAATAATACTCCTTAAAAGCTCTTATTGGCTCACGATTTTGATTATTTTTGAGCAACTAAAAAGTGATATTAATGAAAGTAATATCGAAATTGCCGCCAAGATCCCTAAATTACCAATAATTGCAATTATTACCACCGGAATTAGCAGGGGTAATGCTAATATCACTAAAAGAGTCGCTCTTTTTGATAATATATTAAAGCTAGCACATAAACAAGATACAAAACAAATAGCAACTGTTGACGTTACTAACAAAGCTAAATCACTAAATAACCTTACATCTGTGAATTGAAATATTTTCATCAATAAAAAAGAGGTTATGATAATTGGTAAACAAAACTCCAGCCAAAAAACGGTTACCTTAGCCACAATATAACTTTCCAGATTGTAACCACATATTATCAACATTTGCTCAATAGTACCATCCAGATAATCATCTTTTAAGAAATTAACACTTTGGTAAAACACTGAAAATAAAATAGAAAACCATATTACAACTCGAAAAACAGAATTGTTAATAGAGTTTTGCGACAAATCCTGCAATAACAATAGTAACAAAAAAGTAACTAACAAGAAAAATATAACATTAACAACCACCTTACTAAGATCTTTATAACTAGTCTTTAAATTCTGTTTTAATAAATTAAAAAACATTAAATTATTTAAAATGAGTTAAAATAGCACTACCAGAACCAACTTTATGACTCTTATTGATATTCTCAAAAATATACTCATTAGCTTTAATTACTGAATCACTAATATCATAACCATAAGCAATAAAACAAGCAATAGCAGTAGCTAAAGCGCATCCAGTGCCATGAATACCACCTCTATCCAACCTATTATTAGCAATTATATCGATACTACTATCTTTATCAAGTAAAACATTTTCCACAACATCTCCTTGATCAAGGTGACCAGCTTTAATTAATACATTCTCAACCCCTAATTTTTTAATTTTAGTAGCTGCTACTATCATATCCTGACGAGACGTTATTTGAAAACTAGATAACTTTTCGGCTTCATCAATATTTGGCGTTACTATTTTAGATAACGATATTAGCTTTTTTAAATCACCTATATCACTATCATCAAATAACGAATCATTGGAAGTTGAAACCATTACCGGATCTATTATTACCGGAGTGTCTTTACAATATTTTAAAATATTTTTAATTATCACTTTAATATTATCGGAGCCAGCTACCATACCAACCTTAATAGCATCAAACTCGATATCTTGCAACACAGTTTGCAGCTGCAGATCTAATATCTTTGAATCAGGGTTGTAAATACCAGTAACATTCTTAGTATTTTGCGAGGTAAGGGCTGTTATGGCAGCTGCGGCATAAACATTTAGTCTGGTTGCAACCTTGATATCCGTTTGAATACCAGCACCGCCACTAGGATCAGAGCCAGCAATAATTAGAATTTTAGGTATTTTATCCATAAATTGATACCAACCTACATTAAATCATTAACTAACATCGCGGTAAACTATTTTACCAGCAACAACAGTCATAGCCGCTTTTCCTTTTACTGGAAAGTCGTGAAAAGGAGAGTTTTTCGACTTAGAATAGAATTTATTCACATCAATCTTCCATTCTTTATCAAGATCAATAATGGTTAAATCGGCACGAGATCCAAGACTCAAATCGCCGCCATCAAAATTTATCACATGAGCAGGATTGCAAGTCATTTTAGCTATTAAATCGCTCAAATCTATCAACCCTTCATGATAAAGATTTAAAGATAATGGTAACATTGTCTCAACTCCAACAATTCCAAATGCAGCATCTTGTAAAGTCTTGTTTTTAGACTCAGGGTCATGCGGAGCGTGATCAGTGGAAATGGTATCAATAGTACCGTCAATCAAACCTTGTAAAATAGCTTGACGATCTTTCTCTGATCGAAGAGGGGGGTTCATTTTTGCATTAACACCACTCTTTAAAACCTCAGTATCATTTAATATAAAATGATGAGGACAGGCCTCGCAAGTAACATTAAGACCTTTATCCTTAGCATCTTTAATAGCCTCTACCGACTCTTTAGTTGAAGCATGTAATAAGTGATAGCGGCCACCAACAGCTTCTAATATCGAAATATCTCTTTGTACTATAACGCTTTCTGAAATATTAGGAATCCCTCTAACACCAAGTTCAATAGAGACTTCACCCTCATTAATACAACCCTTATTTGACAAATTTAGGTCTTCAGCATGCTGAGCTAAAACAACACCAAGGTCTTTCGAATACTCAAATGCTCGTCTCATTAAGTTTGCATTCATCACCGGTAGACCATCATCAGTAAAACCAACTGCACCAGCTTTTCTTAAACTGCGCATATCAGTCAATTCCACACCTTCCATATTTTTTGAAATAGCGGCATAAGTAAGAACGTTACAGTAAGATTGCTCCTGAGCCTTTAACCTTAGATATTCCACCGACATGACAGAGTCAAGTACTGGTGAAGTGTTTGGCTGACAAACTACCGCTGTAATACCCCCAGCCACTGCAGATTTAGAGCCAGAAGATAAATCTTCTTTATTAGTCTGACCTGGATCTCTAAAGTGAACCTGGACATCAATCAACCCTGGAGTAATTACTAAACCTTCGCAATCAATAACTAAATCAGCATCAATAGCATCATCCACAACTCCACCTTCGGTAATTTTCAATATTTTATCACCCTTCGTAGCTAAGTCACCAACAATATCAACACCATACTTTGGATCCATTATTCTAGCATTTTTATATAAGGTTATATGCTCTGGATCTATCTTATTACTATATGGCAGGTCAAAATTCATATCTTTTAAATTTCATTTCTTATCTTTTTTATCAAAAATTCAACATTTTCAATAGGAGTATCTTTGATTATACCATGCCCTAGATTAAAAACAAATGGTTTTTTGGAAAATTTTTGCATCATAACATCAACCCTTTGCGATATTTGCTCTTGAGTGCCATATGCTAATAAAAAATTATCGAAATTTCCTTGGATAGTAATTTTCGATTGTAATTGATTGTTTATAAAATCGTCTGTTAAGATCTGGTCTACTGCTAAAACATCACATTGAACCGAATCTATAAAATCAGGATACATAGTGCCGCTACCCTTCGGAAAACAGATAACAGGAGTATCTTGGCAAGACTTCTTAACCTCATTAACTATCTTTTTATTTGGAGCGATAACCCATTTTTCAAACTCGCTAGGAGGTAAGATTCCAGCCCATGAATCAAAAAGTTTAACTATATCAACTCCTGACTTAATTTGCTCTATTAAGTATACAATAATCGCTTGCGTCAATATATCCATCAACTGTGAAAATAGCTGTGATTTTTCAACAGCAAACCTTCTAGTATTCTCGAAATTTTTTGAGGACCCGCCTTCTATCATATAACAAGCTAATGTAAAAGGTGACCCCGAAAACCCTATCAAAGATTTACTTTTATCCAACTTACTTCTTGTTATTTTAATATTTTCAAAAACTGGAGTTAAGAATGATAAAACATTCTCCACTTTTAATTTCGTGAGGCTTTTTTCATTGGTAAACTTTTCCAAAACAGGACCTTTACCCTTTTCAAAACCGACGTCAAATCCTAATGCGTCCGGTATTACTAATATATCAGAAAAAATTATAGCTGCATCTAAATCAAACCTATCAATTGGCTGTAGAGTGATCTGTGAAGCTATTTTAGGGTTATAACACATTGATAAAAAATCATTAAATTGACTTCTTATTTGCATATATTCTGGTAAATATCTACCTGCTTGTCTCATGATCCAAATAGGAGGGGGATTTAATATCTCTTTATCCTTAATTACTTTTAGTATTTTACTCATATAATAAATTATATATATTATTATTGTTTTTTATTATGGTCTTGTTATTATCTTTATTATTATTTATTAATAATATATTAACAGATAAAATTTATTTTGAAAGCTTGATAGTTAGGTAATTTAATCTTTTTATTAACAGTATTGTTTTTAGTAAAAAAGTTATTAATAAGTTAACTTATTGTTGATAATTTTGTTGATAAGATATGGTTATTTTTTACTATTTTAGTTACATGTTAATTAGTTGCCATTTTTTAACATTGATATTGACAAGTTATTAACAATTAAATATGACTCAAGAAAATAGAGAATATAGAATATTAAAAACCCTTTCCGACCTTTACCATCCTACTTTTATAGAGGTAGTTAACAATTCCCACTTACATAAAGGTCATCTTGGTGATGATGGTACATCGGAGACTCATTACAAGGTGGTGATAAAATCTAATACCTTCGTTGGTTTATCTAGGGTTGAGTCTCATAAAGCGATAAAAAAACCCTTACAAGGTGAATTTGACTTAGGATTACATGCGCTAGAAATAAAGATCTTAAAATGATTATTAAGCTTTATTTTTCTTCTTAACTACCACTAACTCTTTTTCTTTAGTGGCTTTAGTAGCCTCTTTTTTGGAGGTTGTGACTTTTGGATCAGAACCTTTGATAACGGAATCTTTAGTTATCTCTACTGATTTAATGTTACCTTTTGACGGAACTTCAAACATCGTTTCCAGCAATATATTCTCGACAATAGATCTTAAACCTCTGGCCCCAGTTTTTCTATTAATAGCTTTTCTAGATATCTCTTTTACTGCGTCATTGCTAAAAGACAACTCAACTTTATCAAGATTAAATAAGCTCTTATATTGTTTAACGATAGAGTTCTTAGGTTCTACTAGGATCTTAACAAGATCATCTTCGGTTAAACCCTCTAATGGAGCAATAATTGGAATTCTACCAACTAATTCTGGTATAATACCGAAGTTAACAAGATCGTTGGGTTCGGTTGTTTTAAAGATATCATTCTTTTCTGAGTCTCCCTTTTCCCTAACATCGGCACCAAAGCCAATAGTTGTACCCTTTCCTCTATTAGCGATTATTTTTTCAAGTCCAGAAAAAGACCCAGCACAAATAAACAGAATATTTTTAGTATCTATTTGGACATATTCTTGTTGGGCTGATTTTTTACCAGGTTGTGTCGGTATTGAAGCAACTGTACCTTCTATGATTTTTAGCAAACCTTGCTGCACACCCTCTCCAGATATATCTCTGGTTCTGGTACCGTCATCGGACCTTTTTGATATTTTGTCAATCTCGTCAATGTAAACAATACCTTTTTGAGTTTTTTCGATATCAAAATCAGCATCTTGTAATAAGCGTCCAATGATATTTTCAACATCGTCACCAACATAGCCAGCTTCAGTTAGAGAGGTAGCATCAGCCATAGTAAAAGGTACATCTAATATTCTTGCTAGTGTTTGAGCAAGTAAAGTTTTACCACAACCAGTTGGTCCTATTAATAATATATTTGATTTATTGATTTCAACACCTTCGTTAGAATCGCTAGCCTTTTCAGCATCTATTCTTTTGTAGTGATTGTAAACAGCTACTGATAAAACCTTTTTCGCATGGTTTTGGCCGATCACGTAATCGTCTAATATTTTAACTATTTCTTTTGGACTTGGTTTACCTTCTTTTTTATCAAATAGAGATTTTTTACCTTCCTCTTTTAATATATCGGTACACAATGATATGCATTCGTTGCATATAAAAACGGTAGGTCCAGCAATTAGTTTTTTAACCTCGTGCTGACTTTTGCCACAAAATGAGCAACTTAAATCTTTTTGTGTTTTTTTCATATTTATGTACCTCTATTTAATTCTTTTTTCAATAACCTTATCAACTAAACCAAATTCTTTTGCTTTTTCGGCTGTCATAAAGTTATCTCTTTCCATTGCTTTTTCGATTACGGATAATTTTTTACCAGTATGAGTTTCGTAAATTTCATTCAATCTTCTTTTTAAAGATAGGATTTCCTGTGCATGTATTTCGATATCAGTTGCTTGACCTTGGAAGCCACCAGATGGTTGGTGAATCATGATTCTAGAGTTTGGTAAGCAGAATCTTTTATTCTTCGCACCCGCAGCTAGCAATAAAGACCCCATTGATGCAGCTTGACCAATACAAAGAGTTGATACGTCGGGCTTGACATATTGCATGGTATCGTACATTGCTAGCCCCGAAGTTACAACTCCACCTGGTGAGTTGATATAGAAATTAATATCTTTCTTTGGATCTTCTGATTCTAAGAATAGAAGTTGCGCTACAATTAAAGATGATACATTGTCATTAACTGGACCAGATAGAAATATAATTCTTTCTTTTAGTAATCTTGAAAAAATATCGTATGATCTTTCGCCTTTCGCGGTTTGTTCTATGACCATAGGCACAAGCTGGCTAGCTTGATGTTCTATCGATGATATTTCTCCTAATCTTTTATAATCCATAAGTATTATTTTTTATGTTTTTTATTTTAACAAAAAATCTTTAATGAATAATGTTATCTCATAATATATATTATAAAACAAAAAAAGTAAATAAGCAACTCTTGAAAAAAAATATTTTAGTGTTATATTATAA
>JBDOIV010000004.1:0-1024 GCA_047404215.1 Rickettsiales bacterium
AAAGGGCTGGACTATCAAAACTACTTGTTGAGCAAAATGAAGGAATTCTAGATGATGACTATGAATTACCCACTGATCTGTATTATCGAGAGACATCTGGAGAATATAAGCAAGTTCAAAAAATGAGCGCTGAAGGAGTACCCCTGTTTCTTTATGAAAACGGAGAAGAAACCCCAGATAGAACAAATGATATCGCATGTGAACAAGTTAATTTCCCGGAAAATTTTAATCGACTTGAAGCCAAGAAACAGGATGGAAAGTACCGAATCCACGAAGTTGCTTATGCCGACTTAACTAAGTTGCAAGATTATAAACAGCTTAGTACTAGATCAAAAATCTTATCAAGCGGTACTTCAAAACTTTTCCATGCAGTTGGAATTGACTGTAGAAAAAAATCCTATCAGGGCGTTGACAAATCTGAATTTCGGCAAAACTCACTACGAAAAGTTTATGAGGAAATATTCGAAAAAGCTCATAACAAAGGTATAAAAACCATTGCCATTCCAGCAATTTCAATTGGAGTATTTAAATTCCCAATTGAAGAAGCGGCCACTATTATTGCTGAAGTAATGCTAGAATATGAAGATCTGTTTGATAAGATCTCTTTGTTTCATTTTGATCCTAGAGTTGAGCTTTCCGATGGTGAAAAATCTGAAATTTTAATGAAAGTGGATAATGAGCTAGATCGACAAATGGAAGTGAAGCGTCAGAAAGAAGCGTTGGTAAAAACCGGCGGAGGATCAGCAGTCGTAGGTGGCGGTAGCTCATCGTCCAAAAGTCAAGGAGGAAGATCAGGCGGAGGAGGAGCAAAAGCTAGAGAAGCTGAAGAAAAGCGAGCGGCAGCAGAAGCACAACTAGCAGAAGCTGAAGCAGCTAAAGCTGAGGCAGAACTCGCTGAGAAGTTAAAGGCAGCTAAAGCACTAGAAGCTGAAGCAGCTAAAGCTGAAGCGGCAAAAAGACAAGCTGAGATACAAAGGCAACAAGAAGCTAAAGCTGAGGCAGAACTCGCTGAGAAGTTAAAGGC
>JBDOIV010000005.1:0-74018 GCA_047404215.1 Rickettsiales bacterium
GACTTACAACATCAGGAGGAGTTAGAATCGCAGCGATAATAAAAATTGCCACTATCCAATATCTTCTTTTTGTTTGTAAACCTCTAATAGAAATAAAACCATTCTTAATTAAAAAAATCAAGAAAATTGGCAATTGAAAGGCGAAGCCAAATGAAAAAAAGATAGTTTTTAAAAATGCAAAATATTCTGAAATTTTTGCTTCTATTTGAATAGAAATTTGCGATGAATTTTGTATCGGCTCATACTCGAATCCAACCAGGAACTGTAAGGTTAGGGGTAGTAATATGTAGTAAGAAAAAACACCTCCTAATAGAAATAAAAATGGAATAAAAAAGAATAAAATTAAAATACTTTTGCGTTCATTTTTATACAGACCTGGAGATAAAAAAATGTAAATTTGTGTTAAAAAAAATGGCATACAAATATACAAAGATGTGTAAAAAGATAGTTTTACAAAAGTGCTTAAACCCTCTCCAGGACTGGTGTAAATCATCCTTCTATTTTCTGTAGAGCTAAGTGAGTTGACAAATGGTTCTAATAAAAATTGATAAATTTCATTGGCGTAAAAATATGTGATGCAAAACGATACAATTAAAGCGCCTAGGCAGCATATTGTTCTGGTTTTTAGTTCTCGAAAATGTTCGTTAAGATTTAATTTTTCCATTTAAAAAATTTATGAATAACTGTTAATAAACTTTTTGCCAGAAGTGATTTGCTCTTTCACGCTATCAATCGAAGAGCTGCCGTAGCTTGTTTTGGAGTTGATTGAGTTGATTGCGGTAAGGCTAGAAAAAATTTCTGGATCAATTTCCGGAACGAAATCTTGAACATCGTCATAATTAAGCTGATGAAGTTCTAAGTTTTTATCTTCAGCAACTTTAACTATAAGTCCGGTAACGTGATGGGCTTTTCTGAAGGGTATATTGTTATTTCTTACCAAGAAGTCGGCAATGTCTGTAGCGGTGGAATAGCCGCGGATTGATGATGCGAGCATATTATCTGATTTTGCCTGCATTTTTGCAATCATTTGCGACGTTACTATTAAACAATTTTCTATGTTGATACAGGCGTCAAAAACTGGCTCCTTATCCTCTTGCATATCCTTTGAATAAGTTAAAGGTAATCCTTTTAAGGTAACAAGAAGAGATAGTAGGTCGCCAAATATTCTGCCAGACTTTCCTCTTATTAACTCAGCAGCGTCAGGATTTTTCTTTTGTGGCATAATAGAGCTGCCCGATGTTAAGTCGTCAGGTAGCGAGATGAAGTCAAATTCTTTTGACATCCAGATAACTATTTCTTCTCCTAGTCTTGATAGGTGAGTGGATATCATTGCGATACAAAATAAAAGCTCGACAGCAAAATCTCTATCAGAAACAGAGTCCATTGAGTTTTCTGTAGGCTTTTCAAAGCCTAGGCTTTGTGCTGTTTGCAATCTATCAATTGGAAATGATGTTCCGCCTAGGGCGCAGCTTCCAAGTGGACATTCGTTACTTCTATTCAGCAAATCCTCGAGTCGAGTTATGTCTCTTTTGAACATTTGAAAATAAGCCATCAGGTGATGGGAAAAAAGTACTGGTTGTGCAGTTTGTAGATGGGTATATCCTGGCATTATGCAATTAATATTTGCTGTGGCTTGAGTAATGATTTGTTGATTAACATCTAATAGCAATTTGATTAGCTTTGACGATTGCTGTCTTACATAAATTTTAAAATCAGTGGCAACTTGATCATTACGCGATCTAGCAGTGTGAAGTTTGCCAGCAACATCTCCTATGATTTGAGATAATCTGGACTCTATATTCATGTGAATATCTTCCAAATCTTTAGAGAAATTGAACTCACCATTATCAATTTCCTTTAAAATTTCTTTTAATCCTGATATTATTTCTTGCGATTCTGCTGTTGATATTATATTGGTGCTGGCTAACATCTGCGCATGAGATATCGATCCTTGAATATCTTGTTTGTATAAAACATGATCAAATGAAATTGACTGATTAATTTCTTCCATAGCACTACTCGGCTTTTCTTTAAATCTACCGCCCCACATTTGATTTGATTTTTTTATCATTTTAATTTTCCTTTTTATAAGTTAATGGAATATTTTGTTGCATTTTTTTATAAACTAATCAATAATATTTATTGATATTTTGTAATATGTAACATTATATTGTATAATTATAACATTAAAACTGTAAAATTCATTATTTTTTTTAAATGTCAGTATTAAATAGTCGTTTTTTTAATCGCGACTCATATAGTATAGTTTCAAAATGGTGGTATGATATCGACAAGATCAACTTCTTGATCATAATTGCTATTATGTTTTTTGGCCTTATGGTGTGCGCTACTTCTACCACTGTTATTGCAAAAAAGATTGGCGTTGAAAAGTTTTTTTTTCTGAAGAAGCAGTTATTTTTTGTTGCGATGGGATTGATGATTATAATAGCCCTTTCTTTTCTGAAGATGGAGTACTTGAAAGTTTTTTGTTTGGTAGGGGTTGTCACCTCATGTCTAATGTTGATAATGGTTGCTCTTTTTGGCTTTGAAGTTAAGGGAGCTAAAAGATGGTTATCATTTCTTGGATTTGTTTTGCAGCCATCAGAGTTGGCCAAGACTTTTTTTGTGGTTTCTAATGCTTTTATTTTGCAAAGATTCAATTCTCATAGCTTTTCATTAAAATACGGTATTTCGTCGATGTTATTTTTGATAATCTCTTCTTTGCTGGTGATACAGCCTGAT
The DNA here is from genome assembly GCA_047404215.1 of Rickettsiales bacterium. Lineage (GTDB taxonomy): Bacteria > Pseudomonadota > Alphaproteobacteria > Rickettsiales > UBA1997 > CAMCFD01. Next base: position 2,743 of record JBDOIV010000005.1, read on the forward strand.
ATTGGCATGACCTTAACGGTGTCTGTTTTATGGGCATCGCAATTATTTTTGAATGGAATATCAATGTTTTTTGTTATTATATGTTTTATATTGGCGGTAATTGGTATTTTTTCTGCGTATTCTTTTTTACCACATGTTGAGGATAGGATTAATCGTTTTCTTGATTTTGATGGTAAAAATTATCAAGTAGAAAGATCTATTGATGCATTTGCTAATGGTGGCCTATTGGGTGTTGGTCAGGGTAATGGTGTTGTAAAAAGATTTATTCCTGATTCTCATACCGATTTTGTTTTTTCAGTTATCTCTGAGGAGTATGGCGCTCTTAGCGCGGTATTACTGCTAACGGTTTTTTTAATATTAATCACTAGGATAGTAAAAAGAGCTATGGAAGAAGAGGATGTTTTTATATATCTTTCTTTACTGGGGTTGATGATTCAATTTACGGTTCAGATAATTATCAACACCGGAGTGTCTATGAGTTTGTTTCCAACCAAAGGCATGACTTTTCCTTTTTTAAGCTATGGCGGTTCATCAATGTTGGCAATGTCGATTTGTTTTGGCCTGATATTATCTTTTACAAAAAAGAAATATCACAATAAAATAGATTATGGAAATCTTAATATGATTCAGCAAGTGTAGCCATCTTTTGTACCTCAAGTTTAGCATAGAAATTGATTACTTTTCCTTCCTCAGTTTCTGCAAATTCTATTTCTAAGGTTTCGCCATCTCTTTGAAAGTCAACGACTTCGCTATCATAGGTCTCTTCATCAGTTATTAGGTGCCAGCCCATTTGGGGCAATGTTTTAACATAGAAGTCTTTGATTTTAATTAAATCGATCTTAGTTTTGTAAGATATGGAAACGATATTGCCATTAAATGAATCGTAATTAAAATTACTATTATGTTTTACTTCCAAACCTTCTGCTAGCGGTATATCAACACTGCCATCTAATATATGAAAATTGCTAAAACTTTCAACCTGATCACTGTCGTAATATAATGATTCGGTGGTACAGGAGCTTGTAAGCAATATTTGTAACGCGATTAAGAGTATTCTTGTGATTTTAGTCATTCCTAAAAATATAAAATTAATGTGATAATTATAGAAATATATTTTTAAAATGAAAGATTTTTTATTAACTTTTTTGAATAAAAAATAAATTATAACATCTTATCTACTTCTGACAATGGTCACAGAAGAAAGTGGACCGGCCATTTTGAACTATTCTGTGTATTTTTTTGCTACAAACTTTACACTTTTCATTCTCCATACCGTAAACAAAAAAATTATTTTGGAAGTTTCCTAGCTTGCCATCGCTATGAACATAATCGTTAATTGAAGATCCTTTAAATTCAATTGCTAAGTTTAGAATCTCTTTAATATTGGTGACTAACTTTTTAATTTCTGATTTTTTTAATGAGTTTGCAGACCTGGTTGGCATAATTCCAGACTTAAATAATGATTCATTAATATAAATATTACCAACGCCGACAACAATAGTGTTATCCATCATGATATTTTTGATATTTGAAGATTTCTTTTGTAGTTTTTCAAATAAATACTTGTCGTTAAATTCAGTGTTTAGTGGCTCAGGCCCAAGATTGGCTATTAATTTGTGAGAAGAGAATTTCTCATTATCAATCAAGTCAATAAAGCCAAATCTTCTTGGGTCATTAAAAATGACTAGATCCGATCCGAAGTCTAAAATTAAATGGTCATGCTTTTGGATCTCGTAATTATCGAGATCGTTATTTTTTAGTAGCGTCATTCTGCCGCTCATGCCAAGATGAACAATTAAAGTTCTGCTATCTTGAAGCTTGATTAATAGATAGCGCGCTCTGCGATCTAGGTTTTTTACTATACTACCTTCTAGTAAGTCAAGGGGCAGGGTCGAGTCAAATCGCATTTTTTTGTTGGAACGAAAAATTTGCTTAATCTCCTTGTTTAAAATGTAACTTAATCCCCTTTTGGTGGTTTCCACCTCTGGTAATTCAGGCATTGATAATTAAATTAATTGCTTTTTTATTCATTTTATAGTAAAATTACTTAAAAATAAAGTAATATTATTATGATTAAGGAAAATTACGATTACACTTTGACAATACCGCAGGAAGCTAAGGATCAAAAGATTTTGATGCATAGTTGCTGTGCTCCGTGTGCGGGTGACTTGATGCTGCGCATGAAAGAGTCGGGAATTGATGTTACCATATTCTTTTATAATCCAAATATTCACCCTGTAAAAGAGTATGAAATTAGGAAGAATGAGAATATTCGATACGCTGAAAAACTGGGTATTCCCTTCATCGATGCTGATTATGATTTGCATGAATGGTTTAAAAGGGCGAAAGGCTTAGAATATTCGCCAGAAAGAGGGGAGCGCTGTACTAAATGCTTTGATATGAGGTTTGAGAGAACAGCTCTTTACGCTCATGAAAACGACTTTTCAGTTGTTACTAGTTCTCTAGGGATCTCTAGATGGAAGAATATGGATCAGATTAATGATTGCGGAGTGCGAGCTGCTGATAAATATGACGGTGTTAGTTACTGGACTTATAATTGGAGAAAGGGTGGCGGCGGCGCTAGAATGTATGAAATTGCTAAAGATGAAAAATTTTATAAGCAGGAATATTGCGGCTGTATATATTCACTTAGGGATACTAATAAATGGCGTAAATCAAAAGGTCGTGAGGAGATAGAAATTGGTCAGGAATTTTATGACTTTGTCGAAAAATGTCAGCAGGATTAATGGGGTTATATTTTAATCTTTTAGCTTCTTGTGATAACTAACAGAATTTAAGATGGTAATAACTAATATTTTATCGTGAGTAAATTTAGCAAGGCACTTAGATCTACCATAGTAGTTAAAGCCTTAATATACATAAAATTCATCTTAGTAAAAGGTGTTATATTTCTATTTACTATAGGATATTTGAAATTTTTTAAGAAATATCGAAATTTTAAAATTATAAAAGATGTTAATGCTCGAGGTGCTGCTTTTTATGTTAAAGCATTAAAAGGTGACAGAAAGGTTTTTATCAAAGTTGCTAATAGAAAAAATAGCTCAAGAAAAAGCTTTGCTGCATATAAATCTTATCATCAAGACAATGATCATTGCATCAAGCTAATTGACAATAAATACGCATTTATTATTAATTACGATTCTTTTTATTATGTAGAATTTGAAACTTTGGTCGGCCATGAGTATGTCCATGATAAAAATCGTAATCTAACCAAGCAGTTGATAAATATTGCTCTTAAGTTAAAAAAGTCGCGGGTTAATCATCGCGATATAATATATAGTAATATCGCTGTTATTATTAATGATAGTTCTAGTGACTATGTTTTGGAATTGTTTGATTTTGGAACTAGTGAAGTAGATAGTGATAACTTCGATCAATTATTTAAAAAGGATATCGATGCTATATCTAATATAGCTCGTGAATTTCTTGATCAAAAGTTGTATGATGATTTTTGCAATGAATTAAAGAAGCTCTTATAAAGGAGGCCTTTATCCAGGACGCCTTTAAATTGCTTTATTAATTTCAATCTAAAGGTGATATAGATTTTGGGGTTATTCTGGCATTACAGAGGAGTGGTGCTCAATTATTTCTAGGCTGCCGTCAACATTTTCGTAAACAAAGGTAAATCTGCCTCTCGCAGATGATCCATCTCCAAAAGTAAATGCATAAACTCCTGAGTTTATAGCGATATTACCATGAATACGTACATTGTGCTCTTCAACTGTACATTGCGGCTGTTTAGCAACAAAGTTTACAAAATAATCCCGGATCTCTTCATGATTATGTCTTACTTGATTAGACAAGGTGGGAAGAAGAATTGCATTTTTACTATAGCAACTTACAACTTCATCAGGATTTTGAGTCTGAAGTTTTGCATTCCAATCAGAAATTTTCTGCTTAACGCTCTCTATGTTCATTTTTAAAATAATTTGGTTAATATTATCAACAACATGATAAAAAATAACTATTATTTTGTCAAGTATTTGTGCGTGGTTTTTTGAGAATGGAGCGGGTGATGAGGTTCGAACTCACGACCCCAACCTTGGCAAGGTTGTGCTCTACCACTGAGCTACACCCGCAAAAAATCTAATTGTAAAGCGGTGAATATCTGCAATGTTTTTCAATTTTTAACTGCCACAGCGCTCATATATTTAATATACTCTACACGCTTTACAGATAAAGAATCAAAAAATCTTTTTGAAATTCTTGCTTTTAATCTTGTTATATTGTAAAATATAATTAAATAAATTGCAAGTAAAAAAGTAATTTATAATATAATTTTAAACTTCATTTGCTATAACTATGAAACGAATATTGATTTTGTTCATTTTGGGTACTTTTCTAACATCTTGCGTTGAGACTGTGATAGTTGGATCAGTGGCGACGACTATTATTGCTACTAGAGAAAAATCTGTTAAAGATACTGGTAGAGATGTTGTGATCGCAGCAAAAATTGACAAAGGTTTGATCGCTAACGGCATGATTACTCCGAAAAATTCTGTTAAAGCTATGGTTAATGAAGGTAGGGTATTGCTAACTGGCCATGTCAGTGATCTTGAAAAAGGAAAAAGGGCTTATGAAATAGCGTGGAGTACCACTGGTGTTGTTGAAGTTATTGATGAAGTACAAATTGATCAAAAAAAGGTAAAGGTTAGAGATTTTACTTCTACCTTTACAGACTCTTACTTAACTGCGAAGATCAAAGCGCAACTATTCCTTAATCGCGATATTACTGCGGCTGATTTTAAAATTTGCACTTCTAGAGGAGATGTATATGTTTTTGGAATAGCAGGGGATGAGGTGCAGATGAGTGAAGCATTACGAGTTATTTCTAACATCTCTGGTGTTAAAAAGGTTATTAACCATGCAATAATGAATGATGACAACAGAAGATCGTCATAATCAGGTTGTAACTTTTGGCTGTAGGTTAAACTCATACGAAAGTCAAGCTATCAAATCCGCCTTGGATAGCTCAGGGCAAAGTAACATGGCTGTGTTTAATGGCTGTGCAGTTACTTCACAAGCTGAAAAGCAGTTACGACAAGCAATACGTCGACAAAAAAGAGAACACCCAGAAATGAAAATTGTTGTCACTGGCTGCGCTGCGCAAATTGATCCAGAGAGATACGCTAAAATGACTGAAGTTGATTTGGTTCTTGGCAATGAAGAAAAGTCGCAAGCGCAAAGCTATGACTTTGACAATGCCTCTTATGCAAAGAAGCAAGATCGTGAGCATTTTGACAGTCATCAGGATAAAGTTTTTTACGAATTTCGAAATAGATTATCGTCTGATATAGAAACAAAAGAGCAGCAAAAGATCAAGGTTAACGATATTATGTCCGTTAAGGAAGGCGCTGCTCATATGGTTTCTTATTTTGATGATCAGACTAGGGCTTTTTTAGAAATTCAAAACGGCTGCAATCATCGTTGCAGTTTTTGCATTATCCCTTTTGGTCGTGGCAATAGTCGCTCGGTAATGTTTAAAGATATTGTTGAGCAAACAAGAAAAATGGTCGCCGCAGGACATAAAGAAGTGGTTTTGACTGGTGTTGATATTTCGGATTACGGAAAAGATTTGGAGCTACAGATGACGCTCTCACAAATGATTAAAAGGCTATTAAGTCTGGTTCCGGAATTGCCTAGGTTACGACTTTCTTCGATTGATGTAGCGGAAATTGATGACGGTTTTTGGGATTTAATTGCGGGCGAGGAGAGGTTTATGCCTTACTTTCATTTAAGTGTGCAATCTGGTGACGATATGATTTTAAAGCGTATGAAAAGGCGTCATAATCGCTCACAGGTGATTGATTTTTGCCAAAAGGCTCGAAGTTTAAGGCCTGATATTACTTTTGGTAGCGATATTATAGCTGGCTTTCCAACTGAAACTGATGAAATGTTTGAAAATAGTATAAAACTTATCGAGGAAGCGAATTTGATTTTTAATCATATTTTTCCATATTCGGTACGCGAAGGTACCGTTGCTGCTAATATGCCGCAACTTGATGGTAATATAATCAAGCAAAGGGCGAGAGCTTTGCGTGAAGCAAGCGAACGGCAATTGCAAAAATATCTGAAAAATCAAAATGGCGGAAAATTTAAAGTGATTATAGAAAAAGATGGTCGTGGTAAGTCTGAGAATTTTTTAGATATTGACTTGAGCAATTTTAAAGGTCAAGATTTAAAAGTGGGAGAAATTATAGTGGTAACAACTGAATTTAAAGATAACAAATTAATTGCTGTTTAAAAATGACAATAGATTATACAAAAATTAAAGCATGGCCCTTTCAAGAGGCTCATAGAATTTTGCAAAGAATCGGTGGTAAAACTCCTCAAAAGGGTTACGTTTTATTTGAAACTGGTTATGGACCCTCTGGATTGCCGCATATTGGAACTTTTGGTGAGGTTGTGAGGACTTCTTTTGTTAGATATGCTTTTAGCGTAATAGCTCCGCATATACCAACTAAGATGATATGTATTTCTGATGATATTGACGGCATTAGAAAGGTGCCAGATAACGTGCCACAGCAAGAAATGGTAGCGGCAAACCTTGGCAAACCTTTGACTACGGTTCCTGACCCTTTTGGCACTCATGACTCTTATGGCGAACATATGAACTCGAGATTGCAAGCCTTTCTAGATTCCTTTGGCTTTGATTATGAGTTTGTATCTGCTACTGAAAAATATAAATCGGGAGCTTTTGATGAAACCATGCTTAAGGTTTTAGATAAATATGAAGATTTAATGAATTTAATGTTGCCAACCTTGGGCGCCGAAAGGCAAAAAACTTATAGCCCATTCATGCCAATTGATCCTGATTCTGGAATTGTAATTGATAAAGGTGTGAAGGGGATTGATAAGGAAGCAGGCGAGGTTACTTATGAAGATTTAAATGGCACTCAGAAGAGAGCGAGGGTAACTGGAGGTAATTGTAAGTTGCAGTGGAAGATTGATTTTGGTGCTAGATGGCGTAGCTTGCAAGTTGATTATGAGGTTTACGGCAAGGATCATCAGCCGAATGAAAAGGTTTATCGCAAAGTGTGTTCAATTTTAGGAGGCATTCCTCCTGTAAATTACACTTATGAGATGTTTTTATCTGATAGTGGTGAAAAAATTTCTAAATCTAAGGGTAATGGTATTGCGGTTGAAGATTGGTTGAAATATGCCCCGGCTCAGTCTATGTCCTTGTTTATGTTTCAAAAGCCAAAAACTGCAAAAAGATTATACTTTGATGTAATTCCAAAGGCGATGGATGAATATTTGACTTTTGTTAACTCTTATCACAAAGACTCTGACGAAGCTAAAAGAATTGAAAATCCAGCTTACTATATTCATAATGGTGAAGTGCCTGAGGTGAATTTTAATATTAGCTATTCCTTACTATTGAATTTAGCTTGCGCATGCAATCCTGAAAATGATGATGTGTTATGGGGATTTATCAAGAAGTACCAACCAGGCATTGATCGTGGATCATCAGAGTTATTGCAAAAAATGATAAATTGTGCGATTAACTATTATAATGATTTTATTAAGGCAACTAAAAGCTATCGATCAGCTACTATAGAGGAGGAGAATGCTTTGCAAGAGTTGGTGCAGAAGTTTGAAATTATTGAATCTTCTGAAGCTGCTGACTTGCAGTCTGTGATTTACGAAGTGGGGCGTAATAATGGCTATGAGGAGAGGATGCGCGACTGGTTTTCTTCTTTGTATCAAATCTTACTTGGTCAAGAAAAAGGGCCGAGAATGGGCTCTTTTGTAGCTTTATATGGAGTTGAAAACTTCATTGAACTAATTAAAAATAAAATCAATGGCTAATTTTGTAAATAATATTGCTGTTTTTGAAGATATCAATATCAAGCCCAAGGCGATAGTTTTCGATTGGGATAATACTCTGGCTGATACCTGGCCCTTAATTCACGAAGCTATTAATGAGGTAATGTCTAGTTATGATAAGCCATTATGGAGTCTGCAAGAGGTTAAAGATAAGATTCATAAATCAATGCGAGAATCATTCCCGGAGATATTTGGTAATAAGTGGCAGGAGGCGGGAAAAATTTATGTTGATAGCTATGCTAGAAATCACTTAAGTAAGTTAAGTTTATTGCCAGGCTCGTTGCATCTGCTGGAATATTTAAATGATAATGATATTAGAGTTTTCTTAGTCAGTAATAAAATCGGCACTACCTTAAGAAAAGAAGTTGCGAGCTTGAATCTGGGTCGTTTATTTTTTTCGGTAATTGGCGCTGGTGATGCTGATAAAGATAAGCCTAGCGTTGACCCCGTGCAATTAGCCTTAAAAGGCAGTGATGTTGATTTTGTAGAAGATGAGATTTGGTTTATAGGAGATACTATTGCTGATATTAAATGTGGGCAAAATTGTAGCTTTAGACCAATAATTTACAGCCATGATAAAGGTGAGATATCTAAAACCATTTCAAGCAGCGTCGACTTTAATGATAAGGTTGCTCTTTATCATGATCACAAAGATTTGATAGCTTTGTTAGCAAGGTTAAAATAGTAGATTATAACTTCTTCTTATCAATCCACTTTCTAATTTTACTTTCGACATATTCGCGCTTGATAGGTTTGCCGATAAAGTCATCCATGCCAATATCTAAACATTTTTTCTTGTCGTCTTCTGTAGAGTTGGCTGTTAGCGCAATAATAGGAGTGTGATCCATGTTATTATCTCTTTCAACTTGTCTAATTTTTTCGGTTGCCTGGTAGCCATCAATAACCGGCATCATGCAATCCATTAGTATGACGTCATATTTTACATGAAGAAATTTGTTGATAGCCTCCTGGCCATTCTCGGCATAATCAATTTCAATATTAAGTCTTTTTAGAATCATTGCTGCTACTCTCATATTTATTTCATTATCTTCGCATAACAATACTTTGATATCATCTTTTATTTCATCGCCATTACGGTCTTTAATTTGTGAGCTAGTTTTTATTCCATAATCTTTTTCAATCTTAAATGTATCAAATAAAACGGCTGTGATTCTAGAGGTTTTTGCCGGCTTAACCATCGTTTTTGCAAATAAAGACAGACTCTTTTTATCAATATTAATTTTTTCTTTTGGTGATAGCATTAAAATCAAAGGAACATTCTCAAGGTGAGGGATATCCTTTAGTTTTTTGGCAATATATACGCCATCAATGCCGTTATTTTCGTTGTGATTAATGAAGATAACATCTGGATTCTTGAAGTAGCTTGCTTCAGTGATTAACTTCTTAATTGTCTCTTGTTGAGTCATAGTAATCGTTGAAATTTCTGTTGACTGAAACTCCATTCTTAATTTTTCACACCTTCTTTGAAAGGCTTCTTTGAAAGTTTTGCTTTTTTCAATTAAGGCAATCTTTTTTCCTACTAATTGAGACTTGTAATCGTTATTAGGATCTTGATCGTAATTAGTAACCGAGGTTGGATTTAATGGAACAGTAAACCAAAAGTTAGAACCTTCCGAGAAGTTACTTTTAAATCCTATTTTGCCGCTCATTAAACTGACTAATTCTTTGCATATTGATAGACCTAGGCCGGTTCCTCCATATTTTCTGGTGGTCGACATGTCAGCCTGAGTGAATCTAGAAAACATTCTTTCAGATTTGGAGTTGTCAACACCAATACCGCTATCAATTATATTGAACTTGATAAAATGTTTTTCACTTTCTATTTTTTCTAGTTGGACATGGATTAATATTTGACCGTGAAAAGTGAACTTAATAGCATTGTTAACAAGGTTTGCAATAATTTGTCTAATTCTTGCAGGGTCACCATTGAGATAATTTTTAACGTCACTATCAACCATGGTTACAACCTCCAGTCCTTTGTCATTTGCAGATTGGTACATGAGGTCAGCTATATCATCTACCATGTTATTTATTTGAAAATCTATTTTTTCTAAATCAATTTTTCGTGCTTCAATTTTTGAGAAACTCAAAATGTCATTTAAAATAAATAGCAAACTATCGGCGCAGCGATATATTGTATTTGCTTGATCAAGCTCATCTCGTTTGATGTTTTTAGATTCTCGCAAAACTTGACTCATCCCCAATATGCCATTCATTGGCGTCCTGAGCTCATGACTCATGTTTGATAAAAATTGACTTTTAACGATATTCGCTTTTTCTGCTTCAGTTTTTGCTCGAAGAAGTTCTTTAAGAAAAGGCCCAATCTTTAGTTTTCTAAAAAAATAGAAGATAATTAAGAATAAGATAGTAACCCCAAATGATTGAATTATGATGGTAAATAATTGATATTTAAAATTTTCAATCATTTGCTTAGTATTATAACCAGATAAGGTAGTGATTTCATACGATGACTTTTGGTAGAATAGGAAATTACATTTTCCTATTCTCAATGATGTCGGTAGGGTTCTGTTGATATTTTCACTAGGGATCCTTTCAATTATTGGCTTTATTTGTTTATTTGAATCGAGAATAATTTTGTCATATATGGCATTATCAGACTTGGCTATTAATCCGTAATTTTTATCAATAACAAGGTAGCACAATTCTTCATCGTCTTGCGTTGTTTCATAGATTTTTCTTTGAATTTTATCGATTGGGACTTTTGATATTATAGTACCAACGGGGCTAAAACTATAATCAGTATCGATCGACATTGCAACTGGTAGGAATTTATATCTTGTAATATTATCTTCGTAATATTGTATTTCTCCTATCTTAAATACCCAGGGATTTTTTCTGGCCGCTTCCACGGGGTAGAATTTGGGAAAGGTTTTGCGGTTATTGCTACTTTTTCTTTGAGCGGAGAATGTAATATTACCTGCATTATCCACAAATTCAGTAGCGAGCCATGAGGAGATGCTGGTTTGAAAGATGTCTCTATTGGGAGTTTTTTTTAGAATCTTTTTCATCGACTGATTACTGTTATTTGCTTTAAATACCAGTATCTTGTCTCCTAGATAGTTTAAATAATTATTTACATTATCCATTAGATTTGAAGATACTAGACTTATCAAATTAGTCTGATTCTCAATATTGATTTTTACATTCTTAAGATGGTTGTAATATATTATGTAGGAGTTGGTCATGGTCCATATCATGGTCAAAATCAATATCATATATCCCAAGACGCTATATGATGTATCTAAGTCTAGAGCCTTCTTTTTTTCATTCTTTAAGAACTTTATTCTTCTTTTATATCTTTTGGTGATCTTGGGTAGCTTAGACTTGTATTCGATACTCACCTTATCTTCAGGTAGTGAAGAGCTCTTGTTGTCTATCCGATTTATAAAATATTTACTTATGGAAAGTAAAATGGGGGTGGTAAAGAATATTTTATGAAAAGATAAGTTGGTGTCGATCTTTTTCTTTGCTTTGCTGTTTAAAATAAAACCCATAAAAAATAAAACCGATGAAAATTTTTATTGAACAAAAAGTATCTTTTTATTAAATAAATTATATATATTCGTTTAAAAAAAAGATAGTTTTATTTTGTTTTATTTAAGCTACTTGTATTGATTTAAAAGTGGTTGAATTTTAAATTTTAAGATCTATACTGTTAGTACACAAGTATAGGAAATTTATAATCAAAATTTTCTGCTTGTTGCACTACCTTGCTTTGCCCGTGTTATCTATTTTGCTTTAGCTTTTTTATATTGTTATTTTAACTTTTAATTATTTACCACATGATTAGAGAGGATTCAAGAAAGAAAGATGATTCTGATTCAGGAATAAAAGCGTATTCAAAATCAGCTACTGGAAGTAAAAATTTGTTGATTGAAATTGCAAGTTCTGAAGATTACATTTCTCAATATTATAAAATTAGGAATGATATTTTTAGGAATGAATGGGGCTTGAATCATGAAAAATGGTTCAATGAGAGCCATGAGGATGGCTCTAAAGTTGTAGTATGTACCTGTGAAGGTAGGGTTGTTGGCGGCTTTAGATTTCTAGTTTCTAAGAATGGAGAGTTGCTTTCTGAAGAGTACGATGGAACCGAGTATGTTTATGCTAATTTAGCGCAAAAGGCAAGCGTAGCCATTGGTGGCGATGGTTATGCTGAATTTGTTGATTTAGCTTTAGTGAAAGAGTTTAGGTCTACTGAGGCAGTAAAGAAAATGATATCTTTATGTTCGGATGAGGCTAGATCGATGGGATGTTCGTTTGTTTTTACTGTTGCATCAATGACTCACTGTAACCTTTACAGGAAGTATATGAAAGCTTTGGGTTGCAAAGATGTTATAATTTTTAATGACACTACCTGGGTGAAGAAGCCGGAGTACGGCAATTCTGATGATCACCCCATGATGGCTATATTATAGTTTTAATTTAATTAAATAGATTTATGAAAACTTTATTTATATTTTTATCAATTTTATTCCTGCAATTTTCGATCTATGAAGAGGCTAAGGCGTCAACAAAAAATGTTGATACAAGTTTCTTCGATCCAGAACTATTTTCTTTGGCAAAAAAGACTCAGAGTGCTTTTGACAGTGCTTCTTCGGTTTATGTTTTATCTTCAGAAGATATTAGAAGGTCAGGAGTTACATCAATTCCTGAGGCCTTGAGAATGGTGCCAGGGGTTCAGGTTGCAAGAATGCATGGTAATGCTTGGGCAATAAGCTCTAGAGGCTTGAATCATCAATATGCAAGTAAATTGTTGGTATTAATTGACGGCTTAACAATTTACACGCCAATTTTCTCTGGGGCTTTCTGGGATAATCATGATTATGTTATTGATGATATTGATAGGATAGAAGTTATTAGAGGTCCAGGTGGTAGCATCTGGGGTGCTAACGCAGTGAATGGTATCATAAATATAATTACTAAAAACTCAGCCCAAACCCAAGGAACTTATTTTTCGCAAATATTGGGTAATGATGATAATTCAATTACTGAAATAAGATATGGTGGCAAGACTGAAGATTTAAATACTTTTAGAGTTTACGCTAAAAGAGCCCTTAGAGGACCTCTTGACAGGTTAAATGATGGATCAAGAAATGTCGATGCTACTTTCAATAACTCCTCGGGCAGTAATTTTGATGGCATCTCTTCTTCTAGGGGTGGTTTTAGATATGACATTACTTCCGTTAAGGATAATACCATGAAGATTGCGGGTGATTTCTTTAAGACTGAGTCTCGGAATCACTTTCAGAACCTTAATGCTGTTGATGGCGCCACTCACAAGGTTAATGAAGGTGGTAACATCTTGGTAAATTGGGATAAAACGATCTCTAAAAAATCAAGAACCACATTGCAAAGTTATGTTTATTTAGATAGAAATAATTTTACCGTCGGTATTCATAAGCAAATGACGCTGGATGTTGATTTCCAGCATTTCTATGATTTTTCTGATAGAAATAGGTTCTCCTGGGGGTTGGGTTACAAAAATTTAATTGATAAAATACAAAGTAAATCTGCCATTGATGATCAGGGGAGGGAGTTTATTCCTCTAAACTACAACCCTACGCAACGAAATATTGAAGTTTTGAGTGCCTTCATTCAAGATGAATATTCAATAATTCCTAACGACTTATTCCTTACTATTGGTTCGAAATTTGAGCACAATGAACAGACCGGTTTTGAATATCAACCTAGCGTGAGATTAAAATACTTCCCTGATCGTAACCAAACATTATGGGCTGGGGTTTCTAGAGCTATCAGAGTGCCCACTAGAGGTGAAGATAATATAGAAATTAGGGCTAATGCCGATACAGTTGTCACCAGGGGTAATACTGAAGCTGAATCTGAGAGTGTAGTTTCTTATGAGTTTGGTTACAGAATAAAGCCAAACAATAAAACTTTAGCTGATATTTCGGTTTTCTTCAATGAGTATGATAGTTTAGGAAATTTTGATGCCGATATGACTAATGCTACTAATCTTGTTGCTGGTGGACCTTCTGGAACTCCTACTGCTTCAAATACTGGTAGAGCAAAGTCATATGGCCTAGAGTTTACTGGAAAATGGCAAGCTACTAATTCCTTAAGGTTTGAAGTCGGCTATGACTTTTTGAAGGTGGATATAGACTTAGACGCCTCTTCTAATGAAAGTGACGATGTAGCTTCGGCACTCAATGCTGACCGACTGATATTTTTTGAGAACATGTCGCCACAAAACCAATTTAGATTTAGATCTTTTTACAATATAACCCCAAAAATTGAGTTCGACAATATATTATACTATGTCGATCAGTTAAAAGGCAGAAGTGCTTCAGGTATAGTGGAAAATGATATTCCGTCATATGTAAGATGGGATACTAGGCTGGGATATCTAGCTTCAACTAACTTTAATTTAAGCGTTGGGGTGCAAAATATTTTAGATGACAAGCATACTGAATTCACTCCGGGTCTATTTAATAATAGGGTTGAGGTCGGTAGGACTTTCTATGGTAAATTAGCGTTGCATTTTTAATCTTCAAACATAATTTGTGAAAATAAAATCGCTATACAACACATTACGTCGTTTTTTACTTGTATCGTTAGTAACATGCTGCGCTGTTTTTGGTTATAGTAAGACTAGCGTCCATGCAACTGAAGCCGATAAAGCTAGAGCTTTTGCTGGATTTATTAAGCATATCTACCTTAATACCAAGACGACAAAGAACGGTAATAATTTTTGCATTTTTGGTTCCGATGAAGTGTCGGTACAAATTAGCTCTATTATCCCAAGGGGCAGTATTAATGACGTGGGTGATGAAATAGATATTGAAAGAAATTATAATGAATGTAGGGTAATTTATATATCTAAAAACAAAGAAAAGGACGCTAAATATTCTACTAAATTCTTCAATAACAAAGGCGCCTTAACTATAGCCACTTTCGCAGGATTTACTGTTGATGGCGGCATGATGAGTGTCGAAGTTGGTAGAAGAAACTTTGAGTTAACAGTAAATGAATTGGCTATGAAGGAGTTTGGAGTTAAGATTGATTCCTCCATCGTATCTCTGATCGTTAATTAATTAATTAATCAAATTATGAGTAATGAAAAAAAAGCACCAATTGATGTTGAATTTCTGCGAGGAGTGATCGACAATGATGTAGAATTTGAAAGAGAGTTGTTTGAAATATTTCTTGATAATGCGGATCAAAATATAGCTAAAATGCAAAACGCAATTAAAGATGAAGATACTAACTCTTGGTACATGTCTTCTCATGCTTTTAAAGGAGCTTCTGCCTCAATAGGAGCGTTTGAGTTATCAAAAATATTAGAGTTAGCTCAAAAAGCTATGGAAGATGATAATGACAACAAGAACTCAATATTGTCTCAAATCAAAGAGGAGTATGGAGAGGTTAAGAGTTTTATTAAAAACGAAATGGATGGCAATTAATTATCATTGATATAATAAAGAATGGTTGTAGAATTGTTTTGTGACAACATTTATTTGATGTTAACATAAATGATAATATCTTTATTATATGCGAATTCATATTTCCCAAAATAATTTTAAAATAGGCGATCTCGATTATAACTTTGAGATTATAAAAAGCGAATATAAGGATTCTTGCAATAAAGACTCTAATTTAATCGTTTTTTCCGAGTTGGCAGTAACAGGTTACCCACCGCAAGATTTACTGAGAAAAGAATATTTTATCAAATCAGCTGAGGAGGTGTTGGAAAAGATAGTTGCCTTAACTAATTGTGAAGATTGTGCTATTTTAATTGGATCGCCGATATCAAGAAATGGAAAATTATATAATGCAGCTTTATTAATAAAGAACGGCAGAATTATTAAAGAGTTTTACAAAAAAGAACTGCCAAATTATGAGCTATTTGATGAGAGGCGTTACTTTGAGCGTGGAAAGATTGCTGACTGTTTTGTACTAGACGGGTTAAAGATCTCAGTCTTGATTTGCGAAGATGTCTGGGCGAATAATAATATTGAAGATATTAAGGCTCATCGTAGTGATTTGTTGATCGTTATTAATGCCTCACCATTTTCTACCGATAAAATGGCAAAGAGGTTAGAGGTTTGCGCCAGTGGTTGTCGCAAATTAAATTCTAATTTAATTTATGTTAATCAAGTAGGTGGTGTTGATAGCATGGTATTTGACGGCAAGTCATTTGCAATGAATAGAAAGGGTGAATTATTGGAATTATTATCAGCATTTGCACAGGATTCTAAGGCGATATATTTTGACAATAACAATGAAATATTATCAAATAAACAAGTTGTGAGAAGTGACGAGATGATGGATATATACAACGCTTTAATTTTAGCGGCTAGAGACTATGTTGCTAAAACCGGTTTTGCAAAAGTTGTTGTAGGCATGTCTGGAGGTATCGATTCAGCTTTAGTTGCAAATATCTTAGTTGATGCATTATCTAGTGAAAATGTTAGATTGATTGCCTTGCCAACTAGATTTAATGCAAAAACTAGTTTCGATGACGCTAATTTATGTGCTAAAAACCTTGCAGTCGATTTACAAACGATAGCTATTGAAGATATTTTTAATACTACTCTTGATGTCTTGAATCCGCATTTTCAAGGTAAATCGATTGACGTTACTGAGCAAAATATGCAATCCAGAATCAGGGGTATGGTTTTAATGGCGATCTCTAATAAATTTAACGAGCTTTTGATCACTACGGGCAATAAATCAGAAATGGCTACTGGATATGCAACAATATATGGTGACATGAATGGAGCATTTAATCCAATCAAAGATGTTTATAAAAGCCAAGTTTTTGCTTTAGCAAAATGGAGAAATGAAAACGTACCAACTTTGTCGGTATTTCGTAGAAAAAATTTAATCCCAGACTCCATTATAATAAAAGAACCTTCGGCTGAGTTAGCTTTTGAGCAAAAAGATTCTGATTCACTACCTGATTATGAAGTTCTTGATCAAATATTATATAGGATTGTTGAAGAGGAGAAGTCGGTTGAGCAAATAATTGCACAAAGTGAATTAGAGGAGTCTGTGATCAGGAATATTGCTAAATTATTCTATCAAAATGAGTATAAAAGAAAGCAGGCAGTAATTGGGCCTAAAATTTCAAAGATGGCATTTGACCTTGATCGCAGATATCTTATCACCAATAATTTTTGGAAATAACCGCGTTGTTTTAAGGCTTATTATTGCATCACTAAATAGGTGTTATTTTTATAATTAATATATGTTATTCAATTCAGCTGATTTTATATTTATATTTCTACCAATTGTGTTTTTTGTATATCAATTTTTATTAGTGCAAAAATCAAGAGCGGCGACATTGTGGCTAGTGATATCGAGTCTGTTTTTACGCTTCTAGCTATTTGTTGGCAATATTTTTTTCAATATTAACTAATTAAACTATAGGCTGTATAATTTCTGGATTTAACTCTGGGGGGTTAAAAGTTGATAACCATTTAGCTAAATTGTTGTTAATAATTGGCATTATATTTAATATTTATTTTTTAGGTTATTTTAAGTATTACAACTTTGCTATATTGAATTTTAATAGCTTACTGGATTTGAATCTGATGGTTACTGTCTATTTGATATTTTTTTCTGACTCGCGGCAAGAGTTCTTATATTATAATTCCTAATTATGATGACTAAGGATAAAAGAAGTGGTAAACGCAATTCATATAAATAGCTCATTATGTACACATCTCATTGCCTAATGATGCTATGAACGGCAATATTTATTTATTATATGGTAATAAAGTATCTTTGTACCTGATGCAAGATGCTAATATTTGTGTATCTAATAACGCTAAAAGTTGTGATAATGGGAGGTGGTATTGCTGATGGTTTGAGTAATGATATAATAGGTAATAAACTTGGCTTGAAGGATGGCGAGGTGATTAATATTTCTAAAGCAGCGCAGGCCTATGGTTTATATCGTAATAATTTAGACAATTTAAGTAGCGCTGATATTGTCTATTATACTTTAGAGCTGTGAGTTTTTAGCTCTAAATATTATGTTTATGATCGGAAATTTTTAGAGAGATCTTTTTAGAGACTTAGAGATGTTTGGTCCTCATGATACTCAGGTTAGAGCCCTAAGTAATTTAAAAAATTTAATAGAAGCTAACGGTGGAATTTTTGTCATTGTTAGCGCTCCTAGAAGAAGAGATTATATTGAGCACATCAAGAGTTTTAGGAGGTATCATGAGGTGCTTTTCGATAAGATGAATAAGTATTTAGGTAAATCCTTGTATGTAGGTAGTATTAATCCCGATAAATATAATATGAAAGATGATTATTTTCATAATGATGGAGTGCATGTTTTTCAAAAAGGTTACAATATATTTACAGAACAATTTGCAAAAGAAATCAGGGAGAGTGGTAAATTAGAGCCAAAATTTATAACCTTTGATGACTACCTTGCAGTGCCCGTTGACTAGCCATTATCAAGAACGAAACATTGTTTAAAAAAATTATAATAATTTCTTGACTTTATTTAGTATACGTTGTATAATAAATATATAGGTTAAAAAATATATTTTCTTGATGCTTCTTGTGAGAAGATATTAATCTATGATGGTAAAAATGCGGTAACTAAAGCGAGCTATTGTTGCAAAACTGGTCATTGGATAATCTTGCGTCAAATAATTGGGATTGCATCGCTATCTCTTTGCGAAGAGAAGTGACAATGCTACTGCTCATTATTTATTGTATAATTATGCTACAGAAGAATATTTTAAAATTGACTTTATGTTAAAATTGTGATATTATGGTAATATAATTTAATTAATGTTAAATAAAAAATTTATAAAAAATGAGTAAAGGCGGAGGTTTTTTTACGACAATAAGGGGTAAGGACAAGTCCCCTCCTAAAAAAGTAGCGAGTGAAGGAGGGGGTTCTGTTGGTATATCTTCTGATCCAGTAAGTCCTGAGGCCTTAAAGAGGGTTGAAGGAGGCATTGATGCTAGAATTGCGGCAGCAAGAGCAAGCTTGGCTGGCTTAGGGCTGCCATCACATTTGCCGAGTGCTCCTCCTGAAATCGCTTCGGCTAGAACTGCCGTCCGTAGGGGTAGAAAATTACCTCCTGCACCAGTTGCCGCTGGAGGTGCTAGAGATGCGCGTGATGCCGTTGCTATGAGACCAGTGGCAGCAGTATCTGGTGTTGTTGATTTAAAGGCCAAAGCTAAAGTAATTAAAGATGTGATATATAATAAAATGATGAGTGAGAGAGGTATTCTCGAGCCTCATCTAGATACTAATGCGTATTATCAAATCAGGGAAATGATTCGGGGTTTAGAAGCTGGAGCATTTAGTATTGACCAGTTGAGTTCTGGCTTATTGCAATCTAGTGTTAGTAAGGGTCGTGACTTTTTATTGACGGCTTCTGGTGCCGGAGACAACCTAAAATTAAGTACCAATCTTGTAAGAAGGTTGTATCCGATAGTTGTTAGCTTAGAAAGGGCGGGACGTTTCAATCTAGGATCTTTTATTGCAGGGGCCGAATTGCTTGCTAAAGATTCGAGAAACCATTGTGGATTGAATAAATTAAGCGGTAAGGCAGATGATGATTTCAAGAAAACAGCTAAGCTATTTATTACTGAAGAAAACTTAGCAATTTTACATGACTTTTTTGAAGAGAGAAAAGGGGTAAATGATAAATTAGGAAACCTGTATAATATAATAAAGTTTGAAGACTTCATCTTGAGGCTAATGAATAAAAGATATAAAGAAATTTATCTTGATGGTAGGGCTCTGGTTGGTCGCGATGATGCACCTCTTCCTAGATTTGATAGCGATGTTCAAGCAAGAGAGTTTATGAATAATTTAGCCACTAAAGGAGATGCGAATAATTATTATCAAGAATATTTGACTCCAGAGGAGATGATGCTTGCTCCTTTGGTTTTGCCGCAAGCTGCTTCATTAATTATCGGAACCGGAAATAGATCTGATCAATGGGGTGCTGCGCAAGTATACAATGAATTTATACAGTCGGTTGATGTTGCGTTATTGTCTTATCCAGCTGCGGCGGAATATCGAGACGGTCGTACCGCAAGTTATGATTTATTGTTTACTACTTTTTTTAACGGTGCAGTTGATCGTACGGGCAATCATGATAAGACAAGAAAACAAGTATTACAGGAAAATAAGGCCTTGATGAAAGCTGCTGCAAAAATATATGGCGCAAATCATAGTTTGAGTGGTAACAGAGTCACGTTGGAGCCAATGAGTGCAAGGCATAGAAAAGGATATGTAGAAATGCCTCATCAATTAAATATCGCAGCTTACAAAGCTCGTACTAAAAATACTTTGAAACTAATATTGTTGGCAGCTGATCATGATATGGAAAAATATGATTTAGGTACCACTTTTTCTCTTAAGGGTGTTGGCATGGGTGCATTTAGCTTTACAGGATCTGGCAAGGTTTTTGAGCAACTTACAAAACAGGCGCTGCAAGAAGTGATGGGTGAAATCACTCTAAGTCATATTAAAAAAATTAACCTTATTAGTTGGCCTAGTGTATTTAGGTCTGTAAAAGATGAAAGAGAGCGTGCGGTATATGAAGGTGATAGCACTGTAAAAGGAGTAAAGGTTGTCGAGTCAAATAGACCGGAATCTTTAAAGAAGGTTGCTGGCGAAGAGGGGGTTGCTGCTACGGTTTATTGTGGTGATTCTGGATCCTTGGTTGGTAATGAAGGTAATATAGGTCTTGCAAGGGGTTCTAGTGACGACCCTGCGATGCAATATAGTATGTACGACCCACAATTAATGGACCCATATAGAAATCATTATCTTAATCAAGCTGAGGCGATATCGATAGTAAATGATCGTGGAGAAGTTTGTAGTATTGATGAAGCTTTAGCAAAATTAGGTCGAGATAGGAGAGTGGGATCGCGGGGCGAAGGTGCTGCAGTTAAAAAAGTTGGCAAAACTGGTGGTGGCTGGTTTAGAAGAAGAGGGGGGGGATCTGAGGAATCTGCGAAGCCAGCAATTTCAGCCCCTGCAGATTTTAGGAGGGTTGATGACGCTTTACACTTAGAATCTCTTGCGAAATATAAAGATAATAAGGAGGGTTTATTAAAATTATTGCAATATTCTTGGCGTTTACCTGAGGGTGTCGAGAAAGAAATAAAAGAGGCTTTTGAAGGGTATAAGACAGGAAAGATTGGTGATACGAAAAATGCTGATGTAAGAAGGAGCTTTAGCAATCAAATAAAAGCCGCTTTGGTTGATAGACTGGAAGTTCTTGATCCTGATTTTAAAGATGGATATTATAAGATTGTGCCACTTGGACATCGGATAGAACCTGCACAATATAACGCTGTCAAGCTTGGCGTTAATAAATTTCTTGCTGCAGAAGTTGTTAAGTCGCCCGCAGGCGGTCGAGCAGGTCACAGTACTGGAGGTGGTCTAGGATATGTTGCTGCAGAAGATTATGGCGCCAGAGGTGGTCGAGCAGGTTACGATGCTAGAGGTGGTCGAGCAGGTCATGGTACTAGAGGAGATCGAGCAGGTCACAGTACTGGAGGTGGTCGAGGATGTGTGGCTGCGGCCGGATACGATGCTAGAGGTGGTCGAGGATATGTTGCTGCGGCCGGATACGACGCTAGAGGTGGTCTAGGATATGTTGCTGCAGAAGGTCGTGGTGCTAGAGGAGTTTCGGCTAGGCCGCGCCCTGGCTTTGATCCTCGCCCTATTACAGCCTCGTCTGCGGCTAGTTCTAAACCACCACTTCCCATTAAAGTCTCTGCAATGAATGCCTTTGGGCAAAGAGTTAAATATGGGATTTCTGGTGGAATTGCGCCGGAATACACAGCAGGAAATGTTTGTATAATCGATCCAGCAAATACTACGACATTGCAAGGTCAATATAACGAGGCTAGCAGCTTGTCTGGCGCTATTTATTTACAAGTTACCGGTGATAATATAGGAGATGTGACGATCTTTGAAACTATAAAAGCTCGTAATTATCCAGAAGTTATGAAGCGGGTAACTGCGGCACAACCAGCTGTTAATTATACGGCTAAAGTAGGTGGTCATCAGTTTGGTGTTATTCATGCTGTTGCACCTCATGGTGGTGAACTTAAAGGTCTCACTGCGACATATGTCAATATATTTAGATGTATTGCTGAGGCGGCGGATAAATATACAGAATTTAGGATACCAAAGATGGCTGGGGGAGTTTTTGCTGGCGGTAGCGATGTGCCTAAAAATACTGCTATTGCAGTTAGTAATGCACTTGGCATAGTGCAAAGTGAAGGCTTGCACTTACCATATGATAAAATTACTCTATGTTGCGGCACTCAGGACTCTAAAATGGCAGTGGAGCGGCATCTGTCGAGTTTAAAATCTGCTACTCCATCTAGGAGCGTTATTAGTAGAGCTTAATTACTCGATGATGGCTTTTTTAATTTGCTAGCTTCATCAATAAAGTCATTTAAAGTCATGACTTGCTGGCCATCGCGACCAAGTCTGCGAACTGATACGGTATTATCCTGAGCTTCTTTTTTACCAATTGCTAGAATATAAGGAACTTTTTGCAAAGAGTGCTCTCTAATTTTGGCATTGATCTTTTGGGCATTAAGATCTACTTCGCATCTAAAGCCAAGAGATTTTAGTTTATTGCAAACTTCAACAGCGTAACCATCGGACTCATTAGTGATAGTTGCGACCATGATTTGGGTTGGTGCTAGCCATAGTGGCATTTTACCAGCGTAATTTTCAATTAAAATGCCGATGAAGCGCTCCAAGCTTCCCAAGATAGCGCGATGCAGCATCACCGGTCTTTGCTTTGATCCGTCTGATGCAATGTAGTTTACATCCAGTCTTTCGGGCATAATGAAGTCAACTTGCAAAGTACCACATTGCCAGTGGCGACCAATGGCATCAACCAAGGTGAATTCTAACTTTGGTCCGTAAAAGGCACCTTCACCAGGGCAGGTCTCATATTCAAGACCAGTAATTTCTACTGCTTTTTCAAGCGCAGCTTCGGATTTGTCCCAAGTTTCATCGCTACCAGCTCTAACTTCTGGGCGCGTTGAAAGCTTGACCAAGACATCTTCAAAACCAAAGTCTTTATATATTTCTAGTAATAAATTACAAAAACTAACGGTTTCGCTATTAATTTGATCCTCAGTACAAAAAATATGACCATCGTCTTGAGTGAATGAGCGTACTCTCATGATGCCATGTAAGGCACCGCTTGGCTCATTACGATGGCAGCAGCCAAATTCTGCCATTCTAAGTGGTAATTGGCGATAAGAAGTGATGTTTTGGTTGAAAATCTGCACGTGAGCAGGGCAGTTCATTGGTTTTATTGCAAGCACGCGATCGTCATCGGAGTTGCAAACAAACATATTTTCACGAAACTTATCCCAGTGGCCAGATTTCTCCCACAAAACGCGATCAATCATTTGCGGAGTTTTCACTTCCTGATAGCCATTTTCTTGAATTTTACCACGAATATAATTTTCGATTTCACGATAAATAGTATAGCCTTTGTTGTGCCAAAATACTGAGCCAGTGGCTTCTTCCTGGACATGAAATAGGTCTAGTTCTTTGCCTAATTTGCGGTGGTCTCTTTTAGCCGCTTCTTCAAGCATGGTTAAGTGTTGCTGTAAAGACTCTTTGCTTTCCCAAGCGGTACCATAGATTCTCTGTAGCATTTCATTATTTGAATCGCCGCGCCAATAAGCGCCAGCTACCTTCATTAATTTAAAATGCTTGATATGACTAGTAGAAGGAGCGTGCGGACCACGACAAAGGTCAATAAAATCACCTTGACGATAAAGAGAGATATCTTCATTAGAAGGAATTGAGGCGATAATTTCTGCCTTATATTCTTCGCCTTGGCTTTTGAAAAATTCAACTGCTGAGTTTCTTTTCAAGACTTCACGCTGCAAAATATCATTTCTCTTAGAAATTTCGCGCATTTTTTGCTCAATTTTTTCTAAATCGGCAGTGGTAAATGGCTCTTCACGAGCAAAATCATAATAAAAGCCATTTTCAATAGTTGGCCCAATGGTCACTTGAGTATTGGGATGTAGCTCTTTCACAGCCTGCGCCATTAAATGTGCAGCATCGTGACGAATGATTTCCAATGCTTCTGCGCCTGATTTTGGAGTAATGATTTCTATGGTAGCATCTTTTGTGATTTGTCTTGATAGATCGATAATTTCGCCATTGACCTTGATTGCTAGCGCTATTTTACCTAGGCTGATCGATATCGACTTGGCAATCTCTTCGCCAGTGACGTTGTCTGCAAATTGTTTAGAATTACCGTCGGGAAAGGTAATATTTACCATTTTTTCAGCTTTTTAATGTTAATATATCTATATTATAACATATTTATTTTAATTTTCAAATGATTTAGGTGTGATTTGAGAATGGTGGAGCTAACGAGATTCGAACTCGTGACCTCTTGCATGCCATGCAAGCGCGCTACCAACTGCGCCATAGCCCCAAAACTAATAAACCTGGGTCAAATAAATTTGCCCCGCTATTCACTAAAATTGACCGTTTAGGTCAATTTCCCGGCCATTTCGTCAACTAAAGTTGACTTCAAGCGCCGTCGTTCAAGCCCTGGGTCAAATAAATTTGCCCCGCTACTTAACATAATCAATATTATATTTACAATTATCGGAAAAATCAATATTTTTTATTTCTAGATTGATAAAGTAATTCAGTTGGTAATGATATCGGAGAGGTTGTTTATCTTAAAAATAACAGAGTGTTTAATTTGCATATAAGAGTTAAAAAACATTGATAGTTTTTTAACACTTTACTTTAAAAACAATTGTAACGTTTGACTTAAGTTAATTTTTGTGTTATAATTATATTGTAACATGTTTATTTAAATATGGTAAATAAGTAGTTATTTTTACCGGGTATAATTTTTTTAATTTTACAAAACCTTGATATTATGAAATACTGTAGCTATTCGACTAGTGAGCATTTAATTGACGGTATTGCTCGTTCTATAATAAGAGTTCAGGGTGTTATCTGGCCTTACCCTCCTTCGACTGCTGGTTTAAGTGAAGGAGACTCTCCTTCGGGCTATGCTTGGCTTTGCATGCGAGATGGTGCACTACGTTCTCGAGATGAGCTTAATATTCTTGACTTTCTGTCTGGCAAACAAGATGAGATTTCTCAATTAGAGCGGTTGCTTAAAGATGCTTGGGATAATAAAAAAAATAGCAAGGGTGAGGAGGTGACGCCAGGAGGTATTGGTTTTCAATCATGCATTAGGCTTGCTTTTATTGAAAATCCGGATGTTAGGGAAGCTCTGAGTAATCCTGAAAATATTAGAATTATTACATATTTGGCTGCATTAAAAAAAGTAGGCATTGATCCAGGTGTTGAAACTGCAGAGATATTCTCTGCAGGGAATGATTTTACTGACTTACAAACAAAACTAAGTTTGACTGGATCTGATGTAAAATTCAATGGTGAAGATCAAGAAAAGACAGCGCATTCATTATATTCGTATTTATTTTTAAATGTTCCGGATCTACTTCATGAAATGCAAATTGTTGGCAATGAAGTGGCTGAAGGGACTGGTTTAGGCAAACAATCACTTGAGTTGAGTAAAATTGCCGCAGCAAAGTTATTTTATCATGGCCTTGATGTTGCTTTTGCTACTATTTCAGAAGAGCTTCAAGTTGTAGAAATAGCTAAAGATCCTCATGAGAAATTTTTGGAAGAAGAATATGACCCAAGTAAGTGGGGGCAGTACCTTGATAGATTTAAAAAAATGGGAGAAGTTAGGAGTGATTTGGATCCAATTATGGGTTTTAGAGGTGATGCCTCTATAGAGATTACTACGGATACAGGGAAAAGTACTGATGCAGTAATGTCAAGATTATTTAGCTCTGCATTTGCTCATAGTTATTTGGATCCTAAGCATTTGGCGCCAATATTGTCTGGTAAGGATGGATATCATGGACCAAAATTTTATCCCGTTCTAGCATTTATTGCAAACAACCAAGATGATGAAAGGATGCGGCAGGCTGGCAAATATTTATTCAGCAGATTGAAGTTACTGGAATATGAGGCTTATAAAGATACTAAGATTTTTAAGATCCGTGGTGCTGTTGCAAAAGAAGGTGGTTTTGATGAATATGTTAAGCAACATCATGTTGAGAAGCATCAATTTGTTCCTGGTCAGGCTAATTGGGCAATGGTTTCGATGCTTGAAATGCCGCGCTTAAAATATCATTTAGAGAGTTTTCCTCAATATCAGGATCCGGATCAATATGATGAACATTCTTCAATAAAAGGAAGATCCTGTACAATTATCTTTTCTGGTAAAGAAGGTATGAACGTCCCTGTTAAATTATTTAACCAAGACGATCAAAAGAATAGAATTGGGATTATGTTGGATCCTGGCAGGATAGAGACTCCGCATATGGATTTTTGGGCTCATCAAAGTGGCTTAGAAGTAAATGAACACGAAGAGCGTGAGAAATTAGATAGTAAATTCCCAGGCAAAAAGGTTGTTAACAGAAGAAGAGTTAGAGGTGGAGTTACTAATCATGCCAAATGGGATCGGGAAAGCGAAAAATACTATACAAAAGGAGCTGCTGAGACTGCCGCTAAGGCAGTTTGGCGAAAATATTTCAAGGATGCCTATAAGTTGAGAGATGGAAAGCTTTATGATACCAGAAACTATGGTGGTGAAGGTAAAATGAGCCTTAATGAGGCAATTGTTTTTCAAAAAGAAGCGGATAATCCTGTTAACGGTATATTTATTAATGTAACTAATGGGATTTTACCTTTAGAAGAAGATTTGTTGAAGATGTGGGAGATATTACAACAAAAACCTCATTTGCAGCTATATGTTTATGATGCTGGTCGGCAAGTTGATATAATAAGAATTTGTAGAGATCCTAGGGCTTTTTTGGTTGATTTGGCTGCAGCAAAAACTCCTTTAAAAATACAGATGACGCTAAATAGACATGTATCTTTACAGTCCTTTGTTGGTATTGAGAGGGGAGTGGATGCTTTGGCTGCCGCTGAGAAACCTGCGCAGACAATTGGTGATCGAATGCGTCAATTTGTTAAGCAAGCCCAGTGTCAAGATTTTTTTGCGCAATTTAAAGGGCTTGATTTACAAAAACAAAAGAATTTATTCGAATATGTTTGGGGGGCTCAAAGACGACTTGATGGCATTTTAGAACCGAGAGGAGACGATCTTGCCCCTTTGGGTCTGGCTGCTTATTGTGAAGATTTAAAAGCAGGGTTTGTCACTCTTGGCGGTTCAATCCCAGAGCAGCAGATTTTTAATGATGAGATGCGTAACTCAATGCTACAGATTATGTCAAAACAGGCGGGTCGTCAAGAATTTGTGGCTGATTACCGTAAAGCATTAGGTGATTATGATGGAACTTTTTTTATTGATGATGCGCAATATTATGCGGTGAAGGCGGAAATGTTGGCGTTTATTGCAGAAGGTAGAATGCCGCAAAGAGCTTTGATTTCCGATTATGTTGCCTCGATTCCTGATGATCCTAAATTGTTGATTGAGGCATTACAATATGCTTGGAATACTGAAGTTCATGATAGATTTGAATTTGAAACTTTAAAAGGAATGTGTGGAGTTGCCAAAGATTCTCCTGTGCCCGTTAAAATTGCATTTAGTAACGCTGTTAAGGAAGGTTTAGTGTCTAGAATAGAGAAAATTACACCAGGATTTAAACAGCAATATGACAATTGGATGTCAATTCCAGGGCATTACGATGATATTGCTGAAAATGTAAGGAGGGGATTACTTGCCAAGGTGCATGATTTGGAGGTGCCTGCCGCTTCTGTTGGCGGAGGTGGTGCTCCAGCGGCTAAGCCAAAGGCACCTACTACTCCTGCTCTAGATCCATTGGCTGAGGCGCAAGAGAAAATGGGCGTGTCTTTCCCGCAGTCAAATGCTCCTAAAGAGTTTTTTAGATTAGATTCTGCTCAACAAGAAGGTCTAAAACAATCAGTGTCAATTCAAATTACTGAAGAAGAGTTGTTGCATGCTAAGAAATTTTTACAATTGGTTGCTAAAACTGGAGGTCAAAGAGATTCTGCTGGTAATTTTCAGGCTGATGTCTATAAAGCGCAAGGAATTTTACCAGATGGCGGCGGTGAAATTACTGCCGATCATATTCAAAGATTATATGCAAGATTGATAGAAAAAAGACCGCTAATGTTTATGGGGGTTAATGATCAAGTTAAATTAAGAAATGGTCATAGTTTTTATGGCTGCCCAGGTGATGAAGATTTATACAATTATATAAATTATAGTGAAATGGAGTTGGCAGCGATGCTTGGGGTTAGTGCTGACACATTTTTTATTAATGATGGCGGAAGGAGAAATAAGGGAGTTCATGGAGATCCTGGAACTTTTGAAGAAACAGGAAGAATTTCAGCAATAGTTGGTTCTCGGATGGAGATCGAGGACGGCATGGAGGCTTTACATTTAAATCCTGGTAGGTTAGGCGACGAAATAACTGCTAATTCAATAGGTAGAATTAGAAATGTAAACCCTGAATTTATTGCAGGATATAAAGAGTTGTATTATGGCTCTGGCGGTCTTTATGCTGGCACTGCTGATACTTCTTTAAATGGCCAATTATGTGATGAAAGATTAATGAAGCGTTTGGAGTTTTCTTATCGAAAATTATTTGCTGATGCGGTTAAGGACTTGTCGGTTGGTCAAGGTGCCTATGTCAGAGTTGTTGGCTTGGGCGATGGCGTCTGGTCTGGTGGCAATGGTGTTCAGGTCGGTAATGCAATTGGTAAGGTGGTTCGTCAAATTGTTGATGATATGAGCGAGGAAGATAGGGCGAAAATTGGCGCAATCGAATTTTCGCAATTTTACGATCCTGACAACACTCCTCTGCCTGAAATGCATCAGCAATATTTTAAAGCCTGCATGGGAATCGATTACAATAAAAGGATGGTTGTTGGTGGCGGCTTTGAAGAAGATAAATTGCATAATATTAAAATTTTATCGAGCAAAGAAAAGTTAAATGCGCCATTTTCAAGTAAACTTCCTCATGGATATGAGTCTTGTCGGTTATCCGTTGATTTTGCTTGGGATAGTGGCTCTTATGTTGGTAATGAGTATTGGGCTGGGGATTTGATAGGAAGTGGTGATCCAGCAGCAGTATGTTGTAGTGCAATTGGTGTTACTATGAACCCACAACTTAATCCGCGATTTTTGGGTAGGGTGGAGGTGATTGCCAAAGATTGCAAGACTTATGGTTTATCGCAAGAGGTGCTGAAAGCAGTTACTGTCAAAGACATTGCAGCAACCAGTCATGGCGGTGCTGCTGTAACTGATCATGACGGAAGCTTCGATCATTTTGCAGGTGGCGCTATAAGTCGTCGTGGCCCGACTCCTGAAGAGCTACAGGATTTGAAACGTATGGAGGAAATGATAAAGGCAGGTCAGAGGAGTCGACCCTTGGCAGGCGGCGTTGTAAGAACTGGTCGTCGCAGAACATTGCCAACACCTCCAGCTCCAACACCTCCAGCTCATGTGACTTCCCCCGCAGCTAGTAGATTAGATGCTATACCAGACGTAGAGTTGCTGGAAATAATTACTGGAAGACGAGCTGCAGAGGTAGAAGGAGATGAAAAATATGTTCTTAATCTTGGCTCTGATAGGGATGTAGCTCAACAATATAATCAAAAGGTGCTAGTAGATAGATATAACATAGGAAGTAATAGCAAGCCAGGTCAGCCGAAATATTTAAATTCTTACAAAGGTGCTGAAGGTTTATGTGCAATCTTAACAAAAACAGACGTTGATAAAATAAGGCGCCACAAAGACACGACGCGATTACTTGAGGGGATGAGTCAAGTCCGTTAACCTATTTAACAACTAATAAGAAGTAATGATTAATAAAAATCAATTAAAAGCTTGACATATTAAATATACAGTGTACAATAATACTTGTAAGCAATATTTTTTAAATTAATTATAGACAAAATGATTTAATGAAATAAACTGACTATTAGTTGTTAATAAAATATATAGTATGATCGTTCAAAATGCAGTGCCAGTTGAAGTAGTGCGATTGCTAGAAGCTGGGGTTAATAAGCATCTTAACAAATCTTTTCGCTATAAGCCCCTGCGCTATTTTTATCGTAAATTTCAAAGAAATAATCCGCAGGTTGTGGCAAATGCTAAAAATGTCATGGCTCAAGATATTGCTGATATTTTATCGCAAGTTGCAAATTACAATGAATCTATTTTTGTAGTGGATGGCAAAACTACTGAAGCGGGAAAGTTATTTTTTAAAAAAGTTTATAATATTGGTATTAATTTATTAAAAAAACGTCTCACAGTAATGCAATCCTTTCGAGCTATTACCAATCCTGATTTTAGGTTGCAAGTTTATAATTTTGTTTTAAAATCGATACAAAAAGCAGCTAACGAATATGGGCAATATATTAGCGCTGAAGAGGTTAAATAGTTAATGATTTTAAAATGTAGCAACAATTGTCAAAAAAAATGCAGAAAAATAATTTGACAATGTTGCTAAAATGTGGTATAATATTAACTATGTTAATTATTAGATAATTTTGTAAAAAATGAGTCGACAAGGCAAGCAAGGACATAAAGATAGGCTTAGCGCAAGCCCGGCTGCGATGCGCCCCGGCGAAGAGCCTTTTACACCGGTTGGAGCTGGCGGTGGTCGCGTTCTTGTCTCTGAAATAGTGGCAGGTGAAGATGGTGATGTAACTTATCATTTAAAAACCTTGATTGCAAATTTTATTGATTATTCTGGATCCACCATATTGGGTGACGATGCTTTTAATGAGCAGTCGAGTCCTAGTAAAAGGTCACAAGCGCCTGCTCTTGTTCGCCAAGATGTACGAAAGTCGCTAGATGGTATTAATATTAGTATTGATGATCGTGGTCATTTGCAGATATTGATGCCAAATGTTGATTATAGAAAAGCTGCTTATGTGAGAATGTTGCTTCTTTCGCAATTTAATAATATTATTGATTGCGGTAACTTGAAGTTTGTCAGTGAGTTTGGTGAAATAGAGAGAGATGGCGACTTGGATGGGTTTTTTAAAAGCGTAAGAGGAAAAAGGGTTATATCAAAACATCATCTTGTTTTTAGATCTGCCGCTCCTATTAGTGGTGGTCAGGTTGCTGCTATTGCTAAAGCTGCAGATGTTTTCCAAAAAGACACGAATCATAAATGTCTTGTGCAAGTGCAGGCATATATCGATTTTGTGCTGCAATATTGCTTAAGAACGGCTACTGAAAAGAGTGCTGCAAGGAGCGCTGCACAATCGTCAAGAGGATCACGAAATTCGTATCAAGGATTAACTATTGCAGGTCTAAGAGGGGTGCTGCCAAGAGTTGACGATATAGAAGGTGGGGAAGCGGATGGTGCGTATAAAATTTATAACAAAGCAGAGTTCAAAAGATCTTTTCCTGGCAATAGTGATCCATATGTTGCTGCTTATGACAAAAATGGGCTTAGCATTATATTTAATGAGGATAAGGTTGATGATTTTCATCCGCAATTGTTTCGAGCTGTAATTTCTCAGGTTGTTGCTGGCTTGATGGCTGATGTCAAAAAAGTCATAAATCCTCCGAGAGATGATCTTGCGATGAGTGGTGCGGCATCTTCAAGTCCATTAGAGGCTATTAATGTTAAAGGAAACGTAAGTTTAAATCTGGAATCGCCGGGTCTGAGTGAGGTGCGACCTAAGTACTCCACGAGACGGAGAAGTATTTCTATGGCCCAATCAATGAGTGCGCTATTTGATCCTCATAAAAATAGACCTAAAGACTTGATGAGTCATGATAATCTTATGGCAAAAATGAGGTCTAGAATAGCTCTTACAGCTGCTGCTATAGAGCCAGTTAATCGCGTTGGTGAAGGTGAGTTGGTTTTAGCGGCCAATGTGTCGTTAGCAAGTAAGGCTGTGGAGGATGTTGATACTAGTCATACATATTTGCATTGGTTAATGGGTCGATTAGGTGGTATTAGACAAAGAAATGATTGGTCTGAAATGATGTATGGAGTCATTTTCCCCGATGGATTGAAAAATGCAATGCGTAAGTATGATGTTAAAGAGGCTAATGCCAGGGCATATTTTGATAAACTCGAAAGATCTAATGTTTATAAAGGTACTCTTAAGGATGAAACAATTACATCCAAGACTTGTAAAAATAGTGACGGCAGCTATAAAGCTTTTAATATGGTTAAAGTTGAGAGAGATTTAGCTGAGCAATATTTTCTTGAGAGTGTAGGTAATTATGTAGAAGATAGAAGGTTTCTTCAAGGTGCTGCTGTGGTGCGCACAAGAGCTCCTGAGGGAGGGGTTGTAGGAACTCATGTCCTTACCCAACCTACGGCTAAGGCAAGTGAAGTAAGAAATGCACAACTTGCAAAGCAAGAAAGGGCTGCTCGAATAAGAGGGCAGCATAATAGAGATAAGGCTCTTAAAGCTGGTGAAATGGGAAAGGGGAAGCAGCTTCCACAAACCCCTGGCGGGGGAGCAAATCAACAACCCACTGTCGGAAAAACAGTTTTAGATGATGGTTTGAGACCTGTTGTAGCAAGAAGAAGGAAAATGCTTCCTAAGACTCCTGGTGTTGATGCTAGTTTTGGGCCGATTCCGGGTCGAGGTTATACTGAGCCAAGAGGTTTTGGTGGTCGTAGTAGCTCCAAAGTGCCAGGAATGTGGGGTAGGGATATGTGGTCTTCTGACGATAATGAAGGAGGTATGAGTGATGATAAACTTCCTGCTCATCATATAAACGGTCGTAGAAGTGTAGATCCTGATCTTTACGGAGGCAATCCCCTTGAAAGCGGTAATGGTCTTCAAAGGGATTTGCAATTTGACAGAGTTTCTAACGGAAGATCGAGTGAAGAATCTTCAGCAGAGTTGAGTGACGATGGAACGAGCGTTGTATCAGGTTCAGATGCTGCTAGTTATGGTGATGAAAGTGAGCATAGAGGTCATTCTGGTACGAATTATGACTCTTTGAGCGATTCAGTAACGAGTGAATCGGAAGATGGGAGTGTTGTTGCAGATCCAGCGGCACAACAACAAAGACAGAAAGAATTGGAATTGGCAGCGGAACAAAGAAGGCGACAAGAGCAGCAAGAATTGAAATTGGCAGAGGAGCAAAGAATGCGACAAGAATTGGAAGCGGCGCGAAGAAGGCAGCAAGATGCGGCAAATGCAGCAGTGGAACAACAAAGACAGCAAGAGCAGCAAGAATTGAAATTGGCAGCGGAGCAACAAAGACAACAAGATGCAGCAGCGGAGCAAAGAAGGCAGCAAGATGCAGCAGCGGAGCAAAGAAGGCAGCAAGATGCAGCAGCGGAGCAAAGAAGGCAGCAAGAATTGGAAGCGGCGCGAAGAAGGCTGCAAGAGCAGCAAGCATTTGAATTGGCAGTGGAACAAAGAAGTCAAGAGCATAGGAGGCCCTATGATCGCCTTGAAGACGTGATCAGAGACGCTGCTAGCTCTTTATTTGCAAGGGATCGTCATAATCCATTAGTTACGTCGCCACCAGCAATATCTGCGATTAATAGGAGATATGGTGGTGCCGAACATGATGCTGATACTCAGCCAAAAGGAGATATCGTCATTGGTCAGCAACGAGCACTCATTGAAGCGGCACTGCAATTTATCGATGGTGCTAAAATTGATGAATCACCGCCTTCAGGAGAAAAAAAAGTTGCAAAATTAACAAGCGCTAGAAACAATAAGGCAAGTCAAGAATCTATTATCGCTATTGCTGATGTTGTATTGGGCGTGGTAGCTGACCCTCGTGATCGCGTTAATAGCTCTCCTGATGTCACAAAACAATACGCACAACAAAGTTTGGCGAGTCTAAGAGATCATTTTGGATGTGAAGATAATAATACTTTAGGGCGGATGTTAAGAGATTTTGCTAGAAATTATCGAGCGCCAAATCAAGAGATAAAGCAATACGACTCTTCTTATGTCAGACCAAGTCCTGACACTAAACCTTTTGATGCTAGCACTAGGCAATATAGTCGACGCCCAGGTCAAGATAGGTAAAAATTTCAAAAAGTTTCACTTATTTTCAAAAGATTACAATTTACTTTACTTTTATTAAGTAATATAATGATATTGTTAGATTATTGATTTAATTAATTTTATTGTTATGTGTGGAATTGTTGGAGCTATTGGAGCTGGTAATATCGTTGAAAATATCTTGGTTGGTTTAAAGAGGCTTGAGTATCGTGGCTATGACTCTGCTGGTATATCGGTGCTAAGTGAAGGTTTGTTTAAAACTGTTAAACAAGAGGGTAAAATTGTTAACCTTGAGGATGATATTAATCAATCTGCTCTTAATAAATATCTTGCTAACAGTAATACAGAAGAGGTTTTGGCTATAGGTCATACTAGGTGGGCTACTCATGGTCGACCAAGTCAAGAAAACTCGCATCCTCATTCTTCTTCTTCGGTTTGTGTTGTTCATAACGGCATTATTGAGAATTACAAACAATTGAAGCAAGATCTGCAGGCTAAAGGTGCAAAATTTGCTAGCCAAACTGATAGCGAAGTTATTCCTTATTTGTTTGAGGAAAATTTACGTAAATTTCTTACTGATGATAGAGATTTGTTAGTGAAAATTAAGAAGGCTTTGATGTTGACATTGCAACAAGTTGAGGGGTCTTATGCTCTAGTAATAATGATTAGAAGCTTTCCTGATTTCTTGATAGTTGCAAAGAAAGGATCGCCATTGTTGATAGGAATGTCTGAAAATGGTAATATGGTGGCTTCTGACTACAATGCTTTAAGTGATCATACTAATGAAGTAGTATATTTAAATGATGATGAATTTGCGTTTGTTTACAAAAATGAAGTGCAGCTTTTTGATGTCAATGGTGAGGCAGCGGTGACTGAGGTAAAATTTATGGAAGATGTGCAGGGTAGTGCCTCGAAAGAGGGCTATGAGCATTTCATGTTAAAAGAAATTTATGAGCAGCCAAAAGTTATCAGCGATAACTTGGTGCAATATGTAGATATGAATAATCATAATATCCATCTACCGAATTTTCCATTTGATCTAGCTGAGATTAACAAAGTTACGATTATTGCTTGTGGTACCTCTTATTATAGCGGCATGATTGCGAAATATTTGTTTGAAGATATTGCAAATATTGAAGTTGAGGTTGATATTGCTTCGGAATTTAGATATAGATCGCATCCATTTCGAGATGATAATTTGATGATTTTTATTTCTCAGTCAGGAGAGACTGCTGATACTTTGGCAGCTTTAAAATATGCTAAAGAGCGCAATCAGAAGATTCTTTCAATTGTTAACGTTTCACAATCTTCCATGGCGCAGCTTTCTGATGTTGTGATTAAAACAATGGCAGGCCCAGAAATAGGAGTTGCTTCAACTAAAGCTTATACTGCGCAGTTATCTTGTTTATCAATTTTAGCTATTCATTTTGGTTTAGTTAGAAAAAAAGTTAGTGTTGACTATGCTGTTGATCTTATTGATCAAATATATCAATCTATTGATGTGATAGAAGGTATATTAAGAGATGATACTGTTGACCAAGTTAAGAAAATAGCAAGTTATTTAAAAGACTATAACCATATTCTATATATTGGAAGAGGTGTTTCTTATGTTACCGCCCTGGAGTCAGCCTTAAAACTTCGAGAGTTATCTTATATTGACTCACAAGCTATTGCTGCTGGCGAGTTAAAGCATGGAACTATTGCTTTGATAGATCAAAATATGCCAATTATACCAATAGTGTTTGATAACAACTTAATTGAGAAAATAGTGTCAAATGTTCAAGAGGTTAAAGCTAGAGATGGTAAGGTGATATCTATTTGCGATCACAAGAGCTATGATTCGTTATCGAGCCTGTCGCAAGACTCTGTTGTTATTGCTAGACCTAGAGGAATTATACAAGAAGCCATAACAGGAATTATAGTTCCGCAGTTATTATCTTATTACGTAGCCTTATATAAAGGAAATGATGTTGATCAGCCTCGAAATTTAGCAAAATCTGTTACTGTGGAATAAGAAAGTTATAGATCTTTGATTGTGATATTAATGTTGAAAGACCTCTCTTTTTTGATAAGATTAGGTGTGTTTGTCTCCATAATTGAAAACTTTGTTAAAATACAACAATCAATATTCTCGATTGCAATTACTCTCATCAAATCTTGCTTTGTTCTTAAGTACCTAGTCAAAGATCCAGATAGCAATACTTTTGGAGTAATTTTATAGCTGGCATTAGTGGTGTTTTGAGATATTTTTTGATTTGATATTGCGCCTCTTCTTATCAATAGATACTCATTAGATAGACCAAAATTTTTGTAATTTAAGCTGGCGGAAATATAATTGATTTTGTTATTTAGGTTTGACTCATCAAGCTGAAAGTTATAATTGATATTAAAAATATTATCATATTGATAAGAAGATTTACCAACGATATTTGATTTGTTGCTGTCACCACTGAAGCCTCTTACAATAACGTCATCAGTGTCTCTTGAATTGATTAAATGACTTTGACCAATATCTAACTCAAACCTTTGTTTGTCCTGATATATTGTTGAGGTAACGCCATAATTGACGCGTTCTCCAACTTCAACACGATCATAGCCAGCAATTCTATCTTCTATAAAAAGATTATTGATTGTTAATTCAGAATTATTGCTATCTTCATTGGGAATTGCAATAGGGTTTTTATTGTTGCCAGAAGATATAAACTGCACCTTTGGTTCTAAAACTATTATATTACCATCTTTCTCTTGAATTAAAGGTAATTTCCACTCCGCAGAAAAATTACCTTTGCTATTAGACTGCTCTTTTTTAAAATTATTTTGGGGATCTCTATTACCATCTAAATTTTCTTCAATTAAATAATAATCGAATTGGTTAGATAGCTTTATATTAAATAAGTTTCCTTTGAAGTTGATAGGCACCTCAACTTTTGGAATTGTGGTGATACGATTATATTGAATTCCGCTTTCCCTAGTAATAGAGGTGATATTTGATGTTAAATGGTATGTTTCGTTGAAGAGTTTTGGTTTTGATTGAATATGGTGAGAAATTGATGGCAATACCCATTGCGCCTGGTCTCTAGTTTGTAACTGTTCAAGCTCTTGAAACCTTATAGTCTCTGCTTTAAAGTAATTACGATTTTTAGTATATTCATAATTTATTTTTGACTCTGTGTACGGTATGAATTTGAAATTAAAATCTCTTAAGTAATCTTTATCACCAGTTGTTAATATATCAAAGTTAACATAGGAGTTTTTGTTATATATCAAATTACCAGATGATTTTATTAGATAGCGATAATCTGCATCAGTTCTGTTTTGAGTGGCAAGGTTTGATGAAGAGGATATTTCGTTATTAGATATTTCTAATTCTGCTTTATATTTTCCGTATTTAAGGATCTGCTCTAAAGAGGTGTTAACCGTTGCTTGATTATTACTAGGATATATTTTGGGAGTGATAATTAGGTTGACACTATCTGAAATATTCGCGAAATAAGGAGTTTGGATACCAAAGCCAATACGTGAGTTATTAATGTATGAAGGTGTCAAAAAGCCGCTAGATCTTTTGTTTTGTTGGGTAGGGATGCTCAAATAAGGTGTATACAGAACAGGTATATCCATAATGTTGACAACAACATGTTTACTTACTATTCTTTTTTTGCTCTTATCGATTATGGTGTTTGCCGATTCTAGGGTAATTAAATTGCCTGAATTTCTGGCGAGATTGTTATTTTTGGTAATATCTTCATTCGCACAAATTGAAAATGAAGGTTTTAAAAATGATATTTTATTTGCTGAAGATTGAGTGGCGTCTTTGGCAGAAATAAATTTGCCGTCATTGAATATCAATATTGGATTGACAAATTGACCATTTGAAAAATCATCTTTGAGACGAACTTGATTTGAAAATAAATTCCCAACATCTTTATCGATTATAAAAGTCTCTGTATCGGAGCTGATCCAGCCGCTATTTTTATTATATATTATTTTGTCGGATATTAAGGTCTGATTTTGCTTGTTAACCTCGACATTACCTTTAGCAATTACCTGATTATCAATTTGGTCGCCATAGATTCTATCAGCCTTAATGGTAACTTTTTGCTCTTGGCAAAATACAATTTTTGGAACTAGTAAAAAAACTACTATTAATATAGTATATATTCTGCAGCACATTTAGGATAAAATGGTTTTAGGCTTTTTACTTTTTATATATAGCAATATTAACATTCTAGTTACTATGATAGAGCAAAACATTGAAGATAGTATGCCTATTGAAAGAGTAACGGCGAAGCCTTTCACTGGACCAGTGCCAAAAATAAATAAAGAAATAGCGACAATTAAGGTTGTTAAATTGGAATCTGTGATTGTACGAAATGCTTGTGCAAAGCCATTATCAAGAGATGCAAATATATTGTTTTTACTTTTTAACTCTTCTTTGATTCTTTCGAATATTAACACATTGGCGTCAACTGACATACCCATTGTCAAAGCTATGCCTGCAATACCAGGAAGAGTTAAGGTTGAGCCAAACAAGGCTAGTACAGTAATAATGATACATATGTTAATCGCTAGTGCGATATTTGCAATTACTCCGAATAGTTTGTAAAAATATATCATCGCAATAATAATCAGGGCCAAGCTTATAATTGATGCAATAGTTCCACTCTTAATTGAGTCAGTCCCTAAGGAAGGTCCTACAGTTCTTTCTTCAATAATTTCAAGGGGAGCGGGTAGGGCGCCAGCTCTCAATAATAGGGCTAAGTCAGTTGCTTCTTGGGTGGTGAAGTTACCGCTGATAACTCCAGACCCTTGATTAATTGCTGAATTAATTCGAGGGGCGGTGATGACTTTATTATCCAGTACTATAGCAAATACTCTACCGATGTTTTCGGAGGTTAGTTTTGCAAATTTACTCTTTCCCTCCTTGTTGAATCTAAAGGACACTGCGGGCTTGCCTTCGAAATAAGTAGGATTTGCGTCTACTAGCAGGTCTCCACTAATAGAAGCCTCCTTTTCTATGATGTAAGCTCTATTTTGATCGTCAAATACTTTACGAGACTTTTTGTTAATCATTTTAGTGAGATTGCCACCAGAGAAGGTGGAGTCCGATACAAAATGAAAGGACATTTTGGCAGTTTTTCCTAGTAGCCTTTTTACCTCTGAAGAATTTTGAACTCCAGGAACTTGTAGCAAGATCCTATCTTTGCCTTGCGCTTGAATAACTGGCTCTTTGGTGCCATTTTCGTCAATTCTTCTTCTTATAATCTCTATTGATTGGGCCACCAAAGACTTCCTTAGTCTATTAACCTCTGACTGTTTTAGGTAAAGACTAATATTGTTGTTGGATTCATAAAATTCAATATTTTGGTTTATTTCCAATGCTGATTTCTTGATTTTCTTTGATATTGAAGGGTTGAAATATTTAATGTTAATGGATTTGTCATCCTTAGAGATAATGAAGCGAATTAGATTTTTTTGCAGCCTTACTCTTGCCTCCTCTACAAAGTTACTCAGTACTTCATCATGGTAGCTGTTAAAATCGACTTCTAGTAATAAGTGAGAGCCTCCTTTTAAATCAAGCCCTAGATTTAATTTTTGGTTCGGAAAAGATTTGTTAAGAAAAGTGTTGTTAGTTAAGCAAGGTATCGCTAATACTATCGAGGCTATACATATTGCTATTGTTATAAATATAGTTAATCTAGAAAAATTTAACATAAGTTGCCTTTATTTCTTTTTATCTTTTTTATTCTTTTTGTTACTTTTTGATTTTACAACTTCTAAAACATTGTGTTTTACTATTTGGATTACGACATCATCAGCAATATGTAAATCAACTATACCCTCCTTATTGTTGATGTCTGAAATAACCCCTATGATGCCGCTGCTAGTAATTACTTTATCACCTTTCTTGATGTTATTTACCAAGGCTTGGTGCTCTTTCATTTTTTTATTTTGTGGCCTGATGAGTAAAATGTAAAAAATTACAAATATTAGCAATAAAGGAACAAAGCTTGAAAAAGAAAAACCTTCGGCATTTTGGCCATTAACAGCCGATACTTCCTGAGCTTGTACTTGTGAAATTAAATTCATTTTTAATAATTTAAAGTTTATATTTTTTGACCACTAGCCTTAAAGTCTTTGATAAAGACCTCTAAACCTTTGTCAGTAAGGGGGTGAGATACTAGTTGTTTTAGTACTTTTCCTGGAATTGTCGCAACATCAGCTCCGATTTTAGCGGCATTAACAATGTGAATTGGATTTCTGATTGATGCTACTAATACTTGAGTTTCAAATTCTGGATAGTTTGAGTATATTGAGCATATTTCGTCAATTAATCCCATTCCCTCAAGTCCGATATCATCTAATCTGCCAACAAAGGGCGAGATGTAGGTAGCGCCAGCTTTGGCCGCCATGATTGCTTGAGCGGCGCTGAAACATAATGTTACATTTGTTTGAATACCTTTGTCTGAAAAATACTTACAGGCTTTAAGGCCGTCTATTGTAAGAGGAAGCTTGATACATACATTGTCAGCAATTTCTTTAAGGATTTCTCCTTCTTTGATTATGTTTTGAAAATCAGTAGACCCAACTTCGGCACTGACCGGGCCATCCACTATCTGACATATTTCGCCAATAGTTTCTTTAAAGTCTTTTTTGGTTTTTGCAATTAATGATGGATTGGTAGTTACGCCATCCAGCATACCATAATCAGATAGCTCTTTAATCTCTTCGATATCTGCAGAATCTATAAAAAATTTCATTTCTTAACTATTTTGTTGCTAAAAATTAATATTAATTATATTATAATTGAAAATGATTGTAAATCAACATAAAATTTTAATTTTTCTTATTAATTACCAATAAATGCAGAAATTTGTTGAAGTGCTATTGCCACTTCCTTTTGATAATTGTTTTACTTATGAATCTAACATGGATCTTGGTGTTGGAGATGTTGTGCAGGTTGAATTTGGCAGAAGAAGGGTGTCGGGCGTTGTCTATAAGGTTTTATCTGGTGATGAAGCGATAGCTGTTAAAGGCAATTCTAAATATAAAATCAAGAGTATTGATAGTAAAAATGAGCTACTATCGATAAATAAAGCTAATTTGGATTTTATTGACGATGTGAGTAGATATAACATGGCTACTAAAGGCTTGGTCTTAAAGTCTTTTATTGGTTTTTTAAATTCTGATAAAGTTAGCGAAAAAACGATAAGCGGCTCTGCTATTGATCAAGAGATAGATAGCGATATTTTTGCAACTAAGTCGCTGTCGCAATCTCAAAGTGAAGTGGCTAAGGATATTTATCACAAAATGACAATTAAGGAACCTCCTCTGGTTTCTTTAATTGACGGCGTTACCGGCTCGGGCAAGACGGAAATATATTTTGAAATCATTGCAAAAATGTTGCGCGATAACAAGGATAATAGCCAGATTTTGATTATACTGCCCGAGATATCTTTGTCTGCTCAGTTGTTAACAAGATTTGAAGATGTTTTTAAATTTAAGCCAGTGTTGTGGCACTCTAAGATTTCTAAAAAAGATAAAAGGGGGGCTTTTTACGGAATTGCTAATGGTTCAGTTAAGGTTGTTATAGGAGCTCGATCAGCACTTTTGCTGCCATTCAAAAATCTCAAAATTATTGTTGTTGACGAAGAGCATGATCCATCTTTAAAACAAGAAGAAGTTTTTAATTTTAATGCTCGTGATATGGCGATATTAAGAGGTAGCAATGAAAAGTTTCCGGTGATTTTGTGCTCTGCAACCCCTTCTGTTGAGAGCTATAGTAACGCTAAAGCGGGTAAGTATAATTATTATATTCTGAAAAATAAATTTCACCAAAAAAATAACGAAGTGCAGATTGTTGATTTAAGAATTGATAGGTTAAAAAAGAATTCTTATATTAGCGATAAATTAAAAAAAGAAATTATTACCACTTTAGGTAAAAAGAAGCAGGTCTTATTGTTTGTTAATAGAAGAGGCTATAGTCCGGTTGTGATGTGTAGCAGTTGCGGAGAAAAAGTTACCTGCGGTAATTGCTCAGCAAATATGGTTTATCACAAGACAAAAAAACAGTTAATATGTCATTATTGTGATAACAAGATGGAATTTTCTAGCGATTGTTCAAAGTGTGGCTCTAAAGGCACTATTATTGATGTAGGTGTCGGTGTCGAAAAGTTGCATG
Organism: Rickettsiales bacterium; assembly: GCA_047404215.1. Classification (GTDB taxonomy): domain Bacteria; phylum Pseudomonadota; class Alphaproteobacteria; order Rickettsiales; family UBA1997; genus CAMCFD01. The sequence continues at coordinate 44,826 of JBDOIV010000005.1, forward strand.
AGGAAGTTAAGGGTTTATTTCCAGATTCTAAAACTACAATTGTCACCAGTGATAGCGTTGGTAGTTTTGATGATATGAAGAATGTGGTTGATCAAATTTCTAATAATGAAATAGATATCATAATAGGAACCCAGATGATTTCTAAAGGCTATGATTTTAAGGACTTAGAGCTGATTGGTATAGTCGATGTCGACTCTATATTATATTCTTCTGATTTTAGATCTCTAGAAAGATCTTTTCAATTACTAAGTCAATTATCAGGTAGAGCAGGCAGAAGAGATAGTCCAGGTAAGGTGCTGATACAAACTTACAATGACCAAAATTATATTTTAAAAATTATAAAAGATCTGGATAAGGATGGTTTTTATAACTTTGAATTAAAAAATCGTAAAATGATGGAATTTCCTCCTTTTTCAAAAATGGTTAAGATGGAAATATCGTCATTTAGTGAAGATGAGTGTAAAAAATTTTGTTCTGAAATAAAAAATTTTTTACCGATTAATGATAAAATAGAAGTCTCTGGACCAGCTCCTGCTCCGGTTTTAAGATTAAAAAACCGATATTTTTACAATCTTTTTATTAAAGTTAATAAAAAAATTAACTTGCACAAATTAATTTTAGATATTAAAAATAGTATAGGTAGTAAAAAAAATATTAAATTTAGGATTGACATTGATCCTAACTAGTGTTTAATTGGTATTGTTGTGGTGTTATTAATAATAATTTAATTTAGATAGTATGAAAAACGTACTGACAATGTTTAAAAATAAAACATCTGAAGGTTCTCATAGTGAAGATTTTTCTGATTCTAATGTAAAGTCTACTAATATCTCTAAAGATTTTGATGACTTCGACGAATTGGATGATTTTACTGACTTGGAAAGTGAAGATGATAATAACGATGTCTTTGAAGATTTTACTGACAAGGTGCAATCTTTATTGGATCAAGGTGCTGAATCTCTTGAAATTGCTGAAGTGAAAACCTCGCAACTTGAAGATTTGGACCCCGAGTCAGAAGATTATGAAAAAATGGTAGAAGAAGTTAAGGCTGCTCAAAGTGATGCTAGACAGTACTTTGATGATGCGGAATTCTTGATCAAAAAAGCTAATGAAATATTAGAGAAAAAATAATTTTGAAAAATTAATTAATTATGACAAAAGAAATATCTGATAACGATTTTAAAGATAAGGTTTTAAATTCTGACAAGCCTGTTTTGGTAGATTTTTGGGCACCGTGGTGTGGACCATGCCGAATGCTTGCTCCAATCATCGATGAAGTGTCTGAAGAGTTGGGTGGTAGTGTGGAGGTATATAAATGCAACATTGAAGAAAATCCGGAAGCGCCTTCTGAGCATGGTGTTAGAAGTATCCCGACTATGATGATATTCAAAGGAGGTCAGTTGGTTGATACTAAAATAGGATCTTTGCAAAAACCTGCTTTGCATGACTGGATTAAGTCAAATATATAACTCTGAAGATTCCAAAAAGTCTCTAATTGCTTCATTAGAAAGGTATGGTGATTTTATACTAAAAGAGTCCTTGACTTCCCTATGGTGTAGTTTTGGTTTAAAGTTAGTGGCTGGTTTGGAAATAGAGCTCTATCTAAAAAGCGTTAATCAAGAGGTTGAGGTTGACAAGGACCTTTTAAAAGATATTATTGCAGGAATTAATTGCCGCTGCGGTAATGTCTTTGATAGTTTTCTGGTTGCAGAATCAGAGAGGGGGTTTAATCAGATTGAGATTAAAACTATAGCTACTAGTAATATAGATGGGTTATTAAAAGAGGTTGGCCTGATCCTTGGCGAGGTTAATGGTTATTTGAAGGAGCGTTATATCTCTGCGATATATAAGGCCAGGCCTTACGACTATGATTGTGCTAATGCGCTACAGCTAAACCTATCCCTTAAAAGTAATAGTAGCGACAATGTCTTTGCTAATTACCCCGAATTAATGTCCAAAATATCTGATTACTTAATTAGGTATCTTGATGAAACTTTGATATTTTCCAGTTCCAAAGGGGAGGATTTTGTACGATATGACGTTGAATATAACAAATCCATCTTTAAACAAGGAAAATTTGTAGCACCGACATATAAAAGTTGGGGTTATGATAACAGAACTTGCGCCGTTAGAGTAGTGAAATCGACTGAAGATATTCACGATTCTCGTATCGAACTAAGAACACCATCTAATAGTGCTAATCTTGAATTGCTAACTGCTGCAATTGCAATAATAATTGATAAATTTTATCAAGATATAGCGGGTTATCAATCTATTAACAAGGCTGTTTATGGTAACTCTTTTGATAGTAATTATGAGCTTCAAAAAATATCGAGTAGTTATTTGCAGGCGGTAGAGGATTTTTTTGCCTCACCCTCACTAATTATGCAAAAAATGAAAAATATTTTACAAAGCAATAGCTTATTTTAGCAATTTGAAAGCGATGTTTCTAGGTAATAGCGCATAGTATTTGCCGTAATTTGACATCGAAGATGCTTTATGCTGAGCTTCATCTCCATAGCCAAAGAAAATATCACCTCTGACTGCTCCCTTGATAGCGGAGCCGGTATCTTGAGCTATCATTAAGTTGTGATAATCTTTGCCATTGATAGTAGTGTCAAGCCATAATGGTAGGCCGTATGGAATTATATTCTTATCTACAGCTAAAGACTTTTCTCTTGTTAACTCGACACCTTGAGCACCAATTACGTATTCTTCTTTTGATACTTTAAAGAATATATATGATTGATTAAAGTTCATTGCTTCTTTGGCTACCTCAGGGTTTTCTTTGAGCCATTTTTTGATATTTTCAGCAGAAATCTCTCTTTTGCTAAGAAAGTTGTTGTCTAAAAGGTAGGTAGATATGGGTGAAAATGGCTGATTATTTTTTGCAGCATACGATATTCTTAGTACTGCGCCAGAAGGCAGTTTAACTCTACCAGAACCTTGAATGTGCATAAAAAATAATTCAACAGCATCGTCAACGTAAACTATCTCTAGATCTTTGCTTTTTAAAGCTCCGGATTCTATTTGTTGTCTAGTGAGATATGGGTCTTTGATGAGGTCGGTAGGTTTGGCATAGATAGGGTACTTGAATCTTTCCGATTTTATTTTGCTACCATTTAAACTAGCTTCGTAGTACCCGGTAAACAATCCTCTGGACTCGTTATCCCTGTTGGTTACTAAATAAGGCTTAAACCAGTTTTGAAAAAAGTTCGATATTTGTCTATCGCTGAGACCTTTGATTACATTGCCAATTTCACAGACGTCACGAAAGTCGGATGCATAAATATTTCCTATTTGACCTCCAATGGAGCGAGACTGTGGCATTTTGGCGAGCTTCTTGCAAGAGTTGAGAAATGATAGCAAGGACTCTCTGTGCCTATTATCTTCCCAACTTTCAAGATCTTCAAATTTTACCTCTTGTAACTTAATATCCCCTTTGCCCCTAATAACGGTGTTAGTTTTGAAGCAAGAGGTTATTAATAAGGTCAATAAAGCTAAGCAGGCGAAGTTTTTTATCATAACTAAATTATTTTTTTGTCCTTATAATATTAATACAGTAATAAAATTTAAAATGCGACTATTATTTTAAATTCTTAATAGTTGATTTTTTCTAAACCTTGTATTAAAGTTGTAATGTAGCTATTTTGTGGCTATTTTGAAGTAATAAAATTAGTAAAATATGTCTTTAAAATGCGGAATCGTTGGCTTACCTAATGTTGGTAAATCGACTTTATTTAACGCTCTTACTCAAACTGCTGCTGCTGAAGCTGCGAATTATCCATTTTGCACTATTGAACCCAATGTCGGCAGGGTTGCGGTTCCTGATGATCGAATCTCAAAATTAGCGCAAATTGCCGGCTCTGCGGAGATAATACCAACGCAAATTGAATTTGTTGATATTGCTGGGCTAGTTAAAGGGGCTAGCAAGGGAGAGGGTCTTGGTAATCAGTTCTTGTCTCATATCAGAGAGGTTGATGCAATAATTAATGTTGTTAGGTGTTTTGAAGATGGTGATATTACTCATGTTGAGGGGAGTGTTGACCCACTGCGTGATTTGGAGTTGATTCAGATTGAGCTTATTTTAGCTGATTTAGAAAGTTTAGAAAAAAGACTACCCAACCTTGAAAAGAAGGCGAGGCAGGATAAGGAGTTGTTGTCGCAAGTTGAGTTAATTAAGAAAATTATCACAATCCTTGAAGACAATAAGCCGGCTCGATCATATCAAGCAATCGATGAGCAAGAAGAGAGGTTGGTTAAGAATTTGCAACTAATTACTTTTAAGTCACAGCTAATTGTTTGCAACCTAAAAGAAGATGAGGTTCAGGGTAATAAGTATAGTCAAAAAGTAGCAGACTTTGGCAAGCAAAACAATATTCGAGTGTTGAATATTTCTGCGCAAATTGAAGCTGAGATTTCAGCGCTAGAAAGCGAAGAAGAAAAGCAAGAATTTTTGGAATCGGTCGGTTTAAAAGAAACTGGTTTATCGCAAATAATTAGAAATTCATACCAAACTTTGAATTTAGTTACCTTTTTCACTGTTGGACCAAAAGAGTGTCATGCTTGGACCGTTAAGAAAGACTCGTTAGCGCCAAAAGCAGCCGGCGTTATTCACACCGACTTTGAAACTGGGTTTATTAGGGCTGAAACCATTGCTGCTACCGACTATATCGAGTTAGGTGGTGAAGATTCTTGTAAAAATGTTGGTAAAGTTAGGGTAGAAGGTAAGGAATACGTTGTCCAAGATGGCGATATTTTTCATTTCCGCTTTAATAATTAATGATATAAGTATAAATGTGGCAAGAAAAATATTATTATATTTTACTGGTAATCCTAAAAAGACTCTTTGGCGCAAGCTGCATTGTATTTTCCTTTGCTTATTTATTGTCATTACTAAGTTTTGATTACCGCGACCCTTCTTTTAACAGTGTTTCAGATCAGCAGGTAATATCAAACTGGATCGGCTCCTTTGGATCTCATATATCCGATATTTCCTATCAATTTATTGGCTTATCATCCTTTGCATTATGTCTAATTATATTCTTTGTTGGAAAGTTCTTAGCCTCTAGTCAAGGTTGCCGAATGTTTTTGCTAAAGGTATCGTTAATTCCATTTTGTATTTTGGGATTTTCGATATTTTTCTCAACCTTACCGCTGCCAGATTGGTGGGGATTTAATAGCCTAGGAGGGGTCAATGGCGCCTATCTTCAAAAAGAGATAAACTTCCTATCGCCAGCGGTAACTTCTATTTTGAGCCTAGTCTTGTCGGTGATTTTGCTGTCAGTAATTATTGAAATTTCTATTCAAGACTGGACTTATTTTTTAAGATATTGCCAAGTAACTGCTGCTTATTTATTTAGTGGCACAAAAACCCTATTTGCTAATATCAAAAATAGTGAAATTAGCATCATACCAGGTAAATATTTCTTGAAGACTAAAGGTGAAGAGGTTGATGCTGACGAGGAAGAGTGTGAAGAAGGTGACGATGAAGAATATGATGATGAGCAAGATGAGGATGATGAAGAATGCGAAGACGAGAAGGAGGAAGAAGAGGAAGAGGAAGAGGAAGAGGAAGAGGGGGAAGAGGCAAGAGAGTCACTAAAAGATAAGCTTAAAAGAGCGGGTAGTAAAGTTAAGAGAAAAATTATTAAGTCAACTTATCAATTGCCAGATATTGATCTATTAATTGATCGCTCTGAAGAAAACAAAAATAAGAAGGTTGGTAAAAAATTCATCAAAGATCAATCAGAAACTTTGCAGCAAGTTTTGTCAGATTTTGGCGTTCGCGGAGGGTCGCTTGGCGCTAAAGTTGGTCCGGTTGTGACTTTGCACGAATTTGAACCAGCAGCTGGTACCAAAGCTTCTAGAGTGATTGGTCTTTCGGATGATATTGCTCGCTCGATGAGTGCTATTTCTGCTCGAATTGCAGTGATTCCAGGTAAAACTGCCTTGGGCATTGAGTTACCTAATGCCAAGAGGCAGATGATCTTCTTGCGCGAGATGATTGAGTCAAAATCTTATAAAGAATCAGGTATGAATTTACCGATGATTTTAGGTAAAGATATCGGTGGCGAGCCAATAGTTGCTGACCTAGCAAAAATGCCACACTTATTGATTGCTGGTACTACCGGTTCAGGTAAATCGGTAGGTTTGAATGTAATGATTTTATCCTTATTATTTAGATTTAGGCCTGATGAATGCAAATTTATCATGATTGATCCAAAAATGTTGGAGCTTTCAATCTACGATGGTATTCCGCATTTATTATCACCAGTTGTGACCGAGCCAAGTAAGGCTGTGGTTGCTTTAAAATGGGCGGTTAACGAGATGGAGGATCGTTACAAGTTGATGGCCAGCTTTGGCGTTAGAAATATTATGGGATATAATGATAAGGCTGAAAAAGCGGCGATGAATGGTGAAACTTTAAGTCGCAAAGTGCAAACTGGTTACAATCCTGAAGATGGTAAGCCGATCATCGAAGAGATAGAATTTGAGCCTAAAAAACTCCCTTATATGGTTGTAATTATTGACGAGATGGCGGATTTGATGTTGGTAGCTGGTAAAGAAATTGAGAGTTTAATTCAGCGCTTGGCGCAAATGGCTAGGGCGGCTGGTATTCATATTATAACCGCAACACAGCGACCTTCGGTTGATGTCATTACTGGTGTTATTAAGGCTAATTTCCCAACTAGAATTAGTTTTCAAGTTACCTCTAAGATCGATAGCAGAACTATCTTGGGGATTCAGGGTGCCGAACAGCTTCTGGGGCAAGGTGACATGATCTATATGTCTGGTGGTAGTAAAATGAAGCGTGTTCATGGACCATTTTGCTCTGATGAGGAGATTGGCGAGATTGTGAATTTTATCAAAGATCAAGATTTAGAAGAGTTCGAGGAGGGTAGTGAAATTGATTTTGACTCGCAAGTCGCACAAAATTCTGCTGCTGACGCTGGTGGAACGGGTGGCGGCGACAGTAACGGTGATGACGATTTATATAATAGAGCAGTTGCCATTGTTAGGGCCGATAAAAAACCTTCAATTAGTTATGTACAAAGAAAATTAAGGATAGGATATAATCGCGCCGCCATTTTGATCGAAAGAATGGAAGAAGAGGGGGTGTTAACTGCTCCCAATCAGTCCGGTAAACGTGAAATTATTGAATAAATTTTGTCACTGGAATAAATTTTAGCTTTGGACAGGTATTGGTTATACATGCCCACCGCTAGAAATTCATCCCAGCAGCAAAATTACATTTTGCCTTTGATTACCTAATGATCCGATCAAGAATTACTCATACATGATCTCATCAATAAGCGGTTTATAAATAAAACCATATTGAGCTCTTGCGGCGATTCTTATAAAAAATAATTTTATTTTTTATAAGAATGGGGATCCCTACGACTGTGGGGTGCGAATCGTTTCGCGTAAAAATTATCTTATGGCGCAGATAACACTTTTTTAATTTATCTTAAGATAACTGCTCATGGAAGATGAGAGTTTTGACCTTATAAGGGTGCAATTCCTTTTCCTTGAAGGGTCGTCAGCCGAAGGCTGACGGGGTAGTTATACGAATAGTAAAATAACTTCTTGACTAATATAAAAAAACAGTGTACAATAATATTGTTAGCTAGTTTTTGTGATAAAAAATATTAACTTTAATAAAGCAATTATGCAAAACAATGGTTTGTGATAATAAAACATTTATGGAATTGGCGCTTGAGCAAGCTAAGGCTGCCGCTAAAGAAGGTGAGGTGCCAGTTGGTGCAGTTATTGTTAAGGATGGTAAGGTGATTGCAAAAGCCTGCAACAAAAACCGTGGTAAATTTGATCCTTCTGCCCACGCTGAAATTGAAGTCATTAGAAAGGCCTGCGCGCTTTTAGAGACTCATCGTCTTGATGGTTGTGACTTATATGTTACTTTGGAGCCTTGTACGATGTGTGCTGCGGCGATATCTCACGCTAGAATTAGAAATTTATATTATGGTGCTAGCGATGAGAAGTTTGGGGCGGTGGAAAATGGTGTGCGATTTTTTGCTTCGTCATCATGTATTCATAAAGTTGATTTTTATTCCGGAATTTGTCAGCGAGATGCTCAGGATTTATTGCTTGAATTTTTTAAAGAAAAAAGATAGCGAGTAAGGGCTATAGCTTGTTGCGATAAAATTGAATCGCTTGTGGATCAGCATTAATCCTGTTGAAATTAATGGATTTGATAAAAACACCATCAAGAGATTTAGCTCTGGATAGGGCGACATAAGCTTGACCAGGGGAGAATATGTTAGATAAATCGCAAGATACTTTTTCCAAAGTTAATCCCTGTGACTTATGAATGGTTATTGCCCAAGCTAAAATTAGCGGAATTTGCACCATTCCCGCTTCGCAGATTAATTGTTTTTTTTCTTCATCATATTTTTCTATCAGCCACTCTTCGGTTTTGATAGCAATTGTAGTGCCGTTGGAGAACCTAACAATTGGGTAGGATTTTTTTGGCGAAAAGCCTTCAACCACCCCTAAAGAGCCGTTGATTATACCTTCTTTTTGGTAAGTGTTTTTAGTCATCATTACTTGCGCCCCAACTTTAATATGTAGCAATTTTGGAGCGATGCAATTTTTTTGCAACTGCTCAATTTTATTCTCATTGCCAAAATATTCAGCGGTAAAGCTTTTGCTTTGATTTGGAATATCGTTTAACATTGCCTGATTGATATCCTCGGCCTTTTTATTGTGACTAGTTAAGATCGTGGGTTTGATAGCTATATTTTTATCTTTAGCTGTGGTACGTGAGAGCAGAATTTGTCGATTCTCTTCATTTATTTTGCCAAATCTGAGCTGATTGAGTAGCGAGGTGAAGTTAGAGTCTTGCTGTCTAAAAACCTCTTCTAAATTAAATATATTTAAATCCAGCTCCTGCCAGCATTGCGATTCAAAGCAAAACCTTGACTTCTCTTCGCCATATTTTGAGATCGGGGGTAGCTGTAGGAAGTCTCCGAATAATAATAGCTGCAAACCTCCCATTGGCGAATTATCGTCACGAACAATCCTAAGAACTTGATCTAGCTTGTCAAAAATATCAGCAGAAAGCATTGAAATCTCATCAATGGCCAAAATTTTGGTTTGTAATATTTTTTTTCGTAGCTTTGACCTCTTGGCGGAAAATATATTCTTTGCTATTTGCGAAGCGGGTAAATTGGCTAGGCCGATTCCTGACCATGAATGAATTGTTGATCCGGAAATATTGACAGCAGCAATACCAGTTGAAGCAGTGATGGCTAGATTCTGATCAGAGAAATACTTCTTGATAAAATTAAGTAAGAATGATTTGCCAGTTCCGGCGCTGCCAGTAACAAAAATATTCTCTTGTTTTGTCAAGTAGTCAATTATTAACTTCTTTTCAGATGACAGGTTGTGAAAATCAGATTCAAAGCTTTTACTGCTGGGGTACATATGAATAATAAAAACAGCAAGGGAAGGTGAAAAAATTCTACCTTCCCTTGCTGTGTAGGGTTGTTGTTATTTAGCTCGCTGTTGTGCTATTTTTGCTTTTAAAGCGGCAACATCGACAGCTCCTGGTATCAATTCTTCGCCAATAATAAAGGCTGGAGTGCCATTGATGCCAATTTCAGAGCCCAATTTTAAGTTTTCCTGAAGTATTGAGTCAATTTTCTCACCCTTACTGTCTAGTGCTTTTTTAAGTTTACTGATATTGATACCAACATTGCCGGCGATCTTAATAGCCTCTTCTTTGCTAGAAACTCTAGAAGACATTAGTTTGCTGTGAAACTTATGGAACTTTTTGGAGTCGACTATAGATGCTGCTATAGATACCCTGGATAGCTCTCTAGAGGATTTTCCTAAAATTGGGAAGTCGCGATAGATTACTCTAACTTTTTTATCTGACTTGATCAACTGATCAACTGATTTACTAGCCTGTTTGCAATATCCGCAGTTATAGTCATAAAACTCAACAATTGTTACATCATACTTTCTTGGTGAGTAGTTCGGTGATTTTTTGTTGAAAATTTTGCCCAGGTTAGAGGAGATATTTTTTCTAGCCTCGTTTATTTGCTCTTGAGCTGCTTTTTGTTGCAATTTTGTAACCGACCTAATGATTGCTTCAGGGTTTTGGTCAATCCAATAAGCGATAACTTTTTCAACATCTTCGGCGGATTTAACGCTCATGTCTGAGTTTATCGCTTCCGGCTCAACGTTAGCTAAGATATTTTCAGAATTGCCAGAACTTTCTTTGTTAGAATATGAGTATACTCCGCCCACAATTAATATGATTGCCGCGATGATGATTAATATCTTTACAATATTATTGTTGATTGATAATCTTGAAATTATAGACATAGGTAGTATAATTAATTTTAATAAGTTTAGTTTTTAAAAATATTTCTTAACAATAATTCTAGATCGTAAAAGAAAAAATACAATGAAAAATTTAAAAAATATTAATTATCCGAATTTTGATATTGAAAAAACATATGCTGACGATTTTGCGATTGGAATAGATGAGGTTGGTAGGGGGTCGATTGCGGGTCCGGTTGTGGCTTGTGCTGCTTATATCAATCCAAGCCAGTATCAAGATAAAAATATTTTGACCGTTAATGACTCAAAGAAGATATCAAAAAAGAAAAGAAGATTGATGTTTGAATTTTTGATTGTAAATATTAAGTTTGCAATAGGCATTGTCGAGCGTGAAGTGATTGATGATATTAATATCTTGGAGTCAACTAAGTTGGCAATGTTTAATGCTTATAAAAAATTAGCCGATAACTTAGGGGATAATAATAATATTGTCTTGGTTGATGGCAACTTTGATCCATTTTTAAAATTTGATGTTAAGCCAAAAAAAGTATTGCCAGTCGTTAAGGGGGATCAAAAATCGCTATCCATTGCTTGCGCTTCCATAATAGCAAAAGAATCTCGAGATGACATGATGACAAAGTTACACGCAGAGTTTCCATATTATGATTGGAATAAGAATAGTGGTTATCCAACTAAATTTCATATTGAAAAGATAAATCAATGTGGTATAACTAGTTATCATAGGCGTAGTTTTGCGCCGGTGCAGAAAATTTTAAATAAGTAATTATGTTAGAGTTGCTAAAAGAAAGCAACAGCTTGTCTGTTGTAAAGGCAAAAGATAAAATATTAAAAGGTGAAGTGGTTTGCTTTAAAAGTGACACCGTCTATGCATTTTGCTGTGCTGCCAATGACGATGCGGCGGTATCAAAAATTTACAAGCTGAAGAATCGCGATATCAATAAGCCTATTTCGATTTTTGTCAAAGATAAGGATATGGCGCGGGATATTTTTGTTTTTGATGAAGGTGTTGCCAATCTTTGTGATAAATACATGCCTGGATTTATTACTTTAATAGCAAAACTCAAAAAGAATTCAAAATTTCAGTTATCAAAAAAATTAAACCTTGAATCTGATAATATAGGATTTAGAATTGTAGAAGGTGAATTTGTTAACAGTCTATTGCAAGAGTTGCAATTTCCAATAGCAGTAACAAGCGCTAACATTTCAAGTTCGAAGGAATTACTATGCGCATCTGACGTTGTGAAGGGGTTCTTACAAAAGTTATCAGACTTTTTGTTAATTGATGGTGGCGATTGTGACTCTAGTAATGTTTCTACTGTTGTTAAGGTCGATGGTGGAGATGTTAATATAGTTCGCCAAGGAGTATTAAAAATTACAAAATGACAATAATCTTATGAAGTTTTTAACTGACTTATTTTTCAACAGTAATTTATTAAAAATTGCTGCAGTATCTCTAATGTTATATTTTGCTTTGTATAAATACGATGAATCACCGGATTCGATAGCAAAAAGATTCACTGAGGATAGTATTTCTAAAGATATGAAAATTGCTAAAGAGCAGACTAAAAAAATTGTACAAACCATATCCTACGTTAGAAGTGTTGAAAATAAAAGAGAAAATGAGGAGGTGATAGCCGACTATGAAAAAATAAGACATGAGAGATCGCTTGCCGAAATGAGAAAGAACATCTCTGCGATTGATAAATTAAAAATTAAAACCGTTGTTAAGCCGGGTAGTGATGCTGGTAAATTTCAGTGTAGTGACCGCTTATTGCTATCATACAAGATTACCGATGATGATAATCAAAATATTTTATATTCTGTTGAAAAGGGTGATGTCGAAATTCATGACTACAAGGATGTTTTATTTTTAAGATTGGCAAGAAAAATGAAAGAGGGTCAGGTTGTTGAGCTAACCATAGATCAAAAATATAACTTCTTACCTAATAGCGTTAAGAGATACTACTTAAAATCATCTGGTAAAATTACTTTGAACTTAAAGTTCGAAGGAGTGACGATGCCATCAACAATGAATTCTAAGTTTTCTGAGTCGTTAATTAAAGAGATGTGTAATTAAAGTGAAAAAAATATGAACAATATCAATAAGAAAGAAATTGAGAATGTTAAAGCTACTAAAAAAAGTAAAAAGGAAGGGTTGTCAAAGTTCCTTTCTGATTTTTTGCCATTAATAATATTCTTAATTGTTTATAAAACGTCTGGCCAAGAAAAGCCAATTATTACAGCGACAATGTGGATGATAATTGTAACCTTTTTTGCGTTGGCAGTATCTTATTGCTTGACCAAGAAGATTGCTAAAATGCCTTTGATTACGGCACTAGTGTTGGCTGTTTTTGGTGGTTTGACATTATTTTCTGGTGACGATTATTTTATTAAAATAAAGCCAACCTTAATTAATTCAACCTTTGCTGTAATTTTATTTTTTGGCTATTTTACAAAGAGACCTTTGATATCCATGTTGTTTGGTGGAGAGTTGAGTTTAAAAGAGGAGGCTTGGCATACCTTATCTTGTCGCTGGGCCTGTTTCTTTGTTTTTTTGGCGGTGTTAAACGAATTAATATGGCGTAATTTTTCTCTTGATTTTTGGGTAAATTTTAAAGTATTTGCAATATTGCCAATTTCTTTGATATTTACAATTTCTCAAGTACCATTTATTATGAAAAATATTAAGAAGTAGGATTTTGATATATAGCTAGAAGATCTTGTTTGTTGATAATCCTAGATTCTTTAAGTTCAAATTGTGATAAACTGTCATTTACTGCCTGAATATTCATCGCCTCAATAGCATCCTTCGAATCTGCACCAAATATTTTATTGTTTGTAAACCAGATTATCTCATTTACCAGGTTTTGCTTTAATAGTGCTGTTGAGGTTACGCTACCACCCTCTATTAAGATTGAGTTAATAGAATGTCTTCTTATTTCTTGTAAACAAAATCTCATATTTAAAATATTTTTTTGCGCTGGAGAATATATTACAGAGGTATTGCTATCTTGAAATTCCAATGCTTTACTTTTGTTATCTTCGTTATCGAGGCATAGAATTACCTTATGCACTTTCTTGTTTTTAAATATCTTGTAATTTCTAGTAAAGTCGATATTATTGCTGGCAATTATTATAGTAGGAGAATTATCTTCTAGGCCTTTAATTCTGCAGTTTAATGAAGGATTGTCGTTAATCAAAGTGTTTTTGCCAATTAAAATTGCGTCATTTAAATATCTATAATAATGGCCAACTTTTCTTGAGTCGGCAGATGTAATCCATTTACTTTCATTGTTAGCGAGCGCAACTTTGCCATCCATAGAGGTGGCTAATTTTAGAGTTACATAAGGAGTGCCATTTTTATTTGCTGCAAAAAATCTTTTATTTACTTCGTATGCTTCAGGCATCTCCATGACATCAACTTCTATACCATGTTTACGCAGTAGGTTTATAGATTTGCCATTAACTCTATCATCGTTATCTATGGCTGCTATTACTACTCTGGTAATGCCACTATTAATTATTGCATCCGTACAAGGTGGTGTTTTGCCATGGTGGCAGCAGGGCTCTAGGCTAACATATAAAGTAGATCCTTTTAATTTTGATTTGTCGGATATTTTGTTGATAGCGTTAAATTCAGCGTGAGGTCTGCCATTTTTAGAAGTGACTCCTTGAGAAATTATAATGTTATTTTTAACCAATAAACATCCAACAGAAGGGTTGGGAGAGGTCGTGGCAATATTAACTTTTGATAAATTGATACATATCTTTAAAAACTTTGCATCATCTTTATTTTTTTTTACCATTCTTGTTGAATATTAATATTTTTGTTCTATTATATATAGGTAATATTATAATTCCTTTTTTTGAAATTTTCAATTTTTATTTTAGCAATGCGTAAATTGTTTTTGTTGCGTGGTAAAAAGTTATTTGTTGCTTGCCTTGTGGTTGCTTTGCCTTGGCTACTGACTGGATGTCTTGTTGATAACGAAAGGGCGACTGAGACGTCATTTAGGCCTGGACATTTTCAAAATCAACCGATACCAAGATCTGGCTATGGCTATCAGCCTTATCAGCAGCCTAGTCCTTACTATAGAGGGGCTCCTAATTCTAGGATGTATTATAACCCATACGAATTCCAGCAGCCTTATGGCTCCAATCCTTATTCTGACTACGATCAGTATTACGTTCCTCCTGTGCAATATTATAATAACGAATATCAAAAAGGCATAGAGGATACCTTCTCGGGAAGTCCTAGATAAAAATATTTTCCATCTATTTATGAAAATTCTGTTTTTGTTGACGCTGATGGTTGCGACCTCTTGTTTTTCTAACATTGGAAGAAATCTTGACAACAGGGATTCTGACCTATATAATAGAATAGGATATAAACCGGGCAGCACTCCTTATGACCAGCGCAATGCTAATAAAAAGGCGAAATTGATTAACTCTGGTGCTAAAATAGTGCCGGATTATTATTATCGCAGAGCTGAAAAAAGGCCTCCTGTTCGAAAAGTTAAAAAGCGTAAATTGGTGAAGACGATTTCTGTAAATTATGAACCATCATCAAGGTTTTACAATAATCCATATTCCTTTAAGCCACCAGCGCAATTCCCATATTTTGATAGTGATCAATATTATATACCTCCCAGGGGTGCTTCTAATATAGAATACCAACCTAGACCCAATAACAATAAATTATATTAAAAATGACTAAAAAAGTAGTAATATATAGCAAAGTAGTTTGTCCATATTGTGTTAAAGCAAAGTTCTTGTTAAAAAGAAAAAATGTGCAATATGATGAAATTATGATTGATACCGAAGAAAAAATGATAAAAATGTTGGAAAAATCTGGCGGTCGCAAAACAGTGCCACAAATTTTTATTGGAGATAGGCATGTCGGTGGCTGCGATGATTTATATGAGTTAGAAGAGAGGGGTGAGTTGGATAAAATATTGCAATAATCTGCATTTTTTTACTTACAGACCTTGAAATAAATTTTTTTGACCTTATATCTATAGTAGAAAAGAAAAAATCTTTTTTTAAGATAAATATTAATACTAAATTTTTTGTTATGAAGATTAGACCATTACATGATCGAGTTTTGATCGAAAGAATTGAAGCTGAAGAAAAAACTTCAGGTGGAATTATTATTCCGGATACGGCTAAAGAAAAGCCTTCCGAAGGTAAGATTGTTGCTGTTGGCAATGGCGGAAGGGACGAAAATGGTAAACTGGTACCGTTGGAAGTCGAAGTTGGCGATAAAGTGTTGTTTGCAAAATGGGGTGGTACTGAAGCTAAAATCGATGGTCAAGAGTTGATCATTGCCAAAGAATCTGATATTTTGGCTGTTATAACTTCATAGTTTCGGTTAAAATTTGCAAAAAGTTTCTCAAGGTGTTAGTTACACATCTTCGTCACTTTTTATAAATTTTTCCTCAAGACTATTTTGTTATAATAACTTCATAGTTTCGGTGAAGATTCTTAAAAAGTTTCTCGAAGTGTTAGTTACACATCTTCGTCACTTTTTATAAATTTTTCCTCAAAACTATTTTGTTATAATAACTTTGATTAGAATTTTATAGATTCGATAAATTTTGAAAAATAAATATTAAATTAAAAATAAATAAATTATGTCTGCAAAAGAAATTTTATTTGGCTCAGAATCAAGAGCTAAAATTGTCGAAGGTGTTGATATTATTGCAAATGCAGTAAAGGTCACCCTTGGACCAAAAGGAAGAAATGTTGTTATTGAAAAATCATTTGGTGCTCCTAGAATCACCAAAGATGGTGTTTCTGTTGCTAAGGAGATTGATTTAGCTGACAAGTTCCAAAATCTTGGGGCGCAAATGGTTAAAGAGGTTGCTTCTAAAACTAATGATATTGCTGGTGACGGCACCACTACTTCAACTGTCCTAGCACAAGCTATTGTTCGTGAAGGGGTAAAGGCAGTTGCTGCTGGTATGAATCCAATGGATCTTAAAAGAGGGATTGACATTGCGGTTGAGGCTCTAGTTACTGAATTAAACAAAGTTAGTGATAAGGTTGATAGTGATCATGAAAAAATCACGCAAGTAGCTACTATCTCTGCTAATGGCGACAAAGAGATTGGTGAGAAAATCGCTGAAGGTGTTGCTAAAGTTGGTCCTGATAGTCCAATTACTGTTGAAGAAGCCAAGGGTCTTGATTTTGAGTTGAATGTTGTTGAAGGTATGAACTTTGATCGCGGTTATTTATCTCCTTATTTTGTTACTAATGCAGAGAAAATGACTACTGATTTAGAAAATCCTTACATTCTTCTTTTTGAGAAAAAGATTTCTAACTTACAGCCAATGGTTCCACTATTGGAAGCGGTTGTGCAATCTTCTAGACCATTAGTTATTATTGCTGAAGATATCGAAGGCGAAGCTTTGGCTGCCTTGGTTGTTAATAAGTTACGTGGTGGCTTGAAAATTGCCGCTGTAAAAGCTCCGGGTTTTGGCGATAGAAGAAAGTCTATCATGGAAGATATTGCGGTTCTTACTGGTGGTCAGCTGATCTCAGAAGACCTTGGTATGAAGCTTGAAAATGTTACTTTAGAGCAATTAGGTACTGCGAAGAAGGTTCTTGTTACTAAAGATGATACTACTATTGTTGATGGTGCAGGAGAGTCTGTTGATGTTAAAGGCAGATGTGATTCGATCAAAAAGCAGATCGAAGACACTACTTCTGACTATGATAAAGAAAAGTTGCAAGAAAGACTAGCTAAGCTTTCTGGTGGTGTGGCAATCTTGAAGGTTGGTGGCGCTACTGAAGTTGAAGTTAAAGAGAAAAAAGACAGGGTTGAAGATGCTCTGGCTGCTACTAGAGCGGCGATTCAAGAAGGAATTGTTGCGGGTGGTGGTTCTGCTTTAATTCACGCCGCTAGAGTCCTTGACAAGGTAAAAGGTGGTAATGATGATCAAAATACTGGCATCAATATCATTAAGAAAGTTGCGCAAGCTCCAATTCGTCAAATTGCTGAGAATGCTGGTTTTGATGGTGCGGTTGTTGCTAATCAAGTTGCTTCAAATGAGGATGCTAACTATGGTTACGATGCACAGAGCAACAAATATGGTAACATGTTAGAAGCTGGGATTGTTGATCCAGCAAAAGTTGTTAGAACCGCATTGCAAGATGCATCTTCAGTTGCTGGCTTGTTAATTACTACTGAAGCAGTAGTGGTTGAAAAGAAAGACGAGTCTGATGCTGGTGCTCCAGCTATGCCTGCTGGTGGTATGGGCGGCATGGGTGGTATGGGCGGCATGCCAGGCATGTTCTAGTAAATTTAAGAGATAAGGTTAATACAAAAGTCCATCTATAAATTATTATGGGTGGACTTTTTTTATATTAGAATGGATGAGATATTTATTGTTAGCAACTAGTCTATTTGTTGTATTTATAAATATCTCAAGCTGTTCATTGCTTGGAGATTATCATGAAAATAATAAAATTGAAACGAGATTGGGATGTTCAATATATCCGGATAGGTGGGGTGACCACCCAACCTCTGTAAGTGATAATCCTGTTGAGCTACCCTTGGATTATGGATTTGGACCGTCAGAAGTTAGGATTTGAATTGTTAGGAACCTTAAAGGGGACTATTTATCAGCTAAAGTTAAGGATTGGGTGTCTAAAGATCTTAAGCGCGGATCAGTTAAAAGAGGCAATGACCACTCAACTATTAACTTTAAATGCGGTAATAATTATCCAAAAAGGTGGGGAGAGTCACCAGATAGCTTTACTCAGGATGAAGTTAAATTACCTCTGGATTATGGATATGGGAGTTTGTTAGAGAAATATTGGATAATTAAAAATATTGAAAATGACTACAATGCTGTAAAGCACATTAAATCTTTACCGTCATTTTTTTATGATTATTGGCGGATGTTACCAAAAATTAATTAGTGCAAATTAAAATTAATTAATTACAATTATGACTGTATATTAATAAACTCTTTTACAAACATGAATGTTGATAAAATTAGCGTCGGAAAGGGCGCCCCTGATAATATAAATGTTATTATTGAAGTGCCAATGAATGCTGATCCGGTTAAATATGAGATGGACAAGGATTCTGGTGCAATTTTAGTTGATAGATTTGTCGCTACTCCTATGTATTACCCATGTAATTATGGTTTTGTGCCGCATACTTTATCGGATGATGGCGATCCTTGTGATGTGTTGGTGGTTAGTGATTATCAAATTGTTCCTGGCGCAGTAATTGCTGCAAAGCCAGTTGGAGTTCTTATCATGGAAGATGAGAAGGGTATGGATGAGAAAATATTAGCAGTTCCTGCTGCTAAATTAAACTCGGTTTATGAAGATGTTAATTCATACAAAGATTTGCCAGAGGGATTAATAAATAGAATTACTCATTTCTTTGAGCATTACAAAGACTTAGAAAAAGGAAAGTGGGTTAAGATTAAAGGTTTCGAGGATGCTGATAAAGCTAAGCAGTTAATCGAAGAAGGTATTGCTAGAAATAATAAATAGTAAAAAATATGTTAAACGAAAGCTTGTCATCCATGTCAATGGTGAATCTAGTATTAAAAGCGGATATAGTTGTGCAGTCGGTAATGCTAGCTTTGGTGATAGCTTCCGTTATATCGTGGACTTTGATTTTTGATAAAATTGTTAAATTTAGGTTGTTGCGCTACAGAACCACTAAGTTTGAAGATCAATTTGAAAGTAAAATGATCGAGGATGTATATAAAATAGCCTCGACAAAAAATAATCACCCGCTATCAGTAGTGTTTGTTTCTTGCATGGAGGAGTGGAAAGAAAATGACATCAAGAAGATTATTGCCGGTGGTTTTGAATTGAAAAATTCACTTAAAGAGAGGTTATCTTGCGCTATGCAAATTGGCTCTAACTCTTCCATGATAAAATTTCACAATGGAATGAGTATATTGGCAATTATTGGATCCACTGCCCCGTTTGTTGGTCTTTTTGGTACAGTGTGGGGAATTCTAAATAGCTTCCAAGGTATTGCGATCGCTAAAAGTACTAGCTTGGCAGTTGTCGCACCAGGAATTGCCGAGGCTTTACTAGCCACCGCTCTGGGTCTTTTTGCAGCCATACCGGCGGTACTTTTCTATAATTTATTTCTAAATAAGATTAATGGCTTTTCGGATAATATAGATAACTTTTCTATGAAGTTACTTAACGTACTATCTCGAGAGTTGGATAGATAATTATATTAGGAAAAATATTCCAGAAACTATAGTCATAACACTGACTCCCTTTTTAAATATACCTTCATTGATCCTGCTGTGAACCTTGAAGCCTAGATATATGGTGAACCCAATAGGTATTATAGTCCACCAAATGTCAAAGAAGAAAGTTGGATTGATGGTATCGTTGTAAACCAGTTGAGCAAATCTGACTAAATTAAAGGATACGAAAAATGATGCTATTGTTACTCTGAGATGCGACCTTGATTGAAAGTCAGGCTTTAAGGCGTTGACAAAAAATGGTCCACCAATGCCAAACATGCCCTGTGAAGAGCCCCCTATTAGCAACAGTAGGTTTTTTAGATATTTTGGCGGTCTAATATGGTCGTAAAGCATTGTTTTTATAGCTAAGGCGATCAATATTAATCCTAGAATAATAGATAAGGTTTCGGATGATAAGGCGGTGAAACCGAATACTCCAAATAGAGTGCCAGCTATGCACACGGGAATTGTTGAAAGATATATCTTGTAAGAAAACTTTTTATAATCAGACAAGAGGATCATGGCACTAGAGCAGGTACCAATATATAGTCCAGACAAGATCATCGTCTTAACATCCATAAAAAATCCGAGAATGGCATAAGCAATTATCCCGCCACCAAATCCAATGATACTCTCAATAAAAAATCCAACAGAAAAAGATGTTGCGATTAATAATGCAATGGTCATAATTAATATAAAGTGTAATTTATTTTTTATTTATGAGTCGTATTATATTATTAATTTTATTTTTTACAAGCTTAATGACAAGTGCCAACTCTTGGTCGTTTGTAGTTTTTGAAGATGCAATGCATGAATCTAAAGATCAAGTAGAGCTCAGAGATAAATCTGCTAATGGTGGTTTTGCTAGCAATAATAAGGTTTATATTGATTTACGTACTGCTGACTATGACTCTAATAGCTTTAGTAACAACTCCACTAAAACAGATGGTACTGTTGATATTGCTTCTAATTTTTACTATAATAAAAATTGGTTCTCTTATTTTAACTTCCGTATCGAAGAAGAGGGTGTTAGATCTAATGAATTCTCTAGCTTGCAAGTTGAGCCTGACTTCGGTTCCAGTCAATTCTTAGCTAATCATTATGGTACCATTAGGCAATTAATGGTCGGATATGATAGTGATAGTTTTAAGGTCGCACTTGGTAAATTTCGACCAAAATTTGGATATGCATGGACCTTGGGTCGAGGTGGGTATTCTGATTATCTTGCTCACTCATATATGCAAAATAATAGAGTTGGAGTCATGGTCGAGGCAAGGTATGGCAATTCTAGAGATGGCGGTAGATACACCTTTGGCGGAAGTTTGTATAAATATGATAAAAAGTACCTAGATAATAGCATTTTATCTTCGTACAGAAATGTTGTTGATTCTGATGCGGTTCCTAGTTCTTCAAATTCCTTAGATTCTTTTGCTCTAAACATGGATATTGATTTTGATTTTGCTAATCAAAAAGAGTTGTTTTATAGATTTGCATACTCGAAACAAGAAGTTGATCATAGCTCGATGGCTTCAAAATTCGGTGTCAGAAGATTTTCTGATCAAGAAGGTTACAGTGTGGCAATGAATTATAAATTTATGTTGAATAATAATGTTAAGTTCGATAACCTGATAGAGTATAAGATTGGTAAGTTTCAAGAAGGAGTTGATATATCGAAAAGTGATGATATCTTAACTGTTAATTTGGTTGCTTATATAAATTCGTTTTTAAGCTTGGGAGTTACTCATGCGCACAGAAGGGTTTCTTTTGATGGACTTGAATCTGAAAGTAAGGTTTCTGAGGTTGTGGCAGGGTATAGTTTTGCAAAAAGCAAGCTTTACGATGGTTTGCAGATGCAGATTGGCTATGCTAATATTGAGAATAAGCCCAGAGGGCAGCAAAGCGTAGTATCGGAATTGGATTTAGATTCCTTGTTTTTGTTATTAAGATATGTAAAAAATATTTAATATGAGTTTTGATAAGCAAGTTTTGATGGCGGTGCCTAAGGGGAGAATCCTGAAGCAGTTAGTAGATGTTTTTGCTAAGGTAAACCTTGTGCCAGAAGGTGAGTTTTTTGATGACAGTTCAAGAAAGATGATTTTTGCTACTAATATACCTGATTTAAAGTTAATTAAGGTTAGAAGTTTTGATATAGCAACCTTTGTACGCCTGGGGGCTTGCGATTTAGGTGTTTGTGGTAGTGATGTTATGAGTGAATTTGAGTCATCAGAGGTTTACGATGTCTTGGATCTGGGTATAGGAAGATGCAAGTTGTGCTTAGCGGTTTCTGAAGATTATGAGCCAAATTTGAATGACATAACTCACGCCAGAGTGGTTACAAAATATATCAATTTAACTTCAAAATTCTTTTCTGAGCATGGAATACAAGCTGAGATCATCAAGTTAAATGGTGCAATAGAGATTGCAACAAAACTGGGAATGAGTGATTTTATAGTAGATTTGGTTGACACAGGTAGTACGTTAAAAGAGAACAATATGAGAATATTTAAATATATTTGCGACGTTAGCTCTCGATTGTTAGTAAATAGAGCTTCTTTAAAAATAAAAAATGTAAAAATTAATAATATTATTGCAATGTTAAATGCTTAGGTCATTTTTTAAAAACATATTGCTGATTTTATGTTTTGTAGTTTTTAATGCCTCTAGTGCATACTCCATTGGTTATGAAGGGCCAAGAGAGGGTTGGGGATACGATCCTTCTGTGCCAAGCAATTGTCATGTTGGGAGTTTTGGAGATTTCGATCCCTTTGGAGTGTCAAGTAGAGAGGTTCACTGGGTAATGGATAATCCAACTTGCCTAGGGTTTTCACTCGGTATTGGGGTAACTCTTATGACTCAGGGTATCGCTAGCGGCTCTGCTTGCGCCATTAATCCTGCGGCCGCGCCTTTTTCTACGACTTCATATAGTGGAAAAATCCCTGCATCAAATATTTTAAATGTTTCTGCGTCGATGAAACTTGCATCTATGACTGGTGATTGTGGAACGCGATTAGCACAATCTTCGGCCGCCTCTGCTGTGGGAGTTGCAGCCAGTGTGCAAGCGACTGCTGCATCAGCTTCTGCGGCTGCGTGCTGTGCGGTTACTGCATCGTATGTTGCTACTGTTGCGACTGCTACTGGTATATTGGGGGCGTTGTTTGAGACGGCTGAAGATACCTTTGAGAATGCTAGAATATGTGGTTATGATTGGTATGGCTGGAAGGCATTTAATGAGGATGGGAGTGAGAATTGTGCCTCTGGTGATTTGTGTTATTGGAAGCGAGGGTCTTATCCGGAGTCTTATAGTTACAAACTTGATCAGGTTTTTATATCAGCTAAAACTGTAGAAGGTGTTAATGATGCAAAAAGTATCGATAACCAACATTATCGTGAATTTTTGTATGGTGGAGTAGAAAAGGTATATGATGGCTGTCTAAACCCATTTTCTTGGTCTAATCCTAGCGAGATAGATCCAAGTAAAACTATTGCAGAGTTTAGACTTGGTTACGATACCCCTCATCAAAGATATTACATGAGAGGTCCAAATATAACATCTCATTACGCATGTCATAGATTTGTTTCGTCAGGCACAAGGCCGCCTTCCGATGAGGAGATGGCAGCCTTTGACTGTTGCGTCAATGCTAGCCAAAGGTCTATGTGCATTATAAATGAAGCTCCTGCCATAAGCGGTGATGAAGAGGTGGCATTTTGCTCGGTTGGTAATACGTGCAATATTTCCAAAGTAGGATTTTTAATAACTCAGGCTAAGGGGCAATCTAATGTTATTTGCGCACAAACAAGTACGCTCTGCCCCTATGATCATTTGTTAGGTGGTGGAACAGAGAAAATAGATCATTACGATTCGCCCCGAGGGAATGTTCTGTCGTCGCAGATCGAGAATTACTGTCAATTTAATAAGCATTGTGTAATAGTGCCAGGAGTTCCTAATATAAGAATTACTGATTTTAAGAGTTCTTTTATATCGGGTGCTTGTATGGATTTTGTGGGTCATAGTCAAAATGTATATCCGAATGCTAGAAATGTATTGCCAATGAGGAATTCTCAGAATTTTTCTGCCCCTTTGGCGGAATGCATTTCTGAAACTCTAAAAAGTATGATTCAAAATAGAGCGGGCCATACCTTGTGCGCTGATCCTGACCAGTCTCCGATTCATGGTATTTGTGGCGATAATCAAGATGACGATTATCAATATAAAGAGGGTGAGTTATTGGATACGCCATCTCCATTTTCAATAGTGCAAAATTTTCTTAGGGATGCAATAAAAATAGTTTTGGCTCTATCGGTAGCGTTCTTTGGTTATAATATTTTGCTAGCATTGAAGCCAGTTGATAAGAAGACGATGCTAACCTATATCATGAAGTTTGCTCTGGTAGTTTATTTTGCACTAGGAACGGGTTGGCAGGATTTGTTTATTGATAATGTATTTGGAATCTCCTCGGATATTGGGACTTTGGTTATGAAGTTTGAAGATGAGGATGCTGATCCAAGCTTGATAGATGGTTGTCAATTTCCTAGATTTGATGGTAGTGGTGAAATTAAAAGAGATGCCAATGTCTATAATGGTAATGATAGACTAGTGGAAGATGATCCTTATTACAAAAATAAGCGCTACGCGCCTGGTTTTGAGTACCTTAAGTTGTGGGATACGTTGGATTGTAAAATAGTTAGAGCAATTGGCTTTGGACCAAGTTTTAATGTTGCTAATCTTGTGTTAACAATTTTGGCTGGGTTGTTTACAGGTGGTCTAGGGATAATTTTTGTAATATTTACTTTTATCTTTGCTTTTTTCTATATTTCAATGACTATTAGAGCTTTGCATATCTTTTTGATTTCCACTATTGCGATTGCGATTTTAATATTCATCTCTCCAATTACCATTGCAACAGTAATGTTTCAAAAAACCAAGAGCGTCTTTGATGGTTGGTTGAGAAATTTATTGGGATTCATGGTGCAGCCCGCCATTTTATTTGCTTATATTGCGATACTTGTTGCAGTGATGGATTATTCATTATTCGGAATGAGATATTACGATAATGATGAATCATCGGCCATTACCTTTGTCGGCAATGGTTTAGAAGCTCCAAAGGCCACAATATGTTCAGATGGCGATGTTTCGGATAATAGTTTATACTGTATATTTGGACTATCTAGATTTTCTTCTTATCATGGATTAGAGCCAATTGGTATTGTTGTACCGCTAATATTCGATATCAATAAAGAAAAGCTTGATACCATTATTAGGGCTGGAATTATTATGTTTATATTCTCGAAATTTATGGATAAGATATCCGACTTAGCTGGTGAGCTCACCGGGTCTAGAGGTATGTCATCTTCAGGGCCTTCGGCCGCTAGTATGGCTAGCAAATCTTACGGAATAGCTAGGGGTATTCAAAAGCGTGGTACTAGGGTTGCTAAGAGTGTAGGGGGTAAGATGGCTGGCAAAGCCAAGAGAACGGCTAATTTTCTTGCCAATTCGGGCAAGTCTGTCTCAAGAGCAAAGCCTGACGGCTCGGCTAAGTCAACAGGAACACAAGGGGCAGCAGCGGATGCTAGACCTCAGGGCGCAGCCACTGATGCCAATAATAAGAATGGTAGTAACACCACTGATGTTTAGATTGCGTGAGAATGTTGGAAGGGTATGAGGAAGTGAATATTAGCTTTCGATAATATTTCTTACAAATTAGCTTAATAATTTTTTATATAAAGCTATTGTAGAGCTTAGCATTTTTTGATTGGTGAAATTATTTAAAACATGATCTCTGGCATTATTTCCCATGTCTTGAGTATCTTTATCTGACAAAGATATTGCCCGATCTATCTTGGCAGCAAAATCCTCGGTATTTTTGTTTTTTACTAAGAATCCGGTTTTACCATCTATTATGGTCTCTAAAGATCCTCCAATATTGGTTGCGATAGTGATTTTTTTCATTGCTTGCGATTCTATGGCAACTCTACCAAAAGCTTCGGGTTTAGTGCTGGCGGAGATGACGATATTAGATACCGCATAGGCTACCTCCATATCCTTTTGATGATCTAGAAACTTGACTTTTGATTGCAAGTTATTTTTTATTATCAATTGCTTAACCTTGGAGGCAAATTTTTCATGACCATGATCCGAGCCGATAAAAACACATATAAAATCATTTTTAACTTTCTGTAAGCTGTTTATTAAAAATTCATGACCTTTCCAAGAGGTGATGCGAGCAGGAAATAGAATTACTTTTTTATTATCTGGGATGTTCCAGTTCTTAACCAAATCTATTACTCGCAATACTGAAACCGCGTCAGGATCGAATTTTTTGACATCAACCCCCCTTGCTATTACTTGAGTTTTTTTTGTCAAATCATCATCAAAAGTGGATTGATAATTATCAGTGATATATTTCTTAATGAATTCAGATACTGCTATTATAGCATCTCCTTTTAACATGAAGGAGTTGTAAAATTTTTTAATTTTGCAGCTGGAAGATTTTTTATTACATTGAATTGAGTATGGCCCATGAACCGTGGAGATAAGTTTAACTTTGTCATTGTTTTTGCAAGCGTAGTAAGCGCTAATCATCGGCGCTCTTGATCTAACATGAACTAAGTTAATATTATGCTTCGTAATAATATTTTTAATCTTTTTAATGTTTAAAAATATTTTGATAGGGTTTTTGGTCTTAACATTAATCTCAATATGTTTGATACCTTCTTTGTTAAGATGCGATACCATGGCTCCGCCGCTGGAAACGACAAAAGATCCTAAGTCATGATTGCATAATTCTCTAGCGGTATCAACAGTCCCCCTTTCAACTCCGCCACTATGAAGTGACGGTATAATTTGCAGAATGTTCTTTTTGCTTTTTACTGACAAGGGTCGTTGACAATTATTGTTTGATCTCTTTTTGCGCCATTGGAAATGATTGCAACCTTTACACCCGTAAGCTCTTCTATCTTTTTGATATAGGATATGGCGTTTTGTGGCAGGTCTTCCAATTTCTCTTTATCTGACGTGCTTTCTAGCCACCCATCATGTTCGACATAGATAGGTTGCAATTTTGACCACAGCGACTTATCATGCGGAAAGTATTCATAAGTTTTGTCTGCAACTTTGTAGCCAGTACATATTTTGATCGTTTTAACGAAGTCAAGAACATCTAGTTTTGTTAAAACTATTTCCTTGACACCTGAAAGTTGAATCGATTGCTTTATTAAAGCGACATCAAGCCAGCCACACCTTCTGTCTCTTCCGGTGACGGTACCAATTTCACCACCTTGAGTCTGTAATAATTTGCCAATTTCATCATCCAGTTCAGTTGGAAAAGGTCCTGAGCCAACTCTAGTGGTATATGCTTTAACGATACCCAGTGTTTTATCTATTGAATCTGAGCCAAGGCAGCTACCAAGTCCTATTTGAGCTGCAATTGTATGCGAAGATGTTACAAATGGATACGTTCCAAATCCGACATCTAATAATGCTCCTTGAGCACCTTCAAACATGATGTTTTGATGCTGTAATAAAATTTGAGATATTTCAAAAGATGATTTAACATAAGGTTTAATTTTATCTCTAATTTGTAGCATCTCTTCCTTAACTTCAGCGATAGTAAGCTCATCTTCTGATAGACTTTTTCGCAATAAATTATGAAAAAATAGTAGATTTTTAATTGCCCCTTCCAAAACTTCATCATCAAATAAGTCGCAAATTCTGATAGCTCGTCTACCAGCTTTATCTTCATATGCTGGACCGATACCTCTGCCAGTAGTTCCTATTTTCTTTGATCCTTTTTGTTTTTCTATTAGTTGATCAAGCTGGCGATGTACTGATAATATTAAGCAGCAGTTATCGGCGATCATTAGTTTTTCTGGAGATATAGAAAGTCCAGCACTAGTAGTTTTGTCAATTTCCTCAAATAGCGCTATTGGGTCAACCACTACGCCGCTACCTATTACTGAAGGTTTGTTTCTAACCAAGCCAGACGGCAACAAGGAAAGCTTGTAAGTTTTATCTTCAACTTTGATAGTATGTCCAGCATTGTGACCTCCTTGAAAACGAACTACTGCATCAAACTTTTCCGACAAAACGTCTACTATTTTACCTTTACCTTCGTCACCCCATTGTAATCCAATTATAGCTATATTGCTCATTTTTTATTTCTTTGATCTTAATTTAAAATTTCTACCACAATATGGACAAGTGACATTGTCACTCTTTCCCATGTTCAAGTAAGATGTAGGATGACCAAATACAGAGCTATTACCTTCTCTGGAACCGTTGCACGATACTAGCCTAGTGTTAACATAAACTGTTTCGACAGGATTAATCTTGCTTGATTTTGGTTCAACCATTTTTTATAAAATATTGTTAATATTCAATTGTATTAATTATATCTGCTAATAATTGAATTTTCAAGTATTTTTACGGGTTATTAATTTAAAAAATATATTGTTTTTTGTAAGCTAGGACTGTAAAATTATATTAATAATAGATGCTACATTGTTATTAGCTGTAGGATTGATATAATTTTTTGGAAATTTAACAAAAATAATTTAGTAATGAGACGTTTATTTTCTGTTATTGTGTTAACGCTATTATGCGCAAACTTTAGCTCTCATGCTGCTCAGGAGTGGTACAAGCCAGCAATAGGATTTTCTGGATCAAAGGTTAGGGTGGTTCAAACTTCTTATTATGATGACATGGGAAAGAGGTCTCATATGTATGCTTTACATTTCAAAATTAAGAGTGGTTGGCAGATGTATGGTAAAAAAAGTGAAGGGGTTGGAATAGTGCCAAGTCTTGATTTTGAATCTTCTAAGCAGATTTCTGATAATATTATATATTGGCCAAAATCTAAAGATAAAACTCATAGTTATGGTGACCAAGTTTTATATTATGATGTTTACGAAAATGAACTGGTGTTGCCATTTGAGTTATTTGGCGATATTGAAAATAACTCTGTTGTAAAGCTTAATCTTACCTATGGAGTTTGTAACAAGGTCTGCGTTCCTGTTAATAATGAAATTAGCTTTGTGGTTGATAAAAGGATAAAAGAGGGTAATTTTTACTTGATAAGTTCATATATTAATGATTTTAAAATGAGCTTGAGTCCTGAGTTTGAGGTATTAAATGGTGCAGATGATATTGAGAAGGTAAAAAATGATAAAGAAATGGGCGCGGCGATTATTTACGCTTTATTTGCAGCCTTCATTGGTGGTTTGATACTGAATGTTATGCCATGTGTATTGCCAGTATTAAGCATTAAGTTGTTATCAATTTTAAAAAACCATAGATTTAACGTTGCAACGGTCAAGACTTCTTTTTATTACACTGTGGTAGGAATTTTGACTAGCTTTTTGATATTTGGTATTTTTGTTAGCGGCGTTTCATATTCAGGAGGGGTTTTTAATTGGGGTTTGCAATTTCAAAGTCCATCGTTTTTAGTATTTTTAATTTTAGTTTTTGTAATATTTATTGCCAACATTTTGGGCTTTTTTCAGATCTCAACATCAGGAGGGTTGGTCAACTATCTTGGTAAGAAAATTGACAATAATATTACAAAAAGAAAAATATTTGCAGCAAACTTCTTTTCAGGAGTTTTGGCAGTATTATTGGCAACTCCTTGCT
>JBDOIV010000006.1:0-8303 GCA_047404215.1 Rickettsiales bacterium
ACAAATTAGAGCAAAGAATGACTAATAGAGTGATTAGAGATATTGACATTGTAGTACCGCAAATCATTCCAACTACTAAAAAAATATTAACTAACCCCGATGGCAGTGCAACCAACATCAAATTCGTTGACTTTGATGCTACTACTGGTGGTGACGGTAGTGAAAGCTCGCCTTTTAACACGATAGACAATACAGATAATAAATTTGCAGTAAATGACATCATTTATGTATTACCGCAAGACTCAGCAACTGCTAGAGATACTGTTAATATACAATTACTCGATGGTCAAAAACTAGTATCAGCTAAAAAGGGTGTTATGGTATCTGATATTACTGGTAACGCAGCTGATAACTTTACCATCAAACAAAATCCAAATGCCAGCTTGCCAAAAGTAAAACAAATCCTAACTGGTAATAATAATTTAGTTCAAGGGTTTGATGTTAGTAATAGCGATCCTTCGGGAGGTGAGATTGATGGGTCTGGTATCGTTATTAATGAAAAAACTGGTAATATAATAAAAAATAACACCTCTTCAGGTAACACTAACAATGGTCTATATTTAAATACAATATCTGATCAATCAAACCAAATAGTTGGTAATGTTGTGAACAATAATGCCGACTATGGAATTGAGATTGAATCATATGAAAATTCTATTAATACAATTTCCGGTAATACTTTGAGCGATAATTCTTACGAAGGAGTTTATATTTTATCTTATGACAATTCTACCAATGTGGTTGACGGAAATCAGGTTAATGGTGTTGACGGCATCGGCATTTACTCGGAAGACTCTTCTATTAGCAGGGTTTCGAATAATTCCGTTAAGAATGGTGAATATGGTATATATGTTTCTGCAGAAGGTGACGCACTGACTACAGTTTCTAACAATAATGTGGATGGTAGTTACATCGGGATAGAAGTTTATTCAGAGCGGAGTTTAGAAGACGGGGCTGAAAATATAATTTCTAATAATATCGTAACTAATAGTTTAACGGAAGGAATGAAAATTACATCAGAATATGTTTATACTATAAATCATATTTCTAATAATAATATCAGCGGCTCTGGGGGAGATGGTATGACCATTATTTCATATGAAAATTCCCAAAGTATATTGTCTGGAAATGTTATTAGCAACAATGCAGGTCATGGCATTTTTTCCGACTCTAGTGATGATTCAGTAAATATTTTTACATCAAATACCATTAGCAATAATACGAAAAATGGTATTCGCTTGTCTTCTGCCAGCTTGTCCAGTAATCAAGTTTCTGAAAATATTATTGATGGTAATTTAATTAATCTGAGTATTTACTCTATACAAGACTCTAGCAATATTATTACGGGTAATGACTTGCAAAACAGTGTGAATGACGGAATTGATGTTGATTTATACGGCAACTCTACCATAAGTGTCACTAAAAATAACATAGGCAATAGTAATCAAAGTGGGGGAAGTTTTAACAATATCGATTTAAGCGCCCAAGGCACTTCTAGTTACACAATCCAAGATAATACATTTAGTGGCACTGGTGGTAAAACTAATATTTCTGAGAATAGCACTACTGGAGCTATAACAATAGACTCAGATCAGCTTGACTGATAAGACTTTTAGTTTATAAGTATTAGCCTTATTTATTTAAATATCCCACAAGCCACCAAGGTACTTTTAGTTCTAAAATGCTATCTATTCGTTAAAGCTGTTATTTAGGTAAAGCAAAAATAATTAACTAATCATATCGACAATTATAAAATTAATATTTTGGTACTGCTCTATTATTATCTTAACACTATTCATTTAAATGTCAAGTAAAAATAATAAAAAAATTATGATTATCGCTAAGAGGATTTCTTTGTTATTGCTGCTTCGACAAAAGAGACGAAAATAGGGTGTGGCGCAAAAGGTTTCGATTTTAGCTCTGGGTGGAATTGGACGCCAACAAAAAATGGATGATCTTTAAGTTCAACTATTTCTGGTAATTTACCATCAGGAGAGATTCCAGAAAAGATCATGCCTTTTTCCTCAAACTGATCCTTATAAGCAATATTAACTTCATAGCGATGGCGATGACGTTCCGAGATTTGCTTTTCATCATCATAAATTCTAGCGGCTAGGCTTTTTTCCTGTAAATTACAAGGATAAGCGCCAAGTCTCATAGTGCCACCCATATCTCTATGATCTTGTTTTACTTTTTTATCTTCTTTTTCCCATTCATTCATCAGGCCAACAATCGCTTCGCCTTTTTCGCAAATTTCCGAAGAAGTAGCATCTTTAATACCAACGACATGTCTTGCGAATTCGATTACTGCCATTTGCATACCATAACAGATACCAAAATACGGAATATTATTCTTTCTAGCGTGCTCGATCATTGTTATTTTACCTTCGGTGCCATCTTCGCCAAAGCCACCGGGCACTAAAATAGCATCAATGTTTTTTAATTTTTCAAAGTCATCGCTATCGGTCTGTCTAGCATTGATCCATGTTACATTAGATTTAACCTTTAGGGAGATACTGGCGTGATCAATTGCTTCTAATATTGATTTGTAAGAATCTAGATAATCAGTATATTTACCAGCAATGGCAATATTTACTTCTTTTTCAGGGTTTTTGATCGAATCATTAATCTGTTGCCATTTCGATAGGTCAGGCTTCGAGTCGCCATCCATTCTGAAGAATTTTAGCAATTCGGTATCTAGGCCGTTTTCGTGATAAACTAATGGTACTTCATAGATATTAGACACATTAGGAGCGGCAATTACCTTACTTTCAGGTACCGAACACATTTTGGCTATTTTTTGTAGATGTGAATCGTTAATTTTTCTTTCAGCGCGGCATAAAAGCACTGATGGCTGGATACCTATCGATCGCAATTCTTTAACTGAGTGCTGAGTAGGTTTAGTCTTAATTTCATTAGCGCTTTCGATATAAGGTAGCAATGTTAAATGCAAGAAGGCACATCTGCGGATATTGGATTCATCGTCATACATTTCATAATCAAGTTGACGGATTGCTTCAAAGAACGGTAGAGCTTCGATATCACCAACGGTGCCGCCAATTTCACATAGTGCAAAATCAACATCATCAACATCATTCAAAATGAATTCTTTGATTAGATCGGTAACATGAGGAATGACTTGGACTGTACCGCCAAGATAATCACCCTTTCTCTCTTTATTGAGAAGTTTTTGGTATATTTTTCCAGCAGTAACATTGTCTGATTTTTTAGCATCAACACCAGTAAATCTTTCATAGTGACCTAGGTCTAAGTCAGTTTCAGCACCATCTTCAGTGACAAATACTTCGCCATGTTGAGTAGGGCTCATGGTGCCTGGATCAAGATTTAAGTAAGGATCTAATTTGCGCAGACGTACAGAATAGCCTCTGGCCTGAAGAAGGCTAGCTAGCGACGCTGATGCTAAACCCTTTCCTAAGGATGATACAACTCCGCCAGTAATAAAAATAAATCTAGTCTTGCTCACTTATAAAATCTTGTTATTAAATAATATTATTTACCGACCATTATCTTTTTGATCAGATCGTCGATAGACGGGATATTACCGTTACTATATAACGGATCATCGGCAAATCTATAAGCAGCGTGACCCGAAAACATAAGTTGGTTTTCAATGTCAATTCCCTGCCTAACGTCTTGTAATGTCTTTTGGATGCAAAAACTTCTAGGGTCTGCTCTTTTATTGGTGGTGAATTTTTGCTCTTCATCATCAAGCCAATTGCTGAATCGGCATTGACTTAGACAGCCCATGCAGTCGATTTGATCGGTAATAATTTGCGCCGCTTTTGATTTATCAACAAACATCAATGTTTCATCAGGAGTTTTCATTGCCTCATCGTGACCTTCGCCTTTCCATTGTTCGACTAAAGCCTTGTCAGCCTCTTTAATATAAACTGATCTACCTCTGCTACCAAATGGTATTGCAGTTTTAAATTCGCCTTCTGGCTTAGCTCGATATTCAACTTGACGAATCTCGCGACCTTGTAATTCCTTAATAAAGTCGTTTTCAATTGCCGAAGAGTAAAAGCCAGTAGGAGAGAATCTATTTAAATAAACATCACCTTTTTTCAAGGTTAGTAATTTATCTTTCCAGTCTTGCGGAACCGGATATTCCTTGGTTAAGATCGGCCTAGTACCGAATTGAAAGGCGATCGGGCCAATTTCTGGATTATCTAGCCAATCTTCGTAATCTTCAAGGTTCCAGACGCCGCCAGCCATAATTATTGGCACTTCATTAAGGCCAACTTCGTTCATAAATTTACGAAGTTCAGCTACTCTAGGGTAGGGATCTTGAAAATCAGTTGGACTTTCGGCATTTGATAAACCGTTGTGTCCACCAGCGCGCCATGGGCATTCATATACTACGCCACCAAGTAGGTCTCTTGCTTTGCTATAGCTTCTTTTCCATAATGCTCTAAAAGCACGCATCGATGAAACGATCGGATAGTAATATACTTTGTATTTTTCGGCAATTTCTGATAATCTGTAAGGCATTCCCGCACCGCAAGTAACGCCATGGATCAGACCTTTAGCGCCATCAAGGACGCCATGTAGCACTTTTTCAGCGCCACCCATTTCCCATAATACGTTAATATGAATCCTGCCATTACCAGCGGCAATGTCATGGGCAATTCGAGCTTGCGCGATACCACCTTTGATACTGTAATCAACTAATTCGTTATGTCTTTCTCTTCTGGTTTTAGTAGTGTATTTTAATTCAACTAATT
Organism: Rickettsiales bacterium; assembly: GCA_047404215.1. GTDB lineage: Bacteria > Pseudomonadota > Alphaproteobacteria > Rickettsiales > UBA1997 > CAMCFD01. The sequence goes on from JBDOIV010000006.1 coordinate 4,746, forward strand.
TACCATTTTCGTCGATATAATCAGCATTAACACCTGAAAAAGTACCAACAGCACCAGCTTTAGCAAAGCTTCCAGCGGTTAATCCAGTAGTAACGCCAACACCTTTACCACCTTCAATTATTGGTAAACATTCTTTGCCTGAAAGTACTACTTTCTTAATTTTGTTTGCTATATCGGTTTTTGCCATAAAAATCCCTTAATTATTAATCAGTTAAATCTACTATTACCTTATTAATTTCTTAAAAATACTCTCAACTATAAATTTCTATTATATATCGCTTTCTAAATAATGTCAAATATTAATTTAATTTCTTTTGTTTGGTGTTTTTTTATAAAAAATTCCATAAAAATTGATTATTGACAAAAAGTAATCACAAAGCAAAGATATATAAGGCTTTGCAATATAAACTGTGATCAAGTCAATGCTGGCAAGGTTTTATCTACTTTATAGTTTTTACCGACAGCAATATATTGCTTAATTAATATGTATCATAATAATACAAATAATTTAAATATTATAATAAAATTGACTTAGCATAAAAAATATGATATAATGAAGTTATAAGGAAAAAAATATATTTAGCGTTAATTTATATTAATAAATATTTCGAGGTTTATTATGTCAAGTAGTGCAGGACAAGGTAGTAATTCAGATGGTGAAACAGTGGTAGGGGTTACAACTACAATTCCAACTCCACCGCCACCGCCACCACTTCCACCAGGAATGTCAGCAGCAGGTTCATTCCCATTAGCGCCACCACCTCCAGCACCCCCACCACCACCGCCACCAGCGCCACCATTAACGGCTATAAATGCATCAGGGGGAAAAAGTGGCGGTTCGCCAACAATGCAAGGAGGTCTTTTAGGTGAAATACTCGGTGCTGGCGGGATAGGTGCTTTAAAACCAGCAGAAAGAGTACCGAGTTCTGGTGGTGGTTCTGCTGGTTTTAATGATGAGCTTAAGGCAAAGTTACAGAAAAGGGCTGGCGCTCCTGGTTCTGCCGGACGAGGAGTTGATGGCGCTGATGCTGCTAACCTTACTGATTTTACCTTGCATCGCGGCGAAAGAAAAAGTGAACTGCAGACTGATTTAGGTAAATATTCAGCGCAGATAACAGGGAGTCTACCAAAAACTGCAAACAGTGCAGGAGTTGATATACAATTTCGCGGTAAAGAATATAGGATATTAACACCATATAAACAAGGAGGGGCTCGAAAAGGTGGGTCAGGTAAGAAGTTGCAGATGCAGGTTAAACTTCTCAATGGGAAATATGGAGAAGTGCAGTTCGCTGGTGAGTCAGATGCTGCTGAGGCTGTTGGTTTATTGCATCATTCTTGTCAGATGGTATCAGGGGCTAGTGATCTTGAGGCGAAAGAAATGCGTCGAGAGATGGAGTTATATGCCAAAAATATCTTTGCAGACCGTTCTTCTGATGAACCATATAAGCAGGATTTTAATTTATGTGGTAAAGGTTTAAGATATGAAGTAGGGAAATTTGGAGGGAGGGAGCTAATGCTGAAAACAGGTGTGATAGATAGCGAAACAGGCGAAATGACTGCAGTTTTTGTTGATTTGAGAGTTCCTCATCCGAGACAAAAAGATGCAGCGCAGAGTGTTGCTGCAGATGATCTTAGGTCAATTTATTTGACAATGAAGGCTGCAAGCGAAGCTATACAGCAAGTCAAGAAAAGTGAAATATACGTCTCTTTGCAAGAGTTGCAGGAGGTTTCTGGTCGTGGTGCTGAAGGTGTCGCTGCGTTGTTAGCTGTTGATCCGGGCAATGCAACTATGCGTGTGCCAATGGATCAAATACAAAAAATTCAAACTAAAGTGCAAGGCTTATTATCTTTACAAGGCGAAATGCCTGAATTGGATAGAGAACCTAGCCCTCTTGATCTGTTTAATATACAGCAAGGTTATAATGACATGGGTAATTTTCCAAAATTTGCTTTAATAAATGTAACAAGACAAATTGAGGCACAAAAAGCTGCTAAAGCATCCAAGTCAAGCCTTACGGTTATAAAAATAAATAAAGATTTAAATAGTATCCAAAAGTTGGCGCCGCAAGGGTCAGGAATTGATGCATATCGGATAATTCTTGTGAATAATCTAGTTCCAGATGTTTCTGGCAATGACGAGGGTGCTCGAAAATTAAGTTTAAAACTTAAGGAAATCATAAAATTGCTAGCAAGCGCTAAAAATAGTGCTGAATTAGGTGGTGGAGATTTTCAGGTGAAGCTTGATAATGGCAAAGAGCTCAATTCAGGAGTTGGTAATTTTAATTCCACTGCTTTGAGTGGTATTGTTGAAGAGGCCAGTCTTGAGAAAATTAAAGAGTCATTAAGGGGGGTGGAAGCGGATATCAGTAAAAGAAAAAATATTCAACTCTTGGCATCGCAATTAAAAAGATTAGAAGCTACAGATCGTGAACAATTAGGCTTGGATGAAGATTTTATTGCTAAGGTGCAGAGTATTGAAGCAAAAAAATTTAGGGGGTTGAGTCCAGTTGAGGCTGGGGTGATGAACGAATTGTTAGCAGAAGATCCCGATGGAGACAAGGTTGCAAAAGATTTGTCAATAGTTAAGGTTATGGAGATGCAAAAAGACTTTGGCTCCGTACAAGCAGAATATGCTGTAAAAAGAGAGGTTATATTGGCGGCGCAAAATGCTGAATTTGCAGAACTTGTTGCAGTCGAAGATGGTCCATTTTCTGGCATTGAAATCACTAAATCTTCATCTGAGCAAGAAAAAGCAGAACTTTACCACTCTGGAATAAAGGCGAGTATTGCAAAATTTGATAAACTTAAAGCTTTGTACAGCATGGTGCAGGATAATAAGGGATTGCTGGGTGCTGAAGTGGTTGAGGTTGATGGTGTAGCAGATCTAAAATTTACAGAGTCCATGACATTATCAGATTATGAAAAAAGCATTGGCACTTATAAACAATTATTAGCTCAGAAAGGTGCATTAGATACTGCATATTCGACGCTAGAAGGTAAAACGGCTGAAATCAAAAGTTCAATTGAGCAAAATAGAGATAAGATTACTAAATACTCTGGGGCAATTGGTGTTGAGGATCCTAATTTTGATGCTATTGATGGCTTGTCTTTTGTTGAATTGGGCGAGCAGCAAAAGGCTGAAGGAGCTAGGTTATCGAAAATGAAACAAGAAATTGTTGCAAAAGTTGAAGAGTTTAATCTTGCAAAATCGAACGCGGCAAATCAAAAAGTTGTTGGCACCGCAAATAGTACAAAATTAGCAAGAAATCATTTGGAATTACCAGAGGTGTTAGCAATCGACGTACTAACAGGTGGAGATATAACTGATGCTAATCTAGAAAATATTGCAATAGTTTTTTCTAAGCAGGGTCAAGAATTTGTTTTAGCAGTTAATTCAGCTAAAGAGGCGAAGATAAAAAGTGACGCTGAGGCTTTAGCTGCAAAACAGTTACAGGCACAACAAGTAGGTGCAGTCCCACCACCGCCACCACCGTCACCACCTCTCCTATCAGGTCTTGCTGGTGAGTTAGTAATCCCTGCTACCTCTGCCGCTAGGTC
>JBDOIV010000007.1:0-1028 GCA_047404215.1 Rickettsiales bacterium
GGTGGTGATGATAAAAAAGTTGAGCAATCGAATGACAAAAAGAAGCAAGAAGAGGAGAGGTTTAGAATTCTTGCTGAGCAAAAAAAAGCTAGGCTAGAAAAGTTGCGCAAAGAGTATTTGGTGGAAATTTCTGACCAGAAATATATCGTAAACTATAATGAAGAGATGATTAAGCCAAAAAAGAAGGATCTGGGATGGTCTAATAGTTTTTACGTAACTCGAGAAGTAGCGCCACCCATATTGTCAAGGGATAGAAGTAAAGATAATTCTCACATACCTATTATCCCAACCTTTAAAGAAAGGGTTTATTCGCTATTTAGCACGATCAAGGTTAAGGATACTAATGCTTTTAATGATATGTATTCAAAAATTTCCATACCAGATTTAAGAAATGGTAAAGGTGATACTATATTAACTTACTCATCTTTATTAAAAAGACATCCGGTGATGCTATCAATATTGTCAAAAGGTGCAGATCCAGATCTTCCAAATATGCTTGGTCACACACCCCTGGATATCGCAATAGAGAATATGGATTATAAATCAGTAAAAATTCTCATTGACAATCACGCAAATATAAGTTATGCTGATAAGTATAATAGAACTTATCTTATGCTTGCTGCTAGGAAGGGTTATCTGCCTATTGTTCAAATTTTAGTTGAAAAAGGGTCTAAAGTCAATAAACTAGATTCCTATGGCAGGACGGCCCTATCGATTGCATACAGACATAAAAAGGAAGTTATTGCTAAGTATTTGCTGAGTAATGGTGCAAAAACTTGGATAGAAAAGCCTTTTACCGAGGGTAGTCAAGAGTTAATTAAGGAGCTTGAAAATAGGTGGAATAAGCCTATTTTTAACTCGCAATAGATATTTTTAAATGCAACAAATTGTAATTCGCACATTTTATGTTTTGGTCTTAATCTTTACTGTATTAGTTAGCAAGTCTTATGCTTATGGTGAGGGGGGTAAGACTTATGACACTGGGGTAACCTCGCTAATGAATGCTGTAGCTGTTTCAGACCATAGGG
>JBDOIV010000008.1:0-1176 GCA_047404215.1 Rickettsiales bacterium
GGATTCAAATGAGTGATACCTAACAACCAACACAATAACGCTCCGCTAGCACTACCTCTTCCAGGCGACATTAAGATCTCGTTATCATAAGCGTACTTACAAAAATCTTGAGTGATAAGAAAATAATCTATATACCCTTTATCATCTACAAGGTCTAACTCTTTCTTCAAGGCAGTTGTATATTCGGGAATATCTTCTTCTTTTATTTGCCCTGCCTCAAGCTTTTCGTTCATACCCTTCTTCAACTGATGAACAATATACTCTCTATTGTTCTTATACCCATCAGGCGTTTCAAACTTTGGTTCCTTCAAGGTTTCCATATCAAGCTTAGCATTACATCTTGTCGCAATGTGTTTGGTACTCTCTATGGCTTCTTCTAAATATTCATCTGCAATCAAATCTCCATAACCATTATCGTACCACAATGCACGCATCTCATCTTCACTGGCAAGATACAAGCTATGAACACCGGCTTCATCAAACTTGCCGTCTGTATTCATTCTCCATAAGAAGTCATGCACTTTGTCATGTTGTTTCAATACCACATGAACATCATTAGCCAACACACACTTTACATTTTCATACTTCTTACGGAACAACTCTATCAATGCTACATTATAATCTTTTTGTATATCCAAGTCATGTGGATGCAGCTCAATGAACAAGTTATCTTCACCAAATATACTCAACATCCTGTCAAAAAATGCTGTCATCTTGTCAGTCTGTTTGGCTTGTAAATACCTTGCCATGTTGCTAATAACGCAAGTTGTTGTAGCAATAATGCCTTCAGAGTATTTCTCTAACAAATCTAAATCTATTCGTGGCTTTCCGTAATACCCTTCGGTATTCGCATAATAGTTCAAACGAAATAGATTTCTCAACCCAATGTCATTCTCTGCCAACAACAAAAGATGCGGTGACCTCAACCTCATCTTATTCTTTTCTCGTATTTCTGTTGGTGTCAGCCCCTCTTTTTCTTTTTCCTCTAACCCTCGCTGACTCATATCTTCGACACAGTACATCTCATTACCTAAGATAGGTTTTACGCCAACCTTAGTCATCTCTGTATAAAACTCAAAGAGACCTGCCATCGTACCGTGATCTGTTATAGCTACTGCTTCCATCCCAAGTTCTGCACATCTAGCCGCATAGTCTTTTGCCTTACCAACACCGTCT
>JBDOIV010000009.1:0-108819 GCA_047404215.1 Rickettsiales bacterium
AAAACTCTTGAATTTTCGTAATCTTATATATATAATAAATAATATTGCGATATTAGCTGCCATAGCTCAGGGGTAGAGCGCGTCATTGGTAATGACGAGGTCGGTGGTTCGATTCCACTTGGCAGCACCAGTCTGTTAAAGGACTGATAGAATATGATCACTCTTAATAACTTTCTTGGTTCCGTATTGGTTCCGTGTTCTTGTCTTTATCTTCTAAACATCTTTTTCAATTGTCATCAAATTTAATTAGCTCTAAGCGGATTATAAAGTTTTAAAACCTGTGATTATTGGCATATGATCGCTATACTTAGACCAGTCTCTATATTTTCCTATTTCAATATTAGCAACTTTATTCAACCAATAACTTCCTGCGAAAATATAATCTACGTGATAAGGCCTGCTTTCTTTGCGAAACATATAAAGAGTATTATCAATCTCACTTCCATGATTGATTTTATTATAATTATGATATATACTCTCTATCTCGTGATGATAAAGAAGATTTACTATATCAGTATGGCTAGCCTCTCTTTTATTATTATCCCAAATGGCATTACTATTCCAATCTCCCAATATAATAGTTTTTTCAGTAAATAATTCTCGATAGTATTTAATGGCTCTATATAATTGTACAATATAGCCGTTATAGGGATTTTTTGCGCCCTGAGTCCATACTGCCAATATTAAGAAATCATGACCTTTAGATTTCACATCTAATGGTAGTATATATTTATAGTCTTCATTATATGTGTTATTGATACCTATTTTTATATTCTTATTATAAGAGCATGCCAACAATCCCTTGTTATTATTCTTACCAACCCATATTGATTGATGAGGAGCTTTAATGTGCATATCAAAGTCAATTTTCTCTCTTGATTCAGATTCTGGGACTATTAAAATATCGGGATTGTACGTCAATATGTAATCAGCTTTTTTACGAAAAGCCATTTGGCAATTCCATGATATTATTTTTTTCATATAGATATGCTATTAAAAGCTATTAACAATTAAAATTGCACAAGTTCACTAACCTTATTTTGTTCAAGAATAAAGACGTGATTAAGATTATAGTAATAGTAAACTCTTGTATAAGGGCTGTCCTTTTTAAGTCTCACAATATCCGGCACTCCAATTTTCTCTACAACTTTTTCGTGACTATCTCCGCACCGCACTTTTCCTAGTCTAGAATAGTCATACCCAGTGTCACACTGATAAATCATATGAGTAATTTTATCGCTATTATCATATAAATACAATCTTTTTTTTGAGTAGGCTAGGTAAAGAGTTTCATTGGAATTGTTGCTTTTTATGCAGCTATGTATTTTTTAGCTCACAATACAGAGCTGAATAATGCGCTAGATAGCAAAACCTTGTCAAAAGGTAGAGAGCTGATGTTATTTTATAGCTGGGTTGGCGTCCCGATGCTCGCAGCAGTTGGCGTTGTAATGGTAATCTTGAGGCCAATTTATATAATTTCCGTTTTTGATATTTATTGTGACTATTTAACAGAATCCGGTGAAGAAGTATCATTTCACAAAACCTCAAAATCAAGTGCTACAGTAATAATATTTTTAATATTTGCGACCATTGCTTTGAGTATACTATTATACAAAGAGCAGTTAAAGAGCTTGATATTGTAAATATCTCAACAGAGATCTGCTTTGTTAATATTTAGCAATACTATGCTCATAACGCAAACTTTGATTCTGACGATCATCAAGCTTAATCCCAGATTATGATACAATTCGCACAGGCCAAAAATCTCCTCCTCTTTAACTAATCCAACTAAAATATGAACCGCTCCTCTACCAACAATTATCAAGCTACATAGCAAAAAAATTAATTTTAATATTAACAACCAAATGTAACACAGACTCTATTGCCTTAATACTATTATACATCGTTCATTTTATAATGTCAATAGTTTTTTACAAATAAAATATCATAATTATCGTCGCCCCACCCTTACTACATCTTTACAATTTACTAACACTGCGCCATTGCTGTATCATTTTGCTACAGTGAAACTTTTATTTACATATTTATTTTGCCATTATCTTTATAAGGTATATAATAGGGTTATTACTTTTATTATTATAAAGTAATCGTTTTACTATGGTGAAGTATTTATTATTCACTGCAGCCTATCTGCGGTACCAATTCATAAATATTAACAATTGTAGAAAATGCACAGCGCGTTATTTGTTTTGCGTCTGTGATTTGATGACTTAGAGTTTGGCTTGTGGCGTTTTTGCGCTATCAAGCTAAAGTAATAGGATAAGTCACCACCTTGTCCTATACACCACGAAAGGTGTCAAGGAGAGTTGGCAATGCTGATTCTCCTTGACATTTTGCTGAAATTACTGTATAATCAAAAGGTATTAATTTTTCTGATCATGAATTTCTTTGAAAAAAACTCTATCCAAGATCGTCAGGGCTGGTTGCACTCATTTACTAGCGGATTATGCCAACAAGAAGGCGGCGAGATGCTGCCCTGGATGCCCTATCAGCTCATTGACTATCTGCGGCAAGAATTAAAGGAAACTGATGTTATTTTTGAATTTGGTTACGGCACCTCTTCAGTATTTTTTGCTAATCGAGTACAAAAAATATTCTCTATTGAAAGCAATGCTAGTTGGTATAAAAATTTTACCACAACCGCTAAAGAACAAATGAGAGGCAATATTACGACGATCTTGATGGCTGACGCTTTAGATAATGAGGAATATGAAAATACACCGCCGGAAATATTAGCTAACAAACCTGAAATTAAGGGCTTTGATTGGATTATTGTCGACTCGCTAAAGAGAGCAAAATGCGCCGCCAAGGCGATTGATGCGATAAATAGACGGGGCCGAATATTGCTTGATGATGCGCAAAGATCAAACTATCAAAAAATATATGACTTTATGATGACACGAGGATTTTGTTGCCAAGAATTTGTCGGAGTGTCGCCTGGGCAGCTCAAATCAAAGAAATCTTGGATCTTTTACAAGAAACAATAACTATTGCTAATTATTATTTTTTAGCCGACTCTCTTGCTACCATTTTATTGATGTAAAGCTGCTGCAATACCGACAATAGGTTGTTCCAAGTCCAGTAAATAACCAATCCTGCCGGGAATGATGCTAAGATAAATGCCAAGATATATGGCAAGAATTTCATAACTTTTGCTTGAGTTGGATCAGTTACTGGCGGTGATAATTTTTGCTGTAACACCATGGTAAGACCCATTAATATTGGCCAAACACCAATTGCTAACATACCTCCCACTTCAAATGGCAACAGGCCAAAGAGATTGAAAATTGAGGTAGGATCCGGTGCCGACAAGTCTTTAATCCAGCCAAAGAATGGGGCATGCCTCATATCCAAAGTAACAAATATCACTTTATAAAGAGCGAAAAATACTGGTATTTGCAGCAAGACTGGTAAGCAGCCAGAGGCCGGGTTAACTTTCTCTCTTTTATAGACATCCATAATTTTACGGTTCATCTCCATCTTGTCATCCTTATGTCGCTCTCTGATTTCATTGACTTTTGGCGACAATCCTTTCATTCTAGCAATAGCTCTATATGATTTATTAGCCATTGGGAATAATGCCATTTTGACAATTACTGTGAATAATAATATCGCAACACCAAAATTTCCGATAACTTTATATATAAAATCAATGGCAAAGAAAAACGGCTTCGTTAGGAAATAGAACCAGCCAAAGTCGATAGCGCGATCAAATAAAGTGATATCATAATCTGAAGAATATTTGTCGATTAGCTTCACCTTCTTAGCGCCAGCGAATAGTTTATGATCAAACTCCAGACTAGCACCTGGGTCAATCATGTACTCTTGGCTAACAAATTGCGTGTTGTAAATATTGTTGCTATTACTAACCTTATGAGAAAAATCAGCATTGTAATCAAATTTACGATCAGCAATTATTGAGCTAAGCCAATATTTATCAGTAATGCCTTGCCAAACTGAACCAGAAGAACTAAATTTACTAGGCCCATCTTCAGCAGCATCTTTATATGTTAGCTCTTCCAAAACTCCGTTAAAAGCGCCAATAAAGCCTTCATGCAGGATGTAATTTTGCTGACCCAGTTGATTTAAAGAGCGATTAATACGCCCATAGTTGGCAACAGTAATCGCTTTTCTAGACTTGTTAACTACTCTTTGCTTAATAAAGAACATAAAATCCTCATCCATTGAGATTTCAACTTGGAACTCTACGCGCTGCCTGTTGCGCCATTTTAGCGTTACAGGCTGTTGCGGGGTGAGGGTCTTAGAGCTTGACTTCCAAACTGTTTTTGGTGTTGGTAAATCCATTTTATAATCAGAAGAAATCCAGCCAAAATCAGCAAAATAACGACCCTTGCTATTGGAGGGTGAAAATAAAACTACTTCTTTTCTTTTAGCAATGGTGTCAAAATAATGATTGAAACTTAGATCGTCAAATCGCGCTCCTTTTAAGAAAATAGAACCATTTATATTGCCACTGGTGATTTGAATTCTATTTCTAGCACTTTCGTCAATGATTTGACTTCTAGTTTTTAAAGCTACTACAACCGGCCTAGAATCTCGTAAATTTGGAGTGAATCCGGAGCTGTTGTTGATGTCAGGGATTGAGTTTTGATCACCTGTAGCTTTTACGTTATTAACCTTGGGCTGTTTCAGTGCTACTTCACGAGCTATCTTCTTTTGCTCTTCACGCCTTTCCATTTTTGGCTTCTCAACAAACCAAGTCCACAACAATAACACAACCATTGATAAAACGGTCGCCATTATAACATTTTTATTATTTTCCATTACTCAAAATCAATTATTTGCAATATTCAGCTATTATACATGAACTAGTTTAAAATTCAACTATCGACTCAACTAAGTAGCTACTTTTTCTTTTTAGCAGCTTGGCTACTCACTAGACACTCTTTTAGGGCTTGATCAACCGTCTCTATTAACTTGATATCTAGGTTTTTAACCACATCCTTTGGCAAATCTTTAAGGTTTTTTTCATTTTGCTTAGGAATTAGAACCGTCTTGATATTGCCGCGCAATGCTGCTAGCAACTTCTCTTTCAGGCCACCAATTTCTAAAACCCTGCCAGATAAAGTAATTTCACCAGTCATAGCAACATCTTTTCTGATCGCTTTGCCAGACAAAATTGAAGCTATAGTAACGCAAAGCGCTACCCCAGCGGAAGGCCCGTCTTTTGGAGTCGCCCCTTCAGGAACATGAATATGAAAATCAAGCTTGTTGAATTTTTTTTCATCTATTTTAAGGTCTTTGGATATTGATCTGATATAGCTCAAAGACGCTTGTGCCGACTCCTTCATGACATCGCCCAACTTACCGGTGATCTGCACCTTACCCGAACCTTCGAATTTTAAAACCTCAATATCCAATAAGTCGCCGCCATATTCAGTATAAGCTAATCCAGTAGCAATACCAACCATGTTTTTATTTTTGACAATACCGTAGCGGAACTTCTCCACGCCCAAATAATCATCAACATTGTTCTGGTTAATAGCGATTTTTTTGACCTTCTTCACCATTATCTCTTTTACTATCTTACGAGATAATTTATTAATTTCACGGTTCAGGTTACGAACTCCAGCTTCAAAAGTATATCTTCTGATCATTTTCAGGAAGGCGTCATCCGAAATTGAAATCTCCGAAGGCTTAAGACCATTTTCATCCATTTGACGTTTTAGCAAGTGCTCTTTGGCAATATGAAGTTTTTCATCTTCGGTATAGCCAGAAAGCCTGATTACTTCTACACGATCTCGCAAAGGAGTTGGTATATTGGCCACATTATTAGCAGTCGCCACAAACATTACTTGCGATAGGTCATACTCAACTTCCAAATAATGATCAGAGAATAATGAGTTTTGCTCAGGATCTAGTACCTCAAGCAAAGCTGAAGAAGGATCTCCACGCAAATCGTAAGACATTTTGTCGATCTCATCAAGTAGTATCAAGGGATTGACAACTTTGGCTTTACGCATCGATTGTAGCATTCTACCGGGCATGGAGCCGATATAAGTTCTGCGATGGCCTCTGATTTCTGATTCGTCACGAACTCCACCTAGTGAAACTTTGACATATTTTCTGCCCAACGCTTCTGCAATTGATTTAGCTAAAGAGGTTTTACCGACGCCGGGCGCTCCAACTAGACAAAGGATCGGACCCCTTAAATGCTTAGATTTAATTTGCACCGCAATAAATTCTAAAATCCTATCCTTGATCTTTTCCAAGCCATAGTGGCTAGAATCTAAAGCTTTTTTGGCCTTAGTGAAACTAGAATTATTTTTGGTTTTTTTATGCCATGGTAACTGCACCATCCAGTCTAAGTAATTTCTAACAACGCTAGATTCGGATGCGTAAGGATTCATTTTTTCAAGCTTTTTAAGCTCACCTTCGCATTTCTCATGCGCCTCTTTAGGCAACTTTAGCTTTTTTATCTTATCTCTTAAAGACCTAACTTCGTCTTCAGAATCATCTTCATGACCGAGCTCTTTTTTAATCTGGCGCATCTGTTCCAAAAGATAAAAATTCTTTTGAGATTTTGCAAATTTCTCTTGAATGGTTTTATTGATCTTAATTTCAGTCTTTACTATTTCTAGCTCCGCCTTGATCAACTCTAAGGTTTTATAAAGCTTTTTTTCAAGGTCATTTTCTTCCAAAATCGCCTGCTTGGACTCAATGGATCCACTGACATAAGAAGCAATCATACTAGCAAGGTCAAAAGGAGACTTTACCTTGATTAAATTAATTAAAATTTCAGGAGTAATTCTCTTGTTATATTCAGCCAACTTGCTAAAATCTTCAATGCAACTTTTAATAAGACCTAGAACTTTCGCGTCTTCTTCGTCTGGATACCCTTCCTGAACGACAGCATCAACATAGCACACAAAATATTGATCATCAGGAACGACTTTAGTTATTACTGCTTTTTTGATACCTTGTAAAATCACTTTAATTGTACCATCGGGTAAAGTGGTAGATTCCACGATATTACATAAAACACCAGTCGAGTAAACATTCTTTTTCTCGAACAAGTCATGATCAGGATTGGTTTGAGCAACGGCAATGATAGGGGTTTTTGCTGATTGACACTCTTTGACTGCTGCGATAGACTTATCCCTACCAACTAAAATTGTAGTAGTCATATGCGGAAATATCACTACATCTCGTAGCGGTAAGGCATAAAATATTTGCGGATTAGAGCTGCTCTCTGGCAACTCGACGTTACTCTTTTTTGTTTTTTTAGTCATAAAATTAATTTATTAATTCTTTAAAACTATCTATATTATTAATATAATATTAATATAATGCTTTTTTTACATTTTTCAAGTGTTCAGATAAAAAATACCTAACAACCCTGATCTTCAATCTTAATAAAGTCTGGCACAATGTCGCAACCCTGGCCCGTTAACGCAGCAGAATCATTAGCTGGTAACTCTTGAATATTTTTTAATTTTTTCTCAATCGCTCTTGATCTGACAGCGGCATCATCGATAACGTTACCAGTTTCTTGAATTTTCTTTTTAGTTTTTTCCAGTAGACCGCCAAATTTTCCAAATTCAGACTTGACGGAAGCTAATATACTCCAAACCTCGCCCGACCTCTTTTCAACAGCCAAGGTTCTAAAACCCATCTGTAAGGCGCTTAAGAACGCAACGATAGTTGTCGGCCCCAAAACTACAACCTGGTATCTTTTTTGCAAATCTTCGAACAGACCATGGTTTCTTAATATCTCTGCATACAAACCCTCGGTCGGTACAAACATTATTGCAAAGTCGGTGGTAGTAGGTGGATTGATATATTTATCGCTAATTTCCTTAGCGGCTCTTTTAACGCTGGACTCAAAACTTCTTACCGCTTGATCTAATGCAGATTTCGAATCTTGCTGATTGACATAGTCGATTTGTTCGTAAGCAGCAACTAGGCGCTGATAATCTTCAATTGGGAACTTAGAATCGATTGGCAATAGAAGCTCTTTGTCTTCATTGAATTTATCAGGTATTTTTAAGGCAAACTCTACTCTTTGCGTACTAGATTTTTTAGTGGTAGCATTTTTTTCATATTGCGCTGGCGAGAAAAATTGCTCTAGGATGCTGGCGAGTTGTATTTCTCCGATATTACCCCTGGTTTTGACATTAGATAATACCTTTTTTAAGTCCCCTACTCCGTTTGCTAAATTTTGCATCTCCCCCAATCCTCTGTGAACTTGATCCAACCTTGAAGCAATCATGTTAAACGACTCATTAAATCTTTTTTCCACAGTGGCATTTAATTTTTCATCGACAGTTTGTCGCATTTTTTCTAACTTATCACCATTCTCTTTTTGCAAGAATTCCAATCTCTCCTCAACTGTTTTTCTGATAGAATCTAGCTTTTTTTCAACCTCTTGACGATTATCATTAATGGTTCGCAAGGACTTTGCTTCGTAACTTTCTAGCTGCTTAATAAATTGACTAAAATTCTGATTTTGCATCTTAGAAAGGTTGGTAAAGTTCTGTAATATTACATTATTTAACTCCTGACGATCATTGGAAGAAGCGCGCGTCGACTCCTGACGACTTTTATCAAAATTCTTTTCAATATTAGCCTTGACATCTTGAGTCAACTCATTGATCTGATTCTGCTCATCTGAAGTTTGCATTCTTCTTATTTTTAGCAATACCAGCAAGTTCACAATAGTTAAAAAGCCTAAAAATAATAATATTAATATATCCATAATTTGTAATTAAATATCAAGCTCTAGCATTACGGGGCAATGATCTGAAGCCTTGGGTTTGTCTCTAACGGTTTTATCAATCATACTACATGATTTTAAAATATCAGCAGCACATGGTGATGCCAGTAAATAGTCAATTCTCATTCCTTTATTATATTGCCAAGCGCCCGATCTATAATCCCACCAACTAAAGGATTGATTGTCGGGATGAAGAGCTCGGTAACAATCAGTTAGGCCCAGATTTAATATTGATCTAAACTTCCTTTGCTCCTCCTGATGAAAACACACAGTACCTTCTAAATGCTTGGGATCATAAACATCGATATCATAATTAGCAACATTAAAATCGCCGCCAAATACTACAATCTCATTTTTCTGCAAGACATTTTTCATATGCTTTTTTAGAGCATCGAAAAAATCCATTTTGTAAATAAATTTCTCGCTTTGAGTTAAACTCTGACCGTCAACAAGAGCGCCACCACCATTGGGTACATATATCGAAGCGACCCTAACAACTTTATCGTTGGCACTAATTACCGCTTCAATATATCGAGCCTGCTGAAGGTTGACATCGCTATCATCAGCGAACAAATCATCATCGTTCGATTTTGACTTCGATTTAATACCTATGTCTTTATCAAACCCAGGGATTGTTGTGATGACATCCTCAATCTTATATTTTGACAAAATCGCAACTCCGTTATAAGTCTTTTGCCCAAACACTGCACAATTGTATCCCAGATCGAAAAAGTGCTCTTCGGGAAAGTTTTTACCTTCGCACTTAATCTCTTGCAATAAGATCACATCACAACCGCTGTCCTTAATCCAATGCGTAACGTTTTCTAATCTAGCCTTGATTGAGTTGACATTAAAAGTTGCTATTTTCATAAATCTATAAATCTTTCATAAAATGTAGGCCACGAATATAAAATCCATGCTTAAAAAATAATGAATGCGGATCTTGATTGAGGACGTTGGAATCAAGAACAAATTTATCGCATTTTAATTCTTTAGCATAATTTTCAAGATATTTGATAATGGCATTACCAACTCCTTGACCTCGATACTTTTCGTCAGTAACAAAATTAGAGATCTGCATATAGCGACCGCAATATAACATTTTTAAAATCCAGTAGCCGCATACTCCAACCATCTCATCGTTACTAAAAACGGCCAACATTTGGTAATTATTACAATCAACCATTTCCACTAACGAGCTCTTCAAAGATTGCGCATCAATGTCTGGATATAGCTGATTTACCAAAAGCAAACTCTCCATCATCTCATCAACTAACGATATATGTTTGAATTTAAGATCGAGACCCATAATTTTAATTTAATATTTTTACTATCATAGATACCATGCTATAGGAAAAATAATTAATTTACAACGATTTTAATTGCTCTTCTAATTTGTGAGCTATATTGGTGATAGTGCCTGCTCCGGCACATAAAACAATATCGCCAGCACTGATAACCGACTTCAAAGCTTTGGCTATATCATTATCACTATCAATATATAATAATTTATCAGCTATTAGGTCCTTAATCTTGTCACATAACGCCTCTTTAGAAACTCCAGCAATTGGCTCTTGATTAGCGGAGTAAATATCACAGACTATAACGTGATCCGCCCCTTTGACGCTTTGACAAAACTCGTCAAAAAGATCTCTGACGCGACTATATTTATGAGGTTGCAGCACTAAAATTACCTTACCTTTTCCAGCAAACTGCTTAGCTGAAGATATCAAGGCCGCAATTTCTGTCGGATGATGAGCGTAATCATCTATTATTGCACAAGAATTATACTCCCCTACTTTGCTAAACCTCCTTTTTACACCTTTATAGCTTTTAAGACCTTTTTTAATTACCTGATCATCAATACCTAGATGCCTACAAATCGCAATAGTAGCCAGACTATTACTAACATTATGAGGGCCGTATGCCGGCAAAAATACCTCGCGAATAATATCATTACCATTAATATCGACATCAAATTTCGATCCAAAAGCTGTTAATTCAATATTTTGCGCTTTAATGTTGGCTTTTTTATCCTCCTTAATAGAATAGGTTACAATATTACTATTATTAAAAAAATAGCTTTGATACATCAGATCGACTTCTGGACTATCTACGCATAATGCGCAAAGTCCGTGATCAGGAATCTGAGATATGTATTTTTTAAAATATTCTTTTTGTTTATCAAAGCTGTTATTATAAAAATCAAGATGCTCCGGCTCGATATTGGTAACAGCGCCGATAGTTGTCGGTAGATCAACGAAGCTTCCGTCGGATTCATCGCTTTCTGCGATAAAATATTTACCCTTCCCCACTTTAAAATTGCTTTGATAGCTATTTATAATACCACCATTGACGACGATTGGATCAAGCCCAGATTCTTCTACTGCCGCAGCAGTGATTGCTGTAGTACTAGTTTTACCATGAGTACCAGCAATAGTAATTGCTTCTTTTTTCTGCATCATTTGTGCCAGCAGATTGGCTCTTGTAATAATCTCAATTCCTAGTTTTTTAGCCGCAACAATTTCTGGGTTATCATCTTTGATAATGGAAGTTTTGACAATCAAAGATATATCACTTGATATATTTTTAGCATCATGACCAAAAAATACCGCAACATCATGATCTATTAATTTTTCAGTAATATAGCTAGTGCTAATGTCAGAGCCCTGAACTGCAACACCAGCATCTTTCAAAAGCAATGCCAGCGCACTCATCCCTATTCCACCAACACCAATAAAGTGAATCTTTGCTTTAGCGTTGTTACTTAAATCTTGAAAATTCATTTTTGTTGAGTTTTACCTCCAATAATATTAAAATAGTATGCTAATAAGTATTACTTAGAAATAATAATATTAATTCAATAAAAAAGCAAGAAAACGATTAGCAAGATGAAAAAAAGCGAAATTAACGAAATATTTGCAACTTTTGCCAAAGATAACCCCGACCCCAAAACGGAACTGGAATTTATCAACGATTACACGTTGCTTATTGCAGTGGTGATGTCTGCGCAAAGTACCGACATACAGGTCAACAAAGCTACCAAAAGTCTATTTGCAAAGATTGACAACCCTAAGGACATGACAAAGCTAGGAGAATCAAAATTAAAGAACTATATTAATACTATTGGCTTATATAATTCAAAAGCAAAAAATGTAATCGCTTTGTCAGAAATATTAGTCAACAAATATAATAGTCAGGTTCCGGTTGATCTCGATAAACTATGTGCACTACCTGGTGTCGGCAGAAAAACTGCAAATGTTTTTCTGAATTGCGCCCACGGAATGCCAACAATTGGGGTCGATACCCACGTCTTTAGAGTTTCAAATAGAATAGGGATAGTTAAAGCAAAGGATGTTGCTAAGACCGAAGTGGCACTATTAAAAAAAATACCCGATCAATGGAAGGTTGATGCTCATCATTGGTTAATACTGCATGGCAGATATATTTGCAAAGCACGAAAGCCAGAATGTTACAGATGCCAAGTGATTGACCTTTGTAAATTCAAGCAAAAAAACCTTGAACATTAGGCGCTTTTTTTAACTAGACTTTGTAAAGACTTCGTGATTAAGGACTCTAGCTTTATTTCAGAGTTTGCTTTTAAGATGCCACCCACAACCTTCATCACCTCATTTCTTTTGTAGCCTAAATTTTCCAATGCCGATAGGGCGTCATCGGAAATATTAGGTATATTTTTATTATCATTAACAACATCTTGAGAGCTATACTCGTTGGCGACGCAAACGCCCAGCTTTTTTGGACTACCCTTTAACTCTCCAACTATTCTTTGCGCTAATTTTGGCCCAATGCCGGAAATATTACAAAACATTTTATGATCCTGAGTAGATAATGCGCAAGCCAAATCCTCGATTGAAAAATAAGCTAAAATCTTTAACCCGACCTTGGCACCAACCCCTTGAACCTTGGTTACTTCTAGAAACCAAGATCTTTCGATTTGACTGGCAAAACCGAATAGCTCAATCGAGTCTTCTTTAACAATAGTTTCAATTATCAAAGATACTTGATTTTTTTCTTCATCTGAGTTATCATTGTATTTGCTAAGAAAATGCGAGGTTCTGCTAGATATACTAACTTGGTAACCAACGCCATTGACGTCTATTATACATTTATCGTCCTGTAAAGAATCGATATAACCACGTAATTTTCCTATCATTTATTGAATAACTAATTTTTTAATACTTAATAATTTAATAATAGAATTAATAAAATAATTTCTCAACAAATAATTTTATGACGATCTTTAACATTAAAAATATCGATTGGCTGATATCTGATAATAACGTACCGTATCCAGAGGCTCTGCAATATATGGAAAATAGGGTTAAGAATATATCAGAAAAAGCATACAACTCGGCCATTTGGCTGCTACAACATGAAGACGTATACACTTCCGGCGTCAGCGCTAAAGAGGAAGATCTGCTGCAAAAAAGCGATATTAAAGTTTTTAAAGTAAATAGAGGTGGAAAATATACTTATCATGGACCCGGAATGATGATTGGCTACTTAATGCTGGATTTAAAAAAATTCTTTAAGTCTGGCAAGCCCGATATAGCAAGCTTTGTAAAATTTATCGAGAACTGGATAATAAACTTTCTATCTCACTTTGATATTGAAGGATTCATCAGGAAAGATCGAGTTGGCGTATGGGTTTATGACCAAGGTCATGAGAAAAAAATAGCTGCAATTGGTATTAAAGTTAAAAAATGGGTTACTTATCACGGCTTTGCAATAAATATCGATCCGAATTTAAGCGCTTTTAATAATATTGTACCTTGTGGCATTAGTAATTTTGGCGTCACTTCGTTGAAAAATATGGGGGTTGACTTAAATCATGACTTTAACCAGGTTGCCAAGGACTATTTTTACAAAACCGTATCCAATTTCAACTAGACCAGATAATTAGCATTATTCATGAGCCAGTACTCTTCTGGAAACTGTTTAGCGATGTTGACAATCCCCCCTACTGCGATATTGGGACTAGGTGATGGTACATCTTGTTGCAAAACTATTTCACTAATAAGATCGCTACTACTTTTTGCTGCATTAGTCGATTTTGACCTCGTTTTGCTGCAGTAAAATTTGACAACCTTCAAGACTTGACTGTTTTTGTAGCCAAAAGATTTACATAAGTTAAGGTATTTAATGGCACTGCCCACCCTCCTCTTCTTCAAAGATTCCTGACACCTGGCATTGGACATAGATTTTAAAAAGCCGTTTATAAGCCTTAAATTTGGTGAGGATAAATTTCTATTTTGAAAAAGTGATATAGCAATTAGACCAAAATCACTACCTTTTTTTGTTAAAACATATGAAGAAAAAATTCTAGATAACAATTCTGATTGACTTTTCTCAAAAATCATATCTTTGCAATTAGTGAGCCTTAAAAATCTAACAAGAATCATAAACGCACTCTTGTTATTGTATGTAACGGCAAGATTAATAAATACAAATATATCTTTTTTATCCTTTAAAAAACCAAGATGCTCAACATTAAACAGAATTTCTTTTAAAATCTTATTGCAACCCTTTGAATTTCTTTTTATAAGACCAGATACGATAGAATAATTAGACTTGGCAATAATAAAAGGAAACTCAAACACTAAAACTCTTAGTAAATTTTCATCATATTCATTTTTTTGCGCTAAAATATTTTTTGCTTCACCATATATGTATTTGGCAATTTTAACTTTACTACTGCTGGCGCCACTAGGTATTTCGTTATTGTGAAACAAGCCCCTGATAGCATTTAAGATATCATTATCAGATTCATTTGGATCTTTAATTATACTGTTTCTTATTTTGTTAAAACTACCCTTTTGGAGATCGTAGATTCTAGAATTTTGCTCCTGCTCAATAATAGAAAAGATCGCAAATATATCGGGATATCTCTTGCTATATTTATTGCTCTTAAGTATTAAGAACAACTCACTCTTAACCTCTCGAATAGACCTGCGAATAGATTTAGTAGAATTCTTAAATACAATTTTTGCTTTTTTAATCAAAGAAACCGGCATTTTCTCTATTAATTATTTTTTACTTTCTTTGTCAGTTTTAATGGTTTGAATTAAATCTTCAAGCTTTAATTTATCGCCCAAGGAAATTTTGTCACCTTTTATCTCATCTGCTTTTTTAGCATATTTTAGAGCCGCAGCAAGATCTCTTGTTAAATACTTATAATTAGCGTAATTATAATAAGATAAAAATTTATTACCCTGCTTACCGTAAGCCATATGCAATTGACGATATATTTGAGGGTTATTGACCTCGTAATCCCTTGATATCAATAAATTCTTAATCGCAAAATCTATCAAGCCTTGATCGTTTTTGGTAATATGCAGTATCGACTGAGCAATTCTAATCCTAGAATCAACACTATATTTTCCTGGAAGAGTATTAACCGCATCTTGATAACTAATTATCGCATCTTTAACCCTTCCTGATTCATATAATATTTGCGCCTTTAGCTCGTGAAAAAAACCATTGTCTTTTTCTTTTGATATCAGATAATCTATCACCTCAAGCGATTTATTAATATCAGAATTTCTATAATATGCGACAGACAGAGCGTATTTGGCGTATTTACTACTATCATTTTTATATTTTAAAATAACCTCTTGAGGATCCTGGGTAAAACCCTCCAACTTAGCCAGTACCATAGTCATTTTTGGCTGTAACTTTGAATTAAACTTTTTGTTGGAGAATTTAGAATTAGAGTTGTTTACTAAGTAAGATACTCTCTTGCTGCTAATTGGATGAGATAGCAAATATTCATTGATTTGACCCTTCATGCCCCGGCGCTCAACTTCAAAAGACTCAAGCAATTTTACCAAACCATTACTAGGATATTTGATTCTGTTAAGATATAATAAAGCGTTTCTATCGGCAGCCTCTTCTTGTATTCTAGAATATTTTAGCATTGATTTTTGCGCGATATCTCCGCCACCTATCAATAACCCCTGACCAGCTTCAGGTGATCCTGCAATAATTGCCGTAATCCCTAAAATATAACTAATTAAAGCAGTATTTTTAGCCCTATCATACTCTTCACTAGATCGCGCAATATGACCTGAAGCAATATGGCCAATCTCATGAGCAAACACCCCTATCAAACTATCAGGAGTGTTAAACTTGGTGATTAAACCTGTATTAACAAAAATATTTTGCCCCATCGTAACAAAAGCATTAATCGATGAATCATTGACAATATATATTTTGATGTTATCAGGCTCAAGACCGGCAGCTTTAATTAAAGGATTAGCAATCTCCTCCAGTAGCTGCTGAGTTTGGGCATCGGTGATTAACGAAAGCGACGCTTTTGCATTGTGAAAATTAAGCAAAAATACAAAAACCAGCAATATCTTTCCAAGCGCTTTGAGCATTATAGTAGAATTATTGACAAAAACAACTTTAGTATGTTAGAATTATATAATAATATTTTTTACTTTGAAATAGAAAATATGTTTTTTAATAGTTTTTGATAGATTAATGCTTATTGAGCAAGATAATAATATATTTTTTAAGATCCTGAAGCTTGGAATTTTCTGGTTCGCTTTAGCATCAATGCTAACTTTGCTTTATGCACTTTATGAATATGAGCTAAAAAAACCAGCAATACCAACATCTTTAGATCTCAATATTAGAAATAAAATCAATATCTGCACAGTGGATCCATATATAGACCGACAACTCTATAGTCACAACTATTAAAAATAGTAAAATGATAAAAAATAGCGATATCATTGCCCATTTTATTCAAAAAATCAAAGTTGAGGACGGTTTAGCAAAGAATAGCCTTGAATCATATCAGTTAGACCTAGAGCAATTTGCTAATTTTTTAGAACAAAAAAAACTCAAGCTCACAGTAGCTCAATTTGAGCATTTTAACAACTACCTATCTTTTTTACATCAAAAAGATATCGCTGCAACATCAATATCAAGAGCAGTCTCAACTTTTCGTAGCTTTTACCGCTTCTTAAAGGAAGAAAAAATCATTAATATCGACCCCACTCTAAACCTAGAATCACCAAAAACTGGCCTTAAAATTCCAAAAATGCTTTCTATCGAGCAAGTTGAAGCCTTAATAGCAGCAACTAGCAACAATCAAGATCTAAAATCGCTAAGAATGCGTTGCATGATTGAAATTTTATATTCGACAGGGTTAAGGGTGTCTGAATTAATAAATTTACAAATCAATAATATCCAATGGGATAGTGAAAATCAGATTAAAGAATATTTAATAGTCCTGGGCAAGGGCAGCAAAGAAAGGATGGTTGTTCTTAACAAATCCGCACAGCAATCTATTATGGATTACATTAAAATGCTCAAAGTTAATCAAAAACAGCAATCAAAGTGGCTATTTCCTGGCAAATCAACAAAAAAAGATTCACCAATTACAAGACAAGCTTTTAATAAATTTCTCAAAGAAACAGCGCGAATTGCCAATATTGATGAAGAAAAAGTGCATCCGCACGTATTAAGACACTCTTTTGCTTCTCATTTACTAAATAATGGCGCTGATTTAAGGGTACTGCAAGAACTTTTAGGGCATAGCGACATTTCGACTACTCAAATATATACTCACGTGATGGATTCAAAGCTAAAAGATCTAGTTTTTAACTCCCACCCATTGTCAAAAGTAAAAAACAATTAGACTAAATCTCTTCCCCGAACACTCTTTGATAAAATTCTTTAAGAATCACTTTTTCTTCATCGATTAGTTTATTATAAAAACTTATTACGAAGGAGTGCTTAACATCACCAAAAATCTCAATATTACGCCCCCAAGAAATTAAAGTTCTTAAAGAAATCAAATTCGAAATATCAGAATTTTTAAATGACTGACGGGTTAAATTGGCCATTTTTACCATTAACCTAGCTGTATTTTGATGAATCTTCTTCGATAATGTAGGTAATTTTGCAAATAAAATCTGCACCTCTTTATCTTCATCAAGATAATTTAATGCTGAAACTATATTAAAGCGATCCATCTGCGCTTGATTGATCAAATTAGTACCATGATAGATTCCTAAATCATCGCCCATTCCCAAAGTGTTCGAAGTGGCAAAAATACGAAAATTTTCACTAGGAGCAATCACTTTATTCTCTTCCAATAGCGAAAACTTCCCCTCTTCTTCCAGCAATCTATGAATCACAAAAGAAACATCAGCCCTAATAGCATCATATTCATCAAATATTAAAGCAATATCATTTTGCAGAGCAAATGGAATGACACCTTCCTTAAATTCAGTGACCTGCTTCGAATCTTTAACAGTAATAACATCCTTTCCTACCAAATCTAGCCTGGTAATCTGGGAATCGAAATTAACCCTAATACATGGCCAGTTTAGCCTTGCTGCAACTTGCTCAATGTGAGTAGATTTGCCACTACCATGCATACCTTGTATCAAAACCCTTTGATTATATGCAAAACCAGCCAATATCGCCTTGGTAGTTTGCTCATCAAAGACATAATTTTCATCAATTACCGGACAAAATTCGCTAGCTTTAGCGAAGCCAAAGACTTCAAAATCACATTCAAAGCCAAAAACCGCTTTGACATCAACTTTTTTCATAATTTACTTGCGTTATAATTGCATCAACCACCTCTTCATGGCTAATTTTACTAGTATCAATCTCAATATGAGCATTGGAGTAATTGGGATATCTTTTTGCAATTAGATTTTCCAAAACCTCTCTTTTATTGCCATTGTTAAGCAATGGCCTATTGGATTTATTGCCAATTCTGTGGATGATATCATCAATTGAAGCTTTAAGCCAGACAACATAGCACTTTTCAAGCAGTAAATCTCTGGATTGCGGGTCATCAAATGCACCGCCACCAAGCGATATAACCATCCTCTCGTCACGATCGACAATCTCTTTAACGACATCTTTTTCTATGGAGCGGAAATATTGCTCACCCTTTTGCGCAAATATTTCAGCAATAGACATCGCCATCCTATCTTCAATTTCTTGATCACAATCAGCAAAATAACACCCCATCTCCTCAGCTAATTTTGAGCCAATTGTGCTTTTACCAACCCCCATCAGGCCGATAATAGCAATTATTTTATTAGATTTGGTCATTTTATCATAAATTTCCATAATTTACTCTTGAAAAATCAAAAATAAATATTATATTGATTATATATATCTTTATATTATAATCTATATTGATTTATAAGTAAATATTAAACTTTAAACATTACAAATATGGTAAATTATAGACAAAGTTCATTCGCATCTGCAGCTGGATCAGTTACATATGATCAAGGATTGCGCGATTACATGATCAGAGTTTACAACTTCATGGCAACTGCTTTAGGGATCTCAGGCTTAGTAGCGTTCCTAACCTCATCCTCGCCACAATTAATGAATTTATTATTTGGTACACCATTGGCATTCATCGTTATGTTAGCACCACTTGGCTTTGTATTCTTTTTTAGCTATAAAATTAACTCATTATCCGCACAGAAGGCCAAAAATTTCTTATGGATCTACTCGGTTTTAATGGGACTATCCCTTTCAACTATATTTGTTGCTTATACCGGCGCTAGTATCGCTAGAGTATTCTTTATTTCAGCATCGACATTCGGCGCTATGAGTATTTATGGCTACACAACAAAAAAAGATTTATCAGGCCTAGGATCGTTTTTGATGATGGGCTTAATCGGGCTAATTGTTGCTTCGATCGTTAACATCTTCTTAAAAAGCTCTGCTCTTGATTTTGCAGTATCAGCTCTTGGTGTCCTAATTTTTGTAGGACTAACCGCTTATGATACTCAAAAAATTAAGCAATCTTATTATCACACTTCAGATAAAGAAACATTGTCAAAAATGGCTATTATGGGTGCTTTGAGGCTATATCTAGACTTCGTCAACCTATTTATCATGCTATTAAGATTCTTTGGCGAAAGAAGATAATAGATTACTATTTGATCACGCAGCTATAAATTATAAAATTTGAGTAAAATTTTCTTTACTTTTATATTTTCTTAATTTATAATTGTAACTTCATGTTGGTAGTTTTACTGTAAAGGCCTTGTAAAATATGGCTTATCAATAACTACTTAATTAGATAATAGGAATATTCCTTGGTAGCTCAGTGGTAGAGCAGTTGGCTGTTAACCAATTGGTCGGGGGTTCGAATCCCTCCCAAGGAGCCATCCTATATCTAAAAATAAATAAGAATATAAGGAAATTATGAAAGTTTTCAACTCACTAAAGTCTGCTAAGAAACGCGATAAAAACTGCAAAGTGGTTCGTAGAAAAGGTCGCCTATATGTCATAAATAAATTAAATCCTAGATTTAAAGCTAGACAGGGCTAAAAAGATCCTTTTATAGACCAAAATTCAAAAAATGTCCAACATTTCTCGCAAAATATCAGGCAAAATTAGAATTGGCGCTAGATCTAGTATATTAGCTATTACCCAGGCTCAAGAGGTTAAAAGAGATATTGCAAAGCACTCTAATATCAATGAAGAAGATATTGAGATTATCAAAATCAAGACCTCTGGTGATAAGTTTAAAAATGTTAGCCTTGCTGATATCGGTGGTAAAGGACTTTTTATCAAGGAACTTGAGGAAGCCTTAGTTACCCACAAAATTGATATTGCAGTACACTCAGCAAAAGACGTACCTCCCGAAATAAGACAAAATACTGTTATTGCCGCTTTTAGTGCTAGAAAAAACCCTTGCGACTACTTTATCTCTAAAAAATATTCAAATATTGAGGATTTACCTAAAGGAGCCACCGTTGGCACCTCTTCAGCTAGAAGAAAATCAATCTTACTAGGAATCAAACCCGACTTACAAGTGGTAAATTTCCGTGGTAACGTTGATACGAGATTAGAAAAGCTTGATGAAGGACAAGTCGATGCCACAATTCTTGCTGTTTGCGGCCTTGAGAGATTGCATAAAAAAATTGATAAAAAAAGAATCATTAGCGTTAATACGATGCTGCCATCAGTGGGACAAGGAAGCTTGGCAATTCAAATCAGAAAAGATGAAAGGGAGATCTTTGATATTGTCAATAAAATTAACGATAAGAATAGCCATATTTGTATTCATAGCGAAAGAATATTCTTGCACCAACTAAATGCCTCTTGCAAGAGTCCAATATCGGTTTATTGCCACATTGAAGAAGGAAAGTTACTTTTTAAAGCTAAAATATATGACTTTGATGGCAAAGATGAATTTCTAACGCATGATGAAATCGATATAAGCGATCTGATTAAAGATTTCGATAATTGCTATCAGCAAATTCTCAAACTAGCAGAAAAACTAGCGGTAACAATGGCTGAAAAAGTCAAAAATGATGCTAAAGGCCTGTTAGATAAAATATGCGGCTAAAAATATCCAATTAAACAAACAATCAATAGCCAATCTATAGGACTTATATTACGGTTAAGACCTATAGATTATTGTTAAACATTAGCCATACCAACGATCCTGACGCTCCTCCCATCTGCCAGCTTCCTTGAACCACCCGCCGTTTCAGTCACTGGCGAAGGAGATCTTGGTCTACCACCATCATTAGTAAGATTCCCTAAAGGAGCCCTTCCTCCTGTTGCCGATAAGTCACCTGCCACTTTTTTCGTTGCTCGCCCGAATGTATTTTCTAGCACCATCCCCCCTGCCATTGTCACAGGATCAGCTCCCGCTAATAGTTCTCTTAACGTGCTCGATACCAAACCACCTTCTTGCGACAATGCGGCGCTTGGCGGTTGATCAGCGTTAGCCGCACGATATAAAGCTTCAAGGTCGCCTTCTTGAGCAGCAACGAAACTGTTAGGACGACGATCGTGCGGCACAGCTGCTCCCATTACCATCGGTGGCGGTGATACTTCGAACTGATACGAGCCACGGGCAGCCGCTGGCATAGTCATATTTGCTGGCACAGTCATATCTGCTGCCGGCATAGGGGCTCCCAGATTTGCTGTTGGCATAGCAGACGAATCTACTGCTGGCGCTACTCTAGCTTTTACATCTGCGACTAATTCTTCAAATAAGGCCTTAGAATCCGCCTCAGTAATAAGCGGAGCAGGTGCTGACGCATCAGGATCTTCTAACATTATAGCCTCCCTAGCATCTTGTTGCCCCTTGCGATAATCATCTTGATATAATTCACTATCAATATCACATCCTAATTGCGCAAAAATACCTAATGCATTTTGAGATTCAGTTACAGCCGTACCTCTACCAATATAATAAAATGCATTACTGATTACAGATGTTGGATCAGCGCCCATTGCTAATAAATCTCTAACTTGCCCTACATTGCCGCAATATGCAGATTCTATCAGCATGCTCTTGCCCGTTGCTACCGCTTCCCTTAGATTCCTCTGTACAATACTATAATCAGTACCATCGGGTATAACGCTTGCTGCCAAATCATATATATCAAGACCATTAATATTTCGAACTTTATCATTAGCACCTACTGCAACTAATAAAATTATCTTATTAAGATAAGAAGCGACATCCGAACCACTAGGATCACTTGCAAATTTTACAACAGCATCTTGAAGCGCAGTATAGTAATGGTCATGGTCATAATCATGATAGTGCTGCCTCGCTTCGAGATTGGCTTTTTGTCGCAATAAATGCTTAACAACTGCAGGATGTTTTGCCAAATGCAGTGCTAGATGTTGTCCGCGAAACTCGCCTACATCTCCTTTAAAATTCTCCGGTGCGCTAATTTTAGCACCTCTTCCAATAGCACCATCAATTGCCGCAAGTGAAGAAATACCCGCGTCATATCCTGCGCTATCTATCGCAGCATCAGCACCAACAACCGCATTCGTCAACTGAAGTTGCAAATCATCTTGTCTAGCAACTTCTTGACTATAAAGACGACTTATCCTCCTTTTCTTATCATCAGGATCGATAGCTGCATTATTAGCAACACCAAGAAATTTAGAACTTCGTCCTACAACTCCGTCAAGCGCCTTAGCAGCAATCCGATCCGCAGCTTTGATTTTAGCTATTTTTCTCTGCGCATCCCTAGCAATGATATCACCAGCAACAGCATCCACATGATCAAGATCGCCAGCGCTGGCAGCTGCAATGTCATTATCCATTTTTTCGGCTCTAGCAGCGATTGATCGGCTAATATATGCCTGCATATTAGCTAGATCAGCTGCGATATTATCATCAACTTCGGCACTACTAGTTGCAGTCAAAATACTATTTTGCCAATTCTCACCAGAACTTCTAGCAACAGATCTTGCTATTTCTTCATTTCGATCTTGACCATCTATAGCTCTTACGTGACCAACTTTTCTAACATCATTTCCACCTCCTGCTATAGCAGCGTCATCACCTTCGCAATTATGGAAGCGACTAGTACCTAAATTTTCCTGATCACCAGATATAGTGCAATTATCGCCAAATCTTATTGAACCAGCGTTGAAGTGGAAAATATTATCAATATTGCAATCTAATCTTAGATTATTAACCTGATATCGACCCCTTAATTCACGGTAATAGTTAGCATCACGATTAACATTTAACTTTTTAAGATTTTCTATTGCAGCCCCATGATCAGCACTGAATAAACCTTCCCGCTGCTTTATTATATCAGCAGCTTCGCGATATTTTTTAAGCTGCTCGTTATACTCAGTCAAATCTGACTTATTGGCACTTTGCTCTAGTCGATTACTAGTGTACTTCTCAAGTAAAACTCTTACTAATTCTAGAGCTGCTTTAGGACTTTTGATATTATCCCAGCGTGTTTCAAAATCAGGAAATGTACTTACCACTTCATCTGGACTCACTCGCGCTTCGTTGGCAAATCTGGTAATAGTACCCCATGAAATTACCCGAGCTTCTTCAATCGTTCCAGGGCTATGCGCAGCGACCTCATTTTGCAATTCAGTTTTTACATGAATCAGATTTAGTAATGCTGAGTCGCTACTTCCAAGCCCTACTCTTAAACTCCCTAGCTTGCTGTCGGATCTTGCCATTTCAAGATGCTGTCTTTCGAAATTGACACCATATTGATAAATACCTATAACTTGATCCATTGGAATTTTACCACCATCTTCCAAGTACGGATAGTCTGGATAGCCTTGATCTGCTAAACGATTATTAATCGCTTGATACTCAACACTAACTCTGTCAAGATGATGTTTGCCGGCTATTGCCGCAACCGCAACATCGTGAGCTGCTGTAATATCATCAATAGTTAATGGCGCAATAGGAATCTTTCCTCCTGTACCGCTATAAAAATCAGCAAAATCCTTGAACTTGGCACATCTTGCAAAAGGCGAATCCTGCCCACCTTGTTCTTTTAATAATTTAAATGCCATTTTGACATAATCATCGAAGTCTGGATTACTTGGATTATGAACTATTAGCATTCGATCTAGCCTCATCATATTATGGGCGAGTGCAAAAAGCCGTTTTCTGGCCTCTTGATCATTTCGATGACCTGGATTACCAAGGCCCTCTCCGCCGTCGCCTGAAGACGATCCTTGAGTTGCCATGTCACTTCCTAATTCCCTCCTGGCTTTATGTCCTCTATATGCCGCCTGAATCTTAGTTGCAGCTTTTTCCTCATCAATTTTTTCATGCGCCCGGAAGCTTGCCTCTCTCAATGCCTCTTGCGTATCAGAATTTGGTGTAGGTGGTCGGCCACCGTCTTCTGAACCAACATTTTCAAGGTCACTAAGTATCTCCTCAAACAAGGAGTCATTTTCCTCCGCTATTGCTCTCCCTGGAAGACGATCTCCTACTGCGCCATAAGGATTGGCAGCGTCTGCTGATCTTGGAGTCCAAACGTCACCACCTAGTAACGTACTCGCACCCCATGGTGATCTACGATCCGGGTTAGCGTCGCGATAAGTTCTACCAGAACCATCAACTGCTGACTGTCTTCGTTGTTGTGCAGCTGGTGGTTGAGGGGTTCCAGATAATGAACCTGAATTAGCGCCACCAACATCAAAACCATCAGCTCCAGTAACGGTAGCAGGTGTACGCTCATCAGCAGGACCTGTTGGTGGTTGAGAGGCTTGACCTCTCGAGTCCGCTGCTATTGCATATGGCGATTCAGGTTCTCCATCAGCATCAGTTTCTCCATCAAGTGGCCTCACATGCGGCCCCAACCCGTTAAGAAACCCTTTTCCCCTCTCTTTTCTAGCTCTTGCAGCACCTTCTTCAAGAGCATCTGCTATATCAGCTACATATCCGCTACCAAGTTCAACCCCTGACCTTTCTGGCGTGCCCCTTTGAGAACTAGCAGCTTCTAATTTAGCCATTCTAGCCGCGACCGTAGGCGAATCAAAAAGACTGGCATCGCCTATATTTGCAGCAGACGGTGAAGGTCTAAGACCTACTTCATCATCATGTTGCACAAGTTTTGGCAATGTAGATTGAGCCTCGACCGCTGTCGGTGGAGGAGTCCTCATTCCATCGCCGTGTGCACTAATTCCTATTGCAGCCTCGTCCACTAAAGAAGAAGATCCTAACTCGTCATCATGATCTGCAGCAGCTATATTCTCCCTTACTGTCGGAGAAGCTCCATCGGACCTCCTTTGAAGAGTTTCTAACCTTCCCTGCAGCAAAGGTTTTGACTGCGGAGAAGTTCTAGCGGCAGCCATCTGTCGCTGCTGATATGACTCTAATTCTTCAGCACGACTCCGCGCAATGGCTTGTAACCCTAACAAATTAAGTCTCCTTGTTTGAGTTATATAATTCTGCGAACCGATTGAAAATACTCCATCACTACTTGTACTATATCCAGCTTGTCCGCCCCTCCCTATGCCGACTTGTACATGCGTGCCAGCTGCAAGACCAGGACCATCCTTTAACAAAGGTAGTGACTGACCTCCTAAAAGTGATATCGCAGTATCATCATATGTTAATACTCTTGTATCTTCTGACTTACCCAGCCGCTGAAGAGCAAATTGAGTAGATCCTTGCTTTAAAGCAGGATCTTCACTGTCTAGGAACCTAGTATCAGCAACCGATTCGAATCGACCAGCGTCATTATAAGCAATATATGATTGATTGACTTGAGATCCACCAGCTGGACTACCTTCTGCAGCTCCTTTCTGATGATACATAGCAACCAAGTAATTAGGCTGAATATTACCCATTTTTAGAAGGTGATTAATCATACGAGCATTGCCTCGAGAATTTATACCAACGATAATTCTCTTTTTTTGTAACTCACCCACAAGAACTTGAAGATAAAGAGGATTATCTATATAATATGAAATATCACTACTATTCAACCTATCGACTTGCTTACCAATCCATCTTTCAAATTCAGCTTCAGATGATCTTGCCGCCGGACCACCTCCGTTTTGATGTCTTATGGTTATAGTTTTATCAAAATCAAATTGCACAACTTGAAATCCAGCTCTCACTATTGCTTGCGCTTCTTGTTGAGCTAAAGCTATCGTCTCACGATCCTCACGAGATGTCGCTCGCTCTTCTTCCATGGCAGCAGCTTTACCAAATCCTCCAACCTCATCATCAGAGAACACGTCAGCTTCTGCGTCAGAAGCGGATTCTGGCTGAAGAGCAAACCCAAATGCATTAGATCTATCACCAAAATTTAGATCATAAGTTCCTGGTGAAGCATCACCTACAAATCTATCAACAGATTGACTTAAATCATGGGCCGCACCTACTAATTTACCCATAGGTCCTGCAGGAGTAGGAGGTGTAGAAGCTGATCCTGAGGCTTTACCTCCAAGGTGGCGGACAGTAGCTCGACCCCACGCACCCTGATCAACTGGCATAACGGGAACTCTTTGCACCGATGGAGCGGCCGATTTACCACCTAAACGTGAGAGAAGTGCCGGACGGCCACGGGGAGATCCTAGTACTTGAGACCGCCCTCTTCCTGATCCTTTACCTTTTTCTTTTAATGCTGCAACTCTTTGATGAGTTAGTGGGCCAACATCAAGTGAAGCAACGCCATCTGATGATTGACCACGAGTTGTCGAAGGTTGAATAGCTTGCTGCCCTTGCAGCGCTGCTAACTCAGCTTGTAACTCTGCCCTTTCATCCTGCCTAGCTGATAATTGAGACCGATGCCGAGCTAACAATTGAGAATCTGCATCTTGATCTGCAGCGTCAAAACTGCCAGCTTGAGGACCTCCTAGATTAGCAGCCCTTAATGCTTGCGCTGTTTTACGCCTTCTCTGAGCCTCCAACTGTTCTGCCGTAGGTACTGGTAGCTCTGAAACTGCTGCAGACTGCGCACTACTACTTCTTCTCGACGTTGCTTTTGTTACTGATCTACCCACAGCGTTAGCTCGTGCCTCATGAGGCAAGACATCAGTTCTTTCGTCCATAATCCTCGATCCTGTTCCACTTTTTCCATCATTTCTTGACATATCTAACTCCTTTTATGAATTTTATCAATTACTATATATTATATCATAATTTTGAATATATGTAAAGCTTTATTTTAAAAAAAATTTAAATTTTGTATAAATAAACTCACAAATACAATATTAGCAACAATGTAGTCATGATTTGATCTTATGTTAAAAAATTTAATTGTGAAGCAAAAATATCTATTTTTTTAAAATTTTTTATTTTTTTTATTAATTAATCACTTTTATCATAAATATGTAGATTATCAACAGTGATATCTGGAATTATATTATTAGCTATCGCAGGTAATTTTGTGGCTTTTTTTGATGAAAAAGTCACTTTTTTACTTAATAATGCGGTATAATGATGCTTCCAATCGTCCAATTTTACAACCGATCTGGTGATTGCTTGATAAATATAAGAAGTTAATTTTTTAGCTTCTTGGAATGTAGCAATATGATAATCGTTGGAATTTATTTTTTTATGTAAAATTCTATAATCTGAATCGATAGCAATAATTTGATCCTGACTTGAATTTACAGTAATATTTTCATCGACATCACTTAACTTGAAGAACTTTATTGTTAAATTACGATATTTTTCTTGATGAATTGTTAAGTGATTAGCGCCATGAATCAAATATGTTGCTGATTGTAAATTGTGATATAAAGCCTGCTTTTCAATTTGTGAAGTAATTAATTTAATCAAATTAGGGTCGCTAATAACAATATTACCACAATCTTTAACACCTTTCGGGTGACTTAGACGCATCAAATGGTGATCGCTAGTGATTTGATCTTGAAATAAGGCGTATTTGATGCCGTTTTTGACAAAAACATAGGCTCTATTGCCATTAAATGGCTTAAGATTGACATAAACTTTGTCATAATTGCTATTTTTTTCTAATAAATTATATATTTTTGCTAGTCTGGCATTATCAACTGACAAATTTAGTGCCTTTACTATTGCTTGCTTAGAAATCTGATCAAGATCGGTTAAATCATATTTTTGGATCTTATTTTGCTTGTTTTTAGTATATATAACCCCAAATTGATCGATATGAAATGGCTTTTTGTCGTTATTAGCGGCCAAATTGGCAGCTACTTGACGAATATGAGTTGTTTTTGCTGATCGCGTCGTCGAAGATAGATTCTCAATTCTGCCAATGACCACTTCGCTATTATCGCAAGTTAATGGCTGAGGGTTTTTGGCGTTGAAAATTTCATGCACTAAGGCGCGCTGCTTAAAGGAATCAATTATATCTTGCACTTCACATGACTCTTTTGAGATATTGAAATCAAATATTTCTTGTAAATTTGCTGAATTTAAGATCGATTTATATCTAACACCAGATCGATCTTGATAAATATCAACAACATTGCCTTTTGAATCTTGAAAAACGCCAACTTTTCTTACTGCCACTTGGAAGGTGGAGAGTGTTTTTTGTAGTGACTTTTTGCGATGATCGAAATGCTGTGCTCGAAATGTTAAGTTAAAATCTGAGCTAACCTCTTGGACTGGTAACTTGGTCACTAAGTGTGGCTGTGGGTGACTGATTGGGGCTAATTTAATCTTAGCCAACGAAGTGTTGACCATAATTCTGCCATTGGCGTCAAGATATAATTTTTTACCACTTTTAAACTTACCGATGGCTCGGAATTTAAATTTATAGCGATCGGTAGATCTAATATCACCAATTTGTGATTTTTTATTAAATTTGGTAGCTTTTAATTCACAAAATGCATCTTTTAATGGCCTAGAGTTATTGTTGATGTTGTGACAAAGCCTAGCAACATTATCTAGGCGAAGCATAAGATCTTTCAAATTCTGCGGAGTCAAGTGCTGAGCAATAATATCAAGACTATTATCTTTGGTATTGAGAGTGTATAGCGATTCATGCAAAATGACGCTAGCGATGGTTCTGTTGCTATTGCGATTAATGGTAAATATAAAACCAGAATCTTGATTTAGAGGGACATATACTTGCTCTTCGTTGGCGCTAAGATTAAATCTATGGAATCCGGAATTTTCATCCATAAATAGACTGGCCAAGCCATTGGCCATGACTGGATTGGTAATTAGGTCATAAAATACGTCGTCAAATTGCTGAGTGTCGGCATTCGAAGCGATATAATTTTGCAGAGCGTCTAACACCTTGAGATCTAAATTATAGGATTTTAGGCTATGAACTGAGTTGTTGCTAATTATTTTAGCATTATTTAAATAATTTACCGAGACTAATCTTCGAGCTTGCAATGAAGCTAGTATTTTATTGGGCACGAAGTCTTGCTTGGTGATGTCGATGTGACAATTTGCAATATATTGCACTGATTTTGGCATCAATCGAACGGTAACGGTTTCATCTGAGGTGTTGCAGATAAATTGGCTTGGGTAAAGATCCTCTAGATAAGACTGAGTTTTAGCAGCAATATCTGTTAGAATGGTATTATTAAAACCCTTCATGAATGTTAAATAAGGGTGATTAGGGTCTTTGTTATAGACATGACCAACAATATCATGAATGGCAACTTTTAATCTAGAGGCTAATCTTTTAATGGCGTAGATATCTTCTTTGGAATCGAGATTGATGCCGTGATCTTGGGCGCTGACATTTACTGACTGCGCTTCTTTTAACAAAAATTCGCACATCATTGGATCTTGCGAGAAGAAGTGGCGGATTGGTGCGGCAATAAAATCGAAGATTGAATCTCCAACTCGATATAAAACATTATCATGATGATCGGTGATGATGGTTTTAGTAATCATGCGATCAAAATCAAGATATGACTGATTAAAGTTGATATAATTTGGATTGAAGAGATTATATCTACTTTCAATATTATCGATTGCTTTTGCTATTCTTTTAGCTTTATTGGTGACTGACAAATCACAAGGCAAGAGGTTTATTTCTCTTCTGGCGTTTCTGATCAAGCAAAACAGCTCATCATGGGATAAATAAGATGAGGTTGATCTTAGAACTTGCGCTGCATCATGATTGGGGTAATGCGCAATATTATCAGGGTTGCAGTCTAACAAAGATAGAGTTCGTAACCTTTGATTAATTGTGAACTTGTTGAAGCTGTCAGCTCTGCTATCTGCGGAATCGTGACCTGACACAATCTGATTAAGGGAAATCTTGATCAAATTAACTAGATTACTGTC
The DNA here is from genome assembly GCA_047404215.1 of Rickettsiales bacterium. Taxonomy (GTDB): domain Bacteria; phylum Pseudomonadota; class Alphaproteobacteria; order Rickettsiales; family UBA1997; genus CAMCFD01. The sequence goes on from JBDOIV010000009.1 coordinate 30,276, forward strand.
GTGATGTGATGCAATGATGAGTCTGTCAAAAGCTTTGATGCGATCCTTGGAAATCTCTTGCGATTTGACCATTGATGCGCATATTTTTAATATTATCGCGGTAAATCCTTTTGATTTTCTGTCAATTCTAGAATCGCTCAAGGCGTCAATCATGATTCTGTGAATCAACAATCCTAGACTTGGCTGGTGAGAAAATGTTGATAAAATTCTAGTTATTAATGGCAATATTAAATGCTTACTAGAGTCGGGGCTATATGGTGGAGTTGACGCTTCTATTAATTTTGAAAATGATCTATAGATTGCTGCTGATAAAGATGGAATGTCTTCTTGCCTTGACGATAAAAGCTGCTTGCTATATTTGGATAAGCAGTTAGTATAAGCACTACAAAAATCAGAATCAGTGACAAAACCATCTTTGGCAAAATCCAAACCTCTGGAATTTATCAAAGTATGAGTAATTAGTCCTAGCGATTCTTTGATATTTACAGAATAGTTTTGATCATTATTGTTACTCTCATCAATATCCAGGAAGTTTGAATGCTGTGCAAATGTTCTAATAACAAATGAAGAGCTTTCTGGACTCGGATCAAGAAAGCCAAAAATAATCTGCGGCAAAAAGTGCGATCTATTTACTACTATCAATCTTGAGATATGACTATTTAATGATTGCACTGCAATTGCTGCTTTTGCTAAAAAATTGATATCAAATGGATGGTCCTTGGGTGAAGATAGGTAAAGCTGGACGTGATCAATAATAGAATCTTTAGTGATTCTTGAATCGGTACTGATTTTATTTAAAAGATGCCACTTGCCTCTTAAGGCGCCAGAAAAAGAATCAAAAATCAAGGTGTCTTTGATATCAGATTCAAGCTTCTTTGCAAACTCAATAACTTGCCTTGAGTTATTGGCAATCACAAAACTATCATCGGGTAATTTTTGGTAAATCTGCATCAAGCCATGATTGTTAACCATGCCATATTTATCTCGAGATTTATCTTGGCTTTTAGGAGTGATTAATATAGTGCCATCATCTCTTTTAAAAGACTTGGTGGATTTAACATAGTTGATGTTGATCAGTAACTTATAAATAGAATCTAAATCTACAACATCTCTATCCTCTATAATTCTGTAATCATATCCCGAAACAGCGTGAGGGCTTTTAACAGCCAGAGATTTGGTGTCATTATCGTAAGCGACCAACTTACCAGCTTGATCAATATAAAAACCATTAACAATTTTATAAAGCTGAGTATCTAATACCAAGCTTTTAACATTAGAAGATAAATATATCGCCTTAAGAATCTTGGAAAGTATCTTGTCTGACATTTCTAGGTCCTTGATTTCTCTAAAAACTCCATCATGAGATTGTGACAATATAAAGAAGTCCTTATTTTTAAACATTACCCGAATCGATCTTTGCCTTTCTTGCAAGATGCTGTTTTTGATATTAATTTCAAAAAATTCATGACCATTAATTTGTGAAGCCTTTTTTTTGCCAAGAAAATATGGACAATCCTGCTTACTAGAGATGTTGCTTAATATTGCAAAAAGAACGGAAGCGTTAGATTTTAAGTGGGAAGATCTTTGATGGGGAGTGATATCAACCTTAACTTGCTCATCATTACTATATGAGTCTACTTTGTTATTAACGACTTGCGAGCTATGTAAGATATTGCGATCCATTAGATCAATACTGCTGATACCGGAGGCTACTTTACTTCTGCCTTCTGGCTGCATTGGGTTATTGAAAGAGTTTTCATTATGAAACAAATCACTTAATCTTGAAGAACTATTAAGGGTTAGCCTTTTTTCCTGCTCTCTTCTGATCTCCCTTTCAATTTCGTCTAAACTTTCGATATAATTTTCAACTTTTAAATTAACTTCTCGGTTTTGTGCAGGATTTCTGTTAGACTGAGTAAAGCAGTCAAACTCGCGTAAAATTTCTAAAAATAAACTTTGCGAATCGGTAAGATCATTTTGCGACAAGATTTGCTCATTAACCTCTTTGGTAGAGTCAAAGAAACTCCTATATCCGGCAATTTTATACTCTATATCTGAAATATTAAGTCTAGAAGCTTTGGACATTGTTTTATTTAATTGTAAAATATACAACCTATATCTTAATAATAAGATATTCTTGAGAAGTTTTGCAATAAATAAAGATTAAAAATTTCGCCACTGTTTCAAAATGTTTCAATATCAGACATGAGACATATCATCAGTATCTTCATGAGCATGAGGATTTAGAGCTTTCGCTTGCGCTTGAGAAGGATTTGGACTAGGAGCGTTAAATCTTCTATTGGCATAATCTCTAATTTTTTGAGCCAAAAACTCATCTTGAGACTCTTTAGCGATGCCCAAACTCTCCTTAATATCACCAAGAAGAGAGATGGCGGTATCGGTTAACTCTTCATGTCTACCGTGATCATGAATATTGCTGGAAATAGCACCATCTTCACAAACTCCAATTGCCTTAGCAAGATTAATAACTGCAATGCAGTTGTCAGCAATATGCCTAGCATCCTCAACAGCATGTTCCTTAGTTTCTTCAGAATGGCTAAGAATATATTTATTATCAATACTTTTGCCATCAAGAAATTTCAAAACACTCTTAACTAATATTTTTTGCTCTTTAATACCTGAAGTAGCAAACAGCCTCACTGCCGCTTCTTCAAAAATACTATCCCTTGATATCTTTGATTCTAAATCAATCTTGGCAACTTGAACTTGAGTTTCAGAAAATTCATTTTGCAACTCCGATTCAAGAACGGCAATCCTTTCAGCAATAACTAACTCTATTTCATTTAGATCAGTTATCAAGCCGCAACTGTCGGTAAAATCTACATCTCTAAGAGTTTCCATAACATCCGCCATATTGCCCGATAGTGGAGCACTAAGCACACTGGCGGCGACATCTAAGCATCTTATTTGACAATGTCCGTTTGAATCTTTGACTAGACTATATTCAATATTTTCTTTTTGAAACTTAAAACCTTGCTCAGAGTCTAATATATAGCCACAATCTTCAAACATTTGATACATCGTGGAAAGCTTTTTTTGTGCAACACAATCATTAACCACTAAAGAAATTGATTTTCTATCCCGCTCCTCCAATTGTGACAAGCTAAATTTTTGCAATCTACCTCTCGTGGGACCAGTCTGATAGACACTACCAAATTTATCAATATTGAAGGATTTTTGCTCTTGGCCATCGATAGTAATATTATAAAAAATAACACCCAGCTCCGATGCCGGAGTGGTTTTTAAGCTACCATATTTTGAAGACACCTCTTCAGAGCTATCATTACCAAAAAATCTAAACGCCTTATGAATATCCGCTTTCAAATTAAATCTATCGACATGAGAAGCAAATTCGCTATATCTAGCTTGACTAAGATCAACAATTTCTTGTAAAGATTTTGAGCCCGCCACTGATTTAAATCTTCTGCCTTGCTGATCTTGATATATTTGCACCTCTTCATTTTTGGCATTGCGATAAATACCTATTTGCTTGACTTCTACAGAGAAAGTTTTGGCTCTACCGGTAAATCTTTGCTTTGACAGGTCGCAATGTCTAGCAGAAAACCTCTGAAATTGCTGCGACTCAATCTCAAGTGCTGATAGCTTATCAATTTGATGATCAGCTGGAGCATTGATCGCAACATATTTAAAAGATCCAAACATTGAAGATTGCGACAAGAATAACATGCCATTCTTGTCAAGATATAAACTTTTACCACTTTTTAATCTACCTATTGAGCGATAGCCACCCTCTTGCATAGTGCCAATCTTAGATTTTTTACCAAACCTAACCGATTGCAACTCAGAAAATGATGCCATAATTGGTTTTTTGGCACTGTGTTGATGAACTTTAGCAAATGTTGCAAATAATTTTTTGTAATGATCAGAATTAAGTTCTTGATTAGTGCAAGCTCCCATTTCATCATATATATTGCCATCACATAGAACCCGCAACATCTCGCCATTAGCATTGCGAGATATATTAAAATGCGCTTGATTGCCTTGGTCATCAATTGCGATTGCCAGCTTTGTCACTTTATTATTTGACACCTCTAAACCTTGCACAGCATTATCAGAAGCCATCATATCCTGCAGCGACTTATTGTCTACTGGATTGACCATAACAGACATTAACTCATTTGATAGACTGTAGATTGTGGCATTACTAAGATAAAGGTCTTGAGCCATCAAGAAATCAATGGATTCTGATGACTTTTTAACATTATAATGACATCTTTGCGACTCAAACTTACAATTACTGTCATATTTAACACTCAGAGAAGTAGCGCCCATGCAAGAGAATCGATAGTCACTATTATCGCTAAAATAACCAAGAACCCCTGTTGTTTGATATTCTATAGCATCATCTTTGATGAAAATATGTGAATCAGGCTGAGCTAATGGTATGGAAGTGTTATTAAATGCCCTACTACCAAGAAGATAATTGGTGGCGAAGTCCTGGTTAGCTTGACATGATCCGCGTAAAAAGACAAAATATCGATCTATTTTTTGACGCAAACCTTCGCTAACATCATCAGAATTTCTTTTCTGATTCAAAGCCTCTATTAAAGAGGTTAAGGCTATCTCCATGTCTTTTGACTCACCCGATTTAAACTTCGTCAACTCTGCAATCTGAAGAAAATCATCGGCGTCACTTCCAAGATAATGATACAAAACATTAGCAATAAACGCATACTTACCTTGCTCTTGAGTATATATAATATTGTCATCTTTGTCGTAAATAACACTAACTCTACTTCTTGGACTATCGACTATCGCCTGCTTAAGACAGAGCAAATTTTGCTTTGAATTGTCAAATTGACTCTGTATAGAATCAATAATGCCTAATATTTGCGCTGCACTGCGACTATCAGGCTTTAAGTTGAGATACATATTAAGCCCGACAGCGTTTAAATAAATAGTATCATTATTATGAAGCAATCTGTTATAAACGGTATCTGGGCCGATTGCAAGATGATCTTCCAATGTATGAGAAATAGCCTGAAAAGCAGACTGCAGAGCTGCATCACGATCCATCTGCTGCAATCGAATACGGCAGCCTTGCCTAGCTTGCTCATCAGAATCTTGGTTTGCAATAACACTGTCAAGATGCAATATTTCCACTAAATTGCCCAAATCTTTCATGCCCGAATCGCGTAAACGATTGGCAAAAATTACTGCATCATAGTTATCGGGACTTGATTTGCTATACATAATTGCTGTTCTGATAACGGCAGCTACAAATTTCATTTTATTGCGATCGGTGTCTGCAAGTTGACTAATGGTTGGCATAATTCCAGACAAAACATCTGCAGCATCACCTCTATGATCAACAGAAAAAGACTCGGTGGCTCGATCAAAATCGCGCATAACTTGATCTACTTCAGAAAAAATAATATCCAATCCAGGATTGTAACTATTGGCAATAAATCTAGCTGCTTTATCGCAACTAGCTTGGCTCAGATTAGATAATGCCCTAAAATCACTAATTTGATCCTTAATAACAACTTGACAATTACTATCGAATGCTATCTTGGCAGATCTAGAAGCTTTGGAATTGGCAACAGGACCTCTGCCGGATCGATATTCGATATCAGCATCGGTTTGCAAAGTCACAGAATCTCGAGATATCTCAATACTACCAACCATATTTTGCGGACTTGAAATAGCTAACTCGTCAGAAACCTCTTTGAGACTTCCTTCAACATAATTAGATTGACATAGCACCTTTAAAAACGCCAAGTAACTATTTAAATTTTGCAATCTATTACTGTTATCGGTGGTAGCTAGTCTATCCAAAATTGATTCGATAGCCTCTCTGGAAGAATTAGAGTCATCTGGAGAAATAACCAAAGAAGCAACAAATAACCTCAGATGATCATCCCCATCTTGATTAAAAAAGTAATTAAAGGAATTTTTTATTAAGTCCCCGGCTCCAGTTACAGTATCTTGGCTATATATCACTTTACCGTCAGATCCCGATATCTGCTTGATATCAACCAACCTGCCGATATCTTTTTTAATTTGCGCAAAGCTTACCATGTCATTCTGAGACGCTTTCCAGCTTTTTTGTATTGATTGCGCTTGCTGCATCAAATCCTGAGCAACCTTGACTTTTTCCTCAGGTAATGCCAGCGAAACCTTACTGGCAAAAGATACTAATGACGCAATTTCACCCTCACTGTAATAGTTACTACTCTTGTTGCTTTTATAATCAGCGTCAAAATCAACATGTTTGGGCATTGCTGCGGCGAGCTCTTTGAAAGCTGTTACTATATTTACATTAAATCGATCCACAAGATCTTGACTTAAATCATCATTTTTAAAATCAGCTGCATCTTGAAAGACAAGACACAAATCTGATAATTGCGTAACGCCATTTTGTTCACAAAGAGCCACCAAGTCAGCCGTAATATTATTTCGCGCTATTGAAGATCGACCAGATCTGCAATCTTGGGCGCAAATAGGAGCAGCTATTAACTTGAACACAAGGGCGGTAAATATCTTACGATCTTCAGAAAAAGGATTGGTTGCATCAATGTCTTTTAGCTGCTCAAATACAGCGCCATACAATGAATGACGAAGCGGCCCATAATCATCAGACGAAGGTACTAACTCAAAAATAGCCGATAGATTTCTCATCATCTGCGGCGATTGATCTTTTTGTGCTATTAAATCTCGAACAATAACCTCAGTAGCATCGTTAACTTTTGTAGCAACCTCAGCATCAGATGTTATTATTGACTTTCTAAATGACTGCGTTAAGGCTTTTTGAAAACTATCACTAATGGAGTCGCTTAAGCTACCGGCAATATTCGATAACGACCCAAATATATCTGCAGAAAGCTCTTGATCAATACGACCTGATGCCCAAAAGGAATTTTCAGCAATGGTCTTGATAACATCTTCAAGGTCAACACTATCCGATACATTATCTTGTCTTAAAAATGCCAAAATATGATTCGGATCAACCCTTGCAGCAACCTCAAAATGCTCAGAAACAGAGTCACGAACGGTCTGCATTAGTTCACTAACAACTCTCAATTGATCTGTAGAACCGGCAGCGGACTCTACAATCTCTTTAACAACATCTTCACTCTCTTCTTCAGCTATGATATTTTTTTCAGTTCTAGAAGTTGTAAAATAACTCTTCTTACCCGAGTCACCAGCTTTAAATCGCCTTGCTTGAGACCATAAATCTTGCCCCAATATCTCTTTTTTCTGTCTAGCCGCATCTGCAGAAATTCCTTGATCAAAAGCAACCTTAAGCGGAATGTTAATTTGACCATTGACATCAATATAACCTTTTTGATCATCGCCAATTGCCAAAATCTGCCCATCAAACTCGTCATGAGTAGTTAATATTGGCCGAACATGCCTGTTGCGATCGTGGTGATTTTTGCAGTTTTGATAAATTTGTGATAGTGCAGTGGATTTTAGAGTGCCGACCTGAGATAATGGCGAGTGAAATTTACCATCATCACCCTCTAGTAATAAATCATAACCTCCATCTTCTAAAGCAACGACTCTTAGAGTTCTGTCATGTTCAATAAACTCCATATCGCTTGTTAACTCAGACATGACAATATCAATATCAAAACAATTGCGACCACTTTTATCACTATTTTTATTAACCAAGCTAATATGACCATATTTATGATAAATATCATCCATAATTGGATATAGCTCGGATGCGATCTGAGCAATTTGAGCAATTTTCTCGACACTTTGTGCTTTTTTAGCTTCACGCTCTCTTAGTTGCGATGCATCCCATTCTTTTAAGATATAAGAATTGATATCTTTTTCGAATTCTTGACTAGCACTACGACCATATTTCACAGCCTCTTGAGACTCCCTCTCAAGATCTTTAATACGAAATCCCGGTTTTGAAACCGACCTTCTGGCAACAAAATCCGATCTTGATGAATTAGCAGCAGATACAGCCCTATCAACTCGCCCCAAGACTTCTTGCAAATCTTTGATTTTTGTTACAAATTGCTTCTCGCTACCACTATCAAGAATATCGCTAGATGCTGATGACAAAGAAGTCAAATAAACAATTTCGGATCTAAGTAGATCTTGACAAAGTCGTAACTTTTTAATATTAGATTTACCTGCACGATCCCCTTTGCTATTTAAAGCATCTGTTGATTTTTTGATATAGCTAGCCATTGCCTGCGAATGCAAAAAAGCTCGATGCGACTTTTGATATTTAGCCTGAATGCTATATACAGCCCTTTCATAATCAGCTTTTTTTTCTTGAGGAAAGTTTTTGTATAAGCGATACGCTTTAGCAAATTTAGATTTAGCATCTTCAAACGCCTCTTTGGCAGATAGCACGGCGCGATCAACGCGAGAAAAATCAGAACGCAACTGCGACTCATTTTTAAGTTCCGCAGCTTTTTGCAATCGCTGCATTTTATCAAAACTACGCTTTAGATCTTGATACCTAATCCTGTCACGCTTAACATTTTCAACAGTTGCAATAGCATTATTAACCTTGGTAAAATCTTGATAATTTTGCGCAATCGCATCCTTGTAATCAAATTGACTTTTAAGGTTGAGTTCTGATAGCTCTTGTTGCATTAACTTTAATTCTTGATCAAGATCTTTTAAACTCACTTTTTCATCAACAGCTTGCAACTCCTCCATGGTCTGCGAATCCAGCTGCACCTCACCCAAATTGATTAGCTTATCTGACAGTCTATCAATAATTCTATGACGCATTTGAGTCGCAGTAGCAATAAAATCTCTATTATAGCCATGATCAGCAGCACTACTTCGAAGCCATTCCAGCTCACTTTTTCTTTTGCTAATTTTGCGACTAATTGCGAAAATATATCGATATTTTTGAACCTCAATACCTCTCAACAAACCATCTATTAAAGACGCAACGTCTTGCGAACTGGGGCGATAATCTATTTGCAACATGTCGTGACGCTGCTGTTGCAAAGAGTCGAGACGATCCTCGCCCTGTGCTATGATAGACTCTATCGTAGGTAACTTGCCCAACGATAGAAGATCGCCAGCAATTGCAGAAACATCGTAAGTGCTATTAGTATCGCGAAAATTGGAAGTCATTTTTATTGCCTTATGTTATAAATATTTAATTATATTATAACATATTTTTAAAAGCGTAGCAATAGAAAATAATAAAAATTAGTAAAATGCAATCTCGATTGAATCGTAATGAAACAATTAAGACTTGATATAAATTTCAGAACCCTTCTCTTTAAACTTTTTGCTCATATTACCCATCTCGTTGGCAATCTTCTTCTGCTCTTTAGCAAAATCACGAACATCTTGTGAAATTTTCATTGAGCAGAACTTTGGCCCACACATTGAGCAAAAATGAGCAACTTTAGCACCATCAGCAGGCAAAGTTTCGTCATGATAGGACATAGCCATTTCTGGATCTAGGGCAAGGTTGAACTGATCTTGCCAACGAAACTCAAATCGAGCCTTGGATAATTCGTCATCATGAAGTCGCGCTAGCTTATTACCCTTAGCTAAGTCAGCAGCATGCGCAGCTATCTTATAAGTAATAACACCAGTTCGAACGTCATCTTTATTTGGCAAACCTAGGTGCTCTTTTGGTGTCACATAGCACAGCATCGCAGTGCCGTACCAGCCAATCATTGCTGCACCAATTGCTGAAGTGATATGGTCATAAGCAGGAGCAATATCAGTGGTTAATGGCCCCAAGGTATAAAACGGTGCCTCACTGCAATTATCAAGCTGTTTATCCATATTAGCCTTGATTAGATGCATTGGCACGTGACCTGGGCCTTCAATCATAACCTGACAATCCTTCTCCCAAGCGATTTTAGTAAGCTCACCAAGGGTCTCTAATTCACCAAATTGTGCCTCGTCGTTAGCGTCAGCAATAGAGCCTGGACGTAAACCATCACCCAAAGAAAAGGCAACATCATACTGACTTAAAAGCTCACAAATATCTTCAAAATTAGTATAAAGGAAGTTCTCCTCATGATGAGCCAAGCACCATTTTGCCATAATTGCACCACCTCTCGAGACAATGCCGGTAACGCGGTCTGCAGTTAGTGGGATGTATGGCAAGCGCACACCAGCATGAATAGTAAAGTAATCAACACCTTGTTCACATTGCTCAACCAAAGTGTCACGGAAAATCTCATAAGTCAAATCTTCAGCAACACCGCCAACTTTTTCTAATGCTTGATAAATTGGCACAGTGCCAACTGGCACTGGACAGTTACGAATAATCCACTCACGGATATTATGAATATTTTTTCCTGTTGAAAGATCCATCAAGGTATCACCACCCCAACGCGTAGCCCAAATCATCTTCTCCACCTCTTCCTCAACACCAGAGAAAATCGCGGAATTACCGATATTAGCATTAATTTTAACCAAGAAATTACGTCCAATAATCATTGGCTCTGATTCTGGGTGGTTAATATTATTTGGAATAATAGCACGACCAGCAGCAATCTCATCACGAACGAATTCAGCCGTCATGACATCAGGAAACTCAGCCCCAAAAGGTTGACCACCTAAATTGCGATTCTTTTGGCTTTTAAGAAGCTCTTCACGATTCATATTTTCGCGAACCGCAACATACTCCATCTCCTTGGTAACAATACCAGCACGGGCATAGGCAAGCTGGGTTGGTCTGTGACCTTTTTTTGCTTTGAGCGGCTGAAAATTAGCGGCTTTAAGATCAAATTGCGGAGCAGTAGCTTCGCGACCCAAGGTAACACCATTATCTTCCGGCTTTACTTCGCGACCTTGATAATACTCGACATCATTACGCTGAAAAATCCAATCCTGACGTAACTTTGGCAAACCCTTATTTAAATTGATATTATCAACTTGCTTAGGATCGGTGTAAATTCCAGAGGCATCATAACAACTAAATTCTTTGAGATCAGAAGTCTCAGATAACTGAATTTGACGCATTGCAACCTTAACATCATCAAATCTCTCACTTTGAACGTGAATTTTCTTCGATCCTGGCAAAGGTCCAAGCGATAAATTAGTTGGTATCTCGTTTTTTGTAATCTTGCTTGCTGTTTTAGTCATGTTTTACTTATTTTTTGTTCTTTTTAATTTTACCATAGTAGTCAAGATTAGTCAAGTATAATCGAAAAATTGCAAAATACTTGCATTATAATTGCGTTTACGATAAAATATAATAAATATTTAATAAATTTTTAATATGGCTAAGATAAATAAAAATAATAAGGCAGGCTTAATTCCCTACATCTTTATTGCATTTTTTGCAACTTTCATTTTAGCTGATATAGCCTTCTTTATTATAGCAAAAAATACTTGGCGAGGGGTTCAAACTCAAAATAGCTATAAAAAAGGTAGACAATATAACGATACTTTACAAAAAGTGAAGCAGCAGCAAAGCTTAGGATGGTCAATTGAATCTAAGCTAAAGCAAACAAGGGATAATCATGGCGAGTTATTTTTGTGCCTACTGAATCGAAATAAAGTAAAAATCGCCAATGCTAAAGTCAAAGTAAGGTTATCATTTCCAGTGCAAGACGGTCTAGACTTTGAACAACAACTCATTCAGAAAAACTCATGCTATGCCACAAAAATCTTTTTTCCCAAAAAGGGTCAGTGGCAATTTGAATTTATCGTCATCAAAAACGATAATGTCTTTCAAGACGTTAAAAGGTACATAATAAGATAATTATAGCCATTGAAAAAGCAGCATTTTTGCATACACTGCAACACCAAAACAAATGAAGAAGATTTAATTGATGGCAAATTTTGCTGCCCCGGATGTAAGGCTGCATATAAAACCGTTAAGGGATTCGGCCTTGTGAGCTACTATAAATCTCGTATTACAGACCCTAACATCAAAAGTATCAAGCCTGAGCCAAGTGAAGAAATGGACCTTAAAAGCTTTATCAGTAAAGATCAAAATAATAATTTTGAGCTGTTCTTGGCGATTGAAGGTATGTCTTGTGCCGCTTGTGTTTGGTTGATAGAAACCATCTTAAAAAAACAGGAAAATGTTACTCTGGCTCGAGTCAATCTGACCAAAAAATATCTCAGACTTAAGTGGCTGGGCAGCGAATCAGATGGTATTAGGTTGGTGGATCTAATCCAGCAAATTGGCTACAAATTATACCCATTTGAAGAAAATGTTTTATTGCAAGAAAGCAAGAAATACTCCGATGAATTAATCAGAAAACTAGCGGTAGCCGGTTTTGGAGCTGGCAATATTATGCTATTTTCATTCGCCTTGTGGTTTTATGATATTGATCACATGGGTAGACAAATGAGAAATTTGATGCATTTTTTTACTGCCATGATAGCTCTTCCGTGCATTATATATTCTTCTTCGGTTTTTTTCAAATCAGCCTTTTTAGCAATCAGAGCAAAAAGAATGAATATGGATATACCTATTGCTACCGCTATCTTTTTAACTGTTACTGTCAGTTTTTACCAGATATTCCATGAAGTAGAGCATATCTATTTTGACTCCGCGATGACTTTGTGTTTCTTTTTGTTAATTGGAAGATATCTTGACTTCAAGGCAAAAAAGAAGGCGTTTAATGTTAGTAAAGAATTTCTACTTCTTAATTCCGGATTTGCTCGAGTTATCGATGCCAAAGGTCAAACAAAAATCGTTGCCGCTAAAGATTTAAAAAGAGGAATGATAATTATTGTTAATGCTGGAGAAAAAATTGCCGCCGACGGTGTCGTCATAGAAGGAGATTCACAGTTGGACAACAACTCGATCACCGGCGAATCGCGACCTATCGCTACCAAAGTAGGAGACCCGGTCTATGCATCAGCAATTAATCTATCGGGATCGCTAAAAATAAAAATAGAAAAAAGCCAACAGTACTCTTTGCTCAAGCAAATTCAGGAAATTATCGAGGAAGGAGAGGGTTACAAAAGTAAATTTGTTAGAATTGCAGACCGCGTCGCTGGTTACTACACACCAATTGTACATATTGTTGCAGGCTCAGCTTTTGTATATTGGTACTTTTTTGCTAATATTGGCGCTCAAGAATCATTACTAATAGCAATTGCAACTTTAGTAATCACCTGCCCTTGCGCCTTAGCTCTTGCCGTGCCAATAGCTCAGTCTTTAACAATATCCACTGCCTTAAAAAATGGTATCATCATAAAGTCCGGAGCTGCAATAGAGAAAATAAACCAAATTACCCGATTCATTTTTGATAAAACCGGAACTTTAACCCATGGCAAACCTAAATTAGTAAAAATTGCTGGATTAAATAGAGATTTAAATAAATCGGAACAAGAATATTATTTGGCCATCGCTGCAGATCTTGCCAATAACAGCTCGCATCCGCTTTCAAAAGCAATTTGCGAATCATGTAATAAAAACAGATCGCACATTATGGTTGCCGAAGAAAAAGGCTACGGTATCTCAGCAAAAATAAATGATAAAATAGCTAAGCTAGGCAAAGAAGATTATGTAGATAATTTTGACTCAAAATATCAAGATGAAATTGACAACAACTTTTCAACCACTTTTTTATCTTACGAAGGTGATGTTGTGATATTTTATTTTCAAGATATAGCAAAAGAAGATGCCAAAGAATTTATTAACTTTATTAACAGTAAATACCACAACTCTACCTTGCTATCAGGAGACAATGAAGAGGTGGTCAATAAAACCGCTAAGGATTTAAATATAGAAAAATCATATGCCAAGAAAGATCCGATTGAAAAAGCAATCATTCTTGATGAAATCAGAAAACAGGGAGTAAAATTTGCCATGGTTGGAGATGGTATTAATGATGCCGCAGCATTAGCGAAATCAGACATCTCAATTTCTTTTTCCAACGCCACTAACTTAACGCAAAATGTTGCCGATGTCATAATTACCGGAGAAAGACTGATGCCGATAGCAAATTTTATCAAGCTGACTAAAAAGTCTTCGCAAATTGTTAGGCAAAATCTTGCTTTTTGCATCTTGTACAATGCTTTAGCGATACCGTTTGCGGTATCTGGATTAGTAAACCCATTGATAGCAGCAATAGCAATGTCTAGCTCTTCACTGATAGTAGTTTTAAACTCCATTAGGGTGAAAATAAAATAATTTTAGTTTACTGTCACATTAGCCTTGACTAGTAAAAATTTTTGATTAATATAATATATGAAATTACTGATTTATGGATATACTGATTTATCTCATCCCAATCACTATTTTAGTCTCCGCTATAGGCCTTCTCGCTTTTATTTGGAGTCTAAAAAGTAAACAATATGAAGATCTGGAAGGCTCCGCTAATAGGATCTTATTCGAAGAGGAAGAAGATATTACCAAAACCGATCAGAAGGATAAAAAAAACTGAAGAACACTCTTTGTCGCGACTTCGAATCGTTGATGAAACTTAAAGTATTGCCTATAAAGGCTGCGCAGAGTGTAGCGATTTTTATGCTTTGTTTTACGCGACTCCATTATTGTCAAGTGATTTATTTTAAATTTTTGCAAATAAATTACTTTACTAAAAAGAAAAATCAGTGAAAATTGTAAGTAGGAAAATATTTTTTAAATTAAAAAATTGAGTAATAAAAATTAAATGGAAGTCAAGGAAATAAATCCAACAGACTCATATCAAGAGTTAATCAAGAAAAACTTCGCTATAATCGACGTTAGAACTAACGCTGAGTTTGTTTTTGTCGGAAAGGTTGACCTTGGTAAAATATCAGGTAAGTCAACCCTGATTCCTTGGAGAATGTTCCCTGAGATGAATATCAATAACAACTTCCAAATTGAACTAGAAGATTACTTGAATAAAGAATTTAAAAATGAAAATATACTAGATATTAATTTAATTTTCATGTGCAGAAGCGGTGTAAGATCTTTTGAGGCAGCAACATATGTTGCCAGCCTGGGATTCAAAAACTGTTATAATATGACTTCAGGATTTGAAGGAAATATAAACAGTAACGGACATAGATCTACAGTAGATGGATGGAAAGCAGAAAATTTACCATGGACACAATAAAGATATGAAGCAAAACAGAGTAATTAACACAACAAAAGGTAAAAACTCTAAAGACTCAGAACAAAAGTTAAAGTCTGAGTTTCAAGATGAAAAAGCAATTCTGCAAAATGTCATTAAAGCCAACTTTGACGAAGAGCTGTACTACAAATGGATCAACCTGCTCGATATTACTGACATTACAAAAAATGAAGTATCTTTTAGCGCTCCTTCTAAATTTGTTAGAGACTGGGTAACTAGAGAATTTATTGAAAACAAAAAGTCTAGCAACAATCTACTAAAAGCAATCAAAAAATACAGCAACTCAATTAAAAGAGTGGCCGTGGTTAGCGACTCAGAGTCCGATGTGCCACAAAGGACAATTACTAAAAAGAAGAGTAAATTAGTTAGCCTTTCAAAGCATGACAACGTTTTTTCATTTGGAACCGAATTGAATCAAAAATTTAATTTTGATAATTTTGTTAGCGCTAAATATAACAGATTCGCCTTAAAGATGGCAAAAATCGCAGCAGGAGTTGACAACTCTCAATTAGATTTATTTGATGATGCAATACCACTATTCATCCACGGTGGAGTTGGCATGGGCAAAACTCACCTAGCTCAAGCTATAGCATGGCACATCAAGGGCACCGATGCCAATAAAAAAGTAGTGTATTTATCTGCTGAGAAATTCATGTTCCACTTTGTCAAGTCAGTTAGAAGTAACGATATGATGAATTTCAAAGAGCAATTTAGATCGGTTGACGTCTTAATCATTGATGATGTGCAGTTTATTGCTGGTAAAAAAAGTACTCAAGAAGAATTCATGCATAGCTTTAATCATTTAGTTGAAAATAATAAACAAGTGATTTTGGTTTGCGATAGAAGCCCTTCTGACCTTGAATCAATTGATGAAAAACTAAAATCTAGAATCTCAGGAGGAATGATCCTGAACTTCAAAAAGCCTGACTTCAATGACAGAATTAACCTGTTAAAAGAAAAAGCTAAAATGATGAACCTCGATATTGAAGAGAATATCTTAGAAGCTATGGCTAATAAATTAAAACTCTCCATCAGAGATCTTGATGGCGCTCTTAGAAAAATAGCAGCCAGATCGATACTCGAAGAAGAGGAGGTGACTCAAGACATGGCCGACACTATCATTAAAGAATATGATAACAATGAAAGCCTTGATGTTTCAACAAAGAGCATTAAAAAAGTTGTAGCCAATCACTTCAACGTTAAAACTGCCCTATTATCACAGTCAAATAGAATGAAAGATGTTGCTAGAGCAAGGCAGGTTGCAATGTATTTATCAAAAGCAATGACTAATTTGAGCTATCCAAAAATAGGAAAAGATTTTAACAAAAACCATGCAACTGTATTATATGCCGTTAAAGCAATCGAAAAAGAAATGGCAAATGATAGCAACTTTTCAAACCTAGTTGAAAAGTTAAAGATTCAGATCACCGGAACTCTTTAATAATATTCAAAAAGCACTCTTCCATATTATCATCCTTACCCGATGTATAAAAACCCCGTACTGAGCCGCTATATCTAATTTTGCATTTGTGCAATATTGACACTTCGTCACAAATCTCTTCAACATCTGACAATATATGAGAGGTAAAAAATATGGTTCTCTTTCTAGAAACGGAACTTTGCGTCATAAGACTCTTTAACCCCCTTCTTGACTGCACGTCAAGTCCACTCATCGGCTCATCAAGAATCACAAGCTCAGCATCAACAAGAAAGGTTGATATCAAGCCAAGCTTTTGCACCATACCCTTGGAATAGGTCGATACTTTTCTATTTAAGGCCTCCTGGTCAAGACTAAACATATTGCATAAATCGTCAAGATTATGCAAATCGATTTTCTTGCTATTTAAACTGAGACTAAATTTGAGGAACTCTATACCCTTGATGTCAGGAGAGGGAGAAAATTTTTCTGGTAGGTAGGATACTAGCGATCTAGATTCATGATTACTAGATAATTTACCAAATATATTGATATTACCTGAATCAAAGCTACACAAATCTAGTACGCATTTGATAAGACTGGTTTTGCCTTGACCATTTAATCCAACTAGGCAATGTATCTTACCTTTTGCCAAGCTCAGATTAGCACCATCAATGACTAGCTTATCATTATAGCTTTTAAATAAATCAACTACACTTAATGCATAATTGCTAGTCATTTCTAGGAAAAACTTTTATTATACGTTTTCTGA
The DNA here is from genome assembly GCA_047404215.1 of Rickettsiales bacterium. Lineage (GTDB taxonomy): Bacteria > Pseudomonadota > Alphaproteobacteria > Rickettsiales > UBA1997 > CAMCFD01. Next base: position 47,488 of record JBDOIV010000009.1, read on the forward strand.
AATATATTTTACAGCACTACCTACGGTAGTGATTTTTTCAGCTGCATCGTCTGGGATTTCAACACCAAACTCCTCTTCGAACGCCATTACAAGCTCAACTTGATCAAGGCTATCAGCACCTAGATCGTCTATAAAAGCAGCAGCTTCTGAAACTTTTGATTCTTCAACTCCGAGGTGATTGATAATGATTTTTTTCACTCTTTCGAAAATGTCGTTATTGGTCATAAAACAAATATTTTATTAATATATAAGTGATCATTACAATCACATTAGTAACAATCTAATAATATAATACTACCGTAATATATTAAAATCAAATACTAAATTAATATTTTAACATATTTAATTTAAAAAGGCAAGATCGCCATGATTTTATTACTAGATTGCGCCTGATTTAAGCCTGGAAAAGATGCCGATAACTTATCTAAAATGCTTTTACTGGGCTTAGAAAGTTCGACTTTTTTAATTTTATCGGTATCTATCTTGTACTTTTCCTGCAGATGCTTAACTGCTGAGTCAAAATTACCAATTTGATCAACTAAGCCGATTTTGACAGCCTGCCTGCCTGTGAAAATCCGACCATCAAAAGCCTTAGTATAGCTAGCTTTAGCAAGCTTTTTACCTCTTCTACTCTTTACTAGATCATAAAAAAAGCTAGCACTATCTTGAATTGATGAATTAATAACTTTATCTACAGCCTGATTTGACTTTTCAAAAGGAGAAGGTACTGCTTTTAGAGGAGCTGATTTATAAGTATTAAAACCAACACCTAGTTTTTTTGCCAAATTGACCATCTCTGCAGATTGTAGTAAGACACCAATAGAGCCTGTGATAGTACCATTGTGAGCTATTATGTGATCTGATGCTAGAGATGCCATGTAGCCCCCTGAAGCTGCAATAGAATTCATTAAAACAACAATTGGTTTATTTTTTGCAATATTACGTAGCTCACTATATAATATTTCGCTACCAACCATGGATCCGCCGGGACTGTTAACTTTGACTATCAAAGCTTTCGCTGATTCATCCTCTTCTAGATCCTTTAGTACTTTACTGCGGTAATCATTCTCAAATATCGGACCTGAAATTTCTATTTTTGCAACATATTCATCAGACAACTCTATTTTATCAGAAATATCACCGCCAACTATAACTCTAGCCATTAGTACTACACAAATTGCTACCAATAGAATAGAAATATTTCTCCATTTATGCACTTTATCTTTGAGGTAAGATAAGATAGCTAAGTTATTTGAAAGATCAGACATGATATAATATTTATTATAATGATAATATAATTACAATATTAATTATGACAGCTACAATGATAAATGTAAAGTAAAAATATAATAATAAGGAGGGCAATAAAAAACCCCTGCCACTAATTAGCAGCAGGGGCTTAAATAGATTATAATCAATAAAGATAACTACTCTTTGTCTTCAGACTTTTTTTCGTTTTGCTTAGCATTTTCCCCTACCTTTTTAAGTAGATCACCTGCTAAATCACCGATAGTTTGACCAGTCTGATTGTCAGAATAGATATGAGCTTCTTGCTGCTGAACTTCCAGCTCTTTAATTGAAAGAAGAATTTTACCACTGACCTTATTGAATAAAGTAATTTTAGCTTCAGTAATGTCGCCAACACTATATTTATCAGTTCTCTGTTCTTGCTTAGAGTTAGCTAAATCTAATCTCTTGATTACAGCCTTTAACCCCAAATCAAGCTCAACTTCGATAAAGTCTTTTTTGACGTTAACAACCGCACACGAAACAACTTCGCCGATATCCAACTTGTCAAACTCTTTTTGGAAGTCTTCGTTGCCAACTTGCTTAATACCTAGAGAAATTCTTTCTTTTTCATGATTAGAGCCAAGAACTACAGCCTTAATCTTCTCATCTTTCTTGAAAGTTTTTACAACTTCCTCTGGATTGCTTTCGTTAGTAATATCAGACATATGCACCAAGCCATCAACGCCACTATCAAAACCGATGAATAAGCCAAATTCAGTGTAATTCCTAACTACACCCTCAACTACATCACCAACCTTGTGACTATCAGAGAAGATCTGCCATGGATTTTTCTCACATTGCTTGATTCCTAATGAAATTCTGTGATTTTGAGGGTTAATGTCAAGAACCATAACCTCAACTTCTTGACCTTGATTCAAGAATTTACTAGGAGCCGAGTTATTTTTCAACCAGCTCATTTCAGAAACGTGAACAAGGCCCTCGATACCCTTTTCGATCTCGATGAAGGCGCCATAATTAGTAAGATTAGTTACCTGGCCTTTAACAGTACTGCCGATTGGATACTTATCAGAAATTGATTCCCATGGGTTTTTCTGCAACTGCTTCATACCCAATGAAACTCTCTTAGTCTTGTCATCGTACTTGATAACTTGAACAGTAACTTCTTGACCTACCTTTAGGACTTCTGATGGGTGGCGAACACGGCACCACGAAATATCAGTAAGGTGAAGAAGGCCATCAAAGCTTCCAAAGTCAATAAAGGCACCATAATCAGTGATATTTTTAATAACACCATCAAGAGTATCACCAACTTGTATTTTAGATAGCAACTTCTCTTTTTCAGCATTTCTTTGAATTTCTAAGATTGCCCTTCTGGATACGACAATATTACCTCTAACATCATCAATTTTTAACACTTGTAACTTCTCATCTTTGTTAATTAAGAACTCATCATCAGTAATTAACATAGTATCAACCTGACTTCTTGGCAAGAAACAGATGATACCGTTATAATCAACAGCGTAACCACCTTTAACGCGACCAATAATCTTGGCCTCAATGTCAACTTTATTCTCCATGCATGACCTTAGGTAGTTCCAGTTATTTAACCTTCTTGCATTTTCACGGCTAATTATCAGATCACCTCTTTTGTTCTCAAGGCGAAGTAAGAATACATCCACAACATCGCCGACATTTATTTCAGGATCCCTTCTGAACTCATTAGAGTCAATGAAACCAATTGATTTAGCGCCAATATCAACAGATACTGATCTATCATCGATACCGACGATAACGCCTTTAACTACACTTCCTTCTTTGAATTTTTGACCTAGATCTTCGAATGTATCTAGTAACTTCGAGAAATCTTCTTGAGCAAATATTGTTTCTTGCTCTACTATCTCTTTTTGTAATAATTCTTGATTTTTTGCTTGAGTGGACATAATAATATCACTTTTACTGATGAACTTCTAGCTAATTCATCGATTAATTAGTAATAGCGCCTGCTAGAAAAAAGCACATTAAAAACACATTATACTACTCATCTATTAAAAAGTCAAGGCAAATAATTGAATTTGCCTACATTTACTGCATGTTTTTGTTGAATTATTGATTACAAAGTGGTAAAGTTAAATTCTAATAAATTTAGAAAAAAATTTAATCGATACAATGTAGAAATGAATAATTGCAACAAAACCCATGGCGAGATAGAAAAATTTTTAATTGGTGAAAAAAAGCTACGCTTTACCAGTTTGCGTAAAAAGGTTTTTGACATTATATCAAAAAACCAAAAGCCTATCAAAGCCTATGATATACTGGATATTTTGCAAAAAAAAGACCCCTCGGCAAAGCCACCAACGGTATATCGTACCTTAGATTTTTTGCTAGAAAATAGCTTAGTACATAAACTACATAGCTCGAATAGCTACGTTGCTTGCTCAAATCCGGACAAGCAGCATGATCAGTGCTATTTTTTAACTTGCGATAAATGCAACAAAACCCAAGAACTTAAGAATAACGACTTAATTAGCAAACAGATCAACAATATTGCCCTTGATAGCAACTTTCAAATAAGAAATATTTCGATCGAGATTGGGGGCGTTTGTCATAGCTGTGAATAGCTAATTATTTATTACAAAACTAATTGGCACTATCAATCTATATAGCTGCTCTCGACCTTCCTCTTGCGTACTATTTTTAATGGCCAGCTTCCAGCCCTTGATAGTTCTTAAAGCTGATCTATCAAGAGACGAATATCCACTAGATTTATGAATTTCAGCATTAACCACCTTACCGTCATTATCTGATATAATACATATTTCAACCAGGCCTTGATAATTTCGAAGCTTAGCAATTCTGGGATATGGTGGCGCTGGATTTTGCTTAGAGCCTATCTTGTAGACATCTTTAGTGTAAGAAATATCTCTAATTTTTTTACCCTGTTCTTTTCTAGAATCATCCTCCTCAACATCTTTTTTGATATTATTGCTCTTGCTTTTTGCAACTATCTTATGTCTATGCTTTTTCTTGTCTTTAATAACTCTTTGCTGCTTTTGACAGATCTTGGAAAATAACTGATTAGACATTATACTAACTCCAACCTCGGCTTTTTTACTACTAGGCTCAGTAAAGCTAAAAACTATCACTGAAATTAGCGCTAGGTGGAAGATTGCAGAAATAGCTAGTGGCCAGCAATTCTGCAATCTTTCTAACATCCTTAGATAATTAATTAAAAGGCGGTTCTAATTCCTACCACAAATGATCTACCCATTAATGGAGCAACATCCTTGATGAAAGAAACGTGATTTCTTGCCTCTTCATCTAGTAGATTAGTTCCCTTAACATAAAGCAGAGAGTTGGTATTTCCAACGTTAACTTGATAGTCAACACCGAAGTCGAGCATCAAATAACTCTTGGTTTTAGTCTCGCCCTGAGCGATATTAGTTTGTGCAAAAGTTTGGTCAGCATCCAATCTTAGGCCAAGTTTATTTTGCTTATAGATCAAGCTAGTTCCAACTCGAGCCGGTGAAATACGAGATAAGTGCTCTCCAGTTCTACGGTTCTTGGCTTCGACATAATCACCTCGAACTTCGATATCAAACTTGGTAGAACCGGCCTTAAAGATATTAAACAAAGACTTCGCTTCTAGACCATAGAATTTAGCTGGTAAGTTGACAAAAGAAAAATTTGGAAAATTCTCACCATCCTCTGCGGTAAAACCACCAGTATTAACTAATGTTATAAAATCCTGGAACTGATTATAGAACAAGTTAACTTCACCGGTTACAGAGCCTTTTTCTTTACGAAATGATAAATCAACACCAGTAGATTTCTGGATCTTGATATCTCTATCGCCTCTTTCAAAAACTCCAGTGGCAACGTGAACTCCGTTAGCGAAAAACTCTTGAGCATTTGGAGCGCGCTGTGTGTAAGAAGTCGACAACGCAACCGCATAATCATTACCTGGTTTGTATACAAATCCAGCTGAACCACTAAAGGTATCATCCTCTCTAGAGTCATCATTAGTACCTAGTCTGACAACACTAGAACCCTCTTTGTCAATTTCTTGCTTTTCAGCCCTAGCGCCAAATTGGAAAGTAAACTTATCAACCGGCAACTCCTCAAGAAGGAAGATAGCATTAGTTTTGGTATCGGTTTTCGGGATGAAAGCCTCCTCACCAAGGGCGGAGAATTCACTTCTGGAAGATTGAAAACCTATAGCGCCTTCAAGACCAGCAATTTTCTCATGAACAATCTCTACACGACCGTCATAACCATCGTTCTCGAAAATAGTACCAGTTTCGTCTCCCTCAAACTCTGTGTGCTGATACTCTGAAACTCCAGCTTTAAATCTGACCTCTTTGATTGACTGCGATGGCTTTTTATATAAACCAGCAACATCAAACCTAGTTTGATCCATATCAACCGTTACATCCTCTTCAGCAACTGTACCATAACGATTCTCATTTCTAGTTACGGAAGCGCCAATATAACCCTTATCATTATCAAGGAATCTAGTTAGGCCAAAACTTCCTCCATCGCTATTAGAATTACTATTGGTTAAGCTATCTTTAGTTTCGTTAGCTCCTGGATTAGATGCACGCAAAACTTCAGACCTAGCAAAGCCAGGAATATCAATATCATCAGTAATTCTCTTGAAGCCATTAATATGCCACGCATAATTTTCAATACCACCTTCCAAAAGGATTGACCCCGCTCTTTCGTTATTAGCAGAGTTGAATCTGGCATCGGTGACACCAGTCACTAACTCATCGATAGGCTGATCAGGAATTCTGTTATCAATCACATTCACCACACCGCCAACAGCCCTAGAGCCGTAAAGAAGAGCAGCCGGACCTCTAACAACCTCAACTCTTTCAACAGTAAGAGGATCAATTGAAACATTATGATCAACACTAGCCGCCGAAGCATCAATATTTCCTAAGCCGTTTTGTAAAACCAAAATTTGATCATCTTGTAAGCCACGAATTACAGGCCTACTAGCACCAGGACCGAAATATGTAGATCTGATACCAGGTTCTTTTGATAAAGTTTCTCCAATTGTTGGTTGCATCTTATATACTAACTCATCGCCAGCAACAACATTAACAGGCTGTGATATTTGACTTGCTGATCTTCCAAGTGGGTTAGCGGTAACCACAATTTCATTAAGTCTATTAGCGTCTTGAGCAAATGTACTAGTTGAAAACAGTAAAGAAGAAATAACTACTGCGGTCTTAAATTTTTTCATTGTTATATTACTTTAAAATATTAAATAAAAATAAATCTGATAACGACTTTATGTTACAATATAACATCGCATTCGTCAAGATGTTTTTAGGTTTTTATTCCTAATATAGTTGACTTTTTAAATCAACTATTATATAATATAGCTATTATCGACAATAATTTACAAAAATTATGATATTGAATAATAAAGGTAAATATGCAGTAACTGCAATTTTAGATCTTTGCAATTTTGAAAATACCTCGCAAAGTAAAATAAAAACTGTTAAGCTGGATGATATTGCACAAAAACATACCATGCCCCTACCTTATCTTGAGCAGATTTTTGCCAACCTAAGAAGGAGCGGCATTGTAAAGTCAAAAAAAGGTCCGGGTGGCGGCTATTTTTTGGCCAAAAAACCAGATCAAATTTCCATTTCACAAATTATTGCCGCAACTGGTGAAAAACTAAGGATGACCTCTTGTACCAAGCCAAATGAGAGCTGTAACTTAAGTCTCGAGACTGATAATATTAAATGTAAAACTCACAAGCTATGGTACGGCCTTGAAAATAGAATAGTTAACTATCTAGACTCCGTCTCGATTGCTGATGTTTACAATAACAATTTAAATTAATTAATTAATGAGCTTGATAAATTTCGATAATAACGCAACTACTCAGATATCGCAAAAAGTGCTAGAAAAAATAACACAAACATATCTTATATCTCACAACTCATCATCTAGCCACCAACTTGGCCGCAAAACATCTGCAATAATTGAAGATGCCAGAGAGGTAATTTCTAACGCTTTAAATGCTATAAATTATGATACATTCTTCACCTCGGGAGGCACTGAAGCTAATAACATGGCAATTTTTGGTGGCAATTATGACCAAGTGATTTTTTCTGACATCGAGCACAGCTCGGTATATAATAGCAGGCCAAAATCAAGCGAAATCACCCTTGTTAAAATCAAAAGTAACGGATTAATCGACCTAGATCACTTAGAATCAACATTGTCAAGCTCAAAAGCTCAAAATATCTTAGTATCAGTGATGCTATCCAATAGCGAAACAGGAATAATACAGCCGATTAAAGAAATTGCAAAAATAGCTCACCAGCACAAGGCTTTACTGCATTCTGATATGGTGCAAGCTTGCGGTAAAATAAAAATTGACCTTGAAGATTTAAATGTCGACCTAGCCTCAATATCGGCACATAAAATAAATGGACCTCAGGGTAATGGCTGCTTAATGGTCAGAAAAGGTCTTGACATTCAGCCGTTATTATATGGTGGCGGCCATGAAAAGGGCAAGAGAAGCGGTACCCTCAACTGCGCTGGCATAGCTGGATTTGCGCAAAGCGTAAGATCCCTTGATGACAAGATAAATAATATGCAGCAGGTAGCAAAAATTCGTGATTTTATAGAAGCGCAAATCAAAGGAATGGCTAATGACGATATTAAAATATTTGGTGAAGATACTGATAGGGTAGGAAATACCAGCTACATGGCACTAAGAAACTCCGATGGTCAAACTAAAATGATGCATTTTGACCTCAACAATATCGCTATCAGTGTTGGATCCGCCTGCTCTTCAGGATCAACAAAAGCACCTCGAATATTAAAAGCAATGGGTGTCAGTGAAGAATTCCAAGGGGCGATGAGGATAAGTCTTGATTCGCACAATACCATGGACGAAGCCAGGAAATTCCTGGAAGTCTTTGAATCTTTTTACCAAAAAACAAAGCCTTCGTAAAGTTTTACCCAAAAATATGAGTAAATATTATTAAAAATACTTTAAATTTAAATATTTTAATGTTATAATATTACTCTAATTAATTTTTTTTGATACATGACAGTAAAATTACCGATTTATTTAGATTACCAGAGCACGACCCCCATTGATCCCAGGGTTGTAGAAAAAATGACCGAGGTTATGAAAAACGACTTTGGCAATCCGCATTCTAGATCGCACGAATATGGCTGGAAAGCGGAAGAAATCACAGAAATAGCACGTGGCCATGTTGCTGATCTAATTGGCGCTAACAACAAAGAGGTGTTTTTCACTTCTGGAGCTACTGAATCAAATAATATTGCTATCAAAGGTGTTGCAAGATTCTATAAAGAAAAGAAAAATCATATTATTACCATAGCCACTGAGCATAAATGCGTAATCAACTCAGCTCGCGATCTTGAGCAAGAAGGTTTTGATGTAACTTTCCTGCCAGTGCAAGAAAATGGCCTAGTTGATTTAAAAGTTTTAGAAGCGGCAATCACTGAAAAAACTGCGATTATTTCAATAATGGCGCTAAATAACGAGATTGGGATTATCCAGCCATTAAAAGAGATCGGTGCAATTTGCCGTAAAAATAAGGTATTTTTCCACACTGACGCGGCGCAAGCTTTTGGCAAAATTGATATCGATGTCGATGAAATGAATATCGACTTAATGAGTATCTCGGGCCACAAAATATATGGGCCAAAGGGTATTGGAGCTATCTATCTAAGAAGAAAACCAAGAGTTAGAATCAAGCCGATCATCTCAGGTGGCGGCCAAGAAAGAGGAATTAGATCTGGAACCCTACCAACCTCATTAGTTGCTGGCCTGGGCGAAGCTGCACGTTTAGCTAAAATCGAGATGACAGAAAATTACGAGCATATTAAAAAATTAAGCGATAGATTCTATGATACTATCATGGAGATTCCAAAAATTTACCTAAATGGCGATCGTGAAAAAGGCTTTCCGGGCAACCTGAACTTAAGTTTTTCAGGAATTGAAGGTGAATCAATGATCATGGCGATCAAAGATTTGGCAGTTTCCAGTGGCTCAGCTTGCACTTCAGCTAGCTTGGAGCCTTCATACGTGCTGCACGCTCTTGGCGTCAATGATGACCTAGCACATACTTCTATTAGATTTGGAATTGGTAAATACACAACCGAAGAGGAGGTCGACTACGCCATTGATTTAGTAAAATCAAAAGTACAAAAATTGCGTGACCTATCGCCCCTATGGGAAATGATTGAAGAGGGAATCGATATTAATTCGATTCAATGGAAATCGCATTAAAAATGAACTTAAATTGAAATTTTACAAAAAGTTGCAATTTTATTCTTTATATTGTATAATTATAGAGATAATTTTTAAAAAGTTTAATTAAAAAAGTAAAAATATGGCTTATTCAAAAAAATTACTTGATCATTATGAAAATCCAAAGAATGTTGGCTCCTTTGGTAAGGAAGAAAATGGTGTTGGTACTGGCTTAGTAGGCGCTCCTGCTTGCGGCGACGTGATGAAGCTACAAATTAAAGTTGAAGAAGGTGTTATCAAGGATGCGAAGTTTAAAACTTTTGGCTGCGGCTCTGCGATTGCCTCTAGCTCTTTAGCAACTGAATGGATTAAAGGTCAAAATATTGAAGAAGCAGAAAAAATTACCAATAAAGAAATTAGTGAAGAATTATCACTACCCCCAGTAAAAGTTCATTGCTCAGTTTTGGCTGAAGAAGCCATTAAAGCAGCTATTGAAGACTACAGAAATAATAGCCAAAGCTCTTAAATAAACTCTTAACATTATGAGTTTTAGCTTCTCAAACAATATAACTGAAGAAGGAAATCCTGTAGTTGATTACGTAACCATCTCTGATGATGCCAAGGTGCAACTTTGCGAATTACTAAAAGCCAGAAAGGACCCATGCAATGGTATCAGGGTTGGCGTTCGCACTAGGGGATGCTCCGGCTTATCTTACGCCATAGAATATGCGGTAAAAGATAAAAATATCACTAAATTTGATGACGTGGTAATTGCCGATGATCTCAAGGTCTTCATCGATCCTAAAATTTCAATGTTCCTGATTGGCTCTGAAATGGTTTATAAAGAAGAGGAACTAGAGGCTGGATTCGACTTTGTTAATCCTAATGAAAAGGGCAGATGCGGCTGCGGAGAGAGTTTTAAAGTTTAGTAAAAAAAATTTCGTTACACGATATTAGTTTTTTCTCAAAAGTAAATTGTAAACAAAAAACTAGAATACTTTTTAGGATTAAAACTCAACCGCAAACCTTACTCCACCAGGCTCAATTGACTTATTAGGCTCGCAAATAAAAGCATCTGAAGTATGGTCTAAGAATAACTCCACAAAATAATTTTTATCAGTTTTAAATCCAAGCGCCAAAGACTCCCTGGGCAAAAAAGAACATTTACTATGCCTATCAGTATGGTATGTTAACGATAGATCTATCTGTCCATACAAATTATTGGTAAAATTCTTTCTATAACCTGCGCCGTAATATAAATAATCAGTTCCGCCGTCAATACTTAAGGACGCACCTGCAAGCTGATATATATTGTCAAAACTTGGTAAAAAATCCAAATACTCTAAATTAATATCATAGCCACCCTCCTCTTTACCGTTGCCAAAGTACTTTAGGTCATGCTTTAAGTAACCCAGCCTATATTCGGCAGAGCTCGCAGAAAAAGGTAGTGCGATAATAAGATATAGCAAAAATATGAAAAATCTAAAACTTGACATTTTTGTTAAAAATTTTACAATATTAATATTGATATGCTAATTACTAAGAGACAAGAATCAAATCCCGAAATCAAGCGATGATTAATTATTTTGATATTTTTGAAATAAAAGAAGAATACGATATTGACCTTGATCTATTAGAAGAAAAATATCACGATTTTCAAAGAAGTTTTCATCCAGATAAAGCTGGAATCGATGAAATTGAAAAGTCTATTGCCTTAAACGATGGCTTCAAGGTTCTTAACGATCCTATTTTAAGATCTGCTCACATTTTGAAAATTAACGGCGTCGATGTTAATGATGACTCTAAAGCACCCAAGGTTGATATGCAAGTTTTACAACAAGTCATGGAGTTGCAAGAAGAAATTCTCGCCAGCGACGATATTCAAAAGCAGCAGCTAAAAAATGAGCTGCAAAATATGGTTACCACAGCCTTAAACGACACCAAGAATCTACTAACAACAAATCAATTCACCGCAGCGGCGCAAAGCCTAATGAAGGCAAAATACCTAAAAAAAGCCCTATCCGATCTTAAAAAAATCTTGTAAATAAAATATCATTAATGTTCTAATTTGCAACATTGATTGCAAAAATGTTACAATATACTAGACAAGACAAACTAGTAACTATCTAATTAATATATAAATATTAATTAATTTACTACTTATGTCTTCAGCCTTTCCTTATAATACTTATGCTGTCGCGGGAGAAGTTAATGCAGCCGTTTTGCAACATCGCAGCCTTTCAGATTTAATCCACGATCAGCTTATACGAAAAGGACATGGATATGCGGATGCGGACAATAATATTGAGCTTTATAAAAGTTTCAATCCCGCAACCTTCAATAACTGCTTTATGGATGCATTGGTTAATAAAATGAAAATAAGAAATTTAACAGAAGTCTATCAATTATCAAGCCCCTATATGAATCCCGCCGAATCTCAAATAGTATATCACAGCGTGGTCAGTACAGGTGCGCACCAAGCACCCTTGACACCACCTATGAAAAATTTTCCTGATGTTGATGCACTTACCGCAGGGGTGGATACGCAGTTGGGTGATGATTCACTGCAAAAACTTGCAGATGCAATCCCCGAAATGGCACCAAGGACATCTCCACGGTCAGCAGGCTTGGCTTCATTGCAAGGTAACGGGCAAGGAATGCAATGGGATATGGCAATGGTCAAATCAGCAACACCCCCTCCCCCACTACCAAGAGGAGGGGGGTATACTAGCAGATAATCATTAACCAAAGCCTTCACTTTATATTGCTACACCCAGCATCTTGCAATCGCCTTGATCAAATTTAAAAAAGACTCAAAGCCAGTAAAGTGCTGGTTATGATCGTTAAAGCTGGCAATTTCAAGCATTTATAAAGAAATTAATTTTGTGCTCCAACTTTATTATACAATGCACAGTTATTAATGTCAAGAGTTTTTTTTAACATTGTTTAGTTTCGCTAGTTTTTATAACCAGTACTCATTACTGATATTAGCTTGCAATAAAAAATATTTTTACTATAATTAATTTATTGTAAATTTATTGATATTTTATGCCATTACTAACAATTGAAGAGCCTGTATTAGAAGAAGAAGCGACGCAGCAAGAACTACCGATCATTGGGATTGACTTTGGCACCACCAACTCGCTTGTTGGTATGGTGATCAATGAAGAGGTGCGCTTTTTTAAAGACGAACAAAACCAGCAACTGCACCGCTCGATAATTTCATTTGACAATAGCGGTGATATTAGTTTTATTGGCAATAAGGCGGTCAAAAGTGACTGCGCGATCAAAATCTCTTCAATCAAAAGGTTGCTTGGCAAAGGTTATGACGATGTTAAGGATAAGAAAGACGATTTTAATTTTGAATTTGCTAAAAGCGATGATCAACACAGCGAATTAAATATCAAGATTGCCAATAAATTACTTTCAGTAGAAGAAATTACTGCGCAAATACTAAAATATCTCAAAGATTTAGCGTTAAAAAATATGGCTATTGAGATTACTCCTGAGGAATTGGTGAAGGCGGTAATTACGGTTCCAGCTTATTTTGATGAAGCGGCTAAAAATGCTGTTAAATTATCGGCCAAATTAGCTGGTATCGATGTTGCTAGACTTGTTAATGAGCCAACCGCAGCCGCTCTTGCATACGGACTTGATAACAATAAAGAAGGTATTTACGGCGTTTATGACTTAGGTGGCGGCACCTTTGACGTCTCGATCTTGAAAATGAAAAAAGGCGTTTTTAAAGTTCTAGGAGTTAGCGGTGATAACAATTTGGGCGGCGACGATATCGATGAGTTAATAGCTAAAGATTTAATTGCTAAAAATGCAAATTTTGCCAGCAATATCAATCAAGAATATAGCTTTATTAGCAAAAATATTGCCAAAATTGATAAAATTAGCTTAGTTAATATCGCTAAATTGATCAAAGAGGCCTTTGCTAGTGAAAATTTATTTGATTTTACTATTGATAATCAAGATTTTTCATATAACAAAGCGCAATTTGATGAAATTATTGATCCGATCATCGCTAAAACTGCTGCAATTACCAATAATTTGATTAATGAGTTGGAGCTGGATATTGGTAGTGAAAAAAACCAAATTCAAGGCATTATTTTGGTTGGTGGCTCGACCAGAATAACTAAAATCCAGGATTATTTAGCTGAGATATTTGGCACTGCTGATATATATTCGCAGCATGATCCAGATTGTACCGTGGCCCAAGGGGCAGTTCTACAAGCTTACAGCTTGAGTGGTAAAGGTGATAGTCTGCTTTTAGATGTCCTACCTTTATCTTTGGGCGTTGAGATGATGGGCGGCATTGTTGATAAAATTATTGCTAGAAATACTACCATTCCTATTGCGATGGCTAAAGAATTTACTACTTATGCTGATAATCAGACCGGTCTTAAGCTTCATATTGTGCAAGGCGAGCGTGAATTTGCCAAAGATTGTCGTAGTTTAGCGAATTTTGAGGTGACTGGTATTCCGGCAATGCGCGCTGGACTGGCGCGAGTATTGGTGACTTTTAAAGTTGATGCAGATGGACTGCTTAGTGTAAGCGCTAAAGAAGAAATCACTGGTAAAATTCAAGAAATTCAGATCAAGCCGAGCTATGGCCTTGGCGATGAACAGATCAAGCATATGCTGGTTGACTCATTGCAGCATTCAAAAGAAGATATGACGGCGCGCTTACTGGCAGAAACTATTCGTGAAGCAAAGCAAAATATTGCCTTTATGAAGCGAGACTTGCAACAATATCCGCAAATGGTAACCACACAAGAAAAACAGCAAATCGCTATCAAGCTACAAGAGCTTGAGCAGATGATTGGCTCGACCAAAAATAAAGATGAAATTGCCGATAAGCAAAAAGAACTTGAGGTGGTCGCTGAAGAATTTATCTTAAAAAAAGTCAGTAAAACGCTAGAAGTATATGTTGATAAAAATGTTGATGAGGTATAATTTGATAAAAATCTAGCAAAACATACTGCAGTTTGACAAATATAATGTTTATCTATAGCATGAGATGGAAGAATATATTTTGCCAAATATATTGTAAATTTATAATGCAGTATCGATGTCTAGGATAAATAAAATTGCCGGAGTGGTCGGTGCAGCAACTCGCACTCTAAGGATTGCAACAACCTCCTCAAAACTACCGCGACAACAACTAACTACCTTGGTAGTGGATAAAAACCCCTTTTTTAGGCCTTATCAGCGAACAATTGCAGCCACCCTACCCTCAATGTTTCATCCTACCACCTCGATAAGAGCTCTATCTTCACATAGACCGATACCCAACCAAGAAAGCCTTGTTGAATACTATGATTTGATAACATCAAAAAATATATCAGGGTTATTCGCCCACACTCTATCTATGGAATCCAAAGAATTGCCCACTTTATACCTTCCTGATCGTGTTTTCACAGTAATGGATTTATATATTTTACTAAAATCGGACTATGAATTGCTGGAGCTGTCAGAAAGGGCGCAAGATCCCGATGATCCCTTGACAAAACAATCCTTAGATCATTACTATAAAGACTTTTTTGCAAGCTCAAAAATAATTAGCCGGCCACATCATGTTAACATGATGTTATTTAACTCAATAGCATCAGGAGAATCGGTTGGCAGAATTCTGGAGAATTGCGTTAAATCTTACTATTTAACAAATTCACTTTTTTCAGAAAGACAGATCGGTATATTTATTGCAAAATTAGCCACTGAAGCAATTGATGATATTAGTGCTCACAGAAAGGTAGAAGCTGTAATGTCAAAATACCCACCATCGGAAAATCCCAAAACAAAGGCTATTAACGATATAATGGATATGTCAACAAGAGTTCATCGACTAAATAGTCATCTTAGCAATGTGCAAAAAACTATATCTCAAGTTCGCGACCCTAAAAGCCCAACATCAACTCAAGATTTTTACAAAGCAAAGTCTTATCTCGATGCTTACAAGTTTGATTTTGAATTCATGCTCAGAAGAATCGATCCCGAAAATAAGGCCCATACAATGATAGAGGTTGACAGAATCAACCCCGTGCTACATTTATATCTTGAAAGCCCCGAATCTTTTAAATTAATAAGATTGCTATGTGAATCATTAAGGGATGGTGATATTAAAGATTTTCGAGCTGGCATCCAAAAAATAGAACCTCAAATATTAAAAAGATTTCTCAATGAACACCCTCTAAATTTGGAAACGTTCGATAACTTTACATCCCAAGCTTTCAGAGCAGGAACTCAGTTTATTGAATCGATGCTTGATAATGGATGGGATCCCAACCCAAATCATTGTGGCAAAACATTAACTCCTTATAGTTCACCGATGATGGTTGCCATCATGGAAGACAAAGATGACATGGTAAAGATATTATTGGAAAGGGGCTTTGAAAGAAGCAAGTCACAGTTTTTAGTGGAGACAGAGGTGGATCCTTTAGTGCAAGCTATACACCTTCCTGGCAGAGCTAAGATCAAAGAAATGTTGCAAGAGCATTATAATAAACCAAACCCAACACCTTTAAAGCCAATCTCTACAACCCTACCCGTCAAAGAAAAAGATAAAAGAAGGTAATAGTTAAAAAATAATATTGACCTTTATTTTTATACAGTGTATACTAAATAAGTAGGTTAAACTTTATTAACAAATTGATGCTTTTTGCGATTTGTTAATACAGCAATCTACGCTCTATTTAGTGGTACTTAAAATGATTTATTGGTGAAAAAACTGGCCTTGGAAAGTCTTGGACGCAAAAATGGCGAAAGAAAAAGGGCTTCGGGATATTATTGCCTAAAATCTAAGAAAGGCATAAATGACTCCCTTTTGTGACCTTGATCGCTTTTTTTTTCTGAAAAAGAATAGTGCGCTTTAGGTGCTTAGTCATAAACTTTCTATCATTTTACTGACACCATTCAATGGGGGAAGCCTCCTCACCCCCTTTGTAAGTAATATCCGCTCTGGCATCTTTTGTAGTAATGCCGTAATAATAACAAGTCACTACTCTCCAAGGCTGTAAGAAGAATGCTATCGCCTGGCATAAGCTATGTAATTAAGAATATTATATATCACAAAAACTTGCTCAATGATATATTGCGAATTTTTTGAAAGCAAGAAAAAGGTAATTTTTGTCGATAGTCAATGAGAAAATGCTACAAATCTTTTTTTCAGATTACTTTTTCTTTTTAGCTAAATGCGCATAAGGATTGTCGGATTTGCGTATCAACATTCGAACTGGCGATAGACCAAGGTCAAAGTCTCTTCTTAAGGCATTAGTTAGATATCTTTTATAATCAGATTGAATTGCTTTAACGTGATTGGTGAAAACGGCAAAAGTTGGTGGCCTGGTTTTGATCTGAGTGATATATTTTACTTTAGTTTCGCGGCCTTTTTGCATTTTTGGTGGATGGCGCAATGTTGCTTCTTGTAGCCAATCATTGAGCTTGCTAGTTGAAATGCGGATCTGCCACTGCTGATAAGTTTTAAGGAGATAGCTCATCAATTTATCAACATTGTAACCAGTTTGCGCCGAGATACCAAGAATTGCAGCACCGTCAACTTCACTAAACAATTCGTTGAGTTGAGTTCGAACCTGACGCAAAAACTTTTCTTTGTCACCTTGCACGGTGTCAATTTTATTAATGACAAAAATTAGAGCCCGCCCTTCTTTTAACACTTCGCTAGCTAGCGCCATATCCTGATGATCTACTAAGGAATTGGCATCCATCATTAATACAGCAATATGAGCAAACCTCAAAGCGCGAAAACTATCAGAAGCAGACATTTTTTCCAACTTTTCTTTGATATGAGCCTTGCGACGAATACCAGCAGTATCGATAAAGCGTATTTTTTGATCCTGATAAAGATGGTCAACTGCAATTGAGTCCCTGGTGATACCCGCTCTTTCTCCTGTCACCAATCTCTCTTCACTTAAAATACGATTTAATAAAGTAGATTTACCAGCATTGGGGCGGCCAATGATAGCAACTTGCAGATCAGGGGCGGAGGAGTCCGTAGGCTCTTCTAGGTCAGAGAAATTTTTAAGATACTCTTGATGAAATGGCAGAATTTTATCATAAAGATCGCCAAAGCCAAGCTTATGCTCAGCAGAGATACCAACTGGCTCGTCAAAACCAAGAGCGTAGAATTCATTAGGCCATGACTGATAAAAACCAGAACTACTTTCACATTTGTTAGCAACTAAAATTACCGACTTTTTAATTTTATGAAGCCATTTTGAAAAATATTTATCTTTATTTTGAATGCCATTTTTACCATCAACAACAAATAGACATAAATCAGCGTCAGAGACCGCAAAATAAGTCTGCTCGACCATTTTTTCAGTCATAGCGTCACCTTTTATTTCATTTTCGAGGCCCGCAGTATCGATTGCAGTAAACTTAATGTGGCCGATCTGAGCTTTGGCTTCTTTACGATCACGAGTGACCCCAGCATAATCATCAGTCATAGCGAAGGACTTACCAACTAACTTATTAAAGAGAGTTGATTTACCAACATTGGGTCTGCCTATAATTGCTATTTTATACATTCTTAAAATTCCTAGTTGTTTATATAAACTCTCGAACTGCTTTTTCAATATCGCTTTGTAGCATAAAATGCTCACCGATCAAAAATGACTTAACACCCCTATTGTTTAATTTTGCAATATCTTGCTTTGATTTTATGCCGCTTTCGCCGACCAGCACATAATCTTGAGGTACATTTTTAGCCATATTAACCGAGTTATTGATATCAACCGTTAATGTTTTTAAGTTACGGTTATTAACGCCAATCAATTTGCTTTGCATTTTTAGGGCGCGATTCAACTCCTCTTCGTCATGGACCTCAATTAAAACCGAAAGTCCGGCTTTTAAAGCAACATCTTCAAGCTGTAACAACCTCTCATCCTCTAACATTGCTACAATTAGTAAAATACAATCAGCGCCAAGCATTTTTGCTTCATAAATTTGATACTCATCGACCATAAAATCTTTGCGTAAGATTGGAATATTGACATTTTGTCTAATTTGCGCTAAAAAATCATTATGACCTTGGAAATATTTTTCATCAGTAAGTACCGAAATACAAGCTGCTCCGGCCTCTTGATACGTCTTAGCTATTTGCACAGGATCAAAGTCAGCCCTAATAATTCCCTTAGATGGCGATGCTTTTTTTACTTCACAAATAATGGCGTTTTGACTTTGCTTATTTTTTTCTTTAAGGGCAGTAGCAAAATCTAAAATTTGACGATTGCAATCTATTTGATCGCAGATCTGTTGAACCGATGTTTGTTTTTTACGGGTTCTAACTTCGACTAATTTATGTTGATATATTTCCTGTAAGATATTAGCCATTGTAATTGCAAAATAATTGGTTTAGAAAAATAAACCTTTAAACATTGCTACACCATCTGTTGAGCCAGTGGTTTTATCAACCGCTCTTTCTGGATGTGGCATCATACCCAAAACATTGCCATCATCATTGCAAATTCCAGAAATATTTAATTGCGAACCGTTGGGATTGCTGTCATCCGTGATATTACCATTTTTATCAGCATATCTAAAAACAATATTATTACCATCTTCTAAAGATTTCAGGGTATCGGAATCAGCAAAATAATTACCTTCAGCATGGGCTATTGGAATCCTTACAACCTGACCAATCTTGTAATCTTTAGTAAAGCTATTTTGATTATTTTCAACACGCAAATGGACATCTTTACACATAAATTTAACATTTTTATTGCGTATCAAGGTTCCTGGCAATAAACCAATTTCTGTTAAAATTTGAAACCCATTACAAATTCCCAAAACCCTAGTTCCTCTATTTGCAAGCCTTTTAACTTCATTCATCACTGGCGACATTTTAGCCATAGCACCACATCGCAAATAATCACCATATGAAAAACCTCCTGGCAATATGATTAAGTCGTAACTATTATCTAGATTAGCTTCAGTGTGCCAAATGTTATCGACTTTATCAGTATATTTTTGCAAAGTTGTAATAGCATCACGATCGCAATTTGATGCTGGGAATGTAATAACTGCCGCTTTCATAATTATTTTTTTTATTCTAACAATTTTTATTATAGCAAATAACTTTTAAAATAGCAAATATTTGATTGTACAATGCTAATTTTAATATTGCAAAATGGTTAATCTATCGATATTGTTGATATCCTCGGCGATCTTGACAAAAACTCTTCCTGACTCAACTTTTACCACTATTCCAGCCAATATTCCTGGCGGTATCTGACCACCATCACTTGATGTATAAATCAATTCCCCTTCGGCAACAGCATGGTTCTTGGATAAATATTTCATCTCCATAATATCAGAATTGCTGCCAGATAAAATACCCCTATCTCTTGAGTTTACTGAAATTACTGGCAATCTAGATTTCGAATCAGTTAAAAGCATCACCTTGGAATTACCTTTGACTGGATTGACAATGCGACCTACGACACTTTTCTCGTATATAGCAACACTACCGTCTTTAATATTAATATCATCGTCATATTTTACCGTAAAGTTATGATTAAACATACCATAAGATCGACCAGTAATCTGCACCATGCTATAATTCATACCCTTTGGTATCAAGAATTTTAGTATATTTTTCAGCTCTTTATTCTCATTTTTGATGTATATAGACTCGGTAATCGCTTTTTTTAACTGTCCATTTTCTTTTTTTAGCTGCCGATTCTGTTTTTTTGCACTAACTAATTCTTGAAAATTAAAAATCAAAGATACCGTTGTCTTAAAAGGATAGCTAATAACATTAACAACAGGATTCATCACTCTAAAAGTAGCGTAAGAGAGGTTACTGGTTATTGCATGATTGGATTTGGATAAGTAAATAAATATCAAGCACAAAATCAGTAAAAAAGGCAGCTCTATTCTGTTAAAAAATCCAACAAAGTGTTGCCCGATGCTATGCTTGTTAAAACTGGTTCTTTCCGGCCTGAGATACTGCTTCATCTAAGAAACTTAATTAATTTATCTTAGTCCTGACGGAATAGAACAGCGCGGAACATTTTCATATTTTCTAGCACCTTGCCGCAACCATTAACTACACATAACAAGGGATCTTGAGCTACAAAAACTGGCAAACCAGTAGCTTGGCGAATCACATAGTCAAGATTTTTCAACATCGCTCCACCCCCACTAAGAACAATTCCTTTTTCAACTATATCTGAAGAAAGTTCTGGAGGAGTGCATTCAAGAGCTATTTTAATAGCTTCAATTATTTGCTCAACTGGCTCCATAAGACTTTCAGCAACCTGCTTTTCTGTTAAAATCATCTCTTTTGGAATTCCAGACGCCAAATCTCTACCCTTAACCTCTATGGTTTCTCCATCTCCATCCTCTGGAGGACATGCCGCGCCAATAGATTTCTTGATTTTCTCTGCAGTTGATTCACCGATAAGAAGATTGTGGTAACGCCTAATATATGAAATAATAGCATCATCCATTTTATCACCACCAACCCTAACAGATCTTGAATATACGATACCGCCAAGCGACAAAATACCAACCTCAGTAGTACCGCCACCAATATCGACGATCATAGATCCTGTTGGCTCGGTGACGGGAAGGTTTGAGCCGATTGCTGCTGCCATTGGCTCTTCGATCAAAAACACTTCGTTAGCGCCAGCACCTTCAGCGGCGTCCTGAATCGCCCTTCTTTCTACCGGGGTAGATCCTGAAGGAACGCAGATTATAATCAATGGTCCAATCCAACTTCTAGTTTGATTAACTTCGCGAATAAAATGCTTAATCATTTCTGCTGCCACCCTAAAATCAGCAATAACGCCATCTTTCAAAGGCCTGATCGCTTCAATTTTAGCAGGAGTTCTACCAAGCATCATTTTAGCAGTGGTACCAAAAGCGCACGGCACTAGCTTACCATTTTCATGTAAAACAGCAACAACAGAGGGCTCGTTAAGAACCACACCTTGATCTTTAACATAAACTAAGGTGTTCGCAGTACCAAGATCAATCGCAATATCTTTTGAAGAAAAAGAGAATTTAAAGAACATATTTTTTAATTTTAGAAGTTGTATCTCATTCGATAGAATTAAATAATTTTTATATTACAATTAAACAACAAGTAAAAATAAAAATCACTAAAAAAATTAAAAAAACTTTTATTTTGTTAGGTAATGAGAAATTACTTAACAAAAAATCAATCTATTAACTTTTGCAAACTATTGATGTAGGCCAAGGCTGATGCTACTAATACATCAGTACTAGAGCCAGAAGCGCTATATAATTTACCATCTTTTTTGAGCCTCACATTGGTGGTAGCTTGAGCGTCAGTTCCGGCAGTTACAGCATTAACTTGATATAGCTCCAAAGTGGCGTCATGAGGAATCAACTCTTTTATGGCACCAAAAATTGCATCCACAGGACCAAACCTCGAAGAAAAACTACATTTTCTCTCTTTGCCATTAATTTTGATTGCGATTTGCACTTGGGCGTCACCTTTACTGCCACATTGCACTTGCAAATCTAACAAATCAATACTGGATTCATTCTTTACCAAAGAGCTATCAACCAAAATAATTATATCCTCATCAAGAATGTTCTTTTGCTTATCGGCTAACTCTTTAAATTGAGCAAAAGCTTCTTTAAACCTCTCTTCGTCCAAATCGTAGCCAATCTTATTCAAATGATCCTTAAACGCAGCACGACCCGAAAGTTTACCTAATGTTAACGAAGATTTTTCAAGACCGATTGATTCCGGGGTCATGATCTCGTATGTTTCGCGGTTTTTTAGTACTCCATCTTGGTGAATTCCACTTTCGTGAGCAAAGGCATTCGCGCCAACAATGGCTTTATTATACTGCACAGCAAGCCCAGTCACGTTCGACACCAATTTTGAAGCCCTCATGATCATCTTACTATCGATGTCAGTTTTGAATTTGTAAAAATCGCTACGAGTTTTAATTGCCATCACAATCTCTTCCATAGCAGCATTACCCGCTCTCTCACCGATGCCATTTATGGTACATTCAATCTGACGGGCACCAGCAGCAACACCCGCTAAAGAATTAGCAACCGCCAAGCCAAGATCGTTGTGACAATGGGTTGATATAATAGCTTTATCAATATTAACAACGTTATCTTTTATTGCTTTTATTAAGTCGTAAAACTCATCCGGAGTAGAATATCCTACTGTGTCTGGTATGTTTATTGTTGTTGCTCCTGAGCTGATGGCAGTTTCGATTGCCTGAAATAGAAAATCATGATCCGATCTAGTGGCATCCTCTGGTGACCAGTCAACCTCAGGCACAAAATTTCGAGCCAAGGAAACGCTATCTTTTATGTGCTGCAATACTTGCTGTTGATCCATTTTAAGCTTAAACTCCATGTGAATTGGACTAGTAGCAATAAATGTATGAATACAAGGCTTAGCGGCGTCAAGTACCGCTTGAGCAGTTCTTTCAATATCACCCTTTTTTGCTCTTGCCAAGCCGCAGATAGTAGACTCTTTAATAGCTTTGGCGATTTCGTTAACAGCCTTAAAGTCACCATTAGAGGCGGCCGGAAATCCAGCTTCAATAACATCAACGCCCATTTTTTCTAGAGTTTTAGCGATAAGAATTTTCTCTTCTAAATTCATTGTCGCACCCGGCGCCTGTTCGCCATCTCGTAATGTAGTATCAAAAATTTTAACTTTTTCTTGCGTCATATCGTAATTATTCCTTATAATAAAAATATTATAACAAATCTAATATGATTTTTCAAGAAAAAAGTTTGATTTTTGCTATCGATGCAATATAATCATTTCAATGATAAAAGTTAAAATATGCTGAAAATTATGCTTGAAAAACTCAAAGAAGGAGACTTAATCGACATCATCTCGCCAGCCTCCCCTGTAACATTTGCCGAAGTAGCGCAAATAAAGGAATATCTGGCGAATCTTGGCTTTCGATCACGCTATCTAATGGCAGATGAAATAGCCGTTGCAAATGAAGCCAATAACAAGTTTCCCGCTAGTAGCGGCAAGGCCAGATATCAACAGCTAAAAATGGCAATTGACAACCCTGAATCCAAAGCAATATGGTGCAGCTGTGGCGGTTATGGCAGTTCTGACCTGATAGAGTTTTTGAGACAAGATCAGAAGGTTGGGCAAAATAAATATTTCATTGGCTATAGCGACATCACTTCCCTGTCCTGCTTTTTGAATCAAAACTGGGGCTGGAATACCATATATGGACCAATGCTCAGACAACTCAGCCAAAATAGACTTCATCAACAAAGTGAGGATGCTATTTTGAAGATGATTACATCAAAAAAACAAGCTGAATTTTATAACAAGTTTGACTTAACACCATTGAATAATAAAAATGAAGCGTCGGGAATTTTAGTAGGGGGTTGTGTTAGCGTTTTGGCCCATGAGCTGGGCACGAAAAATCAAATCGACTGGAGCAATAAAGTACTGCTGCTAGAAGATATAGAAGAAAAAGGAGAAAAACTTGATAGGATCTTCACTCAGTTTCTACAAATCATGGTGGAAAATAAATCTCTTCCAAGAGCGATAATATTTGGCAACTTTTATCAATTTATAGAATCCGATGAATTAATTCAAAACATCCACATAGCGATAACAAAATTTACAAAAAATATCCTTCGAAAAAACCTTGATATTGCCCTATTTAAAGATCAAAGCGGCTTTATCGGACACAGCGATGCAATTCTACCTCTTATTATAGGAAAAAATATATCTATCGAGAACAAAATATTGTTGCAAAAAAATTGATATCAATTATAATGTAGATAGATAAGCAAAATATTATTACCAATAAACGCAGATTAGTGTAAAAAATGACAAAAGCCATTACTAACCAAATTGAGATAGAGTCGGTAGAAGAAGACAAGTCGAACCCCGATAACAAAAGAATGACGATCAACTTTGGGCCACAGCACCCTGCTGCCCATGGTGTTTTGCGTCTGATTTTGGAAATGGATGGTGAGGTAGTGACCAAGGCTGACCCCCATATTGGATTACTACATCGCGGCACTGAAAAGTTAATCGAACATAAGACGTATCTTCAGGCCGTTCCCTATTTTGATAGACTGGACTACGTATCCCCAATGTGCCAAGAGCACGCTTTTGCTCTAGCTACTGAAAAATTATTAGGTTGCAAAATACCTTTAAGAGCGCAATATATCAGGGTACTGTTCTCTGAGATCACTAGAGTTCTAAATCACATCATGGCAATCACTACGCAAGCTCTGGATGTTGGCGCGATGACACCTCTACTTTGGATGTTTGAGGAAAGAGAAAAAATGATAAACTTTTATGAAAAAGTTAGCGGCTCTAGAATGCATGCCGCTTACATTAGGCCAGGCGGCGTTAGTCAAGACATGCCTGATGGCTTACTGGAGGAAATCGCTGAATTTGCCGAGAAATATCCAAAACTTTTAGCAGACATGGAAGATCTACTAACTGAAAATAGAATTTTTAAGCAAAGAATGTGTGAGATAGGCACGGTTTCAAAAGAAGAAGCTCTAGACTGGGGCTTTACTGGAGTAATGCTAAGAGGATCTGGTGTAGCTTGGGATTTAAGAAAATCTCAACCATATGAAGTATACGACAAGATGCATTTTGATGTTCCAATAGGAAAAAATGGTGATTCTTACGACAGATATCTAATCAGAGTTGCTGAAATGTATGAATCTATCAAAATAATCAACCAATGCGTTGAGCAGATGCCTGAAGGTGAAGTATTTACTGACGATGGCAAGATAGCCCCTCCTAGTAGAAATAAATTGAAGGATTCAATGGAGGCAATCATTCACCATTTCAAGCTATACACCGAAGGATATCACGTTCCTAGTGGTGAAGTATATGCAGCAGTAGAAGCTCCCAAGGGCGAGTTTGGCGTTTATCTAGCATCGCAAGGCTCTAATAAACCACATCGATGCAGAATCAGAGCTCCCGGATTTGCCCACTTGCAGGCTTTAGAATTTATGTCAAAAGGCCACATGCTCGCTGATGTTGTGACGGTAATATCAACTCAAGATATTGTATTTGGAGACGTAGATAGATAATCATTCTTGCAAAAAACTAAGCTTTAAACTTGTATGAGCAAAATACCGCACTCTAACCACCTTAAACCTTTGAAAGCCGCAATTAACTTAGCTAAGAGATCTTCTGCTCATGTGCCAATTCACGAGAGCAAGCCTAGAATGCCGGATCGCGAGCTTCATTCTGCAGCAACCCCTGCCATGCCCCACCCTGATAATAGACACTATGGAACAATTGGAATTGTCGCCCACAGTCCACAAGGAGCAATCGTCATGGCAGAACTAGGGAAACAAATAGTGCAAGCAGGGTCAGAAATAGGTATATTAAGTGACTCAGACCACCCCAATACTCTGCAAGCATATCACCCGCATCTAAGAGAAGCAACAAAGGTGGTCGACGGATGGGGCTGTGATTTTTTGATAACTACCAGATCTAATATTATAATAGAACAAAGATGGGATAAAGAGTCGCAAATATTTAAAGATGTTGCACTTCATCACATCTCAAAGATGGGTGACCTTGCAAAGAGCATAGTTAATGAGGCGATTACGGGATCAAAATGGAGGATGGATAATGTCAATATACCAAGAGAATGGACAGACATAGAATTGCCAATGGAGGTGGAAGACGCCCTTAGATTAAACGCTCAAAAGAGAGAGGAAGCTACTGATCGCGAAGAATGTCACAATCAATTTGCTCTTTTGATAATCGGAGGAGCAGGACCAATGGCTGGACATCAGCTTATGCAAGACTTCATAGAACGAGAAAATAGTCCAGTAATTCATATGGCTATGAATGGATGCCCTGGAAAATATCCCTACACATCTGGCCAAGGACCTTCATTCTTAACCCATTTAAGTAATGTTGCCACGTTCCTCGGAAGATATTGCGAGCGCATACTAACAGCGTGCAATACAAACCATATTGTAATGAATCGAGATCTGGGAGGTAAAAGGAGTGGGTGGTTACCTAAGGATATGCAACCAAAAGTAATACACTTTGGACATGTACTAGCTAAAGCATTAGAATCTTCTGGCAGCAAGGTCGCTAGATTTGTACTTTTTGCAACAACATCAACTGTTGAAAGCGGACTTTATAAAGATGCAGTTCCAAATCTTGATAGACTACCTGAAGAAGATCAAGGGCTGATAATGCGCGCCATTTATGATGTAAAAGCTGGCGACATGGCTGAGGCACGAAAGAAATTTCTATACGTTGCAAGTAGAGTTCCCAAGGGCACGAAAATTATCGCAGCATGTACAGAAGTGATGCTACCTTTTAGAATGAGAGAAGGGGGGGATAGCGCGCCTTTTTTGTGCGTAGTGGAAAAAGCTCTAGATTACTACGCAGAGACCTCTCAAACTCCCAAAAAGTCGCCAGAAGATCCATATGCAGAAAGAGGTAGCAAGCTCGGAGACAAAAAATCAACCAAACATTATTATCGATGATAACTATTAGAGAGAAAAAAGAATTCCCTAATATTTTAACAAAGAGATTTTTAGGAATATATCAAATCTCGATATTCAGTCTTATAATCGCAGGATCGATACTGACATCAACCTCTATAGCCACCAAAAATGAAAAAATAGAGAGGGAGATGATTGAAAAGGCCAGGACCGTCAAAAGAATAATGAAAGACGAGATTAATAAAATAAAATACCAACTTACCTACGCCGCATCTAGAATATCTAGATCCCATACAAGCTATAAAAAAATAAATGACCTGTTATCTTCACTTTCAAGAAATAGCTATGGTAATGAATCCGCCCTATCATGGAACTCTTACACCTGGATTGATACAAAAGACAGAATATCAGTAGATGGAACTTATGGCATTCTTAGGAGCAAGCTAGATGCATCTGGAAGGGATTATCTAAGATTTACCAAGTTTAAAAGAGGCGAATTGTTTTTAGGAAAGGCGGTATATGGAAAATTGTCACAGAGACTAATAGTTCCAGTATCAATAGGAGTATATTCTCGTAACTCCAATTATGTTGGTACTCTAGTTTTTGGATTGGACGTTGAAAAAATAATAAATAAAATCAATTTAACGGTTAACAATGACAACTTAACTTTTTTAATATACAAAGAAGGTAACCTCTTGGTATCATCTCAAGAAATCACGGAGCCCGTAGCTGAGGATATTAACAATAAGGTCAAAATTCTATCATTAGAAGAGGGGGATGTTGAGAAAAGATTAACAAAGCAGGGTATTTTATATGGAGACTCCTACACCTCAACATTCACTAAAAGCAAATCATTGCTGATTGAAGTTGCTGCAATATATGACAAAGACCACTATAAAGATGAGGTGATTGAGCTAATTCTAGAAAATATAATAATGACATTCTTGTTAGCTATATTATTTTTCGTGTTATTTAAAATTTTATATCTCAGAATTGTTAGGCCAGTATCAAACCTATCGGAGTTTGCAAAACAAATATCCAAAAGAAACTTTAACGTAACAATGCAAAAACCTTCAAATAAAGATTTAAATGAAATATACGATTCTTTAAATATCATTAGCCAATCGTTTGCAAAAGAAGAATCGATGAAAAAGCAGTTAGCGGATATCAATAAAAAAGCACTATCTGAAAATATTTCAAAAAACGAATTTTTTCAAGCAATATGTCATGATATTAGAAGCCCAATATTCTCGATCGCAAATGACGTTAAATCTCTAGAAGAGTTATCTAGCAATAAAAAGATTCATGCCCTTATAAAAAATTTCAACGATAATATATCTGATATACTACAATTAACTCAAGATTTATTAGACATTTCGCAAACATCTTCCGGTTCGGTTAACATTGATAAAGAATCAAAAGTCGATATTAATAAAACTATAAATCGTTCAGTCGATATATGCTCCGGGTTGGCAAGAAGAAGAGGGTTGTCCATAAAGAATCGTAATAATCTTGATATCAAAGATATTAACATAGATAATAAAAGACTAAGACAGATATTAATAAATATATTAATAACATTTATCATGTCCGGCAAAAAATCAGACTCGTTAGAAATTTCAACCGAAAGATTCACCAGCGAGTCAAAAGAAAAAGTTAGAATCATGATAAAAAATATCAACAACAATAGTAAAACTCAAAGCAAACAAGATTATAGTAAGAATATAAAAAATTTACCGTCCAAAATCAATAAAGACTTCTCTAATATCGATTTAAGGCACGCAAAAGAAATTGTTAAACTGATGGATGGTAGAATGGATATAGAGCTTAAGAACAACAAGAGTCATATAATTAAAATCACTTT
Organism: Rickettsiales bacterium; assembly: GCA_047404215.1. Lineage (GTDB taxonomy): Bacteria > Pseudomonadota > Alphaproteobacteria > Rickettsiales > UBA1997 > CAMCFD01. The sequence continues at coordinate 76,305 of JBDOIV010000009.1, forward strand.
TAATTATTGATCAATGAAAAAGCTAGTTTTATTTTTACTTAAAAATACCCTTAACAATCTATCAACTATCCTAACTATACTTTTAATGTCTTATGCGCTATTTTTTGCTGCAATTTTCGCAGTAACTAGCGCTAAAGATAAAAATAACAAAATATCGGGGCCAAAAGAAAACTTACAAAAAATCAACAAAGAGCTGGAAGATTTATTGGCAAGTTCCAATACGATAATTCTCAAAACTGCGCAGCAAATAAAGAAATTTCCATACAATAGAAGATATATATACAAAACCCTCAGGAAAAATAAAAGCATTAACAGGTTCCCTAATCTGAACCCTTGGATTGAATTATTATGGGTCAATTATCGCGGAATGATCGTGGGCAGCTCACTAAAAAGTCACAAGAGCGCAACCTCCTTACTGCTAAAAGAGGAATATAAAAAAAATAACAGACCCGAGCCCGGAGTATTTAGGATCGAAAACGCAATCATAGACCCCGAAAAGGAAATAAAAATCATCCCTGTTTCGCTAGGATTAGAAGTTGCTGAAAAATACATAGGATCGGTAATGTTAAAACTTGACTCCAGAATAATAGAACGGATTGTTGACAACACAATAGACAGTACAAAATACCATGTTACTATATTTGAAAATAATGGCAACACTCTAATGTCGTCCCTTCCAAAGGATAGGATGCAAACGGCGTCAATGTTAAGAAGAGATGAGATATTGACACTTGATAATTACAAAATAAAAAGTCTCGATAACAAAAACTCAATCATCGCCTTTAAAGACCGCGATAGACACCCATATATCGTAGTCGTACATTTTAAAAATGAATCTTTCAATAACGATCCAATAATCTATAACAGCTCAACAATTAAAACATTGCTTTTAATAACACTAATATTTATACTTTATTTGTTATCATCGCGATTTTTAATAACCAATTATAATGAAAAATAACGAATTAAATCCAAATTTAGATCAAGACTCTACTATAGAAGAAAAAAACGAAGCTTCAATTAGGCCAAATCTCCTGAAAGACTTCTTGGGACAAGAAAAGATGAAAAAAAATCTCGAGATATTCATAGAATCAGCAAAGCATAGAGGCGAAGTCCTAGACCATGTTATATTTCACGGACCCCCAGGCCTTGGCAAAACTACATTATCTCAAATAATTTCTCACGAAATGGGGGTTGGCTTTAAATCAACCTCTGGACCTGTAATAACAAAAGCTGGAGACTTAGCGGCAATATTAACGAATCTACAGCAAGGAGATGTGTTATTTATCGATGAAATTCATAGATTAAATAAGAATATAGAAGAAGTTCTCTACTCTGCAATGGAGGATTACAAATTAGATATATTAATCGGAGAAGGGGTTTCGGCGCGAGCAATAAAGATAGATTTACCAAAATTTACACTGGTTGGCGCTACGACCAGAATAGGACTGATTGCAAACCCACTAAGGGATCGATTTGGTATATTAACCAGACTAGAGTTTTACTCAAACGAAGAACTGACTCAGATAGTTCTCAGAGATGCTAAAATAATGAAAATTGATATTGATCATGGTGGCGCCCATGAAATAGCAAAAAGATCGCGAGGAACTCCAAGAATCGCAATTAGACTCCTTAGGAGGGTCAGAGATTTTGCCTTAAGTGAAAATAAGCTTATAATTGACCGCGATATTACCGACAAGTCTCTAAACAAGCTTGAAATCGATACCATAGGACTAGACTCAAGCGATATCAGATATTTATCATTTATTGCCAATAATTATGCTGGAGGCCCCGTTGGGGTAGAAACCATATCTTCGGCAATAAGCGAAGAAAGAGATACCGTCGAAGACGCAATAGAGCCCTATTTAATACAACAAGGATTTATAGAAAAAACTCCAAGAGGCAGGGTTTTAACAAATTCCGCCCTTAAACATTTGGGGCTAAAAATAGCAAATGACATCTAGGAAATGCAAAAAAACGTCTTAGTAATAATCACTGGAAGTATTGCCGCATACAAATCAATAGAACTAATCCGGGACCTAGAGAAAAAATCGTACAAGGTAAAAGTTATATTAACAGAATCTGCACAAAAATTTATTACCAAACTACTACTATCTTCACTTATTGGTAACGAGAATGTTTATACCGATATGTTTAAAGAGTCTGACTCAATGACTCATATCAACCTCTCGCGAGAAGCGGATTTAATAGTAGTCACACCTGCCAGCGCTAACTTCATCGCCAAAATAGCCAATGGCTACTGCGATGACTTAGCATCAACCGCAATATCAGCAGCAAATAAAGATATCTTAATCGCTCCAGCAATGAATCATAAAATGTGGCTTAGCGACGCTAATATCAACAATATCGAAAAGATACAAAATTCTAGCCACATAACGGTAATACAACCAGTCAAGGACGTGCTAGCCTGCAAAGAAGTTGGTATTGGTAAAATGGCTGATATCAAAGATATTAGCAATGAAATTGATGAATATTTTAATAGTTCCAAAATATTACAAGGCAAGACGGTCATAATAACTGGAGGAGGCACTAGAGAGGCAATTGATAGCGTGCGTTTTATTGGCAATAATTCAAGTGGAAAACAAGCCGTAGCACTATCCAACGCCTTTAGAAAATATGGCGCAGAGGTGTTGCTTATAGCTGCCAATATCAACATCAACATCAACCTTCCGGAAAAGAAAATCTCAAGAGTCAGGTCCTGCGACGAAATGATGACAAAAGTGCAATCAGTAATATCTAATCATAGCAATTTGGAAAATTTAATCTTCGTATCGTGTGCAGCTGTAGCAGACTACAAAGCAAAATCAGTTTCCACCATTAAGATTAAAAAAACCAGTGCCGATTCAATTAATATTGAACTGGTGAAGAATGTCGACATACTAAAAACTATATCCAACTCTCAATCACGACCAAAACTAGTTGTTGGATTTGCGGCAGAAGATGGTCAAGATATTATTAAAAAGGCCAAACATAAGCTTGAAAGCAAAAATTGTGACTTATTAGTAGCTAACGATATCAAGAAAGGATCAATATTTAATAGTGACAGCTGTGATGCCAACCTGATTACAAGCAGCGACTTAACTGAATATAAAAAAATCAACAAGAATGACCTCGCTACAAAGATTGTCAAAAAAGTAATAGCATTATTGTAGACACTTGCCAAAATATGTCAAAGGAGAGACTGGTCTAGCATTGTAACTCTGCTCTATAAGATTAGCAAATGTGATGTCATAAATCTTCTCCTGCTTAGAGGTAATTACGTAACTAGGATGATGAAACTCATCTAAACATAGACTTTCATTAACCAAGAGATCGTTTAGCAGCCCCACTTCCGCTTTACTGAGGAATTTATGATTCTTATCACTCTCAGAGGATGAATTTGAAGCTGAAAATTCACCTTCAACCTTAAATAAAAAAGCCTTACTTTTGGACGATGATTGATAGATACTTACCTTGCCATGTTTCGAATAATCTTGATGACAAGATTGCAATAACAGTAACAAGAAGCTAACAGCAAAAAACCTCATAGGTGCGATATTTTTTATGATTAATACAATATAGATTGTATATATCGCGCAACAGGAAGTCAACAGAAATATTAACCCTTCTTTTCAGTAGAGTTATCAGCAATCTTAACTTCTTCAGGTTGAATTTCTTCCTTTTTAACTTCAGCCTTAGTATCATTCTTTGCAGCTTCCACAGTTTTTTTAGCCACAGCATTACCTGTTGCTGTAGAAAACTCAAGCCTCTCTCTAATTCTAGAAGCCTTACCAGTAAGGTTGCGTAGATAATATAATTTAGCCCTTCTAACAACACCCCTCTTCAATACTTCAACCGAAGAAACCAAGGGCGAGTTAGCGACAAACTTTCTCTCAACACCGATCCCAGAACTGATCTTTCTAACAGTAAAAGTTGCATTATAATTGTCATCAGATTTTGTTTTTGCAATCACTGTACCTTGGAAAGCTTGCAATCTGGTTGTAGAACCTTCTGTAATTTTATATTTTACACTAACAGTGTCTCCAGCTCTAAATTTAGGTAGAGGCGACTTCTTTGCCGCCGCAAGCTTCTCAGCCTGATTCTTCTCAAAATTTTGTATAATCGTATTTTTCATTTTCTTTTAATTTAATTCTTGAAACAATTACTTTTTAGCTTCTGATTTTGCCTTTTGAGCACCAGACTCCTCTTCTTTTCTATCTACCAGCTCAAGAATTGCCATATCAGCCTTATCTCCAGCTCTAAATCCGCATCTCATTATTCTAACATAACCGCCGCTTCTCTCTTTAACCCTTGGCGCAATGTCACCAAAAAGCTTGCCAACGATAGAATCAGTGCCAAGAATAGAGATAGCTCTTCTTCTATTTGCTAAATTATCATTTTTAGATAAAGTTAATAACTTCTCAATGTAAGGCTTAACCTCTTTGGCTTTGGGTACGGTAGTTTTAATGAACTCATGCTCAAGGAAGGCAATTGCTAAGTTTCTCATTAATGCTTTTCTATGGGCAGAGTTTCTTCCAAGTTTTCTACCTTTAATTTTATGTAACATGACTAAAAATAATTATGACAAAAGTCGATTATGATATTTTTCGAGACTATTTATACTAGCTCTTTGTTTTTAAGCTTCAAAAGATCCTCAAGATTACTAGGCGGCCAATCAGGCAACTGCATGCCAAAGTTTAAACCCATATTCTTCAGATTATCTTTAAGCTCATTAAGTGATTTTCTACCAAAATTAGCAGTTTTAAGCATATCTGATTCACTCTTAGTAACCAAATCACCTACATAGATGATGTTCTCATTTTTAAGGCAGTTATAAGATCTAACTGACAACTCAAGTTCATCTATGGTTTTTAACAAATTCTTATTAAACCTAGGCTCATTTCCACTATCCACCGGTGCTGGAGCATCTATCTTTGCAACATCGAAGTTAATAAAGACTTCCAATTGACTTTGCAAGATTTTAGAAGCAATACCCAATGCATCACGCGGAGTTACAGAACCGTTTGTTTCAATATCAAGGGTCAACTTGTCATAGTCAGTAATTTGACCAACCCTTGAATTCTCAACCTTATATGCAACACTTTTTACCGGAGAAAATAGTGAGTCAATAGCTATAGTTCCAACATTATCGTTATTTTTGTTTTGATCAGCGCTAACATAACCCTTGCCCGATTCAACATTTAAGTGCATATCGATTTTAGAGCCTTCAGATAGAGTGCAGATCAATAGATCTTTATTTGCAATTTCCACACCAGCAGGTAATTGAATTGAACCAGCATATATTGGTCCAGCTTTATCAGAAACTAACCTCAACACGCAAGCGTCAATATTGTCTTTAGTGATAGCTAAAGACTTGATATTCATAATGATATCTATTACATCCTCTCTAACACCCTCTATTGAACCATACTCATGAAGAGCGTTTTCAATTTTGATTGAAGTAACTGCAAAGCCAGTAAGAGACGAAAGAAGAACCCTTCTAAGAGCATTACCCAAAGTATTACCAAAACCTCGTTCAAAAGATTCCATTACGAAAGTTGATTTTCTAATATCGTCATCACCCTCTTTGGTAATGATAGATGTTGGTTTTGTTAAATTGTGCCAATTCTCTTTTAAAACTGTCATATTTTTTACTTTTAATTAAGTAGAATAAAATTAACTGAAAAAAAACTATTACTAAGATGATTCAGTCATTCACCCTAGATGTTAAACTATAGCTACACCCTTCTTCTTTTAGCCGGCCTGCAACCATTATGAGGGTGGTAAGTTTTGTCCTTAATGACAGTAGCATGCAATCCAGAAGCTTGTATCGCTCTCAGTGATGCCTCTCTACCAACTCCTGGCCCAGTAACTTCAATACTAACCGTAGTAAGGCCATGATTCTTGGCAGTATCGACAGCATTTTGAGTAGCAACCTGAGCAGCGTACGGAGTAGCCTTTCTAGAACCCTTAAAACCATGCTTACCAGCTGAAGACCAAGAAATAACATTCCCCTGCAAATCGGAGATTGTAATTATGGTATTGTTAAAGCTTGCATGAACATGAACTACGCCAGTAGTTATATTCTTTTTCTTTTTACCACCTGTTTTTTTACTACTATATTTAGCCATATTTAATATTATTTAGTTGCTTTTTTCTTACCGGCAATTGCTACGCCCTTACCCTTTCTAGTTCTAGCATTAGTACTAGTGCGCTGTCCTCTAGTAGGGAGCTTCTTAACATGCCTGATACCTTTATAGCACCCGATATCAATTAACCTCTTAACATCAGAAGTAACTTTTCTTCTAAGGTTACCCTCTAATAATGGATAGTCATTCTCAACTATCTCCCTGGCTTTTATTATAACATCCTCAGGAAGGTCTTGAGTTCTTTTACTAAGGTCCACTTTAAGCTTTTCGCATATTTTATTGGCCCTAGTACTACCTATTCCATAGATATATGTAAGAGCGATTACAAACCTTTTATTCTTTGGTATATTAACACCTGCAATTCTTGCCACTTTTAATATAATTTAATTGTTATTAATCTTATCTAATAATTTTTGTAGAATTAAAGAGCTATATTCTACAGCATTAAAAGAAAAAATCAAGTCTTTTTTTTCATAAAACTTAATTAATTCTGCAGTTTGGTCATGATAGATCTCAAGCCTACTTCTGATAGTCTTTTCATTATCATCACTACGCTGCGAAAACTCTGTACCTTGACAGACATCGCAAACATTTTCCTGTTCTGGCTTTTTGTAAAACTTATTATATATCGTATTGCAGCTTTTACAAAAATACCTTCCAGATATCCTTTTTACAACCTCTTCGTCATCTATTTCAAAGTTGAAGACGACATCAATTTTCTTATTGATTTTAGCGAGTTCAACTTCAAGAGATTCAGCTTGCGAGCGATTCCTTGGAAAACCATCCAAGATAAAACCAGAATCACAATCTTTTTTCTCAATCCTTTTCTTTACGATCTCCAAAACCACCTCATCGGGAACTAGGGATCCAGACTCCATATGTCCCTTAGCCTCTAAGCCAACTGGAGATGAATTAGCAACCTCACTTCTAAGGGCGTCGCCGGTAGATAATGTAGGAATACTCAACTCCTTCGATAACTCACAAGCCTGAGTACCCTTTCCTGAACCTGGTGGTCCAAGCAAAATTATATTCTTCATCCCTTATGCTCCTTGGCAATTTTTATATTTATATAAATAATTATACAATGTTATAATAAGAAATCTAGTAAAAATTGTATAATTTTTTACTTTCTTAGCTATTAACCTCTAATTTTAACTCTTCTTCTTCGTGGTTTTTGGCTATTATATTGCGAAGAAAGCATGTGGGACTGGATTTGGTTAATCAAATCAAGCACCACATTAACCATGATTAATATTCCGGTACCACCTATTGTTAATGGTAGCGAGTATTGCGTAACTAATATTTCTGGCAAAATGCAGATTATTACCAAATATATAGCCCCAATCAGAGCTAGTCTAGAAACTATCTTATCTAGATGCTTAGAAGTGTTATCTCCAGGCCTAACGCCCAAAATAAAACAATTACTTTTTTTCAAATTATCCGCAACATCTTTACTATTGAATACTATAGTGGAGTAAAAAAATGTAAAAAATATAATTAAAGCTGCAAATATTGCTAAATATAAGAAGCCACCACGTGACAATGCTGAAGTTATAACACTATCTTGAGAGCCGGTCATCTGTATAAAAGCAGACGGGAACATGATAACAGAACTTGCAAATATCGGCGGTATAACACCTGAGGCATTAATCTTAAGAGGTAAAAAAGAAGAATCTTGCATACCTGAAGATCTCATAGCATTAGCATTAGAATGTTGTATCTTAATCTTCTTATATGTCTTTTCCGTGTAGCATATAAACATAAAGAACCCTGCCAACCCGACAAAAAACACAATGACCGCAAGAACTGAGTATACACCCGTTCGAGACAAGTCAAACATTTGCGCAAAAGTTGATGGCAAAGAAGAAACGATACCAACAAAGATAATCAGGGAAATACCATTGCCAATACCTGATGAGGTTATTTTTTCACCAAACCACATAAGCATTACGGTTCCACCCACAAGACTAATGCAGGTAGTATATAAAAATATATCAGACTCTGAGATAAAGATATTATCTTGCGCATTACTTAGGGCGTAGTAAACGCCGATAGACTGAAAAAATGCCAGTGTTATCGTAAGATATCTAGTATATTGATTAATTTTTGATCTACCGTACTGCCCTTCTTTTTTAAGATCGGCAAGTCCACTATACATTGAGGTCAAAAGCTGCATAATAATCGATGCCGTGATGTAAGGCATGATATTTAATGCAAAAATACTCATTCTTTCAACAGCACCCCCTGAAAATAAGTTGATCATGTTAAACATGTCAGCTTTACCACTTTCAAACAAGACTTTTAGGACAGAAACATCGATACCAGGGATTGGGACAAAAGTACCAAAACGATATATTAATAATATCAGTACCGTGTATAAAATTTTACTTTTTAGATCAGAGCTATTCTGTTGGGACACTTTTTCAACTTTTTAAAGGGTTTTAAGCCAATGATACTCTTATGCAAATTGATTTGCGTTTTTAGAATACTTATCGACAACTATCTTAACCTTTGGCAGAGTAATATTTTTACCGGTCATTATTAGCTTAACTTGCGTTTTTACATTCTTAATTAAGCCTACTCTTTTCAGGTCTTCTTTATTAATATCTTTTGTTCCGTCTAGCTTTTTAGAATCTATCAAAGTAACAATATCTTTAATGCCAACAGATTGAGTTTCTTTCGCCGTAACGTTGTTGAAGCCTTTTTTAGGCAATCTCATGTAAATAGGAGTCTGTCCACCTTCAAAACCCTTAACAGAGTGGTGGCCAGTTCTTGACTTTTGTCCTTTTACACCTCTACCAGAGGTCTTTCCTTTACCTGAACCAATTCCTCTACCGACTCTTTTTCTACCTTCGGTTTTAATTTTTGGCAATGTATTTAATATATTCTCAGTCATAATATCTATAATTTTAAGCTAATTTTACCTCAACTACATGAGATACTTTTTTGATCATTCCCCAAACACTGTTATCACACTGAAGCTCGCTAGACGAACTAATACCTCTTAGGCCCAATCCAACTAAACAACCAAGCTGTCTCTTTGTTAATTTCGAAGAGCTTCTTACTTGTGTAACAATAACTTTGTTATTTAAAAATTTTTCTACTGACATAATCTGTTAATTATTTATCCGTGTTTGATTTTTTTTGAATAGAAGAACCTTCTTCTTTACCATTCTTTGTAACCACTCCCAAGGCACTGTTTCTTTTCTTAACTATATCAGAGATTTCCTTAGATCTCTTTTCAGCTATAATTTTTGGAGATAGCAATTTAGAAATAGCATTGAAAGTAGCTCCAACCATATTATAAGGATTAGAAGTTCCAACTGATTTAGCTACGATATCATTGATTCCAGCACATTCGAAAATAGCACGCATAGGACCGCCAGCAATCACACCAGTACCCGATGGGGCAGCTCTTAAATATACTTTAGCAGAACAAAATCTACCTAAAGCATCGTGATGAATCGTCCTACCTTCTTTTAAAGAAAACTTAACCATTTTCTTTTTAGCAGCTTCAAATGCTTTATTTTTAGCGTCAGTTACCTCAACCGCATTTCCTTTAGCATAACCAACTCTGCCATTTTTATCACCTACTATTACTAGCGCCGAGAATGATAGGTTTTTACCACCTTTTACAGTCTTAGAAACTTTATTTATAGATATTAATCTTTCGACTAAATCATTGGAACTGTTATTTTTTGCTTGCTTTGACATTATTGTTTAAAAAGTATATTTTTATTATTTATTTAAAAATTTAATCCGTTTTTACGACAGCTTTCTGCGAAAGATTTAACTCTACCATTGTAATTATAAGCCCCCTTATCAAGCACAACCTTGTCGATCTTTTTCGCTTGACATAGAGCGGCAAACTCCCTACCGACAAGTTCAGATTTTTCGATACCAGTTAACTTCTTATCTCCTTTAATGTTTAGGGTAGAGTAAGAAGTAACCACCGCACCTTGAGAATCTATTAATTGAGCTGAAAAGTTTTTATTAGATCTAGACACAACGATTTTATGTCTATTACCCTTGTTATTGCTATCAACCTTAGATCGAACTCTTAATTTTCTTCTTTCGTAATTATTTAACATATCTTAATTATTTTTTCTTACCTTCCTTGCGAAGAATAACTTGACCCACTCTTTTAACACCCTTGCCTTTATATGGCTCAGGCTTTCTGAAATCTATAATTTCGGCAGCTATTTGTCCAACTTTCGCTTTGTCGCTACCAGATATTTTAACAATATTTGGCTTTTCAAATACAACATTAATACCTTCTGGTATTGCATATACGATCTCGTGACTATATCCTAAATCTAAGATCAACAGATTTTTTTGAACAGAAGCTTTATAACCAACACCGTTAATCTCAAGAGCCACCTCGAAATCTTTAACCATGCCAGATACAATATTATTGATATTACTTCTATTCATACCAACGAACATTGATATTTTAGGAGTCTTATTATCAATCGCACTGATCTTTAACTCTTTTTCTTCAAGCACAGCTTGCACACCTTTGCTAAGCTGATATTCTTTTTTCAATTTTCCGCTATCAAAACTGACAATGTCGTTACTAATTGTAACTTTAATATTATCAGGTATTGTAACTGGTAATTTCCCTACTCTAGACATTTTTATTAAATTAGAATATTTTAAGTAAAATTTCACCACCTAGATTTCCTTCTCTAGCTTGGTGATCTGTTATTATCCCCTTGGAAGTGGATACAAGAACCACCCCTAATCCATTATTAACTACTGGTATTTCGTTGCAGCTTTTATAAATTCTTCTACCCGGCTTAGAAACAGCCTCAATACTATCAATAACCGGTTTTTGGTTAAAGTATTTAAGGCTAATTTCAAGAGTTTCGAACTTGTTATCTCTCTTGACTTTACTATATCCTGAGATATAACCCTCTTCTTTAAGTTTATCAAGAACTGCACACCTTACTTTTGAAACAGGAGAAGATATGGTATTTTTATATGCTAAATAACCATTTCTAATTCTGGTTGCAATATCTGATACTGGATGATTTGATGACATTATTACCTAGTTTATTTCATTAATATAATTACCAACTTGACTTTCTTAACCCTGGTAACTGAGCCCAAGAAGCTAAATCCCTGATCGCAATTCTCGAAAGTCCAAAATATCTAAAAAAACCCCTTGGCCTACCTGTCAGGCCACACCTGTTTCTAATTCTGTTTTCAGCACCATTTCTAGGTAATTTAGAAAGCTTGGTTTGCGCTGCCAATCTATCTTCAAATGGTAGATCCACGTCTTTAGCAATCTTTTTCAATTCCTGTCTTTTTGCCCTTTGCAATTCAGTAGATTTTTTTCTTTTATTGTTTGTAATAATTGCAGATTTCTTAGCCATATTTAATTATTTAATTGGGAAATTGATTTTCTTTAACAAGTATAATACTTCTTCTTTATTTTTGGAAGTGGTAGTGACGCTAATATTTGCGCCAAAAGTTTTTACAACGTTATCCAGGTCAACTTCGATAAAAATTGTATGATCTTTAATGCCAAAACTGTAATGACCACTTTGGTTGAAGCCTTTTGCTGACAGACCTCTAAAATCTCTAATTCTTGGCAAAGCAATATTAACTAACCTATCCAAGAACTCGTACATTTTTTTACCACGTAAGGTAACTTTACAACCAATAGGTGTATTTTCACGCAATTTAAATGTTGCAATAGATTTTCTAGCATTAGTCAAAACAGCTTTTTGACCAGCGATATTTGACACTTGATCAACCAGATAGGTTAAAAATTTAGTATCAGAATCAGTTGTTTTAATACCAACATTCAAGCTAACAGATTCTAGACGAGGAATTTCCATGTCATTTTTCAAGGAGAATTTCTCTTTGATTTCTGGTACCGCTTCTTTATATAATTTTTCAGTTAATGTAGTCATATTTAAAATATTTTTAACTATCTATTTTCTTTCCAGACTTTCTGGATATTCTTGATTTTTTAGTAAAGTTTTTACCTTCACCTTGTGAGATTTCAAAGCCAACTCTTACTGGCTTGCCGTCTTCAACGTGAGAAACATTAGAGATATGAATTGGCTTTTCAACTTTTTCAATCTTTCCAGCTTCTTGTGAAGTAGGCTTTCTGTGAATGGTTTTAATATTCACACCCTCGACAATAACCTTATCTTTAGCTACAGATAAAATTTTTCCTTTTTTTCCTTTATCAGCTCCTGAGATAATTAATATCTCATCATTTTTCCTGAACTTATTCATAATTATATATCTTTAAATTTACAATACTTCTGGCGCTAATGAGGCGATTTTTAAGAAGCCTGCCGACCTTACTTCACGTGAAATAGGTCCAAACACACGAGTGCCTACTGGTTCGCCGTCTTTATCAACTAGAACGATGGCATTTTCATCAAAAGTAAGATTACTGCCGTCTGGCCTAGTAACTTTACTTCTCGTTCTAACAATAACCCCTTTTACAACTTCACCTTTTTTAACTTTAGACCCAGGACTAACACTGGTAATTGAAGCAACTATAGTGTCAGCTACTTCACTAATCATGTGATCACTTCCGCCCAGAACTTTGATACATCTGGCAACTTTTGCGCCTGAGTTATCTGCTACTGTAAGCTTACTACCCATCTGAATCATAATATCTATATCTTTAAATTACTATATAATGTTAAAAACTATGCCAAAGCCCATCTTTTTGTTTTTGAAATAGGTCTTGAGCTAACAATCTCTACTTCTTGACCAACCTCAACCTTCTTACCACCAGAATCCACCAGATATTTCTTGTGACGAGTAATATACTTGCCATATTTTTCGTGCTTCTTGTAGCTAGTAGACTCGGCTTTAAAAGTGCTGTCGTCAATGATGTTCAAAACTTTAACTTTCATTATTATTTCTTATTATTGTTTTTATCATTTACCTTGGTTAGAAGTCTTGCTATTTCCTTCTTTTTCTCTCTATAAGTTTTTAGGTTTATAGAATCACCTGATGAAGCTTTTATTTTTAGCATCATCAGTTCTTTTTTGATATTCGCAACATCAGCCAATATTGACTTCTTCTCTTCTTGGTTTACCATTACTTATTCTATTTATAATTAAATCTGAGTTACAATTTTACTTTTAAAAGGTAACTTGGCCGAAGCTTTTTGTAGAGCAGCTTTTGCGCTTTCTTGATCAATACCATCCACTTCGAAAATTATCAAGCCTGGCTTGATCTTAGCAATGTAATACTCTACATTACCCTTACCACTACCCATTCTCACCTCTGCCGGCTTTCTTGATACTGGAGTGTGAGGGAAGACCTTAATCCATAGTTTGCCAGCTCTTTTCATGTATCTTGTAACAACCTTACGTGCAGACTCTATCTGACGAGAGTTTAGCTTACCAGATTCAGTAGCTTTTAGACCAACAGAGCCATAAGATAGCGAATATCCCGAACTGGCACACCCTTTAATCTTTTTACCACCCTTTTGGGCCTTACGATATTTTGTTTTTGCCGGAGTTAACATTTCCCAATAAATTCAAAAATTAGTTAAATTTGCCTTTTTTTTCAACAAACCCTTTATAAATCCATACCTTTACCCCTATTACCCCATAAGTAGTATGAGCATTAGCGGTAGCATAATCGATATCAGATCTTAAAGTATGAAGAGGAACAGATCCCTCTTTGTACCACTCTGTTCTAGCTATTTCTGCGCCCGATAATCTACCAGAAACGCTTACTTTAACACCAAGAGCACCAAATTTGATTGCAGACTGCATTGCTTTTTTCATTACTTTTTTGAATGCAGATCTGTTTTCAAGCTGTCTTGCAATATTTTGCGCGACCAGAGATGAATTAATATCTGGCTTGCTTATTTCAACTATTTTGACTTCAACTTTTTGCTTCGCAATTTTTTCAACTTCTTTGTTGATTTTTTCAATATCACTTCCTTTTTTACCAATAAGCACGCCTGGCTTAGAAGTTTTGATAATTAGAATTATCTTATCCGAAGGTCTCTCAATCACAACCTTACCTATTCCGCAGTGAGCGTATTTCTTTTGGATAAAGTTTCTGATAGTTATATCGCTGATGATTTTATCGGCATAACCCCTGTTGTCATACCAGACAGAATCCCAGTTTTTATTATTCAAAAGCCTAAAGCCAATTGGATTTACTTTCTGACCCATATTTTTACTCTCCTTTTGTATTATTCTTTTTTTCTTCTACCTTTTCAGCTATTGGCTGATCGCTAGATTCCTCACTATTGCCCTTTGAAGATTTTTTAACACTATCTTCTTTTTTTGTTACAGGTTTTTTTTCAGCCTGCTTTTTAGACTTGTTATCCACCTTTGCCGCTGCGTCTTTTTTAGCACTTGTAGATGACTTATTTTTAGTATCTTTAGCCTTCTTCTCAACAACTTCTTCTTCTCTTTCCGCTAACACAACACGGATGTTGCTAAATGTTTTAAGTATTCTGCTAGATTTACCTCTACCTCTAGTGTGGAATCTTTTTAACGTAAAAGCTTTACCAATATCGATTCTTTTAATATAAAGATTGTCAATATCCATATCATGATTATTCTCCGCATTTGACATAGCAGAATATACTAGAGACCTAATCACAGGAGCAAGTTTTAGCTTACTGAATCTCAACACGTCAAGAGCCCTAGAAACAGACATGTTTCTTACTCCATTGGCAACCTTCACTACCTTAAGAGGGCTTGACTTAACCGATTTTAAATATGCAACAGCAGTTTTTTCACTCATATCTTATTTCTTTTTAACTGTTTTACTTCCAGCGTGTCCATAAAAAGTTCTAGTCGGGGCAAATTCACCGAATTTGTGACCAACCATACCTTCAGTAACAGATACTGAAATAAACTTCTTGCCATTATGAACGGCAAAATTAACGCCAACAAATTGTGGCAGAATTACTGACCTTCTAGACCAGGTCTTAATAACCTGTTTTTTTGAAGACTCAATGTATTTTTGTACCTTCTTTATAAGATATCCATCTACAAAAGGAACTTTCCATGTCGATCTTGGCATATAAAATATTAATTATATTATTAACCTTGCAAAAATGCAAGAATTCTTTTAATTTATATTCGTAATTTTCTATTAAAAATTACTTCTTTCTTCTAGACTTTGAAATAAACCTATTTGAAGGCTTGTTTCTCTTTCTAGTAATCTTACCCTTGGTAGGTTTACCTGTAGGTGATACAGGATGTCTCCCACCTGAAGTTCTACCTTCACCACCACCGTGCGGGTGATCTACCGGGTTCATCGCTACACCCCTAACAGTAGGTCTGATACCTTTCCATCTAGCTCTACCAGCTTTACCAATAGTAGTGTTTTTATTATCTGAATTAGATACAGTACCAATTGTTGATAAACAATTTAGAGCGAATAATCTGATCTCTCCAGATTGTAATTTAACAAGAGCGTAACCGCCATCCTTACCAACTAATTGAGCATAACTTCCAGCCGATCTAGCAATAACGCCGCCAGCGCCTGGCTTTAACTCAATATTGTGAATAATTGTACCGATAGGAATTTCTGATAGTGGCAATGAGTTTCCTACCTTGATATCCGTTAATTTTCTTGAAGAGACAATCTTATCACCAGCTTCTAATTTATCTGGAGCAATGATGTAAGAATAAACTCCGTCATTATATTTAATTAGGGCGATAAAGGCGGTTCTATTTGGATCGTACTCGATTCTTTCAACCGTTGCCTCAATATCGTATTTGTCTCTCTTAAAATCTACAACTCTATATGATTTTTTGTGACCCGCAGATTTATGTCTTACCGTAATGTGACCCATGTTGTTTCTTCCTGATTTTTGGGTAGACTTTTTGGTTAGCATTTTTAAAGGAGCACCCTTCCATAATTTACTTCTGTCTATAGTAATTAACTCTCTAAGAGATGGTGTAACTGGTTTATAATTCTTTAATGGCATAATTTATAATTTTTTAAAATTCTGTAATAATTATTTTACCTTAATTAAAATCAATGGTATTACCCTCTTTTAAAGTGACTATAGCTTTTTTTCTAGCCTTAGTCTTTCCACTAATACCTCTAAATTTTCTATTTTCAGATCTTACATTAGAAATATTTACTTTTACAACTTCAACATTGAATGATTTTTTCACAAGAGAAGCAACTTCTTTTTTTGTGCAAGTAGGATCAACATCAAAACAATATTTGTTGTTTTCAGCCAACTGTTTGTTGGTTTTTTCGGTATATACTAAACCTTTTATTCTGTCATAATTTACAATAGATGTCATATTACAATGATTTAATTATTTTATCTTCAAAAGTCTTTTCATCAGTGATTACCTTTTCATATTTAAGTAAATCATATGGATTAACCGCTTTTGAATCTAACACTTTAGTGTTTTTGATATTTCTAGCTGACAAAATTAAATTTTTATTTTTTTCATCATCTAAATCACATATTATTAGAGCTGAATCAATTTTATTTGATTTTAATGACTTGCTTATAACTGATGTTTTGATGTTTTTTATTGACTCATCAGAGAAGATAACAAAACCGTCATTAGCTATTTTCATCATAATAGTTTCTTTCAAAGCTTTCTTGCTAATTTTTTTAGGCAACGTGAAGTCAAAAGATCTCGGGGTTGGTCCGTGGCAAGTTCTACCACCAACGAATTGCACTGATCTTTTTGAACCTTGTCTGGCGTTACCAGTACCTTTTTGCTTATATGGTTTAGCAGTAGTTCCAGAAATCTCACTCATTGACTTAACTTTAGCTGAGCCAGATCTTTTTCTAGCTAACTGCCATCTAACTGCATATGCAATTGTCTTAGGCGAAGTAACCTCTAATTTAGAATCAATATTAAATTCTTTTGAATGGTCCTTGATCTCAGATGATTCAAAATTAATTGTTTTTAACTTAATTGCAGTCATAATTTAATCTATATTTTAGCAATTTTTATAATCACGTCATTTCCTGAATGACCAGGAACAGCCCCTTTAACACCAATTAGTGAATCTTCTTTATTCACTACTAGTACTTTTAAATTTTTGGTAGTAATTTTTTCAACACCCATGTGACCAGCCATCTTCTTACCCTTAAAGACCTTACCTGGATCTTGACATTGGCCAGTTGAACCATGTGATCTGTGAGATATTGAGATACCGTGCGAAGCCTCTAAGCCACCAAAGCCATGTCTTTTCATAGCACCAGCAAAGCCTTTACCAACCGTAGTACCACTTACAGCAACAGAATCACCAGTGGAGAATACCCTATCTAACTCAATTACATCGTTAGACTTAAACTCGGATCCTTTTTTGATTCTAGACTCCTTAATCTTCTTATGAAGAGCAACAGATTTTTTATTAAAGTGCCCCACTTGCGCATTATTTAACTTTTTTGCATCAACTTTTTCAAAGGCGACCACTACTCTATCGTAGTCCCCGGACTCATCAGATTGAAGATCAACAACACAATTATCGTATAATTTAATGAGAGTAATTGGAGAAGATGCACCATCTTCGCCGTATAAGTGACTCATACCAATTTTTTGTCCAATTAATTCTAACATTTTAATTCAATTTATTCATCTAATTATAAGACAAAGTTATTAATTTTTTGACTCATTTAAAGCTATTTTAATACTAACCCCAGCTGACAAGCTTAATTTCATAAGAGCATCAACGGTTTGAGCAGTAGGAGTAATGATCAACAATCTCTTTGAGGATCTTATTTCAAACTGCTCTCTGGAATCTTTATCTACGTGCGGCCCCTTGATTACAGTAAATTTTTTGATTTTAGTAGGTAATGGCACTGGACCTTTAATTTCGGCACCAGTTTTTTTAACAGTACTAATAATCTCAAACATAGCTCTATCAAGAACTCTGTTATCAAAAGATTCTAAACTAATTTTTATATTTTCTTTTTTCATAATTTTCTTCTTTGTAGCTTATAATTACTACATTAAATTAAATACTATTTAATAATCTTAGATACAACACCCGCACCAACGGTTCTTCCACCTTCACGGATAGCGAAGCGAAGACCCTCTGCCATAGCAATTGGGTGGATAAGTTCGACGTTGATTTTTACGTTATCACCAGGCATAACCATTTCAGTACCTTCTTGTAGAGTCACTGAACCAGTAACATCAGTAGTTCTGAAGTAGAATTGTGGGCGATAATTTTTGAAGAATGGAGTGTGACGTCCACCCTCTTCTTTAGTTAGGATATAAACCTCAGCTTCAAAAGCAGTATGTGGAGTTATTGAACCAGGCTTACAAAGTACTTGACCTCTTTCAACTTCTTCTTTCTTAGTACCTCTAAGAAGGACACCGGCGTTATCACCAGCTCTACCTTCATCAAGAAGCTTTCTAAACATTTCGATACCAGTACAAGTAGTTTTTTGAGTATCTTTAATACCAACGATTTCAATTTCTTCGTTAACTTTAACAATTCCACTTTCGATTCTACCAGTAACAACAGTTCCTCTACCAGAGATTGAGAATACATCTTCAATTGGCATTAAGAATGGCTTTTCAACTGGACGAGCAGGCTCAGGGATGCTAGTATCAACAGCGTCCATTAATTCTTGGATAGCTTTTTCACCGATATCTGAATCTTCACCTTCTAAAGCTTTTAAGGCAGAACCTTTAATAATAGGAATATCATCACCTGGGAAGTCGTAAGAAGAAAGAAGCTCTCTAACTTCCATTTCTACTAGTTCAAGAAGCTCTTCGTCATCAACTTGGTCAACTTTGTTTAAGAATACAACGATTGATGGAACGCCAACTTGTTTAGCAAGAAGTATGTGCTCTCTAGTTTGAGGCATAGGGCCATCAGCAGCAGATACAACTAGAATTGCACCATCCATTTGTGCGGCACCAGTAATCATGTTTTTAACATAATCAGCGTGACCTGGACAATCTACGTGTGCATAGTGTCTAGCTTCAGTTTCATATTCTACGTGAGCAGTATTGATAGTAATACCTCTTTCTTTTTCTTCTGGAGCAGCATCGATTTGATCGTAACCTTTAGACTCAGCGTTACCAGCCTTTGCTAAATAAGTGGTAATAGCAGCAGTTAATGTAGTTTTACCATGGTCAACGTGGCCAATAGTACCAATATTAACGTGTGGTTTTTCTCTTGAAAAAGTTTCTTTAGACATAGTTATATCTTATATATTTATTAATTTTCTTGCCAAATTATTCACGATGTAAAAAACAACTATAATTTATATATCTGTTGTTTCAAATAATTTATTTCATGTTTAGTTATTTACATGAGCTTTATATTATAAAACTATTAAAAATAAATTGCAAGCTTTTTTTTTGTTTACTTGTAATATTTATTTATAACCTGAAAGCTTTGTCTGTAAAGCTTCTACACCATAATCTTTATCAAATAAACATAAAAATAAAAAAAATATTTGATTAAATTTTACTTTTAAATTAAATTATAAAGTATGCATTATAGATTAACAATAATTACCTAAATTATGACCAAAACATTGATAGTTCAGTATCTACCTAGCGGCGAACAGTCAAAAACTCAAAAATTGCTGGATATTTTTATCAAAAATGTAATAGGATCAATTGAAACACTTGATTTGTTGCAAGATCCCGCACCTATTCATGACATCAATAGTCTTGCCGCCTATTACAAAAGAAATAACAGGGGTGAGGAGCTTTCTAGTGAAGAGTCTAAGTATCTAGAGACTCAGGATCGAATGAAAGAGCAGCTATTATCTTGCGATATTTTGGTATTAGCGTGCCCAATGCATAATTTTGGCTTACCGGCCGCGGTTAAAGCTTATCTAGATGCGGTAATAATGGATAAAGAGACTTTTGAAATGGGAAAAAAGTTGATGGCTGGCAGGAAGGCATTGACACTATACACCTCTGGCGGGGACTATAATGATAAGTTAGTCAACCTTGAATATCCCAATTGGGACACTTTGACTCTACTGGCTAAAATCAATTTCAGCTTCATGGGCTTTGATGAATGTCCGGTTATTAGCGCTTCTCTAAGTGATGAATCAACTTACAAAAAACATTTATCTGAAGCTAAAGAAAAGATTATTAAAATCGCCGAACAATGGTATTAGCAAGAAACTACTATATAGTAATATGATAATTTTTCCATTTCTTAAAAAAGTCACTGCATCAAACAGAGCTAAATCGCTGGCAATACTAGCTTTTGGCTTTGCTGCTGGATCAATATCTTTTATGCTCTATAGTAACTACAATAACGGATATTTAACCAATAAAAATAGCTTACATATCAAAAGTAGTGAATTTTATAGCGACGCTGATACACAATATGACAACTATGACAATTTTGAGAAAAGATTCGAAGAAATAGCAAAAATCCACAAAAAATTACAAGAACAGATTTTTGAATCGATAAACAGCCCCAACCATCAGAAAATTACAAAAAATAATAATTTTTCACCCTCAAGGTATCAATCTCGACTAACCAAGTCGATAGCCGATGATAAGATGTCAATAGGTCTTGATTTTACAGGCTATGAAGTGGATGATATCAATGTTGAAATCACCAATAATATCGTTAACTTTCAATCTGCAGTCAATAAAAATGAAGGATCGAATAATAGCAGCAAGATCTCAAGATCTAGCTTTAATTACTCACTACAGATACCAAAAGAATATCAAGTTATAAAGCCAAATATCACAAGAAACAAGAATAGCCTGATTGTAACCTTTAACAAAAAAACAAAATCTCAATAAAATATGGAAATCATCAATATAATCACTTCGAAAATAATATCAGAAACTTGGATTTTTCAAATATTATTGACACTACTAGGGGCTATTATAGCCAATATCGCTTGCAATTATGCTGTAGGTAGGGTTAGCAATAACAGTGCTCAAAAAATATGGAGCAGATCAATTGCTGAAGCCCTATACCCACCATTAATAATAACAATATGGCTGACAGTGATTAAGGTCGCCACCAATATTGCACTACCTCAATTTGGTAAAAATCCAATTAGCTGGTCTAATGTTATGGTAAAGATCGTAATAATATTGGCAATATCGTGGTTTTTATATCGATTAGTTGGCCTTGCAGCATCAACAATTACCCGATTCAGAGAAAGTAAGGGAAGCGAAGTAGATCACACCACAATTGGCGCAGTATCAAAGTTGGCAAGGCTAGTGGTAATGATATTAGCTATCTTAATAATATTGCAAAATCTAGGGATTAGCGTATCGGGAGTCTTGGCCGCTGGTGGTGTTGGTGGCTTAGTTATCGGTTTTGCTGCCAAAGATTTACTGGCTAATTTTTTTGGAGGACTAACTATATACTTAGACAAGCCCTTCAGGGTTGGTGATTGGATTAGGTGCAATGAAAAAACGATTGAAGGGGTCGTTGAATATATTGGTTGGAGACATACTAGAATTAGAGCCTTCAATAAAAATCCAATATATATACCAAACTCTTCTTTTACAACGATAGTAGTTGAAAATCCTTCACGAATGTCTCATCGCAGGATTAGAGAGGTAATAGGAGTCAGGTATTGCGATATTGCAAAAATGGAGATTATCACCAGCGACGTCAGAAGCATGCTTGATAACCATGAAGAAGTTGACAAAAATCAACCTTCAATGGCTTATTTTGTTTCTTTCGGCCCCTCTTCTGTGGATTTCATGGTTAATGCCTTGATTTTAAATACCGAGTGGCATCACTTTAGCAAAGTGAAGCACGAAATATTATTGGCCATCTCCGATATAATAGAAGGACATGGTGCAGAAATTGCATTTCCGACAAGAACCATTCATGTTGAAGGTGATAGCTAACTACGCAAAATATAGCCCTGATTTCTAATTGTTTGTAAAAATTGGGGCTGCTTAGGGTTGAGTTCGATTTTTTTTCTCAATCTCGTGATCTGCACATCGATACTTCTGTGATCTAGATCGCCACAATATTTTGCCAAATTATCCCTGGAAAGAGTGTCGTCGATATTACGACATAAAATTGCGAGAATATTTTTCTCACTATCAGTTAAGTGAATAAATTGCGAATCTTTTTGTAACGACTGCTTTTCGAAGTTAAAAGAAAATCTACCAAAAGCGCAAGCTTCTTTCTGGATCGACTTTGAAGCTCTAACATTTAAATTGGCGATATTATTGATGCGCAGTAGTAACTCTTGAGGCTCAAAAGGCTTAGACAGATAGTCCTGAGCCCCAGCCTTAAGTCCAGAAATGCGATCATTACTATCCCCTCTGGCAGTTAAAATCAATATTGGAATATCGCTATCTTTGCTAAAACTATCAGTAAATTCAATTCCAGTCTCCCCTTTCATCATCACATCAACTATTATCAAATCTACATTTTTACTGGATAGTATTTTGCGTCCCTGGGCGGTGTCTTGAGCTAAAAATACTTCAAAATTATTCTCTCCCAAATACTTACCCAATAAATTTCTTAACCTAGTGTCGTCGTCAATAATATTCTTTTTGCTCATTGAAAAAATAAATTTATTAATATATTATTTTTAATTAAAATCTAAAAAATATAGAATTTTATTTTAATTGCATTATAATATAAATAATTAAACTATTCAACATATTTTTATGACTAACTATATATTGAAGAGGGTGTTATTGATATTTCCCACCCTTTTCTTAATAATGTTAATTAATTTTACGATAATTCAGCTGGCCCCTGGTGGTCCTATTGAAAAGCTAATCGCTCAAATGAATAGCTTGGATCAAAAAGGAGAAGTGTCAACTGAATCTCTATCCAGTGGCCGGTCTTCGCTTATTGATGGCGAATCTTATGCGAAATCTGGACTTATAGATAGAGAAATTAGAGACAAAATCAATAAATTATATGGCTTTGATAAGGGTTTTTGGGAAAGATTTTTTATTATGCTAAAAAAGTTTCTAGTTTTTGACTTTGGCGAAAGTTTTTATCAAGATAAAAAGGTGGTAGATTTAATTTTGGAAAAATTGCCAGTATCAATATCGCTTGGACTATGGACGACTCTACTTGTGTACTTAGTTTCTATACCTCTTGGTATCAAAAAAGCACTAAATGATGGATCGAAATTTGACATTTACACTAGCTTTGCTGTTAGTATTGGTCATGCCATACCCGGGTTCTTATTTGCGGTACTATTGATTATTCTATTTGCTTCAGATAATTTTCTAAACATCTTTCCGCTCAGAGGGCTGGTCTCTGATAATTTTGCAGAATTGAGTTTTTTTGCTAAAATTACCGATTACTTTTGGCACCTAACTTTACCATTAATTGCCATGACTATCGGCGGCTTTGCTTCTTTGACATTTTTTGTCAAAAATTCTTTTATTGAAGAAATTAACAAACAATATGTATTGACCGCTTATGCCAAGGGCTTGAGCGATGAGAAAGTTTTATATAAACACATTTTTAGAAATGCCATGATGATTGTAATTGCTGGAATCCCAGCTGCTTTTATTGGTATTTTATTTACTGGCGCGATGTTAATAGAGATCATCTTTTCTCTTGATGGACTGGGCTTATTGGGATATGAATCAGTTTTATCCCGAGATTATCCAGTAATGTTTGCCACTCTTTACTTTTTTACCTTAATTGGATTAATTATTGGTATTATTTCCGATCTGACCTATAAACTGGTGGACCCAAGAGTTAATTTTGACTAATCTTTATGAATAAACTAATTTTCAATTACACGAAGGAAGAATTATTGCAACAAATTCAACAACTTGGCATGGAGAAGTTCCGCGCTAAGCAGGTTTGGGGCTGGATGTATAGTAGAGGAGTTACTGATTTTAATAAAATGCCCAATATTAAAAAAGATTTTCAGCAAAAGCTATCTGAAAATTACACTTTGCAAAGACCCGAAATTGATAAAGAGTTGATAGCTAGTGATGGCGTGATAAAATGGCTAATAAAATTTCCTGATGGTAATTTAGTAGAAGCGGTTTACATCCCCGAGAAAACCAGGGGCACTTTGTGCATCTCTTCGCAAGTTGGCTGCACTTTGGCTTGTAAATTCTGTCACACCGGCACTCAGACATTGGTAAGAAACCTCGAAGCTGGAGAAATTATTGCACAAATCATGATTGCCAAAGATGCCTTAAACGATTTCAACAACAAAGTTAATGAAAGAGCATTATTGACCAATGTTGTTTTTATGGGCATGGGAGAGCCATTTTTTAACTATGATAATGTCAAAAAAGCAGTGCAAATCATGACTGATAATGAAGGTCTTGATTTTGGTAATAAAAGAATTACCGTCTCCACTTCAGGACTAGTGCCGGAAATGATAAAATCTGCTACTGAGCTAAAAACTACATTAGCCCTATCTTTGCACGCAACTAACGATAAGCTGCGTAACGAGATAATGGCGATAAATAAAAAATATCCATTAGATGAAGTGATGAAAGCTTGCAAGATTCATAACCAAGAAAACAAGGGTAGCAAAGTCACCTTTGAATATGTAATGCTAGATGGAGTCAATGATAAAGACGAACATGCCTACGAAATGATAGAGTTGATAAAAAAATACAATCTTAATGTTAAAATCAACCTAATCCCCTTCAATCCTTGGGAAAGCTGCGACTTCGTCAACTCTAAAAATGAACAGATACATAGATTTCAGAATATTTTAAAAAAATCCGGATTGGTGGCTCCAATTAGAAAAACCAGGGGTCAAGATGCAATGGCAGCTTGCGGTCAGCTAAAATCAACATCTATTCGTACCAAACAAAATAAGCGCAAATAATTTATTGACAATATTAAAAATTGCCAATATCATTGATAAATAAAAAGGGAGGAATTATGGATAATATCATTGTAACAGGAGGTACTGGATTTGTCGGTCGCAGCTTAATCACAGAGCTACTAAAAAAAGACCCTGCCATCAATAAAATATACATCTTGACTCGAGGCCTTGATAAGGCCAAAAAGAAATTTGATGATCTTCAGGATAAAATAGAAGTTTTTAGCGATTTTAAAGAAATTGATAAAAAAATTAATTTTAAATATGCTATAAATCTCGCCGGAGAGCCTATCGCCGACAAAAGGTGGAGCGTTGATCAAAAAGCGAAGTTGCGACAAAGTCGCATCGAAACCACTAAAGAATTAGTAGAGTTCCTGACAAAGCTAAGTAAAAAACCAAAAGCTCTAATATCAGCTTCAGCGGTCGGTTACTACGGATCTCAAGGCTACGAAAGGCTTGATGAAGACTCCGAAGCCAAAGAAGAATTTACGCATTTTTTATGTAAAGATTGGGAAAATGAAACTCTTAAAGCCGAAAAGCATGGAATCAGGGTTTGTATTACAAGATTTGGCGTTATATTGGGTAAAGATGGCGGAGCTTTGAAAAAAATGATAACTCCTTTTAAAATGGGATTGGGAGGCAAGATAGCCTCTGGTGAACAAATAATGTCTTGGATACATCTTAGGGATGTGGTTCGTGGCATAACATTTTTGCTTTACAATAAAAACCTGAAGGGAAAATTTAACTTTTGCGCTCCCAATGCCGTTAGCAATAGGCAATTTACAGTATCTCTTGCAAAGGCAGTCTCGCGACCAGCATTTTTTGACATGCCCTTATTTGTAGTAAAATTATTATTTGGAGAAATGGGTGAAACCCTATTGACAAAAGGCCAAAATGTATATCCACGGGCCTTGTTAAATGCTGGCTTTAACTTTAAATATCGCCGCATTGATAGTGCGCTGAGAAATATCGTAAATTAAGATGGCTAATTGATTTTACGAGCCTCTTCTATTAACATGATAGGAATTCCATCTTGCACTTTATATGCCAGTCCAGACTCGTAACATATTAACTCGCTGTTCTTACGATCATATTCAAGTTTACCCTTACATTGCGGGCAAACTAAAATACTAAGCAAAAATTCATCGATCTCATATTTATCAACTTGATTTGTCATATTTTTCTTGATTTGAATATGCGTTTACTATAATATTATTTTATATTAAAAATAATTAAAAATCAATTATAAGATTAATGGCATTAGAAAATATCACTTTAGGAATTATTGGAGGCGGGCAACTTGGAAAAATGACCGCTCAAGCAGCTAAAAAACTTGGCATGAAAGTGGCAATTCTAACCGATAATAAAGAGTGCATTGCGGCAAAATACGCAGATCAAACCATCACCAGCGACTATGAAGATCAAGAAAATCTGCAGCTATTTGCCAATTTATGTGATTTTGTTACTTATGAATTTGAAAATATACCTCTGACAACGGTTAATTATATCAATAATATTAAAAACGTTAATCCAGCCGAGAATATTTTAAAAATTACACAAAATAGGCTACTTGAAAAAAGTTTTGTACGGGAACTGAGGATTAAAACCGCCGACTTTTGTGCTATAAATAATAAGCAAGACCTGATCTCTGGATTCAATGAATTTGGGAAATCTATATTGAAAACTGCCACCTTGGGCTATGATGGTAAAGGACAATTTCGTGTTAATGAACCAAGTGATGTTGATAGTATTTGGCATAGTGTAGAGAAGGATAGTTTGCTGTCTCATGGTCTAATATTGGAAAAGCTTTGTCCTTTTGATAGCGAGGCTTCAGTTATAGTTGCTAGATCGACCACTGGTGAGTTTTCTTGCTACGACCCATTAACGAATATTCATAAAGATGGCATTTTGGATCAAAGTATCTTTCCTGCCAAAATATCAAACAATGCCAAACAGGGCTGTATAGATGCAGCAGTAAAAATTGCCAAAGCTATGGATTTGGCTGGCCTATTGGCAATTGAGTTTTTTATCATGCCTGGTGACGAAATATATGTTAACGAAATGGCGCCAAGACCTCATAATTCAGGTCATTTTTCAATGGACGCCAGCAATACTTCACAATTTAAGCAATTAATTTTAGCAGTTACTGGCCAAAAATTATCTGATCCGAGCTTTCATAGCAGCGGCCATATGCAAAATTTAATTGGAGATGATGCGCTAAATATCGATAATTATCGCAACAATCCAAATGCTAAAATCCACATTTACGGCAAAAGTAAGATAGCAAAAGGTAGGAAAATGGGGCATATTAACATAATAAACAAATAAATGCTTACTATAGTATATTTAGGGATATCACTACTGGGGGGGTATGTTGATTTTAACCTACTAATTACATGCTTATTAATCGCAATAGATGCGATAATCATAATACTTGCCGATCCATAGAGATAATCTGCGATAAGTAATTATCGGCAAAATAACAGAAGCAACAAATAATTACCAGCGGTAATGAGAGAACGCTTTGTTAGCTTCAGCCATCTTGAATACTTCTTCACGCTTTTTAACGGCCCAACCTTTATTCTCTAATGACTCAAGAATCACATTCTCAACTTTTTTCGATAAGCTTTTACCACTAAGTTTAGAAATAGAAACCTTTAGCCACTTAAGAGCTAGTGCTGAACCTCTTCTAGCAGGAACTTCCATAGGAACTTGATAAGTAGCGCCACCAATTCTTCTTGACTTAACTTCGATCTTAGGAGTAACATTCTCAATAGCTTCTTTGAATATTTCTATCGGATCTCTTTTAAGTTTACCAGAAAGATTGTCAAAAGCTTTATATAGAGCTTTTTCAACAACACTTTTTTTACCATCTTCCATTAATCTATTGATAAAGCGAGTTACAATTCTCTCTTTATATTTTGCATCTGGAATAATTTTTCTTAATTGTGCCGGCTTTCTACGCATTTTTTCTTTATTTTATTAATTTATCTTTAACTTAATTCTATTTAGGCTTTTGTGCACCATATTTTGATCTACGCTGCTTTCTGTCTTTAACGCCTTGGGTATCAAGAGAACCACGAACGATGTGATATCTAACACCAGGCAAATCCTTTACACGTCCACCACGGATAGCAACAACAGAGTGCTCCTGAAGATTGTGACCTTCACCTGGAATGTAGGCGATAACTTCAAAACCATTAGTTAACTTGATACGCGCAACTTTACGAAGAGCTGAGTTAGGTTTTTTCGGAGTAGTAGTGTAAACACGAGTACAAACCCCTCTTCTTTGCGGACAAGCTTCCATAGCTGGAACTTTATTTTTCTTCTTTTGCTTCTTTCTAGGCTTTCTAATAAGCTGGTTAATTGTAGGCATAAAAGCTCTTTAATTTAGTTAAAATTATTATATTTAATACAAGACTAACAATTATAAACAGTTTTTTATTTTTGTCAAGACTATTTTTTAATATATCTTTACTTTTTTTTGATACGGATGCGATTAGTTAGCCATTACTACAAAATGTTTCACTGGCAATAGTAGCACTGAAGCCTTGATAGGCCGCAGTGCGACTAATTTTATATCTACAGACCCTCGGAATGCTCTTCAAGATATTTTGCAACTCCAGAAGCGTTAGGCTTCATTCCCTTTCTTCCTTTATTCCATCCAGCTGGACATACTTCACCGTTTTCTTGGTGGAATTTTAAAGCATCAACCATTCTCAAGGCCTCATCAATACTTCTTCCCAACGGTAAATCATTAACTACTTGATGGCGAACAACTCCTTGTTGATCAATCAGGAAGGTTCCTCGCAGAGCAACCGACTCGCCAGTCAACACATCATAATCTCTAGCGATGTTTTTTGTCAAATCAGCAACTAATGGATATTTAATTTTACCAATACCGCCATTATTGATCGCTGTGTTCTTCCATGCGATGTGACTAAAGTGAGAGTCAACAGAAACCCCTATTACTTCAACGTCTCTATCCTTGAAATCTTTGAGCCTGTTATCAAAAGCGATAATCTCCGATGGACAAACAAAGGTAAAATCTAGCGGGTAGAAAAATAAAACGCCAATTTTGCCGTTTAAATATTGCGTTAAATTGAAGTTTTCATTAATTTCATTATCTGCCATCACTGCGCTAGCTGTGAAGTCAGGAGCTTTTTTTCCTGTCAATACTGTCATAATTGTTACAAATTATTTTAATTAATATAGTGTTTTAAATATTTCTTGAAACATTGTGTAATATTATCCAAATTTAAATCGAAATGTCAAGGTAATTTTTTATAAAAAATTACAAAAAAATACTTGTAAAAACTTTTACAAAAGGTTATTATTAATAATTAAGAAGATTTGATTTTACTCAAAACTGATTAAAAAATTATAGAAACAATTAAATTTACAGATTTTACATGTCGTTATTAGATTCAAAACCGGTTTACAAACCATTTCAATACCCATGGGCTTATGATGCCTGGTTGAAGCAACAGCAAATTCACTGGCTACCAGAAGAAGTTCCTCTTGCTGATGATGTTAGAGATTGGAAGCATAACTTAACTTCAAATGAAAAGAACCTCCTAACTCAGATATTCAGATTCTTTACACAGGCTGATATCGAGGTTAATAACTGCTATATGAAGCATTACTCTCAGGTCTTCCAACCTACCGAAGTACAGATGATGTTAGCAGCCTTTTCAAATATGGAAACGGTTCACATTGCAGCATATTCTCACCTGCTTGATACAATTGGTATGCCCGAAAATGAATACCAAGCCTTCATGAAATATAAAGAAATGAAGGACAAGTATGATTACATGAACAAATTTGGAGTAAAAACCAAAGCTGATATTGCTACTACTTTGGCTGTTTTTGGCGGTTTCACCGAAGGGTTACAGCTATTTGCATCATTCGCAATATTACTAAATTTTCAGCGCTTTGGTAAAATGAAAGGAATGGGTCAAATTGTAACTTGGTCAGTTAGAGATGAAACATTGCATACTTTATCTATCATCAAACTATTCAGAACATTTGTTAAAGAAAACCCCGAGGTTTGGTCTGAAGACCTAAAGAGTCACTTATATGAAGCCTGCGCAACTATCGTACACTTTGAAGATGCCTTTATTGATCTAGCTTTTGAGTTTGGCGATATCGAAGGGCTGACTGCAAGAGAAGTTAAAAGATATATTAGGTATATCGCCGATAGAAGATTAAACCAGCTTGGTTTGAAAGATATCTACATGATTGATGACAATCCTCTACCTTGGCTTGACGAAATATTAAACGGAGTTGAGCATACTAACTTCTTTGAAAACAGGGTTACTGAGTACTCAAAAGCATCTACAACTGGGACTTGGGAAGGTGTATTTGACAACATTGATGGTGAAAGAGAAAAAATGCTTTCGGTTTAATCTTTAATCATCTAAAACAACCATGATAATTGGCGGCGCTAACTATATCTATAGATTTATTCTAGTTATCGTTGCCTCTATCCTTTTCATCTCAAGAGCCTCTAATGCTTACACTCCAAAAACCATAACCATCTTTGCTGAGCCAAACCTCTCTTCTGCGTTAACAGAAATATCGAGATTATATTCTACGGAAAACAAATCCATGATATCCGTTGAATTTGGCTCAGCCCCCGATATGATTGACAGAATAGAAGACGGTGAAGCTTCCGACCTCTTCATTAGCGCTCATAAAGCGTGGATTGACAATCTGAAGCAAAAAGGCTTAGTTGATATCTACAATATTAATCATATTATAGATGATACTTTGGCACTAATAACTTCGGCAGAAAATAAATCACTACCCAAGAAACTATCTACCAAAAAATTAAGCTTTGATGAAGCCCTTGCTATATTAAATGATAACAAGCTTGATTTATTGATAGATCATAATTCTAGCTCCCTGGGGCAGCATAGTCGTTACCTTGTTGATAACAAAAAGTTCAATGCGATAAGAATCCATAAAAAGCTACCAGAAGATCGATCATCAGCTACCAATCTAATATCAAAAAACCCGAATATATTTAGTGTCATGCTAGGATCACAGGTCAGCAACGATAAATTTAAAGTAATCTCGCGCCTAGAGAATAGAAAGATATACTATCAGGCCTTGGTGATTGCAGGAAATAACATGAAAAATGCTAGGGAATTCTCCAACTTCTTAAAAAGCGACAAAGCGCAAAAAATATTTATCAGAAATGGCTTTGTTACTAGCGGTAACAAGTAAAACCTATAGCGACTTCTTCTTTGGTAACTTTGCAAACAGCTTGTCAGTTAAAAAAGGCGGTAGAGCTGCAAGGAGCCACACAGAAAAATATAGCAAAAACGGAAAGGTGATCCTGGACTTGTTTCTTAGCAAGCCTTTAGCGATTTTTTTAGCACACTTTTCAGCGCTCATTAAAAATGGCATATAAAACTGATTAACATCTGTCATCGGAGTTTTAACATATCCGGGACAAATAACGCTAACCTTAATTCCGCAACTTAACAAGCTTCCCCTTAAAGCCTCTCCGTATACCTTAACAGCGGCCTTACTGGCACTATATGAAGGCGAAGATGGCAACCCTCTAAAACCAGCCAAAGAAGAAATAATAGCAATTTGACCTGACTTTCTTTTCTTCATCCTCTCAATTGCCGGATTAATAACATTTAACACGCCATTAAGATTGACATCAAAAATTTTTCTAACCTGCTCTTCTGACTCCGGACCTCCGTCTGTACCAGCCGATATTCCAGCATTGGCGATAACTAAATCGATCTTGTAATTTTCCTCAATATTTCTGATCCAATCTTGACACTCTTCTTTTTTGGTAACATCTAATGTTTTTATAAAAATATTTCCTTTCAATTCATGACAATATGTTTTAATATTAGAAAGAGCTTGTGAATTTCTTGCACAAACAAATAAATTCACATCTTGTTTTGCGTAATAAAGGGTGAGCGCCTTGCCAATGCCTGAGCTTGCTCCTGTAATTAAAATATTCATAATATGAAGTATAAATTTATAACATTTGAAGGTGTTGAAGGCTGTGGAAAATCAACACAATCAAAATTACTATATAATAGTTTAACACAAAAAAATATTTCTGCAACTTTAACTCGTGAACCCGGAGGAACAGAGGCTTCAGAAAAGATAAGAGAAATATTGCTCGATGACCAAATAGATAGTTTGGAAGCAAAAACCGAAACATTTCTAAACTTTGCTAGCAGAATAGAGCATGTTGAAAAGCTAATAAAGCCAGCAATTGAAGATGAAAAAGTTGTAATTTGCGATAGATTTTATGATTCAACGATAGCTTATCAAGGCTATGGCTTTGGCAATGATATTGCACAGATAGAAACGCTAAATAAAATTGCAATCAATAACTACACTCCGGACATTACCTTTTTAATTGACATTGATGTTGAAAAATCTTTTAACAGAATTCAAAAAAGAGACACCAATAATAGATACGAAAGGCTCGATATGAAGTTTCATAAACGTGTTCGAGAGGGGTTTTTGAAAATAGCGCAAAATAATGATAGAATTAAAGTTATCGATGGCAGCAAAGATATAGAGATTATTTCGCAGCAAGTCTTGAACTTTATTCTTGAAAAGTAATTAATAATAAATTATACTCAACGAGATAAGT
>JBDOIV010000010.1:0-1341 GCA_047404215.1 Rickettsiales bacterium
ACATTTATAAAAAATAAAATATCTTTTATAAATGTTCCTCAAACTCATTTAAAATTTTTTGGTATAGATCTTTTTTAAATGGTACAATGTGATCAAGCACCTCCTGTGAAGTAAACCATTGCCAATGTGAAAATTCTGGGTCATGGGCATTTATATTAACATCCTTGTCCTCGCCTGTGAATTGAATCAAATACCAACGCTGCTTCTGACCAAGATATTTTCCACCCCAAAATTTCTTTTGCAATTTATATGGCAAATTGTAATAAAAATATTCTTGGCTTTTAGCGATAACCTTGGTATTTTGCTTTTTCACCCCGGTTTCTTCTTGCAATTCGCGAAAAACTGTTACATCCTCATCTTCATTGTCATCAATACCACCTTGAGGCATCTGCCAAGCGTCGGAATGATTGTCGATTCTTTTACCAACAAAAATCTTTTTTTGCTTATTAATCAAAACAACACCAACTCCGCTGCGGTATAGATAATCACGATTTTGAGGTGAAGCTTCGCAATTTGTGACTTTTTCAACCATAAATTACCTTTTTTACTTTATTTTTTAATTGTATTATGTTAAAATTATATTATATCAATAATAAAAATCAATATATAACCAATGAAATATATTTCTACCAGATTAGAATCTCCTGATTTAAGCTTTAAAGATGTTGTGATGCAAGGCCTAGCAAGTGATGGTGGACTTTATGTACCAGAATCTCTACCGCAATTCAACGCTGCAGATCTTGAAGAAATGAAAAGCATGAGCTACCAAGACTTGTTTTTTAAGGTTACTAAAGACTTTGTTGCTAGTGAAATTTCTGATCAAGATTATAAAAATATCATTGCCAAATCATATAGTGGTTTCAAGCATGGTGCGATCGCCCCTTTTAAACAAATTGGCGGTAATGAGTTCATTTTAGAGCTATTTCATGGTCCCACTTTGGCATTTAAAGACTTCGCTTTGCAGTTTTTGGGCAACCTACTTGATCACCTACTTAAAGAAAATGGTGAAAAGATTGCGGTAATTGGTGCTACCTCTGGTGACACTGGATCGGCCGCGATTGAGGGCTGTATGAAATGCGAAAGTGCTAAAATTTTCATCTTACACCCTTACCAAAAAGTATCGGAAGTACAAAGAAGGCAGATGACCACTATTTTGGCTGACAATGTTTTCAATATTGCAATTGAAGGTAATTTTGATGATTCACAAAGCTTTGTTAAGAAGATGTTTGTTGATCAAGAGTTTTTGAAAGGCAGAAGAATGGTTGCTGTTAATTCGATCAACTGGGCGCGAATTATGGGACAAATTGTTTACTACTTCTACTGTGGACTTAAACTTAGCGA
>JBDOIV010000011.1:0-82695 GCA_047404215.1 Rickettsiales bacterium
CTTTAAAACAAATGGCAAGACCCCTAGAAGGATATCAACGCTACTTGAGTATATAAAAAATGAAGATATGCAGATATTGAAGGATTTTAAAAAGCCAGGTCAGGGTCGTAACACTATATTTTTCAAAAATCAATAATGATACGAATATTGACTTATCAGAAATCATCAACTACAATTAATATTGACTTAACTATCTGTATCCTAATAAATTAAGATCAATGCTAAAAATGACAAAAACTTTAGTTGTAGACTTAGATGGAAGTCTGATAAAGAACGATTTACTACAAGATTCTATCCTGGTATATTTTTTAAAAAACCCATTCAATATCATAAAAATTATCAAACTAATTCTTTCTGGCAAGGCTCATATCAAGCGTCAACTAGCTGAAAAAGTTACAATAGATCCAGGGCTTCTACCATACAATAAAAATGTTATTAAAATAATAAAAGAAAAGATATTGGAAGGACAAAAAGTCGCTCTAGCAACCGCCAGTGATTTAAAATATGCAAACCAGATTAGTGAATATCTTGGCTTATTTGAATATGTATATGCAAGCGACGGAACCAACAATCTAAAAGGTAAAAATAAAGCTAAAATTCTAACCGAAAAATTCGGAGAAGGAAATTTTGACTACATTGGCAATTCAAGTGACGATTTTGAAGTTTGGAGTAAGGCCGATACCTGCTATTGCGTGGGATCAAAAAATTGCAAAACAATTAAACAATTTAAAAAATCAACTCCCAATAAAGAAATAAAAAGAATTGAAGAAGGTAATATGAGGGGCAATATTTCAAAATGGCTGGCGCAATTTCGAGTTCATCAGTGGGCAAAAAATATACTAGTTTTTGTGCCGCTACTTGCAAGTCACAAATTTGTTGATCAAGAGGCTATTAAATATTCAATTATTAGTTTTGTTATTTTTAACCTAACAGCATCAGCCACCTATATTATTAATGATTTATTTGATATACAGCACGATAGAAAGCACGACAAGAAAAAAAATCGACCAATTGCATGCTCCGAGATATCGATCTTCAAAGCGCTTTTTGTTGCATTCTCTTTTTTGCTTTTTTCATTATATTATTCATATTTAATGATGCCATTATGGTTTTTTTCATTGCAGTTTCTTCATATTTGATACTAACAACTTCTTATTCATTAATATTAAAAAAATTAGAGGTTTTTGATGTCACTATTCTAGCAGTGCTATATACCTTGAGAATAATTGCAGGATCTTTTGCAATATCAGAAAAATTGACATTTTGGATTTTGTCTTTTTCTATGTTTATATTTTTTAGCCTTGCATTGGTAAAAAGATATTCTGAAATTTTTCAACATAAAAAACAAGGCAAAGCTAAGACTCTAGATGGCAGAAGCTACTTTGACAGCGATTTACAGATCATTTCATCACTTGGAACTGCTGCTGGATATATTGCAGTTTTAATTTTAGCTTTATATGTTCAAGACCCTAGTACAATTGCATTATATAGCAAGCCTAGAATAATATGGTTTTCATGTCCACTATTTCTGTTTTGGATAAGTAGAATATGGATCCTTACTCATAGAGGGCAAGTAAATGCAGATCCAGTGCTATTCGCTATTAAAGACAAAGTAAGTTGGATAGTTGCATTTATATTGGGCCTTATATTTTACTATGCAACATTATGAAAATACTAAAGTCGTGGGGCAACTTTCCATACAAGCCTCAAAAATCAATTGAAATTCAGACCCACAATGAAATTACAACCAACCTAAAATCTTTAGTTTTAAAAAAAAGATCAACTCTTGCCTATGGAAATGGCAGAAGCTATGGGGATTCTTGCCTTGCAAGCTCAAGTAATGTCATAAAAATGACAGGGCTCAAAAAAATAATTGACTTTGATAGAAATAAGGGTGTAATTAAGGTTGAGCCAGGAATTACAATAGAAGAGATTCTAGCTATCACTGTCCCAGTAGGATGGTTCTTAGCCACAACCCCAGGAACAAAATATGCTACAATAGGGGGCGCCATAGCTAATGATGTCCACGGCAAAAATCACCATAGTAAAGGAAGCTTTGGCTGCTATGTTCTTCGGATGGGATTAATTAGATCTGATAGCGGCGAACAGATCTGCTCAAGATCTGAAAACCAAGATCTATTCCAGGCTACAATAGGAGGTCTTGGCCTGACAGGATTAATATCATGGACAGAAATAAAATTAACAAAAGCTTCATCTAGCTTTATAAATGTAAAAACTAAGCCATTTAACTCATTACGAGAATTCTTTGAAATTTCTAAAAATAACGACCAAAAACATGAGTTTTGCGTCGCCTGGATCGACTGCTTATCAAATTCTAATCGCGGCATTTACTTCTTAGGGAACTTCAGTAACAACAAAAAGCTAAAACTGGCTCAAAAAACAAAATTAACAATTCCTCTGATGCCGCCTTTTTGCCTTATAAATAAATTTAGCACCAAGATATTCAATACAATATATTTTCGCCATCATGCCAAGGAAAGATCGTTCGAGACATTATATCAGGATTTTTTTTACCCACTTGATAAAATTAAAAATTGGAATAGAATTTATGGAAAAAAAGGTTTTCAGCAATATCAATGCCTAATTCCAAAAGAAAATGCAGAAATTGCTTTAACAAAAATTTTAAAAACTATTCGCGAATCGAAATCAGGATCTTTTTTATCAGTATTAAAAAACTTTGGCAGCATTAAATCTCCGGGACTTTTATCTTTCCCAGCAGAAGGCACCACTTTGGCTCTGGACTTTCCTCAGAAGAGAAATCTAAGCAATATTTTTGACGAACTAGATAAAATAGTAGTGAAATATCAGGGAAAAATATATCCGGCTAAGGATGCTCACATGTCAGCAACACATTTCCAGAGATTTTATCCTAACTGGTCAAGGCTTGAAGAGCTAAGGGATAGATCTCTAAATTCTATCTTTTGGCAAAGAGTTACAAAAAAAACAAACTGATCATGAAAAATATATTAGTAATTGGATCTTCATCACAAATAGCGCAGGAATGCTGCAAAAAATGGTCGAGCAATAAGGCAAACATATTATTAGTCGCCAGAAACAGCAACGATCTAGAAAAGTCTTTTTCGACCCTAAAAAAAGAAGGGGCAAATTCAGTTGCAACTTTTTGTTGCGATCTACTAGACCCAGAATCTCATTCCAATCTTATCTTAGAAGCAAATAGTTTTTTTAAAAATAAAATTGATATAGTGCTAATAGCCCATGGCAGCCTACCAAACCAAGAAGATTGCCAAAAAGATCTCAATCTCACATTACAAGAATTTGCCACAAATTGTACAAGTACAATTGCAATCTTAACCTTACTTGTAGATAATATTAACAAAAAAAGAGATTGCACAATAGCGGTAATAACATCAGTTTCAGCAGATCGCGGTCGAGCTTCAAACTATGTTTACGGCGCTGCAAAAGCCGCCTTAGACACTTTTTGCTCTGGCTTAAGGGCTAGATTCTATAAAACAGGGATAAAAATTTTAACAATAAAACCGGGTTTTGTTGCAACAAAAATGACGAAACACCTTGATTTCCCTAAAATTTTAATCGCCAAACCAGAGAAAGTGGCCAACGACATCTGTAAAGCTATTGACAAGAAGTCGGATATTATATATAGCCCAAAATTTTGGCGACTAATCATGGCAATAATAAAAATTATACCTGAGTCAATTTTTAAGAGACTTAAGATATAGCATTAAAGTAGTAGTAATATTAAAAAATGAATGTTAAAAATTAGAAGAAAAATGATTAGGCACTTTTTAACAAAAGAGTTTCTGCGATTTTTAGCTGTTGGTAGCTCAGCAGCAATAATTAACTGGATTACTAGAATTACAATCAGCACTTGGGTCCCTTTTTCAATTGCTATTATATTATCTTATTTCCTAGGCATGTGTTACGCTTTTATTTTAAATAAAATCTTTGTATTTCCAGGCTCAAACAGGGAGACTAAAAAACAAATAAGGGATTTTTTAATTACCAACGCCATATCCCTACCGATAGTCTGGTCTTTATCGCTAACATTGAAATCTTTACTTGAAAATGAACTAGGTTTTTATATATATTCTGAAGAAATAGCCCATTTATTAGCATTATCAGCGCCGATGTTGATGAGTTTTTCAATATATAAATTTATAGCATTTAGCCATAAATAAAAACCTCAATCTAATTTAGAAACTATGAAAAACATAACCAAAAAAATTATATTCATACTATTATTAACTTTTCCAAACCTAGCAATGGCCGGTGAAACAGCGCAATATCGAGTAATTGAAAAAATTTCTGACGATATAGAAATTAGACAATATGACAATATGATGCTGGCAACCATTGCCACTGGCGCAGATGAAGAGGGTAATCAAAACTTTCGTACTTTATTTAAATTTATTTCTGGTGAAAATAAAAAAGAGCAAGATATTAGCATGACAACACCGGTTTTTAAGGAGATAATCGATAATAAAAGAACTATGTCATTTGTAATGCCAACAAAGTTCACTAAAGACAATGCGCCAGTGCCGAATAATAAAAATATCAAAATCGAGATTGTTAAAAATGTAAAATATATTGCAATAACTTTTTCTGGCCGCTGGAGCGATAAAAACTTCAACGAACATCAGGAAATCTTAGCTCAAATCGTCAAAGAGAAAAATATCGATGCTGATATAGATAATCCAGTAAAAGCTTATTACAACTCGCCAATGGCATTACCCTTCTTGAGGAAAAATGAAATATTATTTCGTGTAAAATAATTTATTACAAAGAAAATTTTAAAAAACTTTAATTTTCTTGTTGACTTTCATAATTGAACGTTGTATAATTATATTACACCATCTAAAAATAGCTTTATAGCAGCAGAGAAGAATATTAACTGTTAATTAAATATCGAGATGAACTAGTATAAAATGGCTTTAAAGAAAATGACAGAGTTAGCGGTTAAGATTTGCACTAAAAAAGTCCTTGGATAATCTTGGGTGATTTTTAGATCAAGGATGAGGAAGGTTAATACTACTCGTCACTCCAGCCAATCTTCTTCAAAAAGTCTTCATAACCACCTTCGAATAAGAATGTCTTATCGTTATCAAACACGATTAACTTGTTGGCGACTTCTTTAAGAAAGTGCTCATCGTGAGTTACCATTAGAACCGATCCTTCAAAGCTTTTAATGGCCTGCAGCAAAGAATCGCAAGACTCCATATCTAGGTGATTAGTAGGCTCATCAAGCAGCAAGAGATTTGCTGGCTTTAACAGGATCTTGCCGAGCATAACCCTGCTCTTCTCGCCACCAGATAATACTTTGATTAATTTATTTGATAAAGTGCCGGAGAACATCATATTGCCGCAAGCTCTTCTAACATTGGTTTGACTAATGTCAGGTACGTATTTTTGCATCTCCTCATAAATACTAAGCTCCGGATTTAAGCGATCGATATTCATTTGCCCAAAATAACCGACGCTAGTTTTGTTATATATACCACAATTACCCAATGCCGGATTAAGATCGCCATTAATCAACTTAAGCAATGTCGACTTCCCCTTGCCATTACGACCGATGATGCATATTTTATCGCGATTACCAACCTTAAACGATAAATCTTTGATCAAAGTCTCTCTACCCTCGTAACCAAAAGCCAACTTTTCAACCTCAATCATATTCTCCTTGGTCTTATAAGGTAAATAATTGAATTTAAAATCAAGGGTTGCAACATCCATTAACTTTTCTTTAACGCCTTGTTTTTCAAGCATCTTGGCCTTTGATTGGGCGCGGCTCGCCATACTAGCTTTGGCACCAAAACGACTAATCCACTCTTGAGTCTTTTCACGCTTCTTCTCTTCATTGATACGAGTTTTTTCATAAATCTCCTCTTCAGCAGCAATCTTTTCGCGAACGTTTTTGGTGTTGCCTGGAGTTTTTTTAAAATTACCACGATGGACGATCAAAGTGCTCGTAATGACGCTATCCATAAAGGCGCGATCGTGGGTAATGAGGATTAACTCCTGATCCCAATCTTGCAAAAATCGCTTAAGCCAGCGCACTGAGTGAATATCGAGATAGTTAGTAGGCTCATCCAAGAGCAGCATATTAGGCTCGTCCAAAAGCAACTTCGCTAGGTTTATCTTGACCTGATAACCGCCAGAAAACTGCGAAGGGTGCTTCATGATATCTTCCGGCGAGAATCCTAAACCTTCGAGGATGATCTCCCCTTTCCAACCTTCATATTCACGATCAACAGACAGGATACTACAAACTTCATCTAGAACGGTATCTTTGGTAAACTTTATATGCTGCTCCAAATGGCCAACGCGATAACCCTTAGGAATCTCAACGGCGCCGCTATCAGGCTCTAATTGCGACAATATTAGCTTCAAAAAAGTACTTTTACCACTACCGTTACGACCAATAAAACCGACCTTCTCGCCGCGATTAAAGGTGATATTAACCTCTTCAAAAATTTGATGCCCAGCAAACGCAATCGCCAGATCTTTAACTTTAATCATTATTAGGATTTTTATAACTATATTACTATCCAAGAGGCTTTTATTATATAATGGATCTATTTTTTTGTAAAGATATTTCTTAAACAGTTAGCGCTGCTGCTGAAAATAAAAAACTCAAGATCCTTGCCAACACCTCAACAACATATCATGATTCAGGCGCTAGCTTATTGATAATAGTAACCATGTCCGTTAACAGTATTGGGGCAAGGCTTTTTCTGGAGCCTTTTTTTGCGAAAAATGCTCGCCCAATTTTGTTAAATAGTCGCTTTGTAACTTCATATCAATCATTTATTATCTGTTTAAAATAATAATAACAAAAGGAGGTCTAAATTCAAGTCGATAATTAATTTATTTGCTTTTTAACAAAAACTCTGCTTTAATTGATTTAAAATAAAATAAATTACAAAATGAGCATTTTATTGTTAGGACATGGCTATGTTTCGCAGTATTTTTGCCAGAAATTTGCTGGTCAAGGCAAAGAAATCGCCGCCTCAATTCATAAAAATAAAGATAAATATCTACCAACCAGCGAAGCAATCGAAACCGTCAATTTTAATGACATAAATGATAATTATTTAGAGCGATTTGATAGCTTTATAGTCACTATTCCGCCATTTTATGAGCTTAAAACAGATGCGGTGATAGAGAATTTTCATTCATATTTCTCATCTCGTAACAAGCCTTTTAAACTGATTTACCTATCAGCAACATCAGTTTATGG
Organism: Rickettsiales bacterium; assembly: GCA_047404215.1. GTDB lineage: Bacteria > Pseudomonadota > Alphaproteobacteria > Rickettsiales > UBA1997 > CAMCFD01. The sequence goes on from JBDOIV010000011.1 coordinate 7,241, forward strand.
TGATCACGAAGGTAAGGAAGTGCAAGAGATAGCCAAATCTCAACACCTATATTAAACTAACAAAGTATATCGTCATGAGATTTAAAAATGTTGGCAATCTGACAAAAACTCCATATCAAGATTTTACAGCTGCAATTTTGGGATATAAATTCGATAGCATTAAAGTTATCTTAATTTTTCTATATATATTACTATACCTTCCTTTTTGCTTTATTTTAAATGAGGATATAGGAATTTTAACGTCCTACGCTCCAGATCCGGGTACCATCAATGCCGCTATGTTTGAATTATTAGAGAATTATAATTTTTACGATCACTACCATTCTAGATATTATGGCTGGACATATCTTGCAATTAACCACCTATTTTTATGGCCATTAAATTTACTTTTAGACTTTTTTGATGTTGCAAACAAGACTTATATTCTTTTATTCTCAATTAAGCTAATTTTCTTTATTCTAGGGCTTGTTTGTGTAATATTATTTCACGAGATATTATTAAAAATATTCAAAAACAATAGATTACTGATAATAATGGGTTCTCTTTACTTTATAGTTGGCGATTTGTTTTATATTTTTTACTTTATTCATCCAGAAACCACAGGGCTACTAATGATGTTTCTTGGAATTATGTCGCTATTGAACTATTTAAAAAACCCTAAAATCAAATATTATATATATGGAATAATCTCATTAACAGCATCAGCGCTATCTAAGCAGGTTTTCTTTTTTATCGCCGTGCCATTGCTTTTGACATTTGCCGCAATATTCTTTCGCCAGCAAAACCAGAAAATACTACCCTTTGTCAAATCCCAAGCATTTCGAGAATTTACTTTTTACTCGCTTTTGACAGCATTTATTACAGTATTAATCATCAATCCATTTATTATCACCGATTTTTCAAATGCCCTTGGTCATCAAATAAAGCTAGGGAAAATTCACAATCAAGATGGATTCCTACTCAAGCTATTAACCTTCAACGAAGCAATTAAGCTTTGGTTGATGGTTTTCATATCAGTACCCATATCGACGATATTCTTAATATTTTCACCGTTCTCTTTGGTTTATTACTCTTATATGGTTCAAAAAAACAACAAAAAAGAATATTTATTTGTAACTTTGATCATATTAATAACCTATATTGTATTATTCGCAGTAATTTATCTTAACAAACTTTATGTTTTGAGTTTATATCTAGCTCCAGTTTACCCATTTTTTATTATCTATGACTTATATTTAATAAAAACTCTCAGAGACTCAAAAAATAAAGAAATTCAGCAAATTTCAAAAATACTAATTGGATTCCTTATAGTTATACTTTTAAAATCATTGTTATTTTGCTATTTAGAAATTAAATCGACAATACTTGATCATAAAAAATCAATCAATTACGAAGCCTATAACTATGTCATTGATAACTTTAACAAAAATGATAAGGTGATTTACGGTATTAACACTCCTATTCCTTATAAAATCGGAGAAAATTACTGCAATTACTGGCTCGAAGAGGATTGCCTAAAAAAATTCAAGCCCGACTATATTGTTATAGTAAAAGATTTTAAGGTTAATGGTCAAACCCCTAAAAAACTATTAACAATACTTGAGTATATAAAAAATGAAGATATGCAGATCTTTAATGAATTTAAAAAAACAGAGCATGTTTACAAAATTACATTTTTCAAAAATCGATATCATAAATAACAACCCCAATCCAATCTAAAAAATCATGAAAAAATTATCATTTTACTATTATTAACTTTCGCACTTTATTCAAATTTATTTCTGGTAACAATAAAAAAAAGCAAGAAATCAGCATGACAACACCATCTTTTAAAGAAAAAATCGATAATAAGCGCACTATGTCATTTTTGATGCCAGCAAAATTCAGTGCCAATAATCAGCCGGCACCAAATAACAAAGATATAAAAATTGAAATTGTCAAAAATGCCAAATTTATCGCCATCACTTTTTCTGGGCGCTGGAGTGATAAAAACCTCAACCAACAGCAAGAAATTTTTACTCAAATCGTCAAGGAGAAAAATATTGCGCCGATATAAATAACCCAGTAAAATCTTATTACAACTCGCCAATGACACCACCTTTCTTTAAAAGAAACGAGATATTATTTACAATCAATGAATTTAATTGAAAATACAGATCGCGCATTTGTGTGCACAATGCCCGGCTATTAAAGAGTTAGCTAAAGCAACAATTTATAACTTATCATAAATTGCTGATTTCAAATTAAAAACATCTTAAAAAAACTCCTAGAGCCATATCAAAGCTAAGATGACACTTCCTAAAATAAAAATTTTAAAAAAAATTTCATTTTGTTCTTGACTTTCATAATTGAACGTTGTATAATATATCTAAGAATAGATATAGTGTTAAGTTTTAGTTTTAATGTAAGTTATTATTAATTAATTTTTATTATCATGATTACCAGCTTTATCGTTTGTTTGCTAATTTTCGTTGGCATTGGTGTCGCCTCTACTATCAAAAGCAAAAAATCAAATAGCGATTACTTAATCGCAAATTACAGCGTCAAACCATGGTTGATTGGCATGTCAGCCGCCGCTTCTAACAACAGTGGCTACATGTTTATGGGCATGATCGGATATACTTACACCTATGGGCTATCAGCAATATGGCTGGTATTTGGCTGGATTTTTGGTGACTTTGTCGCCTCGTTGATGATTCATAAAAAAATAAGAATTATCGCTCAAGACAAAAAAATCCTAAGCTTTGCTGGTGTATTGGCAAAATGGGGAGGCTTTAATTATAAGAAATTACGAGCCTATCTAGGAATTATTACGATAATTTTTTTAGGAATTTACGCCGCGGCGCAGCTCAATGCCGGCAGTAAAGCCCTAAGCACCCTACTGGGCTGGGATTATCAAGTTGGTGCGATAATAGGAGCGATAATTGTACTACTTTACTGCTTTGCTGGTGGCATCAGAGCCTCAATCTGGACCGATGCTGCGCAGTCAATCGTAATGATAGTGGCGATGGGGTTGTTGGCGATGACGGCAATTAGTGAAACTGGCGGCGTTAGTGATTTTTACAACCAACTACACACAGTCAGCTCTGGCTATACCAGTCTCTTTCCTCAAAATTTAGCGATCAAATCATTTGTCGGCCCGTTATTATTTGTTATTGGCTGGGTAGTTGTCGGCTTTGGCGTTGCTGGTCAACCACATATCATGGTGCGCTTTATGGCAATGGATAGCCCGAAAAACCTCAATATTGTGCGCGGCTATTATTATGGCTTCTACATCGCGTTTTCCTTATTTACCATTCTGGTTGGCTTAGCGGCGCGGATTATACTACCTGATATCGCTAATTTTGACGCCGAATTGGCGCTGCCAACCTTAGCACAATCGATCCTGCCAGAAGTTTTGGTTGGAGTGATTCTAGCTGGGATTTTTGCAGCAACAATGTCGACTGCCGATTCGCAAGTCTTAAGCTGTACAGCGGCAATTACCCGGGATTTGCGCGACCAAAAACCCTCTTATTTGGTTACTAAATTAGCAACATTATTTGTTACTGCTGCGGCCCTAGCTATCGCGCTTTACGGCCCAAAAAGTGTATTTTTCTTAGTGATAGTCGCATGGTCATTTTTGGCAGTCAGCTTCTTACCGCTATTTTTAATTTTAATATTTGGTGGTAAAATTTCAGAAAAAATGGCGCTATTAGTGTCAGCATCCGGAGCGGTCACAATTATAATATGGAGATATTTTGGCTTACATATCCATGTTTGCGAAATTTTACCTGGAGTGCTGATGGCGATAACCGTCTATTTTGCGACAAAATCTTGGGCAAAAAACCAATAAATAACCCAATAATAACATGAAAATGTAACCATAGATAGCTGTCATTCAAGGCTTCGGGGATAATTCAAAATTAATATTATTGATATTATTACCGCTGTATCATTTTGATACAAAATATTAATTATTTGACACTAGACTTAAGATATGATATAATTAGACATATAGCAATAAAAATTGATCTTATGTCTATTATCGCATCGATTTTGATCATCGTTTCTGCAGCTATCCACATTCATATTATTGACTCTCATACCAATGATGATGACTCAGGCTCTTCATCGCCGCCCACTCCTCAAGCAGTTATTGAGGAGTCGGTGGTAAAAAAATGGGATGGTGAGATTGACCAAGAAATTGCCGATCAATATCGAACTGATGAATATGAAAGAATATTAGGTGGAGCTTATGATGCAATCAACCTGGCTGATGCTTATAGCCTGCTAGAACAAAATGAGAAAAATATCGCTGGTGATGGCGTTATTGTTGGGGTAATTGATAGCGGGATTAATATTGATCACTCTGAATTTCAAGGTAAAATTGTCAATTTCACTCATAGTGACAATAGAATTGATGATGTTAGCGGCTATGGCGTTGGTCATGGCAGTCATGTTTCTGGGATAATCGCTGCTAGCAAAGATAATAACCAAATGCACGGAGTAGCTTATAACGCCAATATTGCTCCTTACAAAATATTTGGCGATAATAGTCAATACTATTCAGTATCAAGTGCTATAAATCAAGCTAATGCAGATGGGGTCAAGATTGTCAATATGAGCTTGAGCTCTAGTGGTAATCATTTTACAGCATTGCTGGATGCTAAAAATAATAATATTCTGTCTACTATTGCAACTGGTAATTATTACGGATCAGATCCGGTTTATCCAGCGCGATATGCGATAGATCCAGAGCTACAGGGTTCGATTATTGCTGTTGGTAACTATCAAAGCTATAGCGATTCCAAGAGTTCTTCAAGTAATGAATGCGGCGTGGCTAAGGACTATTGCTTATTTGCTCCAGGAACTTTTTTATATTCAACATATTATGCCAGCGGTGGCGTAGATGATCGCTATAACTATCTATCAGGAACTTCAATGGCCGCGCCCGTGGTAGCCGGAGCAGCATCAATTCTCAAATCTGCCTGGCCACATTTAACTAACTTACAAATTTCGGATATTTTACTTTCTACAGCTACTGATATTGGTGATCCGGGCACTGATGATGTATTTGGCAAGGGTCTGCTTAATGTGTCAGCGGCGGTTAATAGCTATGGTGGTCAAAATATTAATGCTACAAATGTAATTGGTGGCACTGGTTATGAACTAGGAAATACTAACCTTTACAGCTCGGCCGTGCTAGGAGATGCTTTTGCTAATAAGGTTGCTCCGATTATTGCAAATGCCGTGTATTTTGATGATTATGGTCGCGATTATAAAGCCAATCTTGATCAAAAAATTTACACTACTGAGCGACAATCGCAGCTAGCAGGGCTGGTTTTTGGCAATAATGATACTGTGCATTTACCAATTAAGTCGTCAAAATCGTCTTTGCAGCTAAAGCTGTCACAAAATAACCTTAATCATAATTTGGATGATGATGTTATCGACTTGAGCTTCGTTGCTGATCAAAATAGCTATTTTGAGAATAAAAATAATGCTAGAACGATATCGCTATCTTTTAGCAATGAATTGCAAGATGGCTTATATTTTGGTTTTGCCAGTAACGATTATGTTAACGCACAGCCCGGCCTGGAAAATGGCTATTTTTTAATCAATAATAACACTAATTATTTGCAAAATATTATTAATAGCAATTCTGACAATTTGCAACCCATTGAACAAAAATCCTTTTTTGCTAAGCATGAAATTAATGATAATATATCCAGCACTTTTTCTTACCAAATCAATAGTCAATCAGCGGGTGATGTGATATCTGGAGTCGTTAGTAAAATCGCAAAAGGTCGGCTTGACTTTGAATCTGGTGACAATAAAGTTAATGTTAATTACTCCAACTTAACCGAATATCAAGATAGAGCTCTTGGCGTCGTGACCTCTGGAGCTTTTGCTAGTAACGACAATAGTCAAACCGATATTGTCGAGATTAATGGTAAAAATAAAATAATGGATAATATTTACCTCACCTCAAGCTATGTTGAGGGCAGAACTAAAATTGCTGGTAATGACAACGGTATTTTTAGAAAATTTTCGACCGCTAAAAGCTCTGGATTGTCTGTTGCAATTTTGCATGATGATTTTTTAAATGGCAAGCTGGCGATAAAGTACTCCGAGCCATTAAGGGTTTACGATGCTAAAGTTGATATTGATATTCCAATCGCTCGCGATTTGTCTGGTAACATTACCAGATTGCAAGCTGACAATGTTGATCTTGAACCGTCAGGGAAGCAAAGAAATATCGAGCTTTCTTATGGCAGTGTTAATAAGAACACCAAACTGCAATTTAATGTGATGCTAATCCAAGAACCTAATCATATTGCCGATAGTCAAGATGAATATATATACTATCTCAATTACCATAAAAGATTCTAAAAATACTTTGATTTTTATCTTAAGTTAATTATAATAAATTCTTATAAGAAAGTGTGATTAACAATAAAAATTGAAGATGAATCTATTTACTTCCGAATCGGTTTCTCGAGGACATCCTGATAAAATTGCTGATCAAATATCAGATTTGGTGCTTGATTATTTTTTGCAAAGAGATAGTGGGGCTAGAGTTGCCGCTGAAACATTAGTGACGCCATTTAAGGTTGTGCTGGCTGGTGAGTTTAGAGCTAATTTTACTTTAAGCCATAAAGATCTGGAAAATAATATCAGAGAATTGATCAAAGATATTGGCTATGTTAATGGTAAATTTAGCTATGATAACATTGGTATCGAATTTTTACTCAATGAGCAATCCGCTGATATCGCTATGGGAGTTGATAAAGGCGACAGAAAATCAGAAGGCGCTGGTGATCAAGGTATCATGTTTGGCTATGCCTGCAATGAAACTGAAGAGTTAATGCCAGCGGCGATAACATATTCTCATCAGATATTGCAAAATATCTATCAAAATCAAAAAGACGGTAAGATTGCTGGCTTTGGTCCCGATGCTAAGAGCCAAGTTACTTTAAAATATGATGATAATGGTAAGGTGATAGAAGTTGATACGGTACTAGTATCAATTCAGCATCAAGAAGGAATCAGTTTGGAGCAAATATCTTCACAAATTAAGCCGGTAGTGCAAGACCTAATACCTGAAGATTATCTTAAAAATACCAAATATCTATTCAATCCGACTGGTAAATTTGTAATTGGCGGCCCCGAAGGGGATGTTGGGTTAACTGGTAGGAAAATTATTGTTGATACTTATGGTGGCTCTGCTCCTCATGGTGGCGGCGCTTTTTCAGGTAAGGATCCAACTAAGGTTGATAGATCGGCCGCTTATGTTGCTCGATATTTAGCAAAAAATATTGTTGCTGCTGGATTGGCTGAAAAATGCCTAATTCAATTATCATACGCAATTGGCGTTGCGGAGCCGATTTCTATTTATGTCAATAGCTTTGGTACTGCTAAAATATCTGAAACGGAAATTGTAAAGTTAATTCAGAATAATGTTGATTTAACCCCAGCTGGGATAAGGGAAAAGCTGAATTTAGCTGCCCCAATATATCTACCAACCGCTAGCTATGGTCATTTTGGTCGCAAGTTTGATCAAGACAAAGGGCTTTTTAGTTGGGAAAGATTAGATTTAGCTAATAAAATTGGATAGAATTTATGGTATTTTCTTCAAGCACTTTCTTATTTCTTTTTTTACCTATTGTACTAACTATTTACCTAGCAATTGGCAATAATAAAGTAATGGCTAAAAATAGCTTTTTACTATTTGCCAGCCTCTTCTTTTATACATGGGGCGAAGCTAGCTATGTGGCAGTAATGATAGCATCTATAATTATTAACTATATAGTTGGAATTAAGATTGACAGCAATACCGAATATAAAAGAAAGAAGTGGCTTATTGCTGGAATCACTCTAAACCTGGTAATTCTGGGACATTTTAAATACACTAATTTTTTGGTTGATAATATCAATGAATTGCTGGTGGTATTTGGTATAGAGAGCCTTATATATATGAAAAAACCAGTTCACCTACCCATCGGTATATCATTTTTTACATTTCAAGCAATTTCTTATCTTGTAGATGTTTATAGAAAAGCCGCACAGGTAAGAAAAAACCCTATCAATTTAGCATTATATATCTCCCTATTCCCACAACTAATAGCCGGACCCATTATCAGATATAACTCAATTGCCGAGCAAATTAGAGATCACAAAACTACTGTTAATGGTCTATCATATGGTATTCAGAGGTTTATCATAGGACTGGGTAAAAAAGTAATCATCGCCAATAATCTCGGCTACGTGGTTGATCAAATATTCACGTTTAACGCAACCGATATCTCCTCACCTTTACTGTGGATTGCAATGATTTTGTATGGATTGCAAATTTTTTATGATTTTTCAGGATACTCTGATATGGCAATTGGGCTAGGTAGGATGTTTGGCTTTAAATTTTTGGAAAACTTCAATTATCCATACATCTCAAGATCATTAAGAGAATTCTGGCGTAGATGGCACATCTCCCTTTCAAGTTGGTTTAGAGATTACCTATATATACCCTTGGGAGGAAATAAAAAAGGAGTAAAAAGAATGTACTTCAATTTAGCACTGGTATTTTTCTTGTGTGGATTGTGGCATGGGGCAAGTTGGAACTTTATCATCTGGGGATTGTTCCACGGATCATTCTTGATATTAGAACGACTTAAAATAGTTCAAAAGTTAACTAATAACCTCAGGGTAAACTTAGGTAATTTAATATTTACAATTAGCTCTCATTGCTATCTATTATTAATTATAACCGTAAGCTGGGTATTTTTTAGAAGCGGTACAATTGAAGAATCTACGCAAATAATCAAAAGTATGTTTTTTGGTAATGATGATTATTTAATTGGAATTAGCTATCTATTGGAGCACGGGGTTCTTCTTTTTGTGTTGCCAATAGCCATTCTACTCTCAATGCCTTTTAACAACTTTATAAAAAGCAGGTTTTCTTTTAGCAACCAAACTGGTAGAATAAGCATGTTTGCGCTTTTATTGCTAACACTATTATTATCAATAATTTTCATAGGCTCAAACTCATATAACCCATTTATTTATTTTCAATTTTAATGATTAGTAGAAAAAGAAAATATAACTATATAATAATCTGTTCTTTTCTAATAGCCATCTGGCTACCGACAATAGATAACATTACAAGCTTTTCTGCAAACTTTAACTTTGATTTGAATGAAAATAGAAATTTAACCAAATTCCCAACAATAAGAAATAAAAAAGGTAAGGTCAAGGGCTCGTTAATAAAAAAATTCCCTAAAAACTTCGATCAATATTATAGTGATAATTTTGGACTGCGAGAACCTATATTATTTTTTGCCAAAAGTTCAGGTTTACAAAAATCATCGATGAACAAACGGTATGTATTAGGTCTTAATAATTGGCTATTCTTAACCCAAGAAAATTCTTTAAAGAATTCACTAGGATCCAACTTATTAAGCAAAAAAGAGTTGAAAAATGTTTACAACACCTTAATGAAAAATTGGAACTTATGCAAAAGGAAAAATATCGACTATTTATTTGTAATCGCCCCCTCTAAATATAGTATATATCCAGAATATCTACCTAAATTTATATCCGATATATATAAACGTAAGAAAAATGTCAAAACAAATACTGATCAAATATTAGAATTCTTAAAGAAAAAAGCCCCAAACTTTCCAATTCTAGATTTAAGAAAGGCTCTTATTGATGTTAAAAAGAAAAATGAAGATAATTTTATTTATTATAAAGCTGATACCCACTGGAATGGCTCTGGAATTGAGGAGGGCTATAAAGAACTAAAGAAAGTCTTAAAAAATGATTTCCAAATTAATTTAAGCAATGTAAGTTATGATATTTTTAAAAAAGAAGCTAATAGCGGTGACTTGTCTAGCATGTCAGGCATTAAGCACAGTTACTACACAAGCCTGATTAAAGTAAAAGACTTTAGCGTTCTAATTAAAAAAGATAAAATGAATAAATACAAGATTGAATCCTTCATTAACAATAAGTCAAAAAATAAGAAATCGGCATTTATCCAGCATGACTCTTTTTTTGATCACGATATGAAGTCCTTGATCAAAAATAGCTTTAGAAAATCATCTTTTGCTCATAAATATAGCACCTGCTCTATATTAGATAAAGATATTGAAAATAGCTCAATCGTTATTCACGAAATGGTTGAGAGAACATTTATTAATTGTAGAAAGACATAATACTATGAAAAAAGCAGACAAAAAACCCCTTGTTAGCATTATCATACCCGTATATAATGCCGAGAAATATGTTAAGGAGACCATTCAATCAGCACTCGATCAAACTTATAAAAATATTGAAGTAATTTGCGTTGATGACTGCTCTACCGACAACTCTGTTGTCGAGATAAACTCTTTAGTTAAGAAATTCGATAACGTCAAGCTATTTAAACTAGAAAAAAACTCAAAAACGTCAGCAGCCAGAAATCTAGCTATCGCAAATTCAAATGGAGAATATATTTTACCTTTGGACGCGGACGATAAAATTCATCCTGAATATGTTACAAAGGCAATTAAAGTTTTTGAAAAAGATGGGTCAATTGGGGTCGTGTATTGCAAAGGCAAAAAGTTTGGCGCTATTAATGAGTCATGGAAGCTACCAAAATACCATAAAATTAGAATGATGCATGAAAACTTTGTTCATTGTAGCGGATTATATAGAAAATCAGATTGGGAAAAATACGGGGGATATTGTGAATTACTGAAAGAAGGTTTGGAAGATTGGGACTTTTGGCTTAATTTTGTTGAGGAAAATAGGGGGTTCTACAGAATTGAGGAGGAATTACTTTTCTATCGGACCTATAAGGATGGCCAAAATAGAACAATAAGCGCCGCAAAAAACATTAAAAATCTTAAAAAAATAATTAGAAACAATCATCCAAAACTGTATACAAATAAATTAATGTTTCATTTATCTCTATACCTTCACCTCAGGTCCATCAAAAACTTAAGAAGACGAATAATGTCATTTAATTTAAAAAAGAACAGAAAGCTAATTCGCATCTTAGGTATTGAAATTTTGAACCGTTAGAAAAAATGAAAAAACTTTCAATTATACTGCCCGCATATAATATCGAAAAACATATATTACAAACAGTTAAATCTATTACCGAACAGACGTACAAAAATCTTGAGATAATCGTAATTGACGATAATTCTTCAGATGGAACGCTGGATGTAATTAAAGAAATCGCAGCTAATGATGATAGAATTAAAATCTTCCATAATAAGAAAAATATTGGACCCGGACCCTCAAGAAACCTTGGAATTGAAAAATCTACTGGTTACTACATAACTTTCATGGATCACGATGATTGGCAAAACCTTGATAGATACGAAAAAATGATACAGCAAATTGAATATGATGGCACAGATTTGTGTTTTTCATATGCAAAAGATTTTATAGAGGATGAAGAAAAATTTATAGACACAGGATACCCAAAATTTGAAACTGGCATTATTAATTTTAAAAAAGAACGATCGAAATTTTTTCATTCTTTTTTTCCACCATGGTCAAAAATATACAAATCAGATTTGATTAAAAAAAATAATATTAAATTTGCCGAAAATGGGGTAAAGTTTGACGATGTTTTATTTCACTCTTTGTTGATATTTTCGATAAATAAGGCCTCTATTTATAATGAATTCAATTATTTTCATAGAGTTTTTAATAACTCCATTACATATAAATTTTTTGAGGATAAGAAATTCATGAGAAACGAGTATCTGTCATCCATGAAACAAGCCCTTGAGATCAATCCGTCAAGAAAAATAATTAAATACTATCTAAAATTAGTTGACTTTAAGACCCTAGCCAAAGAAGATTTAATTTATCTATTTAAAAGAAACCCTTTATTCTTTATATTGTCAATAAAAAAATTAACCATGATAATTAAAAAGATATACTATTGACAGCAAACATATCTAAAAATCATTTAAAAGCTCTATTACTTTTTCCAATTCAAACTTCTCAACAACCTGAGAAATTGGAATACTTAAAATCTCATCATGGATTTTTTCAGAAATCGGAAAATGCAAATCTGATAGCTCTGAATAGCCTTCTTGCTTATTAGGAGGAATTGGATAGTGAATCATAGTTTGCACCCCCCGCTCTTCTAGATACTTCTGCAGAACCTTTCTGTCTTTAGTTCTAATTGTGTATAAATGCCAAACATGAGAGTCAGGGCTATTGATCGGAAATTGCGGCTTGACAATCTTTGGATTTGATATGTTATCGTGATAAAACTTAGCAACACTCCTTCTACCATTATTGCAAATGTCTAAATCTCGTAGTTTAATGGATAAAATAGCAGCCTGTATCTCATCCAATCTTGAATTATATCCTTTAAATTTATTATGATATTTCTGCTGTGAACCATAGTTACGCAGGGCATCGATAACAATCGCCAGCTCTTCATTGTTAGTGGTAATAGCACCACCGTCACCAAGAGCACCTAAATTTTTACCGGGATAGAAGCTAAAAGCACCAGCGTCACCTAAATTACCAGCTTTTTTATTGTTGATTTGAGCACCATGAGACTGAGCGCAATCCTCTACCACCTTTAAATTAAAATTTTTAGCAATTTCGTTAATTTTATCCATCTCGCACAATCTACCATATAAATGAACCACTAATATCGCTTTGGTTTTGGCAGTAATTTTTTCCTCAATTAAATCTGGATTAATATTGCAGGTATTAATATCGGGCTCAACCAGAATTGGCTTCAGTCCAGCTTTATATATTGCCAAAATTGATGCTATATATGTGTTGGCAGGTACAATGACTTCATCACCTTCTTTTAAAATCCCAAGCTCTTTATAGCCTTCAAATATCAAAATTAGTGCATCTAGGCCACTAGCAATACCTGAACAAAATTTAGTGCTACAATATTTTGCAAAACTCTCTTCGAACTTTTTTACTTCATTTCCCAAGATATACCAACCAGAATCAACAACTCTCGAGCAGGCATCTTTTATTTCATCAGAATATTTAGCATTAATTTTTTGCAAATCTAGAAATTTAATCATTTTTAAGGTATTTTTTGAATCTTTCTTTTGACTTTGAGAATATAGATGGAGTTAATTCATAATAAAAATTTTTGTCATCCTCCCCTATCCTTTTTGCACCAAAAGACTCGTGAAAACGAACAACATTTGCATTATCTTTTCTGACATCAAACTTTGCTTTATTTTTTTTAAGCACATCAAAGGCAAATTCATAAACTAACAAAGCTGATTCAATGGATGTGTAAAATGGAGCGCCATCTCTAATTAACCAACTACCCCAGCAAAAGGAATCTTTACCTTGATTAGTATCATATATTCTAACCACTCCTAATTTATAGCCTTTTTTATCTTCAATTACAAAATAAAACTCTTCACCCCTCTCGAATCTACACAGGTAGTTATCAATCCAAGAAATCTGATCAGATAATAGTGAAGAAGACTGTGATAAAAATCTACCCTTAGAACTTCTGAGATCCACAATAAATTTAGCATCTATTGTGACTACCCCTCTTAAATTAACCTTTCTACCAATTACCTTAACCATTACTATGAATTCTTGTTAAATACTTAGAGATATACCTTTACTTTTAAATAACCCTCTAACTAACGGAATACATTTTAAAAATCTCAATACAACTAATAAAGCCACATTATCAAAACCATTCCTTTTTTTACTCTTTTATTTATTTTGTAATGACAAATTTTTTAATTCATTACTGCCTCGATAGTCAACAGATCCATCGCAAGACTTAGGGTCAAACATCTCATGCAAACTCTCAAGTTCATAAATCTTCAAGGAGTTAAAGGTTTTTTTGTGACTACACTCTTTACTTACAGTAAACGAGGTTACCTCGTAATCAGAATCCGAAGTAAAGTATTCATAAGCGAGATCTGCAGTTTCACCTATTCCGACAATGATGAGCTTTTTGTTATTTTTTATCATTTATGAAATTTAAAAAATTATCGTAACTTCTAATATAATCACTTTCTTTATAAAAATCACTAGCCAAAACCATCAAAACACAGTCCGATGAAAAGTTTCTCATTTCATGCCATATCATCTCACCAACCAAGACCCCCTTACTTCTTGAGTCAAGCTTAACCAGCTCTCTGACATCTCCATTATCTAAAATAATATCGCAGCTACCACTAATTGCAACCAAAACTTGACTAAGCTCTTTATGGGCATGAAAACCCCTTTCAACATTTTTTTTGGTATCAAATATGTAGTAAACCCTTTTGATTTCAAATGGAATTTCGATATTTTGTTCCAGCGATATCAAGCTACCTCTATCGTCGCCTATAATATTAAAATCTATAATTTTATACATTTCTTAATTTTATTTATTCTTTTTTTAAGACTGTTACAAAACTTAACATCAATTGATTTTTTTTGCATTTCATACACAAAATTTTTAAAGTCAACAAATTCGTCCTCCATTTTATCATTAACAAATTCCACAACATAATGATGTTCAGGGGTATTGTTGTAGAGACGAGTTAAATTAGCTGCAAAAGGGCCTGGAAAATGCATTTTTCTTATAGAGTTGACGAAATCTTCATCTTTACCACGATCATGCTTTAGTGAGCGATCTAGCCCTTTAATCAAACTGCGCTGATCATCGAAATAGACTCCCGCATCAAAGAAGGTGTCGCAATCATTAACTGGAGTTTTCAGGCTGAAAGACCTAATACCATACTTACCGATATCAAGCAAGCTTGTAAATGACCCAAAAGGAAAGCTGTCAATGGCTAAGTCCGAAATAGCTAAGTACGATGACAACTTATGATTTTCAATTAACCCTGTAAAAATCACCCGATTACCAAACTTATCTTGCAAAGGCTTCCAATAAATATTTTTTTTATCCGGTCCAATCGCTAAAAAATAGGCATTCTCATTACTTCTTAATATTTTAGAAATAGTTTTGACAAAGTCATAATCACCAAAACTTCGATATTTATAATCACTTGCTAAAGTTAAAATAACTTTTGCATCAAGAGGAATATTTAATGAGGTTTTAAATTTATTTTTTTCTTCAATATCAATTTCTCCTTCTTTTTCAATCGGCAAAGGTAGTAAGAAATTATTTTTAACACCCCTGCATTTAATAGAAACCTCTTGCGCTATAGTTCTTAAATTTGCAACAATATCTGATATTGAAACACCTATCCAAAATATATGATCAGCATGATTGAAGAAAATAACAGGTCTTTTAAACTCTTTCGATCCAAATGCAATTACAGGAACAACATCATGCATATGGATATGTAAGATAATCTTATCATAGGATGAAGCGATGGATCTGAGCTCCATAGCCCTATCAATCAAAGTATTGGACTTTAAGAAAATAGTTTTGCCATTTTTTTTCCTTGTCACAAGTTTTATCTTATCGGGCACCACTTCTTCACCTTGATCAATCAAAACAACAGAATGCTTTTCATGATTTGCAGAGTTTTCAATCCACCTCTCACAGACTCTGGTATGACCTCCAGTACCATATGCTGTAGTAAAAACATGCAAAAATGAATCTTTTTCAACATCACAAGAAGCATTATCGCACGAATTTTTTTGAGCAATGCTTAGCAAACCCTTTTCTAACTCCCATGAATTAAAAGAGCCGATACCTTTGCTTGAAGCAAACATAGCAGCAGATTGCAAGCCTCTAGCAATTTCTTCATCACCTAAAAAAGACAAAGACTCTTCAAGCATCAAGGTGAATTTTTTGTAATTTTGCTTCAGTCCTTCATCTATCATATATCATCAACTAGTTCAATTCAAATTGTTTGTTGTATAAATTAGCATATTCTCCATTTTTATCAAGAAGATCGTTATGAGTCCCCTCTTCAACTATTTTACCATCCATTACTACGCAGATCTTATCAGCATGCATGACCGTTGACAATCTGTGCGCAATCACGACACTAGTCTTCCCTTTCATCAACTTCGCTAAAGCATTCTTAATAAGATTTTCAGAAATTGGATCAAGAGCAGAGGTGGCCTCATCTAAAAGCAAAATTGGCGAGTCGTACAAAATAGCCCTAGCAATAGCAATTCTTTGTCTTTGACCACCGGAAAGCATGACGCCATTTTGACCAACCTCAGTATGATACTTGTCCGATAGCTCTTGAATAAACTCGTCAGCCTCTGCCATTTTAGCGGCGGCTATTATCTGCTCTTCGGTGGCATCAGCCTTGCCATATCTAATATTCTCAATAATAGTATCGTCAAAAAGCATAACCTCTTGGTTAACAACCGCCATTGATCTGCGTAACGAATCTAAGGTAATATTCCTAAGATTTTCACCATCAAGACTAACCACTCCAGACCCTGGATCATAAAATCTTAACATCATATTCATAATTGTAGACTTGCCGCCACCAGAAGGGCCAACTAAAGCCACAGTCTGTCCAGACTCAACTTTCAAATTCAAACCACTTAGAGCGGTCTTGTCCTCGATGTAATTAAATGTAACGTTACTAAAATCAATATTACCCTGAACATCTCGAATGACTTTAGCATCATTTTTACTAAAAATAGCTGGCTTTTGATCAATGGTTTCAAAAAATCTTTCGGTAGCACCCAGGCCAAGCTGCACCCCTGAATTCATTCCAGAAACTGACTTGAGAGGCTTATAAGCCATCATCATAGCTGTAAAAAAAGAGAAAAACGCACCTGGAGTGGTAGTACCGTTCATCACCTGATATCCACCATACCAAATAACCAAAGCAACCCCAATTCCACCCATCATTTCAACAAAAGGAGAGGACACTAAAGATAATCTGGATATTTTTTTGCTCAACTTGACAATCCCGTCAATTATTTTACCCATCCTCTTCGACTCAAACTCTTCGCAGTTATAAGATTTTACTAATTTTCCATATTGCAGACTATCATCCATCTGAGATACAAAGTTAGATAGCAACTTTTGGTCACCGAAAGATAAGTGCCTTAGTTTTTTACCAATTTTATATACAGGATAAACTGCCAAAGGAAAGCCGATAAATGCTATCAGCGCTAACTCCGTACTCTGATAAAACATCACTCCTACCAACGCTACCAAAGAAACTAACTGCTTAAAAAAACCACCGACAGCAGTAGAGATGCCACCCGTAATCCTGCCGATATCCATCATAATGCTAGCGATCATAGTACCCGAGGAAGTTCTGTTTAGAGTAGATATATCAGAAAAAATATAGTGGTTGTATAATTTTTTTCTTAAGTCAGCTGTAATAAAAACAATAATATATTTCATCAACAAAGCCTGAAAGTAAGTTGACATCGCTTTAATGACAGTAATAATCATTATTACCACCGGTATTATCATCAAAACGGCCGTGTTCTTTTTAACAAACACTTCATCAAGTGCTGGCTTAACTAAATACGCTTGAGAAGCGGTGGTGGCAGCAACCACTATCATTAGTAGTATTGAGGTGAAGAATTTATACTTGTAAGGAAAGACATATTCTTTAAATAGCCTTTTTGCTAAATAAAAATTGTCTTTGTAATCTATTTTCTGCATTGAAAAAATTTATATTAATATGAATTATTATATAACAAAGAAAAAAATTTTGCAATTACTTTTTAACATTGCAAAAAACAATCCCTATTGTATTATTAACTAAATTAATCACCTATATAGCATTTATGAAAAGTGTCACAATTGTAGTTGTTGCGTATAAAAGTACTCATATCATCACAAATTTACTTGACAAAATTGTCAATAAATTGCCAATAAAAATCATAGACAATGCAAGTAACGATGATCTAGAGGATATTCTGAATAAAAAATACCCCAATTCTGGAATAGAATTAACAATATTACAAAATAATGTAGGTTTTGGTAGAGCCAATAATCTAGCACTCGAATCTATTAAAACCGATTATGCTTTGATCTTAAACCCCGATGCAGTGATAAATGAAGACTCAATAGCTAGATTAGCCAAATGCCTCGAAGAAAATCCTAAAATAGCAACCTGTGGTCCAATCGTTACTACGTCAAAAAAGCCTGCGGTATCAGAAATTAAAGAATCAATAAAAAATCATGAAAATGCCTTTGGCAAACATATAATTCACAGCCAATATAATGAAGTTCCTTTTTTGTGCGGTGGATTTTTAATGATTAACATGAAAATATGCAGAAAAATTGGATTTTTTGACAAAAATATCTTTTTATATTATGAGGATGAAGAATTGTCAAAAAGGATTCTTGCTAATAACTACAAAAACGCACTAGTTAAGGAAGCTTTTTGTTCACATTTTGAATCAAATTCAACCAAAACTAAATCGAAGATTGAATCTGCGATGCTGACTTACAAAAGAAACTGGCATATAGGTTGGAGCAAATCCTACCTCAAAAAAAAGAAACTCAGATCAGTGATATTCTCGACCACTTTTAAAATCATAACCTCTGTAATTTCACTAATTAAACTCAAACCGACTGAATTTTTATCAAAGATTGGTAAACAATTTGGCATAA
Source organism: Rickettsiales bacterium (assembly GCA_047404215.1). Classification (GTDB taxonomy): domain Bacteria; phylum Pseudomonadota; class Alphaproteobacteria; order Rickettsiales; family UBA1997; genus CAMCFD01. Next base: position 25,737 of record JBDOIV010000011.1, read on the forward strand.
TTAGCTATTGTCTGGGCATTGACTGCTTCAATAGCAAAAACAAGGAAGTAAAAGTATTAAAAAAGACAGTAATTTAGCAAAAGTTGTTCTCAAAATCAGACCTCATAGCCTCTAAAGAATATTTATTTTGCGCAACTAAGAAAGCCCTATCAGAGATCTCTTTTCTCAAATCAACATTCTTAGCTAAATTCTCAATATTTTCAGCTATTTTAGCAGTCAAATCATCCGAATCTTGTTGAGCAATGAGAATTGCTGATCCTTGTTGCGAAAAAATATCATTGGTACCGTCATTTTCAGTTGCGATAACTGGTACTTTGTGAGCCATCGCTTCAATGTAAGAAATACCAAAAGTCTCATTTTTTGAAGGCATGCAAAAAATATCAATCTCACTAAAAAACTGCTCCTTATCAGTAACCATACCTTTAAAAACAAAGTTTTTGTCGAGGCCAGCGTCATTGACCATTGCCTTTAATGCTACTATTTCTCCAAAATCACCGCCAATATGAAATGCAAAATTACACCCCTTTTCTTTTAATATCCCGGAAGCCTGAACTACTTTATCAAGATTCTTATATTCAAAATCTATACGTGACAAAGTTCCTATAATAATTTTCCCTACTTTTGCATCATTAGAATGCGCTTGAACATTAACATCAGTATAATTAGGTATTAATATACCTTGCGACTTTTTATTGGCAGATAATTTATTAACGATACTTAATTGACTGCTGTTGATACAAAAGATCAAATCCGCATATTTAACGAACTTTTTTAAATTAAAGCCGTGATTAATACCAACTATTTTAAAGCCGAAGAACTTTTGCAACAAGCTGCTAATTTTAAGCAATCTTGAGCTATGAAAAATCAGAAAATCAGGCCGCTCTTTTCTCAAAACACCAAAAAACTTAAAAAATAAAGCAAACTTGTTTCTAAAACTAACTTTATGCAACCGTCCTTCGATAAAATTGATGTAGGAAGTTTCTTGAGTTGGAGCAATAGTCACCACCTCAACTTTATCACTCAAAAAGTTAAGCTTGGAATAGTTAATAGCGCACTGCTCTACGCCACCCATATTTTTACCAGTATTGGTTACTATTTGAATAATTTTTACCTTTTTCATAGCCACTTTTTCTTAATTTATTATATTATATTATTTCATCAATCATTTGCAATATTTTTTTAATTTACAAAAAATGTCTTGCCTTAATACCGAAAACATGATATTATTATTTTAATAAATTTTTTAAAATTATCTTATGAGCAATAAATTACTAATATCATTGTTATCGTTTTTTATGATCAACAGCGCAAGCGCCAATCAAAGTAAAAATATGACTAAAAATATTGACAATCTAACCGATATTCAAAAATATGTTACCCAGCACGATGGCACCGAGAGGGCTTTTGATAATGAATATTGGGACAACAAACGCGAAGGGATTTATGTTGATATCATATCGGGTGAGCCATTATTTTCATCGGTAGATAAATTTGATTCCGGCACTGGTTGGCCAAGTTTCACTAAACCGATTAGTGAAAGCGAGATCGCGGCTAAAAAAGATAGCAAACTTGGTATGACTAGAACTGAGGTCAGATCAAAAACTGCAGACTCACATCTAGGTCACGTTTTTGATGATGGCCCATCAGACAAAGGTGGCAAGAGATTTTGCATCAACTCAGCATCACTGAAATTTATCGCCAAAGAAGATTTAAAAAAAGAAGGCTATGGCGAATATCTAAAACTTTTTGCAACCGATAAAACTGGCGACAATATTGAAAAAGCGGTGCTTGCTGGTGGTTGCTTTTGGGGCATGGAGGAGTTGCTACGCCAACAAGAAGGAGTAATTGATGTCAAAGCCGGTTATGCCGGCGGCTTAATTCCTAACCCCACCTACGAAACCGTTAAAACTGGACTTTCTGGCCACGCTGAGTCTGTTGAAATTACATTTGATCGCAACAAAACCTCTTTTGAAGAAATATTAAGATTCTTTTTCCAAATTCACGACCCTACTACATTAAACAGACAAGGTAACGACCGCGGATCCCAGTATCGCTCAGCGATATTCTATCAAAATGAAGAGCAGAAAAATGCCGCTGAGAAAATAATCTCTCAAGCTAATAATTCTGGCGCTTTTCCAGGAGAAATAGTTACCCAAATATCAAAAGTAGATGGTTTTTACGAAGCAGAAGACTATCACCAAGACTATCTGCAAAAAAATCCAGGAGGATACACCTGTCACTCAGTGAGAAAAGAATGGTCATTTTAAAACCAGTATTCAGTACTAAAATGATCAGGTGTATAGATTTTTCTTAGTAAGATGCAGCCAATAAAAATACTATAACCACTATAGTGGCCCAAAAGCGCAAATTCATGAACCAGCCTTCAATGATCTCATCTTGCTTGATGAAGTAATCATTAACGAACTGAATTGCAAAGCCAAAAATCAATAATAACAAAGCGTGGTTAACATCTTTTACTAAAATTATAAAAAACGCAAATACTGCAGTTAGGACACTTGAAATCAAAAGATAAGCCGTTAACTTTTTTGACAAATCTTCAGAAATCGCAAACCCAAAATTAATACCCCCTAAAAAAGATAATATAACAGCGCTGTACAAAACCAAACCTTGACTCGGCTCTACAAATGGCAAATAATTTCCTCCAATTTTTTGCACTAAAACAAAATATATAATTGGTAATGCTCCAGAATATGTTAAAATTCTAGTTAAAGTATGCTGATTCATAATTTTTATAATTTTAAATTAAACTACTTTTCTCAATGTTAAGTTGAGGCGATGATCAAAGCCAGAGTTTTTATAAATTCTATCAATACCGTGATAGATTAGTCGCGATTGGTCACCAAACATAATGATATCGCCATCATTTAACCGCAACGAAATAGTTTTATCATTTCTAGCCAACCCTCCTATTCTAAACAGCGCCGAAGCACCCAAAGAAATAGACAGCACCGGAAATGAAAAATCCTCTTCATCATTATCGGTATGAAGACCCATTTTGGCATCCAAATCGTAATTATTTATAAGGCAACAATCTGGTTCTACCTTTAGCTTAGTATATTGCCGCCACTTAGTCAATATAATTTCAGGTATTTTTGGCCATGGTTTTTTGGTGATTGGATGAAAATCTTGATAACGATAACCACCTTCTTGATCCGATACCCAGCCCAGAGCACCAGCATTAGTCATCGCAACCGAAAATTCCTTACCGGTTTTTGGCATTTTAGGCTTGAAAAATGGCGCCTCTTTAGTTATCTTTTCTATCTCCTGCCTTATTAAATCTGTCTCATTTTTAGACAGCGCCCCTGGGAAGTAAAAAAGTCCTTGCTTTATTAACATAACAGTGTATAATTAAGTTGCTATATGTTTTTATGTTAACTAAAAAAAATTTTAAAGCAATGAGTTATTCACAAAATTTAAAAATAGCAGTAATCGGTGCCGGTGGTGCCATAGGTGGCGGCTTTGTCAAAAATTTCGCTGCCAAAGACGAAGTAGCAAAGGTTTTTGCCTTTTCGAGCAAGGAAAATAATTTTGAATCAGACAAGGTGGAGTCGATAAATATCGATATTCACAACGAAGAATCAATCGCAGCAGCAGCGCAGCAAGCCGCAACTGACGGCGATATTGATATCGTAATTGTCGCATTAGGAATTTTGCACGGCGAAGGCCTGGCTCCGGAAAAATCAATCAAAGATATGAATAAAGAAAACTTTGATCGTATTTTTGCTGTCAATACCATTGCACCGGCGCTTTGCATGAAGCACTTTTTGCCAAAATTAAAGAAAAAAGAGAAATCTGCATTCTTAGTTTTAAGCGCTCGAGTTGGCAGCATCGGCGATAACTCCTTGGGTGGTTGGTACGCTTATCGCGCTTCGAAATCAGCGCTAAATATGCTTATCAAGAATGCCGCAATTGAGATGAATCGCCGCTGCAAAGATATGGTAGTAGCTGGATTACACCCCGGTACTGTCGATAGCCACCTATCGAGCATGTTTAAAGCTCATGTCAAACCTGATCATTTATTTACCCCAGATTACTCATGTGGTAAATTAATCGAGGTAATCATGGGTCTAGAAGCAAAGCATAGTGGTCGCGTAGTAGCTTATGACAATGAAATAATTGAAAATTAGCGCAACCAAAGTGAAGAAAAGAATAATCCTGATCCTTGGTGACCAGCTATCGAAAAATATTTCTAGCTTAAAAAATTGCGACAAAAAGTCAGATCTAATTCTGATGTGTGAAAATTATAATGAAGCTAGCTATGTCAAACATCACAAGAAGAAGCTGGTCTTTATTTTTTCAGCAATGCGTCACTTTGCTCAAGAGCTGGTTGAGGATGGCTTCGATGTCGAATATTTTAAACTTGATAGCACTAACAAAAAAGGTAGCTTCAGTTTCTACTTGGAAAAAACCGCCAAGAAGCATAAAATAAACGAGGCAATCGTAACTTTTCCGGGTGAGTATCGAGTCTTGAGCGAGGTCAAATCCTGGCAAAAAAATGGCATGAAAGTTAGCACTCCTGACGATGATCGCTTTTTATGTCAAATCGCAGAATTCAAGGATTGGGCCAAAGATCGCAAGAGCTTACTGATGGAGTATTTTTATCGTACTATGCGACAAAAGCATGACATTTTGCTCGATAAAAATAACTCAAAAAAGCCAGAGGGCGGTAAGTGGAACTTTGACGCTGACAACCGCAATAAAGTGCCAAAGAATTTAGAAATACCCGCTCATTATCAAGCCAATAACGATGATATAACCAAGGAAGTGATCGCTATGGTTGAGGAGAATTTTGCTGATCATTTTGGCGATATTGAGCCCTTTTACCTAGCGGTAACGCGTCAAGAAGCGCAAAAAGTCTTTTCGCACTTCATCAAAAATAGATTGCATGAATTTGGTGACTATCAAGATGCCATGACGCAGCGCGACGCCTTCTTGTTCCACTCTCATATTGGTTTTTACTTGAATATTGGCCTACTTGATCCACTAACCTGCATCAAAAAGGTGGAGGCAGAATATCATCAAGGTCGCGTTCCTATTAACAGCGCTGAGGGCTTCATTAGGCAAATATTAGGTTGGCGCGAATATGTGCGCGGAATATACTGGCTTAATATGCCAAAATACGAAAAGGAAAACTTTCTTAACGCGAAGAATAAATTGCCGCAATTTTATTGGGATGGCGTAACTAAAATGAACTGCATCAAGCAATGCGTTAAAAATACCAAAGAAAATGCGTATGCTCATCATATTCAAAGATTGATGGTTACTGGAAATTTCGCTTTAGTGGCAGGAATTGACCCGAAATATGTCAATGAATGGTACATGATAGTCTATGCTGACGCCTATCAGTGGGTGGAGCTACCCAATGTCTCAGGCATGATTTTATTTGCTGATGGCGGCTATTTAGCAAGCAAGCCTTATGCTTCTAGTGGCGCTTATATCAACAAAATGTCTGATTATTGTCAGAATTGTGAATATAAAGTCAAAGAAAAATCAGGAGACGAAGCCTGTCCTTTTAATTATTTATATTGGGACTTTTTAATTAGAAACTATGATAAGCTGAGGGGTAATCATCGTCTAGCAATGATTTATAGCACTTTGAGCAAGTTTGATGACAAAAAAGTTGCCCAAATTAAATCTGATAGTAAAAAATTCTTAAAAGATAATAAAATTACCTAACCTATGTTAAAAAAAATTTTAATAATTATGATATTTTCTCTTTTTTCTAATAATGCCGGAGCTAAAATGTCAACAATTAATGCGCACCAGTTTTCGTTTCAAACAATTGACGGTGAAACCATTAATTTATCTGACTATAAAGGCAAGGTGATCTTGGTTGTTAATACCGCTTCAAGCTGTGGCTTGACGCCGCAATATAGAGGGTTGCAAGAATTACATCAAGAATATGGTGATCAAGGGTTGGTGATTTTAGGAATTCCATCGAGAGATTTTGGTAATCAAGAGTTTGCTGAGGAGAAAAAGGTCAAGAAATTCACTAGCGAGAAGTTTAAAGTGACTTTTCAATTAACCGAAATTTGTAAGGTAAAAGGTGTCAATGCTCATCCATTTTATAAGTGGGCCAAGAAGCAAGCTGGTTTCTTTGCAGCGCCAAAATGGAATTTTCATAAATATTTAATTGATAAGAATGGCAATTTAGCATCTTGGTTTTCATCTACTACAGCGCCAAAATCTACAAAAATAGTCAAAAACATTGAAAAAGAACTTGCAAAACCTTAGTTTTCTGCTTTTTTCTTGACAAGTGATAGTAAATTTGCTAAAATATATTATGCTTACTATTTGTCGCAGTCTTATTATAGGCTGCTGCTTCACACTTTTAATATGCTTCAATTCATTGTCTGATGAATTAGGTGGCGCTGTATCACTTGAAAAGGTCTTAAATGGCAATAGCTCCTTATTGTTTGATTTTGACTACCGGGCTATCGATAATGAGTTATTTTATCGCCACTACGAAGTTGGCTATATCAGAAAATTTAAAAATGACTGGTCAGTGCGACTCTCCCACAGAGTCCACTATCGCTATATCAAATCTCAGTCTGATTGGAAAAATGGACATACACCATTTTTGGCAATCTTTAAAAACTTTACCGGTAAAAAAATAGAGATCCAGAATCGATTCATTCACGAATATATTTTTGATAATGATGGTGGCAATTTAAACAGGAATAGATATCGAATTGGAGCAATATCTTCTCAAAGCTATAATGGCTTTCGACCTTTTATTTTTGATGAGGTTTTTTACAATTATCGCACTAATAGATATTTTAGAAACTGGCTTTCTATTGGATCAAGATATGAATTTAATAAAAATCTTAGCTTTAACCTATTTTATCGACATGATCACTTACAAGATCCTGGCAATCATAGGTTCTGGCACTCAAGAAATGGCATCTTCGCCAGCGCTTATTATATCTTCTAAACCCTGGAGCGAATCAAGCTGGATAAAGATAAAATGAACAAGATAAAAGTACTGCACACAACGATTGCAGGACCTGACTCCACATGAAAGCTTTCCGTTAAGAACACCCCTAATACTACCGAAATAATTGCAAAAAATATAGATGAAAAAACCATTGCTACAGGAGAGGAGGAGAAAATACGTGCACAAGCCGGCGGGATTATCAACATCGAGGTTACCAATAAAACTCCAAATATTTTAATAGCTATACCAACAAAAACCGCAATTAACAAAATTAAAAGAATTTCAAGTCGAACAGGGCTTGAACCTTCTGACTTAGCAAGGTCAGGGCAAATTGTTAAGACACATAAGGACTGCCAGTTTTTAAAAATTAAGAGTGCGGTTATAGCGGCCGCTATAAAAATAACTCCAACATTTTGCATACTTACCTTTAAAATATCGCCAAATAAAAAATGATGGATATCAATATGCTCACCTCCACTTATACCCACTATAGCCATACCAATACCTAGTGATGCATGAGCTAATATACCCAGAATACTGTCGGTAGTAAAAAATCTATTTTGTTGCAACATGGCCAAAATAATTGCAAAAAGGGCGCACACCATAATGATTGCAATATCAACCTCTATTGCAACTAAAATCGACAGAGCAATACCCAAAAGAGCGCTATGCGATACAGCATCACCAAAATAAGCCATCCTTCTCCAAATGACAAAACATCCCAAAATGCCAGAACTAATAGCTATACCAACACCAGCTAACAATGGAAGAAATAATTTATTTTGTAGCAAAAGTTCCATAATTATTGCGGTTTTTCATTAGTATGACAGTGATTATGTTCGTGGGAATATAGCGCAACCATTTTAGCCATATTGTTACCAAAGATTGAAATAAATTCGGGATCCTTGGTGATGACCTGAGGCTTTCCTTGGCAACAAATATGATGATGTAAGCAAATCACCTTCTTAGTAGAAGACATTACCATATGCAAATCGTGAGAGACCATCAAGATTGCCATCTTGCGCTCTTGATAAAAGCTATTAATAATTTCATAAAACTGCAAGTGCCCAGATATATCGATATTTTGCACTGGCTCATCAAGAATTAATATATCTGGCGAACCAACCATAGACCTTGCTAACAAAACTTTTTGAATCTGACCACCAGACAAGCTGGATAGCTGAGAATCTAATAAATGCGAAATTGAAGATTTTTCAGCAATTTCATGAATTTCTCGAAAACCTACTCCTTTATTTAGGGCCAAGAAGTCTCTAACATTAATGGAAAAAGATTTTGAAATATTTATTTTTTGCGGAGCGTAACCTATTTTCAAACCTTCTTTTTTACTAACCGACCCCGAGCTGGACTTTTGAATGCCGATCAAGCACTTCAGTAACATTGATTTACCAGCGCCGTTGGGACCCACTATAGTAACAAAATCATCATCATTAACGGTTAAGGAGACGTCTTCCAAGACCTTGTTAGATCCAAAACTTAGGTTTAGATTTTTTGCTTCAAATAACTTTGTCATAAGATTGAATTTAATTTAACTAACTATAACATTAAATTAAATTAAATGCAATATGTACGTTTTTTAAAAGGCTATTTTTACTTCAAGCAATCCAGAATGAGAAACGAAGTTATCACGCCTCTCTTGACTATATTTAATGTCAAAAGCAACTCTATCAGCATTAAATAATTTGGTACCCAAGTCCACCTTAATAGTCGAAGGATCCAATTTTGGAGACTTGATAACAAGCCCGTTATCATGTCCACGGAAATTGCTGACTGATCTTTGGATATTTTGCATAAAATCATAACCATAAGATATCTGAATTTTTGGATATAGGGTTAATGAATCAGTCTTCACAAAACCTAGATTTAGAGAATTTAAATTATATCGATAACCAGAGGCGACACCAACAAATCCTTCCAAAATTTCCAAATCATCAGTTTTTACTTTTAGATCCAGACTACCCGTTCCGGACTCTTGATAACTATCGATAGAATTTTTAGAATATCTTACGCCAATACTAGGAATAATATCAAAACCATTTTCAAGTATAATATGCTTATAAACATTACCCTTGATAGAATAATTATATGAATCGAATTCAGATGATGCTTTTTTAGAAATCACAGGAATTAACCTATCCGAGTTATTTACTGACTTTGCCACAGAGGTAGTGAAGCTAGTATATAACGAGTCTTTAAACTGCTTTTCAGCATATATAGATAGCTGAAGAATCTTGGAATCAATATTGGTGAGATTATTCAATGATTTAACGTTAGAATCTGCTATCGCTATACTTGAACCCAGTAATAAAGAGCTGTCTACTTTCTTATCAAACCCTAAAACCAGCCCAGATAAGCTTGATTTGTAGCTACTAGAATCAAGACCGCTATCTTGCTTAGACCTTGATCCTAATATCTGTATCCACATGTTGTTTGATAAATCAACATCCGATAAACTGTAATCATTAGCATATATTAAGCTAGTTTTAGCAGAAACTACACCCTTCACTTTATCAACCTCGTTACCATCAGAATCAATAGCAAGATAATCTTTACCTCTATTGATAATATTAGACATTCTTTGCGAACTTATTCTAGTTTCAATCGACCTTATAATTGAATCAGATACTACGAAGCTGTTCGCCATCAAGTGAGAAGAGTTTGGCATTACCGAATCCAACGCTTTCTTTCTATCCTCATCATCAACATTATTAACAATATTTAAGTAGTTTTGTAAATCCAATAGTTCAGAATCAGAATCAGCACCAATCTGGTCTATTATTTTATCAACCTCTTTTTGCTGATCATTTAAACCTTGATTAGATCTGTCTTTAGCAATTTGCAATATTAAGTCATTATCAATAGTGCTAGTAGAAACCGTCAACAAACCTAATTTACCACCGCTGTTTTGATTATTAACAAAAATATCACTAGAATCTATTGCCGCAACATCCGACCCTTCCTTGTCGCTAGACTCTATAATTTTGTAATTCTGCTTTTGTATTTGATAGAAATCATGAGCGTTAACTATATTAACGTTTAGTAATACACCTTCAGCAACATTAACAATTCCACCCCTAATCAACCCTGCATTTTCATGATCAACGACATCAACAGAGATTTTAGCGCCAGCATTAAAGTTGATATTAGCAACATCTACCTCTTTATCACCAACATGAAAAGTTGAATCAGAAAAATTATCGATAGCTCCTATTTTAAGATCAGCTTGCGCTTTTGAAAAGTCTACCAAGCCATAATTTTCAAATGATTGCGTAGATAATTCGTTCAAATCTCCAGATCTACTCCGATGCATTACAAAGCTAGAACCCTTATTATTAAATATTGAATTAGCATATATAGAGTTTTTAACATCAATTGTCTTACCTGCGGCAACTTCAACAAGGCGCACCGCGCTATCATCAGTACCAATTGCAGAAATAAGATCATGATCGTCAACTATCTGAATGTTACCATGATTGCTGCCGCGACTTAAAACAACCCTAGAGTCAACCTTACTGCGTCCCAATAGCAAAGTTGAATCATGTTTATAATAGCTAAGAATTACTTCATCTGAATAAACGGAATTAGCACTAGACATATCAACAGTAATATTGCCCTCAATAAATATCTTATTAAAAGCAGAATCAACATCTCCTAATTTACCAGTTAGCTTAACGAATTTATTTTTTTCATTCGACGACGTAAAATAAATACGAGCATCTTTACCCTCTTCGTAATTATTGTGAAAGTTTGATGAAATTGTAGCCGGAGCATCACCATAAGATGTGACTGACCAATACAAAAAGTCAGAATTACCAGACATATTGATATCCTTAACATCAATATTTTGCGACAAAGAAAGAAAAAACCCTGAATTAATATTTAGACTTTCAGCACCAACACCTCCCAAAGAAAATAAGTAAGATTCATTAACCTCAACCTCGGCAAGAGCATTATCTTTTCCAATAGACTGATCTCTACCCAAAATCACACCCTGACCCGAAATATCGAAAGACCCTACTCCATCTCTAACACCATCAATATTATTAACACTAACAGTATGTCGTCCGCCGGAAGTCAATACAGAGCCCTCATCTAACGTAACGCTTTTAACATCAAACATCCTGAGACCCTTACCCTCATTAAAGAGAGACAAGCTTGAATTTTTTGATAAATGCACATGGTCAATGCCAATCAACTCTCCTGAGTGCGACATTTCACCATCAACAAGTACCTGGCCCGTGTAATTACCAATATCTCCACCCTTAATATCTCCTTCAAAATTTCCTGATCTATAAATAAACTTCTGATCAAGATGATTCATAGTAATATCACTGTACATTTCACCAGAAACTTGCTCAATATAAGAATTTGGGTTATAACCCAAATTAATATCAGCCCTACCCGTACCAGCATCAACTACCGCCCGCAATATTCCGTGATTAGTTATTTGCAACAAATCCGCAGATTCTTCAATACGCTCTATTGTCAAACGATTGCCATCTAAATTTTCGATCACGGTTTCAGCTGCAAAAACTCTGGACTTAGGACTTAATATAGATAGTACAATCAGATATGAAGTAATAATAGCTGATTTTGAAAAATAACGCCTAACTAAATCTAATAAAAATAGAAACATAAAACTTTAAAAAATATAAAAAAACAATATTAAGTTCTATTATATCATAAAATTAGAATTAGTGCAAGAGTTATTTATTTAATTTTAACATTTTTTTAGTTTTTTTGTCAAATAGAAACTATTTTTAATAATATATTATGTATTATTACGCTACATATAGCGAATTATAGCAACCAGTATAATACTTATAGACTTTACAGTAAGTCTTTTAGCTTAATTTTGACTATATTTTAACTGATTAACAACGAATTATAGCGCAAAGCAATCCAGATTTGGATCCGCAAACTTGGGGCTAACTATATAATTAGGAATAAGGGTAGTAAAAAGCTGAGGAGAAACAATATGACCCCAATATGGGGTCATATTAGCTATGCAGATTCTGCCGCTGCAGAATCTTCGTCTTCTTGACCTGATGCAGCTGAAACATTTTCTGCTTGAGGGCCTTTTTGGCCTTCAGTGATTTCAAAGGAAACTTCCTGACCTTCATAAAGAGTTCTTCTTCCGGTGCAGTTGATAATAGACTTATAATGGACAAAAATATCTTTTTCTCCACCTTCTTGCTGAATAAAACCAAAACCTTTCTCGTCATTAAACCATTTAACGACACCTGTACTTAAATCATTTGACATATATAAACAAAACAAAAATTAACATAAAACTGTAAAAACATCGATGATCAATGTATTTTACAAATAAAAATGGTAAAACATAATACAACATATAAAAGATAGTACTTGCCAATTTTATTTAAAAGTTGTAAAATTGTTATTTACTATCTATAGAATAGCATCTATCATGACAATTTAAATGTCAATAACTAAATTAAAAAAAGATTTTCGTTATATCAAAATGATACAGTTAATAAGATCAAAAAGAAAAACCATTTCGCTAATAATTAAGGATGATGGCGACCTACTTGTTAGGGCCCCGAACCGTACTAGGATTGACTACATCAATAAATTTGTGAAGGAGAAAGAGGGTTGGATTTTAAAACATAAGAGATTAATGCAAGATTTTCTAAAAAGAAAAAAAGCGTACAAATTTATCAATAAAAATGGTGTGATTTTTTTAGGAAAAAGAGTGAGACCAAAAGGTATAGATTTGCAAAATTTTGATCAGGTCAAATCATGGTTCATGGCTGAAGCAAAAACGGTAATTCAACAAAAAGTCGATGAATTTTGCCAAGAATACTCTTTAAAGCATAATGGATTAAGAATCAGTAATGCCAAAAGAAGATGGGGCTCTTGTGGCGCTAGAAACAACCTCAACTTCTCTTGGAGGCTGTTAATGGCACCAGAAAAAGCAGTTGACTACGTTATAATCCATGAAATTGCTCATATTAAGCATAAAAATCACTCAGCGCGCTTCTGGAAGCTAGTAGAAACCATGATGCCTGATTATAAAAAATATGACAATTGGCTCGAAGATAACAGATTTTTGCTTGACTCTTAGCAAAATACGACATTTTTTAGCTAAAAATAACGAAAAATTACTACTTAGACCCCGTTTTCTTGGATATTCACTAATTATTACAATTAACCCTTGTATTTGATCACTTTTAATGATAAAATAGTATAGAATTAATTATTTACGATGAATAAAGAAACAAATAATAACAAGGTTTATCTTTACGACTCTACTCTGCGCGACGGTGCACAGACTAGTACTGTCAATTTTGGACTACAAGATAAAGTGGAGATAGCTAAACTCTTAGATAGTCTTGCCATCGATTATATTGAAGCAGGATGGCCCGGTGCCAACAAAACTGATGATGAGTTTTTTGACAACCTACCCTACTTGGAAAGCTCTAGCTTTAGCTCTTTTGGCATGACCAGAAGGCCAAAAAGCTCTGCTGGCAATGATCCTGGACTGCAAGCACTTATAAAGTCAAAATCTAGCGCTATTTGTATCGTTGGCAAAAGTTGGGATTTCCACTTAAAAAATGCCCTGAACGTCACTGAAGAAGAGAATTTTGCAATGATCCGAGATTCTGTCAAGGAGATCGTCAAGGCTGATAAAGAGGCGATATTTGATGCTGAACATTTTTTTGACGGCTTCAAGGCTAACAAAGAATTTACCTTGCAATGCGCTAAAGAAGCCTACGACGCAGGTGCTAGATGGGTAGTTTTATGCGACACTAACGGCGGTAGCCTACCTAATGAAATTTCTGAAATAGTCAAAGAAGCGACCAAGGTTGTACCTGGTGCGAATCTAGGTATTCACTGCCACAATGATACTGGTAATGCCGTTGCTAACTCAATAGCAGCTGTACAAGCTGGTGTCAGACAAGTACAAGGGACCATTAACGGACTTGGTGAGCGCTGCGGCAATGCAAACTTAATTAGTATCATTCCAACCCTAAAATTAAAGCTAGGACTTGATGTCGCAGTTGACGATGAAAAAATGAAGAAAATTACCAAAATATCTCGCTTTTTCGATGAACTAATTGACAAGCAGACTGATCGCTTTGCTCCATATGTTGGTGAATTTGCCTTTGCTCACAAAGGTGGGCTACACGTCTCTGCAATGGCCAAAAGCACCAAATCTTACGAACATATTGAGCCCGAACTAGTCGGTAATGAGCGCAAAATAATGGTTTCCGACCAAGCTGGTAGATCCAACATCATATCAAGACTAAAAGAAATAGGCCTAGATCCTGATGACGAGATAAAATATAGCCAAATTTCAGAACTAGTCAATAAAGTAAAAGAGCTAGAAGCGGAAGGTTATGCCTATGATAGCGCTGATGCAAGCTTTGAATTACTAGCAAAGAAAACCTTAGCAGTAGTACCTAGTTATTTTGACTTAATTGGATTTCGCAGCCTTGATGAATGTAAATATGACAAAAAAGGCAACGCCTTTACCTCATGCGAAGCAACAATTAAACTCAAAATCGATGATGAGGAAGTTTTAGCGGTTTCCGAAGGTATCGGCCCAGTTAACGCCTTAGATAAGGCGTTGCGCGAAGCTCTGTCAAAAAAATACCCATTATTAAAGAATGTATCACTAACTGATTACAAAGTTCGCATTTTAACTCCCTCTGATGGCACTGAAGCAGTTACTCGGGTACAAATTGAATCAAGTGATAAAAAAGGCCATAAATGGACAACTATAGGCGTTTCTGCGAATATTGTCGACGCATCTTATCGCGCTCTTTATGACTCTATCACTTTTAAGTTGATGAAAGAGGGGTATTAGTAAAGAGAGTAAAAAAAATTTCACTCTTCAAGGCTATACTAATCGCCTTTTGATATCCCGACACTAAATTAATCAGAATCACTAATGGCGAAATTTTTTTTAAGAAAGGATTTTTAATTTTTCTCTCGCAAGTAAATCGCGAACCAAAAAATGAGATATTATTTTAACAATAAAACGTTGTAAAGCCAGAAGATAAAATGGTGATTGTCGACGCATCTTATCGCGCTCTTTATGACTCTATCACTTTTAAGTTGATGAAAGAGGGGTATTAGTAAAGAGAGTAAAAAAAATTTCACTCTTCAAGGCTATACTAATCGCCTTTTGATATCCCGACACTAAATTAATCAGAATCACTAATGGCGAAATTTTTTTTAAGAAAGGATTTTTAATTTTTCTCTCGCAAGTAAATCGCGAACCAAAAAATGAGATATTATTTTAACAATAAAACGTTGTAAAGCCAGAAGATAAAATGGTGATTGTCGACGCATCTTATCGCGCTCTTTATGACTCTATCACTTTTAAGTTGATGAAAGAGGGGTATTAGTTCCAACTTACTTACAGGAGGTTAAAATAAACAAATTTCAACACTATATTATCTGTCGCTAATCTCTACCAGCTTGACCTCTTAACGGCGGCAACGATCCTTGAAGTGCAACTGCTCCATTGGTATTATTAGTATCTGCTGCGCTTGATGGTGACGAAGAAGGTGAAGAAGGGCTATAAGGAGGCGGATCATCACGAGGAAACCCTTCTTCATAGTCAGGCGGAGGAGCATCGCGACCAACTCCTCCTGAAGTACCCCTTGAAGCCGCCCCCTGTTGTCTTGCAACTTCTGGCTCCCTTGCTGCAGCCTCTACCGCCCTGTCTGTAAGCTCCTGCGCGCCCTCTCCAGCTGGATCTGGCGCAATTTGATTATTATCACGTTTCATGAAGTTATAAATGGCAAATGCAGTAGCCATCAACCCAAAAGCTCCTACAACCTGATCAGTTGTAGCGAAAACTCTTGAGAATCCTGCCGCGTGCCAAGCATCACCTGATAATGATTCAGGTAAATCTCTATCTGTAATATATTCATATAGCTTGTTGCTGGCACGATCAAGATCCACTCCTGAAGTTATGATACTGGCTGCAGATACAACGCCAGAAGCAACCCTTGACGCGATTTTACCATGTGCGTTTTGCGATCGAAAGCTAAATACAAAAGCCAAGGTAGCTATCAATGAGACAGCGGGAGTTAAATATACCATAGAAGATGAGTGATTGACATCTAATTTATCAAGATCTTCACTATCTGGATTATCCCTAATATCATCGATCAAATTAGATAATTTCACATTAGCGGCTACTGAACAAGCACTCGCTACGGTTACGAGACTGAAAATAAGAGAGCCAGCCACATCAGCATTACTCATCTCGTCAAAATTATCTAAATTAAAAATTCCACCTTCATTTCTTCTCATAAGTCTGATAAATTAGTTAAATATTAATTAAATAGTGTATTGAAAAATATATAGCACAATAAGAAATTAACAATATTTAAAAACTTGATACGATTACTTGCAAAAACTACTTGACTTTATTTTTATACACTGTACAATATAATCATAAGTTAAAAAATGTATATTACCGATGCTTCTTATGGTGAAATATTTATCTTATGGATCTACTACTTAAGCGTTACTAAAAAAGAGTTACTGGAGAAAAAACTAATCCTTGAGCAATATTTTGCCTAAAAAAATAGGTAAAAAAGGGCTTAGGTGACTATTACGCTTTTTTTACTACTGATTATTGTGGGTGAAAAGGTGACTGGAAGATGCTGGACGAAAAATAGTTAAATATGCTAGCCTTAATAAAAAGCACCATTACGTTTTAACACTTTATTTCAAAAGAGGCAATATTTTTTCAGCTACATCGCCACCACTTTGATAAGACGCCTCAACGCGACCATGAACCAACCAATCACCGCAAATTCCTAAAGATTGCTTCTTATCAAAAATAAAACTATCGCCTTTTTGTTTGCCGATATTAGCATAGCGCCATCGGTGAATAGCAATGTGATCAATAATATCTTTATCAAGATTGGTGATTTTAATTAACTCCTCGAGAAGCTGCTGCTTTAACAGCTCTGGATCTTCCTCCATATTCTCCTCCGCCCAGCTATTTCTGGAGTTTAAAAGAATTGTAGAGCCCCCTGCCCGCTGCGGTTTTGAAGAATTAACAGAAATCCAACTAATGATCGATTCTTTGACCAAGGCCGCCTGAAAATCTAACTTTGGATCCTCTTTAAGGCCAGCCATCAAGGCAAAACAGCCTAACATTTTTACTTCCTTGATACGCCGGTAATCCATAGTATCTTCACTAATCAGATCCAAGGCCTGATGCGAAGGAATGGCCAAAATCAGATAGTCAAAATCATCGAATTTCTCTTCCTGATCATTTTGCAAGGTCCATTTTTTATCTTTAAAGTCGACCTTGTCTATCTTTTGCCCGAGATTGATATCGAGACCTTGCGCTAAATATTTACATAAACTATTCATTTGCGGCGTCGCCACATAATGTGGATATTCGGCGCTAAATTTTCGAGAATTAGTCACTTCACCAGCTGTAATTTCAACGAAATCAGCATTCCAAAGCTCAATCACGCCATCTTTTTGCGCTTGCTGACATAGCCCTTGAAACTCTTCACTTTTAGCGGTAAAAAATTGCGCGCCATGATCAAAATTATATTTTTCAGTACGTCGAGTTGCCATCCTACCACCAATTCCGCGCGACTTGTCAAAGATAGTAATCTGCGCCTTGTCTTTTAACTTTAAAGCAGCGGAAATTCCGGCCATGCCGGCACCTATTATTGCAATTTTATTCATTTAAACTTATTTAATTTCTTTTCAAAATCTATTTTAAACTGTTTAATTAAATTTTTCAAATCTTGATTGTCGATTTTTTGTATTTTTCGAAACAAGAACTCTGATCTTTGATATCTACTTAATACATTATCCTCACCAGAATCAAAAGATCTGGCAATTTCATAAATATTTTGATCCCTTACAGTGCTTTGCTTATTATCGAACGTTAGAATTGCTTCAAAAATTACTAGCAATATAAAGGAAAGATGGCTATCAAGGCAATATTTTTTTGAGGATGATGCAAGTCTAAACTCAATTCTGGCATTACGATGCCAATAATCTATTGAACCCATATTTTGATCACCATTAGGCTTGCCTTTTTTATTGAGCTCTTGATATAGAGCGATACTGCCAGTGTGGCCACCGGAAATATCAGTTGGTGAAGATAGCTCTTCATGTAAATCAAACTCTTTGGCTAAGAAAATACGATCCAAAGACTCTTGATCGGGGATGAAGAATGCTAAATTATCTCTTGCCTCAATCATAAGTATATTTTGCACATGAAAAGCAAAATTTGCATCACTGAATAAATTTTTATTATTACGCCAAACGCTAAAATTAACCTGAATTGAGTTCGGCACATGAACCTCTTTACGAATCAAAGGTCCGTCAGTGGATTCACTTGATTTAATTGGAGCAACATCCCACCCTCTTAAAATTGGCTCCATAAAAACTTTATGTGGGTAAAAAATATTTCCAATATTATCTAAAAATATTTTATAATCACTCACAGTGTCGTTAAACTTTCCAATCTTAAAATTTGATTGATATTCCCATTGATTTTTCCAAAATTCTGCGATAATATTGGAGCTAACATTCAAGTTTTGCAGTCTATGATTTAATTTTTCATAGATGATAGTTGTTTTTTCTTCGGTTTTGGGTATAAAGCCACCCTCAACCTCAATACCAAGATTTACCTGGTAACCTTGCTGAGCAAGGTTTTTAATAATTTTTGAATTTAAAGAAGAGCTCATTAATGCTTAATTATATTATCGAAGAATTTGCTAAAAAATCATATAAAAATAACAAAATTACTTCATTACCATATCTGGATTGTCATAGTGATTATAAAGCATATTTAGAATATTTCAATAACTGTTGGCTATTAACCGAAACTTTATTTTCATCAATAAAAAATGAGAGAGATTTTTTCCAAAAACCTTATCATAAATTGCGTCATCCGTTGATATTTTATTACAACCATGTTGCAACTTTCTATATTAATAAAATGTTGGTGGCAGGACTAATATCGCAACCCGTTAACAAGGAGTTTGAGGATTCATTTGAGACCGGAGTAGATGAAATGACCTGGGATGTTAGTACTAATGATAACCAAATTAAATGGCCAAGTCTCGGTTCAATCAAAGAATATCGACAAGAAGTATATCAAATAGTATCTGAAGTCATAATCAAAAATAAAGATAAATTTGGCAAACAGGTTGATAAGAATCATCAATTATGGTCGTTATTAATGTGCTTTGAACATGAAAGAATTCATCTTGAAACCTCAAGTGTGTTAATTAGAGAGATGGAGGTCGAAAAATTACAAAATCCTGAGCTTTTTACCGAACCCCTTTTATCAAAAACATCTATCAAAAACCCAAAACCAGGTATCGATTACCCCGAAAATAGCCTAATTGCGATTGCCGGCGGCAATACAAACCTAGGGAAAAAAGATTTACAGAGTTTTGGCTGGGATAATGAATTTGGCAGTAGAGATGTTAAAGTTAATGACTTTAAGGCTAGCAAGTATCTTATTAGCAATGGTGAATTTTTTGAATTTGTTAAGGATGACAGCTATAATAAAGATCAATATTGGTGCCAAAGAGGCTTATCGTGGCGTAAATTTCGTAATATTTTTCACCCTACATTTTGGGTTCCAGACGGACCCAAAGGCTCCAACTTATTTAAATTGAGAAGTTGCTTTACTAATAACACGATGCAATGGAACTTTCCGGTCATCACCAATTACTATGAAGCAAAAGCTTTTTGCAAATATAAAAGCGAGAAAGAGAATAAGAATTATCGCCTACTTCATGAAAAGGAGTATAAGATATTATCAAGCCATCAAAATGACGTGGTGAAAAACGATAATCATCAAGATTTTAACTTTAATTTACAAAATTTAAGTGAAAATGCAGTTGATGCAAACTATGCCTGCAATAATAAAGTTCATGATGTCGATGGTAATGTCTGGCAATGGCTGGAGGACTGCTTCAATCCACTTGATGGTTTTGAGATTCATCCTTACTATGTTGATTTTTCAGCCCCTTGTTTTGATGATCAACATCAAATGATTGCCGGCTCATCTTTTTTTAGCACTGGAAACTTAGCGTCAATTTACTCTAGATATCACTTTAGACCACATTTTTTCCAACATGCTGGGTTTAGGATTGTTGAAGGCTGCAAAGAATCAGAAGATTCAATTAAAATAGAATTTGAAGCAAAAAATCCTAATGACCAGTCGCAATATATCATTTTTTCTAATGATAATGGCCTACAAGTAATGAAAAAGTCTGACTTTGAAAAGAAATATAACTAAAGTAGACCAATATCTTGACTTGAGCAAGGATTGATTTTAGTTAAGTAAAGAGAAATTATTCGTCAGTGCAGAATGCTTTGTAAGCTTCTTCATCCATAGCATCATCTAACTCAGATGCATCAGAGATTTTAACTTTAACGATCCAGCCATTGTTGTAAGTTTCGTTGTTTACCAACTCAGGAGCCGAAGTTAACTCTTCATTAGCACCAACAACCTCACCAGAAACTGGAGAATATACGTCAGAAGCGGATTTTGAAGATTCAACTACTGCAAAAGCATCGCCTTTAGCGCAAGAATCACCAACTTCAGGTAACTCAACATAAACTAGCTCACCAAGAGCTTCCGCCGCGTGCTCGGTAATACCAACAGTAGCAACATCACCTTCTAAATTGATCCATTCATGGTCTTTTGTATATTTCATATCGTAAAAAATTAATTGTTATATAACAATAATACCAATAAAAAAATATTTTGCAATAAAATTATAAAAAATTTTCTATTTTTTGTAAATTCGGAGGCCCCCTTTATTGGGAGGGAGATGCGCACCACCTATGCGGCTAAACAAAAACAGGATAAGGACCCTAGGTAACTGATGAGATTTGACAAAAACCACCCAGCCTCTACTAAGGATCTTTTTTGCCTAAAAACACTATAAAGAACCGCTAAAACCATAGTTACAACTAATATCAAAACTAATATTAAGACCAGGGCTATATTTTACCCTAAATATATTATACAACGCTCATTTATAAAAGTCAAGAGATTTGCTATATATTGCCACGCAGTAAAACAGACCTCTTCTGAGGGATTGGTAAAGTCTTTACATTTTAATTACCGCAACTAAACTTGTAATTAGAATTAATTTAAATCTTATAATAGATCATTAAAAACAATAACGACGATAAAAATGATAGAAGAATTTGAAGGTTATTTGACTAGGTTGCGTAGAAACGATCCCACTCTAACAAAGTTATATCTTGCTGCTAGGGGAATGGGAGATGCTGGCGCTAAGGCTTTAGCTGAGGCTTTACGGGAGAATAGGTCTTTAACTGCATTATATCTTTCTTGGAATGGAATCGGAGATGATGGCGCTGTGGCTTTAGCTGAGTCTTTAGAAGGAAATAGGATTTTAACTGAATTAAACCTTTTTCTTAATCAAATCACATATTCTGGCGCTGTGGCTTTAGCTGAGTCTTTAGAAGGAAATAGGATTTTAACTAAATTGAATCTTGCTCTAAATAAAATTGGAGATGATGGCGCCAAGGCTTTTGCTCAGGCTTTAGAGGGAAATGATACTTTAGCTGAATTAGATCTTAGGTATAATGAAATCGGATCTGATGGTGCCGTGGCTTTGTCTCAGGCTTTGCAGAAAAATGATACTTTAGCTGAATTAGATCTTGGGTATAATGAAATCGGAGATGATGGCGCTGCGGCTATTGCTCAGGCTTTGCAGAAAAATGATACTTTAGCTGAATTAAATCTCAGGTACAGTAAAACCGGAGATGTTGGCGCTTCGGCTTTGGCTAGGGCTTTAGGGGAAAATGGGGCTTTAACTAAATTAGATCTTTTGAGCAATGAAATCGGACCTGTTGGAGCTGCAGCTTTAGCTGAGGCTTTAAAGGCAAATACAAAGCTGGCAGAATTATATCTTGGATGCAATAAAATCGGAGATGCTGGCGTTGCGGCTTTGGCTGATGCTTTAAAGAAGAATAGGGTTTTAACTAAACTAGATCTTGCTGTTAATGAAGTCGGACCTGCTGGTGCTGAGGCTTTGGCTGAGGCTTTACAGAGAAATAGGACTTTAACTGAATTAGAGTTTGGTGATAATCAAATCGGAGATGCTGGCGCTGTGGTTTTAGCTAGGGCTTTACAGGAGAATAGGACTTTAACTGTATTAGATCTTGCTGGTAATGAAGTCGGACCTGCTGGTGCTGAGGCTTTGGCTGAGGCTTTACAGATAAATGGGACTTTAGCTGAATTAAATCTTGGTGTCAATAAAATCGGAGATGTTGGCGCTGCGGCTTTAGCTGAGGTTTTAAAAGAAAATAAAACCCTGACAACATTAAATCTTCAGTTTAATTCATTAAATCTTCAGTTTAATTACATCGGAGATGATGGCGCTGCGGCTATAGCTGAGGCTTTAAAAGTAAACGCAACCCTAACATCATTATATCTTGATGACAATGAAATCACAGATGTTGGTGCCAACTTCCTAGCTGAGGCTTTAAAAGGAAATACATCCCTAGTCTCGTTAACTATCAGTTGTGAACTTGTTACAGATGCTGGTAAAGTTGCTATAGATCGTGGCTTGCAGCATGTTCAAGCTAATATCAAGATGTTAGAGTCCCGTCATCAGATTGCTAAAAGCCTCCATTTTTTAAATTGGGCATCAACAGAGCCAGAGGTGAAAATGCCTGAAGAAATCTGGGGTGTAGTTGTTAATTTTGCGGTAGCGATGAAGGTGGTAAGTGAGATAATCGAAGGGAAGAGAAATTTTACGGCAGATCCTAATATACCAGGTGAGCATGACACTGCATATGTTATTGCGCAAGCTTTTAGAGGATTTATTGATTCTGAGTCTGATAAAGATCGGGTCGTTGAGACAATTTCCGATAGGGATAGTATTTTGTTGCCAAACCTAGAATCGCTACTTCCTTTTGATCAAAGGGTTGCTGGATTTGGCAAATACGTTATTAATATCGATACTTTAAGCAGAATGTTAACTAAGGATGTAGTAAAAACAGATGAAGAAAGAGAGTATAAAACAAACGCAGACCAAAAAGTTGAAGTTCCTGGTCTTGATTTTGCGCAAATTATTGAGGCTAGAAGACCAGTATTGCTATTAAATATCTTTACAATTGCTAAAGAAGTACCATCTTTAATGGCTGCTTTTGAAGAAAAAATACAAGCAAATGATAGCGCTTTGTTAAAGACAGTAGCAGAAATGATAGAAGATCCTAAATATCAAAATTTTCAATTGCAATTAAGTCAGATTGTTGACAGAGTTGGTAAGATAACAGAGATTCCTATGGGTGAGTCAAGAGGTAGGAAGTTACCAGCAATTCCTGTAGAAGTTGGAGACAGGGCTGTCACTACAAGAGGTAGGAAATTACCAGCAATTCCTGTAGGAGCTGCCGCACCAACATCTTCACCAACAACCTCGCCAACAACAACTTCAGATCTTGAACATTTTAGTCGCAATGTATCTGTGCTAGCTTCTCGTAGCTCTAGTAGTTCTCAAGGATCTAGGTAGTGGCTCTTAACAAAAAGTCGTAGCAATAATATATCAAAAAACCACCCAGCCTCTACTAAGGATCTTTTTTTGCTACAAATCAACTACAAAACGCGACCAACCTCAATATCTCAACCTACAATAAAACCAAAGCAATATTTTGCTCTGAATATATTATACACTGTATATAAAATAAAGTCAAGTGTATTTTTATAAAAAATTGTTTAATTTTTTGTAAAAATGGGGATCCATACAAGGTGGGGCGGCGCCAGTGCGCCGTAAAAATGTAAAAATTATTTAATTAACTCAATCACAGCAGATTAATACCTCCTGTAAAACTTTAAAAAGGCCACGATAGTTTAGAGTGTTACAATGATGGATCGCCAAGACCCTAAAGGGTCTCGTGATGACGATAGACAATTATGTTCGCTTTGTATTTAACAACGCAGCAACCCTTCCAATAATACACTATTACAAAGAACTAGAAGCGACACAGCAATCTGTTAATAAATAATAGCACTGCCAAACATAATAAAAAAATAACGCAGATTAAGTTAAGCAGGAGCAGAGCAGCTTCGACCAGTTTGAGAACCAATCTTGACTTTTTTACCTGACTTTAGGTCTTCAATAATTTGCAAAAAGCTATCAACATTGAGATCTTCGTAATAATCATCATTAATTTGAATCATTGGCGCATTAACACAAGCACCAAGACACTCAACCTGCTTCAAAGTAAAAAGTCCATCTTCGGTAGTTTCTTCATTGCCGATGCCAAGCTTCTTCTTCACCGCTTTTTCAATAGCATCAATACCGCGTAACATACAAGGGGTAGTTTTACAAAACTGGATCAAATATTTACCAACTGGCTTTAAGTTGTACATAGTGTAAAAAGTAGCAACTTCATAGACACGAATTTCTGGCATTTCTAGAGTTTCAGCAATAGTAGCAATGGCATCTTTTGAGATGTAGTTATTATTTTGTCTTTGCGCCAAGTCAAGAAGTGGCATCACTGCGGACTTACTTCTTTCTTCAGGGTATTTTGCTAAAATTTCTTTAACCTTTTGCTGGTTTTCTTTATTAAATTCAAAAGTCATTTTAATTTATTTATTTTGATGTTATTTAACATCCTTCCAAGCCATTGTCTTGGCAATTAAAGTGATGATAAATAATATGGCTAAGAACATCATAACCCTCACCCCAAGCTGCTTTCTTTTCTCCGTTTCTGGTTCAGCAGCATATTGTAAAAAGTTTACAACATCAATAATCATCTGCTCTTTAGAGGCAAAAGTACCGTCTTCATATTCTATTAATAGATCATCAGTAATAGGAGAAGGCATTGAAATCTGTCTTCCTTCAAAATAAATGTTGTAATTTTTGCCTGCAGCAAGATCAAATCCCTCAGGAGCATCTCTATAGCCATCCAAAAGCGAGTAAACATAATTTGCACCATCGGGTCTAGCCTTAATGATCAACGAAAGATCAGGAGGAAGAGCGCCACCATTTGCAGATCGAGCCTGGTTATCATTGAGGTATGGACCGTTGATACGATCAAAAGGCTTAGCAGCTCTTTCATACATTTCACCGTCCTCGTCCGGACCATCAACAACAAAATATTCTGAAGCTAAGAACTTGATCTCCTTTTCGGTAAAACCAATGTCAGTCAGGTTTCTATAGGCTAACTGCTTAAGACCGTGGCAAGCAGAACAAACCTCTTTGTAAACCTGAAAACCTCTTTGCGCTGAAGCGCGATCAAATGAGCCAAAAGGACCATCAAAGCTCCATTTATTTTTAACAGGCTTTTGTGCGTAAGTATTTTTTGGATCTTTTGGTAACTCTCTGGTTGATGCATAGAGATTTAAAGGTCCAAAACAACAAATAACAAAGAGTAGTATAACTTTTTTCATAAACTATTTTGATTTCTTTTTTGCCTTCTTTTCCTTGTAATGCGCATCGACTGATGCCGGAATTGGCAGCGTCTTTTCAATTTTCCCTAGAACCGGAAGAATAACCAGGAAATAAGCGAAATAATACAAGGTTGCAAATTGTGATGCAATTACATAAGGCCCTTCTGCTGGAGCCTGCCCTAGCCACCCCAATAATAAGAAGTTTACAATAAATGCCCAATAGAATTTTTGAAAAGCTGGACGATATGCGCCAGATTTAACTTTAGAGCTATCCAAATATGGTAAAGCAAATAAAATAGCGATGGCGCCAAACATCATTAAAACGCCACCAAGCTTATCTGGAACCGCTCTTAAAACTGCATAGAAAGGTAAGAAGTACCACTCCGGAACAATATGCGCAGGAGTAACCAAAGGATTAGCTGGGATATAGTTATCCGGATGCCCTAGGGAGTTAGGATGGAAGAATAAGAAGTAACCCAAAATTAGGAAAAAGGCAACAAATCCCACCATATCCTTTAAGGTAAAGTAAGGATGGAAGGGGATAATATCTTTTTTAGTCTTCAATTCCACTCCTGATGGATTGTTGGAACCGGAAGTATTTAACGCAACCAGGTGCAACATCACCACGCCAACTATTACAAGTGGCATAATGAAGTGTAGAGCATAGAATCTGTTCAAAGTAGGATTATCAACAGAATAGCCACCCCAGAGCCAGATCACGATATCATCACCAATAACAGGGAACGCTGAGAATAGATTAGTAATTACCGTTGCGCCCCAGAAACTCATCTGTCCCCAAGGTAAAACGTAACCCATAAAGGCAGTAGCCATCATCAACAAGAAAATTATAATACCAATCCACCATAACACTTCTCTTGGCGCCTTATAGGAGCCGTAAAATAAGCCACGAGCCATGTGTATGTATATTACAGCAAAGAATAATGAGGCCCCATTAGCGTGAGCGTAACGCATTAACCAACCATATTTAACATCACGCATGATGTGCTCAACCGATTGGAACGCTTTTTCAGTATTAGGATCATAATTCATCGCCAAAAACAAGCCGCTAATAATCATCACCAACAAGGCAATTCCAGCTAGCGAGCCAAAATTCCACATATAGCTTAAGTTTTTGGGATAAGCGTGACGCAAAAAGACACTTTCCACCAAGGATACCACTGGCAATCTCTTGTCAAGCCATGCTGCAGCTTTAGATCTCTCGGTAAGGCCTTTCTTTAAATCATTCTCTAAATGGTCAGACATATAATAAATTAATTTATATTTACTTAATTATAATATATATTAAAAAAAATTTCAATAAAAATTGGTGATTGTAAATAAATATGGTTATTTTAACAAGCGATTAACCAATTTTTACTCTTCTTTCACCAATAAATTCATAAGGTGGCACTTCTAAGTTTTTCGGTGCTGGACCCTTTCTAATTCGAGCAGAAGTGTCATAAACTGAGCCGTGACAAGGACAGAACCAACCTTTGTACTCACCTTGACCACCTATTGGTACGCAACCCAGGTGGGTACAAATACCGACAGTAATCAACCACTCATCTTTGCCTTTCTTAACACGATCTTCGTCTTTTTGTGGATCTTTAAGCTCTGACAACTCTACATTTCTTGCCTCTTCAATTTCTTGCTTAGTTCTTCTTTTTATAAAAATTGGCTTACCACGCCACATTACCTTTTTCTCATCACCAACTCTAATTGAAGTAAGGTCAACCTCAATAGAAGCCAAAGCCTTAACATCCTCGGCGGGCGATAAACTACTAACAAATGGATATAATGCGCAAGCAACACCAACTCCAGCAGCGGCATAAGCAGTAGTGGTAATCACTTTTCTTTTCTTATCGTCCTTAACCTGCTCTTGCGTTTCATTATTATCAAATTCTTGTTCAGACATAAATATTTAATATTAATTTAAAAATAAATTGAATTTTCTAAAGTAATTATATATTATTGTAACTATATTTTCAATATAAAAATTAAATTATATAATTATGAGTGTTTTAAAGATAAAAAAACTAGAAAATCACAAAGAGTTGAATGTACCAAAATATGAAACTGACGGCAGTGCTGGACTGGATTTAACAGCAGCGATTGACGAAGATATTGTTTTAAAGCCAAGTGAAACAACTTTAGTTAAAACCGGCATCGCAATTGCCTTAGAAAAAGGTTATGAAGCACAAATCAGACCTAGATCTGGGTTAGCGTTAAAAAAAGGGATCACTGTTTTAAATACACCAGGTACTGTTGACTCTGATTATCGTGGTGAGGTTTGTATTATATTAATTAACCACTCCAAAGTTGACTTTACCATAAAAAGAGGTGAGAGAATTGCGCAGATGGTGATAAACAAACATGAGCATGCAAAAATTGAGGTTGTAGAAGATCTTGACGAAACTGCTAGAGGAGCCGGAGGCTTTGGCTCTACTGGAGTGTAAAAAAACTTGCAACGCTACGCAATGACAAGCTTTATAGCTTTTTCAAAATTAACTTAAAAACTTGTTCATACAAACGAAAGACCACAAGTTCACATGCTGACCAAAAAACAAAAGGACAGATATATAAGAAATACTTTACTGCCTGAAATTGGGGAAGAAGGGCAGCAAAAACTGCTGCAAGCCAAAGTTTTGGTTGTTGGTTGCGGCGGCCTTGGATCTCCTGTAATATATTACCTGGCGGCAGCCGGAGTTGGCAATCTAGGAATTATCGATAATGATGAAGTTGAGCTGTCAAACCTGCAGCGTCAAATTCTGCATAATCAAAATGACTTAGGAGTTGCCAAGGTTGTCAGCGCTAAGAATAAAATTAACGCTTTAAATGAAGATATCACAATAACTACTTATCAAGTTCGAGCCAATATGGAAAAATTAATCGAGATCGGTAAGGATTATGATTACGTAATAGATGCTACTGATAATTTTGGGTCGCGCTTTGTGATTAACGAATATTGCGTCAAACATAAAAAAACTTTGATTTTTGGCGCTGTTAAAGGCTTTTTAGGTCAAGTTAGTGTTTTTAAAGCTTGGGAAAATGATAATCCTTGCTATGCCTGCTTCAATCCTAATGTTGCCCCTGAATATTTTTCACTACCACTAAAAGAAAAAGGCATTTTAGGGGCAGTTGCTGGCTCTATTGGCGCACTGCAAGCGACAACAACTGTAAAAGAAATTTTAGGAATTGGCGAAAGTTTGGTTGGTAAATTTCTCATTACCGACTTTTTAAATAACAAATATCGAGTTACTAATTTGAAGAAGAGTCAAAGCTGCTCAATATGCCAAAACCAATTTTAAAATTGAAATATTGATACACTTATCGGAATTTTTGTAAAAATAAACTTTACAAATAAATCTTTCTTTGTAACTATATGATTATGATATAAAAAAAATATAATTAGCATCATGAGTAGAAATCCTAGCGTCAGAAATAAGTCCTTTCACATAATTATGTCCGACGAAGCTCCTTATTACTTTGTAACATACATTAACCCTAGTAACGAAAATAGAATGAGGTCTATTAAAGTTACCCATGAAAATGGCGCCATCGCACTCCTTGATAAACATTATTTAGAAGAAATAGGTGAAGCATTGATAATCACCCAAACAGCCAAACCAGGTCAGTCATTCGAAGCCGCTCCTTTAAAATACACTGGCATGACTATTGAGTTATCACCGGATGATGTATTTCAAAAAGTTGCAAATAGACATGATGATGAAGTGCCCGGCAATCCAGCCGCTACACGCAACAATGAAATAGAAAGATACTGTAGAGATGAGGTTAAAAAAATATTAAATCATCGAAATGAACTCGAAATAAGAGAACTTCTTGAGTCTAGCGCTGATCACGCTCATATGGAGTCTCAATTGCAATTCGCACTAAATCGAGCAGGATTATCCGCCGAAATGGCAAATGCCATGGCACATCAAGTTGAAGAAATGAAGCATGAACTAGCAACAGTAAGAGCTGAACTAGAGTTACAAAGAGGCGGAGCAGCACGCTCCTCCTCTGGTCTTTACATGGAAGTCAATCCAGATCCTGTAGCAGCAGAGCCACTATATATGGACGTCAACCCGGGACCCGAAACGACTGATGTAGGAATACAAGCAGGACCAGCAATGACTGATGCGACAACGCAAACAGAAGAATCAAGCATTGCACCTGTATCAATATCTACAGGCGCGTCTGAGCCACCAAAAGCAGCCACGGCGTCAAGACGAAGGAGGCAGTTACCGCAAGCTCCTGGCGCAACAACCGTCCCTGGTTCAGTGTCAAAGGCTGTAGAGCAAGCATTGGCGGAAAGGGGCGGCGGAGTTATTTAAAAAACTTCTTTGAATATTCCTCAAGATTACCTTCTTTGATAGCCTGCCTGATTTCACGCATTAACTTTTGGTAGTAATAAATATTATGCTCTGTGAGCAACATCGCACCCAAAATCTCATTAGATTTAGTGAGGTGGTGAATGTAAGCACGACTGTGATTTTGACAAGCGTAACATTGACAACCCTCCTCAAGCGGGCGTTCATCATTTTTATATTTAGCATTTCTAATATTAATAGAACCACCTTCAACTGATGGGTCGGTAAAAGCCTGGGCAGTGCGTCCTGATCTAGTTGGAATTACACAGTCAAACATATCAACGCCGCGCATTACAGCTCCAACAATATCAGAAGGCTTGCCAACTCCCATCAGATAACGCGGCTTATCTTCTGGCAGATAATCAACGCAATAATCTAAAGTTTCAAACATTACCTCTTGCCCCTCTCCTACTGCCAAACCACCAATAGCGTAACCATCAAAGCCAATTTTAGCTAAGGACTGAGATGACTCTTGACGCAAATCTTTAAAAGTTGAACCCTGCTGAATACCAAAAATACCGTAACCATCACGCTGAACAAAAGCATCTTTTGATCTTTGCGCCCATAAATTTGATCTTCTAAGAGCGTCGATAGCACGCTCTTTGGTAGCTGGATACTCAATGCATTCATCAAAAATCATAGTAATATCGCTGCCCAATTTATGCTGAATTTGAATTGAATATTCTGGCGTTAAAAAATATTTCTTGCCATCAAGGTGGGAGGAGAACTGCGCTCCTTCGTCATTAATTTTACGAATTTGACTTAAGGACATCACCTGAAAACCACCAGAATCGGTTAAAATTGGCCCATCCCAATTCATAAATTTATGCAAACCGCCTAATTCTTCAATTAAATCCTCGCCGGGACGTAACATTAAATGATAAACATTGCCAAGAATAATTTGAGAGCCACTTTTTTTAACATCATCAACTTTCATAGCTTTTACCGTCGCAGCAGTTCCTACTGGCATAAAAACCGGAGTATCAATTTCACCATGAGCAGTTTTTAACTTACCAACTCTTGCTTTATTATTTTTATCTGCTATTGTAAAATTAAAAGAATTTTTGTTGGTCATAATTAATGAAAAAAATAAAACTTTATCTACCTTTAATAATTTTAGCCACAATTCTTGTTATTGCAGCAATTGCAGTATATAAGTCTAACATAAAACAAAATTTAGGCAAGGAAAATTTTCTCTCTGGCGAAAAAAAACTATTTCTAGATAAGAATTATAAACTAAAAGATTTATATCAAAAGAACGGATATCTAACTTTTAAAGATTTTATCAATAAAAAAAACAGATTTTCCGTTGTAAATATCTTTGCCTCTTGGTGCGGATCGTGCATTAAAGAACATAAGCATCTAATGGATCTATCTACCAACAAGTCATTCAACCTTTATGGCATTGCCTGGAACGACTATCATGAAAATACTAAAAAATATTTACAAAAATTTGGCAACCCTTATCAAAAAGTAGTGCTTGACTCCAAAGGATATTTAAATAAAATGCTAAATATAAGCGCTGTACCTGAAACTTTTATTATAAACTCTAACGGCTTTATAGTATATAGGCACCAGGGCTTGATAGACAAGGATTTAATTGATAAAATTATAAGATTGCATTAATGATCTTAAAGGATAAAAAAAATAATAGACTGACCAAATTACTAGTCGTAATTAGCAGTATAACCTCTCTTGCCATAGCATCTCCAACTACCGTCTATGCTTATTTTGGTGATAAAGAAATCATCCAAAGAGACTTAAGTTTCGATGAAGCGATATCATCAGAAATTCAGGATGCTTTCTTATATACCAAGCAAGAAGTAAAATCCATAAATAAAAGCCAAAACATTGAATATGGAGACTTCAACTCCGACGACGATGTAGAAAATAAATTCAACTTCAAAATTTCCAAGCCTCAATATAAGGTAGACCTAGATAAAGAAACCCAGGAGAGAATAGCTTATAATGCATATAATAATAACCATTATGAAATTGCATTAAAAATATACAAAAGACTGGTCAAAGAGCATCCTTTTGACAATTACCCAAGATACTGCCTAGCTTTAACTTACAATAAGCTAAAGCAATTTCAAGCTGCTAAGAGAATATATTTCGATCTTTTAAACAGAAAGCCAAAAAATAAAGAAGAGGTGGTTGCAAATCTTATTTCTATCTTAAGTAAAGACTCTCCGAAAGAGGCTATTTACTTATTAAATAAACTTACCAATCAAAATCCAAAATCAGGATATTTCTTGGCGCAAAAAGCGCTTATTCTACAAGAAATAGGTAATGATAAAATGGCAATTCGAGACATGATGCAGGCAACCTTAATAGAGCCCGATAGAATTGATTACAGATTTAATTTGGCGGTAATCTATGACCGCAACGAAAAATTTGAAGAAGCACTTGAAACATATAGCGCAGTCGTTAGAGATTACCAGTCGAACCAAAACCCTGAATACAATATTCCGATAAATGAAGTAATATCAAGAATAGATATAGTAAAAACTTTTATATAAAATATGTTTAAGGAAATATTTGAATATGTCACGCATAATAAATGCTCCGATTTACACTTAAGCTGTAAAAATTACCCCATGGTCAGAATTTCAGGGAAACTGCAGCCAATAGAAAATATGCCAAGAATAGACCCCGTCCATCTTGATAAATTTATCGAAACAATATTAAGTCCCGAGCAATATAAAAACTTCCAAGAAAATGAGGAGATTGATTTTGCACTAAATATAGAAGGTGGCCATAGATTTCGTACTAATATCTTCAAAAATCTCAATGGACCAGCAATTGCCTTAAGGCCCATCTCAAAGCAATCAAAGACGCTATCGCAAATCAACGCCCCTGGAGTTATCAAAGAATTGCTAGAACGAAGACAGGGGTTGGTATTAGTATCAGGGCCAACTGGTTGCGGTAAGTCTACCACCTTATCAGCAATGATAGATTATATCAATGAAAATCACGCTTCGAATATCATAACCATAGAAGATCCGATTGAACATATTCATCAATCTAAAAAATCACTAATAAGCCATCGTGAAATAGGAACTCATTCTAACTCATTTTCTAATGCGTTAAGAGCGGCATTAAGAGAAGACCCTGATATCATACTAGTAGGTGAGATGAGAGACTTAGAAACGATTTCATTAGCACTAACTGCAGCAGAAACTGGTCACTTGGTACTAGGAACATTACACACCTCATCGGCTGCTAACGCTGTAAGTAGAATCATAGATGTATTTCACCCAGCCGAACAGCAAGTGGTAAGAACAATGTTAGCAAACTCACTCAACGCAGTAATATTACAACACTTAATGCCAACTGTTGACAATAATGTTGAAGCTGCATTTGAAATCCTAATTTCCAACTCCTCAATTCGCAACATGATTAGAGAAGATAAGTTAGCGCAGATAAATTCAATGATGGAAATGGGTAGAAAACAAGGCATGATAACATTTAGAGATTCAGTCGAGTTGCTACTGCACCAGAAGAAGATTACCAAAGAAACAGCGGTAGAATTTATTAGAAAATTCTAAAATTATTACAATTAATTACTTGCAAAACTTTGATCAAGTTTTATAATTAAAATTTGAATTGATAGGAAATAAAATAAGGATAAAGATGAATCTATTTAGAACCAAAACAGTTGAAAACACTTTAGCCGATGCCAATGCTAAATCACTTAAAAAAACGTTAGGAGCGATGGATCTAGTCCTGCTTGGGATTGGTTGCACCATTGGAACTGGAATTTTTGTTTTAACTGGAGTTGCTGCCGCTGAACACGCTGGACCTGCAGTATCAATGTCCTATGTTTTTGCCGCTATTGCCTGCGCTTTTGCCGGCCTTGCCTATACCGAATTAGCTGCTTCAATGCCTGTTGCTGGGGGCGCTTATACCTTTTCTTATACTGTAATTGGTGAATTTGTTGCCTGGATTGTAGGGTGCGGTTTGATGCTAGAATATACCGTTGGATCTTCGACCGTCGCTGCTGGCTGGTCAGGATATTTTGTTGGTATTTTAAAATCAGGAGGTATCGAGCTTCCCGCTGCAATCACTAAAGTACCTTCCGAAGGTGGAATCATAAATCTTCCAGCAACATTAATATCGCTTTTTGTTGGCTCGCTTTTAATAAAAGGCACTAAGGAAAGTATAGTACTCAATAGAGTTTTAGTAGTAGTAAAATTAGTTGTAATATTTTTATTTATTGCCATCGCTGCACCAAATATAAAAACTGAGCTATGGACCAACGACTTCATGCCATTTGGAATTAGTGGAGTTTTAACTGGCGCCGCAACCATCTTCTTTGCCTATATCGGCTTTGACGCAGTAGCAACCGCCGCCGAAGAAACTAAAAACCCCAGTAGGGACCTACCAATCGGTATAATTGGTTCACTTATTTGCTGCTCAGCACTCTATGTATTAGTATCCTTAGCTTTAACCGGGATCACGCACTATTCTGAATTAGGAAATGCCGAACCAATAGCTTATGCGCTAAGACAAAACGGTAGTAACATAGGATCCGCAATCGTCGCCACTGGCGCAGTAGCTGGCATGATTGCAGTTTTACTAGTCTTAATGTTCGGACAATCTCGAATTTTCTTTGTAATGTCCAGAGACGGGTTATTGCCGAAAGTTTTTAGCAAAATGCACTCTAAATTTGAAACCCCATATATAAGCTGTGGAATTGTAACTATCGCGGTAGCTTTAATATCAGGATTCACGCCAATTCAAACATTGGGTCATATGACTAGTTTTGGTACACTGTTCGCATTCATGGTAGCCGCAATCGCCATGATCATATTTAGAATCAAAAGACCAGACGTTCCTAGGCCGTTTAAATGCCCTTACCCATACTTTGTAGGAATAATGGCAGTACTAATTTGTGGCTATTTGGTATTTAAACTGCTCCATGTAATTGCTGGCGCCTTCTTTATCTGGATGGCTCTTACATTAATATTCTACTTCGCTTATAGCTATCGTAAAAGCCCACTTAACAGGAAGTAATCTTAAAAAGAAATGGATAAAAAAATAAGGCAATCATAAGCGCTAGTAAAAGCTATTCTTTTTTAGAAAAAATATTTACTATAAATTCACCACATTAGAAATAACTCTCCCCCTTAACCGTTGATGATTAGTAGATCTCAATGCTCTCGCGGGACCATCCACAACCCTAGCACCTTCGGTAGTAGCAACACCAGCTGCAGAGACAGAGCCTCCTCCGACTCTAACTACACTACCATCCTGAAAACCACTATGCGTCACAGCTCCACTACCCGCAACTGCAGTTCCGCCACCTTGAGGATCAATAGGATCTGCCATACTACCACCTTCAGCCGTCTCCATAGTGGGCACTGCCGCACCAACCTCTTGCGCACCAGCAACAGTTTCTTGATAGTCAGGAGGGGGTGAATCTGGAACACCCACCCTTCTTTTTAATGTACGATTTTCATCTTTTAACATAGCAACCCTTGCTGTTAAGTTTTGTATTAAAGATATAGCATCCCTCAACTGAACAACTTGATCCCGGCGCATATCTGCATTTTCTTGCAATAAATCATGGACTTGTCGATTCAACCCTCTATTTTCTTGCAATAGATCATTGACTCGCTGACTCAACCTTGCATTCCTACTCATTAAACCACCAGACACCCTGGCCGCTTCTGACCTCGCCTCCATCAAATTAGCCTGTAAACCTTCAAGTTGCTGAAAAGGATTTAATTGACTTGAACTACCTCTTGAACTACTCATTGCAAAGTTAATTAATTAAAAACACGATATAATTTAATATTAATACATAATTACTAGATAGCAACATCTAATAGAACTAATTCCTTTCTTTTGTAGTGATTTAAAAATATATCAATAAATACTTGACTTTATTTTTGAACGATGTATAATATAATTATAAGTTAAAAAATAAAGTTTTGTCAACGCTTCTTATGGCAAAATATTTTAACTTATAAGATTTACTATTATGCGTTACTAAGAAGAGTTACTGGGGGAAAACTAGCCTTAGGAAGGTATTGCTTGCAAAATAATTAAACATAAAAGGCCCCGGGATGATGCTGCGCCTTTTTTAAAAAATTTAAATACCGTATTGATATAATAAAGATGCTATCCAAAATTAACTTACAATATTACACACCCTGAGCGATTACGATTATTAATATTTAATGGATTATTTACAGCCACTCTTGGACGAGCAGGCCTTGCGCCTACTTGACCCCCGGCACCATTCCAAGCCTCGTAATAGCTAGGTGGTGGTGCATCGTCTTGACCCGCCGTAGCCTCAGGATTGGGATTAGGATTGCCTACAATAGCATTGAGATTCGCAGCTAAATCTCTTCGAAGATCGGCGTTTTCAGTAGCCAATGCAGCATTCTGCTCTTCCATCCCTCTCATTTGACCCCCTAATTCAATTACTCGAGCATTAGCTATTTCTAAATCACCCCTTACTTGCTCCAATTGAGCAGCGGATCTAGCAACCTCTTCTTCTCTCATTCTTAATAAAGCCTCGAGATTAGCATCTCTCAATCTTAGTTGTCGTCTTGCTTCCATCAATTCTCGCCGAGTAGCTTTAAGTTCGTCGCCCAATCTAATGTTTGTAGCATGAAAACGTCTTTCTGATTCACCACTAGCTGCCAGTTCCGATTCTAGCAACTCAATCATCTCTTCATTTGACGCATCATATACCTCAGAAGAAGCAGATCTTTGCTCAGTACCATTAGTTGCAGAGCTAGACCGGGCCCGGCCACCTTCAGCAGATCCCGTCTCAGGTCTTACCAAGCTATTGACCCGAGGTCTCGGAGGCGGTGCACCAGGTTGCCTTCCAAAAACGTTACTACGATGCCTAGGAGGTGGCCCACTAGGACGCTGACCACTAGGGGGTCTGGGTCCGCTGCTACTAGAAGCTTCAGAAGAAGGTGTAACTCTACTAGAATTCCGTACACGAAGAGATGACATTTTGTTATATTAAATTATTATAATTTGATAATAACATCAATAATTATCAAAACAAATTACTTGATAAAAAAAGACATCACTATGTAGCATTTTATAATAGCTTTGCAAGCAAATCAAGATCTAAATTCTTTTACAGAGGCTTTGATATTTAACTTTACAATATCTAATATACTATTGCAAAATCAGCTAAATCCACCACTAACCCACTCTTAGGCCAGGCCTTAACAATTAAATTTTGTGCTAAACCTGTCTTGCTTGCGAAGTAGTGCT
Source organism: Rickettsiales bacterium (assembly GCA_047404215.1). Taxonomy (GTDB): domain Bacteria; phylum Pseudomonadota; class Alphaproteobacteria; order Rickettsiales; family UBA1997; genus CAMCFD01. Next base: position 62,746 of record JBDOIV010000011.1, read on the forward strand.
AGCATTGAGAGGTATTGCTGCTACACCACCACTTACGCCAGCAGGACCTGAGGCATTAGCACGGGGCACTGACCTTCTTACCCTACCACTTACGCCAGCAGTACGACCTGAAGCATCATCTCTCAAGCTGTAAGGAGGAGGGTCTTCTCTATATTGAGGAGGAGAGGCTGCATCCTGTTGTCGCTCTCTTACCAAACGCTCTATCACGTCCGCTGCACGGTGATAATTATTTACATGAAGATCATGCATTTGCTCAATTAGCTCTAACTGTTGAGTATTTTTTGCTTCTAATTCAGTATTTTTTGCTTCTAGCACAGCTCTTGTCCTAGTCAAATCAAGCATATTACGATGCATATTTTCTAAAGTTCTCATTAGCACCTCATTATCATCTTTAGACCTTTTTAGCTCCGACAATAGCTGATCACGGGTGAAACCTGAAGAGTCACTTTCAAAATCACCATTATCATGGCCATTAGATGTAGTAGAAGACATATTTAATAGAAATTGAATAACATTACTTATATATCAAGGTTATTGAAGTAGATTTGCAAAGGCAATTTATTTGATGTCATATAACATGGACATGTAGCGTTTTGTAATATAAGAATACTTGACCTTGCAACTTAACACTCCATAGTTATGTTGCGAGTCAGATGATTAAGTAGCTTTAGATCTTACATTGTAATGCACGCTCTACTACTACTTCCAACCACCCTACTACGCTCCCCTTGCGCTGGCGAAGGAACTCCTGGCTCTGGTGAAGGAGCGCTTGGCGCTGGTGAAGTACCTCTTAGCGCTGGCAAAGGATCTCTTAGTCCGTATGGAGGAGGGGGAGGTAAATTGACACCACCCAGCGCATCAGAACCAGCGGCGGCACCTCCGCCTTGTCCATCAGCGGCAGCGGCAGCACCAGATCGTTCATTGCCGTCAGCAGCGGCGGCGGCACCTCCGCCTTGTCTATAAACAGGGACGTCATCTCTTCTATTTAGTTGCGAAACAAGCCCTTCTAACGCTCGATTCCGATCCTCTAGCTCATTTACTTTTGTAGATAGGTTTTCAATGCGACCATTAAGCCCTACAATAGCAATGTCTTTTTGAGATAACAATTGACGATGTACGCCGTCTTGATATTCAATTTGCCCACGTAGCTCTGCAATCGTTGTTTCAAAAAAATCTGATTCACTTTTATGTGAATTTAGCATAGATCGTAGCTTCCTTGCATAAATTTCAATTCCTACTCTGGACAAACCCAATAATAAACGCTCATGCTCACTTTCAGATAGATCTGCACCAGCAAGATTACCGCTTATATCTCCGGAAGGTCCCCCGGCACCTGACGGTTGCTCAGGTTGACCTAACTTAACAAGACGACCCCGTGCATCCATGAAATCTATAGTGTGAAATTCAGATGGACCTCAATACTCCTCAACATTGCCATGTCTATCTACGAAAGTTATACCTCCTCTAAGTTCAGATGGATCTGTAACACCCAATCCCGGTAAGTGAGCAACTCGACGATGAGGTAACTTTTTCCCACTGGAACCTCGAAAAACACGGCGACCGTTTGTATCCCATTCCGGCTGAGGTGATTTTTTAGAGGGCTTTTTAGGGGGCATATTTAGCTAATTGTTTAATATATATATTATTTATAGCAATATAGTGCCAAAAACACAACATATTTTCCCTATCACATTTATTGTGTATCATTTCTCAATTCTTGAAAAAATACTTGACTTTGTTTTTGAACGATGTATAATATAATTGCAAGATAAAAAGAATTACTGTAGGAAAAGCCAGCCTGAGATCGATTGAGCCTGAAAAAAATGGGTAAAAAGGGTTTGGGAGAGTATTGCACTTTTTTTGTCACTTATTATTAGGGGTACAAAAGGTGGTTGCTAGATGCTGGGCAGTGATAAAGAAAAAGCTAAGCTAGAATAGCTGCTGGATCTGCTTTATACAATCTGGGTTAACCAGGGTTGTAGTATCAGCAAAATCATCGCTACCAGCGCAAATCTTCTTTAAAATGCGACGCATGATTTTACCTGACCTAGTTTTTGGCAAATCAGCAACAATGATAATTTTATCAGCTTTAGCAATGGCGCCAATTTCCGCTCTAATATTTTGCTGGATAATATCAGTCAGATCTTGATCATTAATATTAGCGGATTGCTTCTTGATAACAAAGGCGCAGATGCCCTCACCCTTAATTTGATGAGGATAGCCAATCACCGCCGACTCACTAACATTGTCATTTTTATTAATAACATTTTCAATCTCGGCAGTGCCTAATCGATGACCCGAAACATTGATAACATCATCGATGCGACCAACTATGCGAAATAAACCATCCTGATCGACGAAGGCACCATCAGAAGAGAAATATTTGCCTTTAAAATCAGCGAAATAAGTATCATAATATTTTTTGTCATCACCCCAAACTCCCCTAATCATACTTGGCCATGGTTTTGAGATGCAAAGATTACCGACTTGATCGCTAGCAGTAACTTCTTGACCGTTATCATTGACAATTTGCGGCATAATTCCCGGCAGCGGCTGACCGGCAAAAGCTGGCTTACTAGTAGTTAGACCCGACAAGGCGGAGATCATAATGCCGCCAGTTTCAGTCTGCCACCAAGTGTCGACAATCTGACATTTGTTGTTGCCAAATTTTTGCTGATACCACTGATAAGCTTCCTCATTGATCGGTTCACCAACCGTTCCCAAAGTTTTTAACGATGATAAATTATGATTTTGAGTATATTTATCATCTTTTTGCATTAAAGCACGAATCGCGGTCGGCGCGGTGTAGAAAATGTTGACCTGATGCTTATCAATTATTTGAAAAAAGCGCGACGGGTCAGGGTAATTTGGCACTCCTTCAAACATCAGGGTTTTGGCACCATTAAGCAATGGTCCATAAACTAAATAAGAGTGACCAGTGATCCAACCAACATCAGCGCTGCAGAAAAAAACATCGCCCTTTTGGTAATCAAAAACATTGGCAAAGCTGTAGCCAGCATAAACCATATAACCAGCAGTAGTGTGATAAATTCCCTTGGGTTTGCCTGTTGAGCCCGAAGTATATAAAATGAATAAGCCATCTTCGCTATTGGCATGATAAGGTTGGCAAATTTCAGATTGCGAGGCGACTTGTTGCTGCCAATTAAGCGTAGGAACCTCTTGGCTGTTGCTATTGGTGAATTTTAGATTTGGCGATTGCTTGAGACGCTGATCAATGATGATATTTGCAATCGATTGACACTGCGCAGTGGCTTCTTGCACTATTTTTGCCAATTCAAGCTCCTTTGCGCCGCGATATAAAATATCAGCAGTAACCACCACTTTAGCCTGGCAGTCATTGATTCTAGAAGCTAAAGCGTTAGCAGAAAAGCCAGCAAAAACGACACAATGAATAGCACCGATTCGCGCGCAAGCTAGCATTGCTACTGCGGCGCTGGCGGTCATTGGCATATAAATACAAACACGATCCCCGGCAACTACTCCTTTTGCTTTTAATAAGTTAGCAAATTGATTAACTCGAGCTAAAAGCTGCTTATATGTAACTCTTGATGATGGCTGATCGAGGTCGTTACCCTCTTCGATAATCGCTACTTGATCACCGAGATTGTTATACTCAATATTATAATCAAGGCAATTATAGGTAATATTAGTTTTACCATCTTCAAACCAAGAAATTTTTGGCTTCTTGTTTTGTAAATCGATACTTTTAACGTTGGAAAAATTCTCAAACCAGTGATATCTGTCGGCAATATCTTGCCAGAACTGATCATTATCTGAATCTGCTAGTTGCAAAAGCTGCTGATATTGCTGCTTCGATTGAATTTTTAGGGTCATAGGTTGCTTTTTACGATATTTTTTACTGCCGTGACAAAATCTACAACCGCGTCACGGATTTTTGCATCAAAACTGATATTTTTCACCGCCCACTGCCTAACCCAAGGTTGAGCGATGGTCCAGATATTTAACTCATGATCAAGCATAACACCTACCCCTTCGACTAATAAAATAGTTTTTTGCAGCAGTAGCAACTCAGGCTGAGTTGACATTTTATAGCGCGCCGTCATTTCAATCAAATCGGTGAGTAATTTTGCCAAAGAAATATCTTTGATTGATTCGCCAACCATGCGCTCGCCAATTTTCTGACACGTTAACTCCAGATCATAAATATTAACATCTTTTGGAATGAGACCAGCCTCAACATGAATCTTGGCGACACGCGAGTAATCATGATCAAGATAAGCGATCAACATCTCGGCAATAGCGATACGTAATCTTTTATTAATTTCACACATGATACCAAAATCTACCACTGCAATATCACCATTTTTCATCAAGAACAGATTGCCATGATGCATATCAGCGTGAAAATAGCCGTCACGATAAGCTTGATTGAAATAATTTACTACTAAACTCTTGGCAACTTCTTTTTTATCAAAATTTGATTCCAAAATTGCCTTATGATCAGAAAATGGTATGCCATCAATCCACTCAGTGACCAAAACTTTTTTTGAAGTTAATCTAGTAAAAACTTTTGGCACATAAAAGCCCTTGGAACTCATCATATTTTTTTTGAGGCGTACAGCATTAGCAGCTTCTCTAGTTAAGTCTAGCTCTGTGGAACTGGTATTCTTAAGCACTTTAGCAACGTCACCTAAACCATGTGCTAGATCTTTGGAAAACAATGAGACAACTTTAATTATCAGACTCAGAGTAGCAATATCTCTTTTAACAGTTTTATCAATATTGGGTCGCAATATTTTGACTGCAACATCACTGCCGTCATCAAGTTTTGCTTTATGGACTTGAGCTATTGAAGCTGAGGCTACCGGATCTTTAGAAAATTCAACAAAAATATCTCGGTAATTCATACCGATTTCTTTGCTCAAAATTTTTGCCGACAGCTTACTGTCAAAAGGTCTAACTTTGTCTTGGAAACGCGACAAGATGCTTGCCATTGACTCCCCAATTAAATCAGGCCTGGTTGCTAGAGCCTGCCCTAACTTAATAAAAGAGGGGCCAGCGGCATCTAAAAATAAGAATACTGACTTTTTTCTTAATACAGGATATAGCAATAGATATAGCAAGAACAAAAGTGCCAGTCTTAACAAGTTTAGAACAGATATCATGATATTTTTATTACCTTAGTCTTACCTAAGATTATAAACCAACTTACACCACAATGCAAGCTTTTATTGCGACTCAAGCCTAGTCTGATGGCTTAAGTCTAGCTGGAGGAGTGTCAGGAATATTAGCCTTAATTTTATTAAGGTCAACCTCTACACCTGCCCATGAGAAGAGTTTAGTAAGAAGTTGCGATAAGATATCAAGAACATTATCAGTAACTTGCTGAATTCGAGATACTACATTTTCCAAGACAGCCCTGGCATCATCCGAAAGATTGAACATAACGGCAACATCATCAATAGTGATAATATTAAGAAACAGCATCACCATGAATATTGAAAAACCAGTAGAAATAAAAACAAACATTGTTCTGAAAGTCAATATGGACAATAATGCCGGCCCCAAAAGATGTAATAATTGCATAAACTATAAATTAATTAACTTTATTTACCATGGAATTTCTTCACCATTAGCATGAAAAAACTTACCACTATTTGCAATAGATAAACTATCTATTAATTTTTCTAACATCGCGGCTGACTGCTCCGCTTCGAGATGGCCAGTGTAGTTAGTCATCTGAGTTTTCACCCATCCTGGATGAAATATTCCTACCGCAATACCTCTGGGCAGTAGATCTACAGCTAAAGACTTTGAAGCCGCATTAAGGGCAGATTTCGACATACGATAACCATACCTGGAACCAGAAGAGTTATCGTCGATCGATCCCATTCTGCTAGTTATCATTACAATCTTAGAATGTAAATTTAAATTGTCAAGAAATTCAGCCGATAGAGCAATTGGAGCGACTGAATTTAATGCAAATTGATATTTAATTCTACTTACAGTATCACGATCAAATTCAAATATATTCTCCTGAGACAACTCTCCTGCGATATTTAGCAAGATATCCACTTTAAGATCGCAAAAATATTCTTGCGCCCTAGAGATTTGCTGAAAATCAGTGAGGTCAATGTTATCGCAAATATCTGTAGCAATATTTCGCAATTCATCACTGGAGCTTCTGCATATTGCATATATTTTATAACCCTTGTCATGAAATATCTTTGCCAACTCAAGTCCTATTCCACGATTGCCCGAGGTCATTAAAACATTTTTGGTCATTATTGGTCAAAATTTAATTATATGATAATATTATTACATAGACAACCCTGACAATCAAGATCAATGATATGAAAGATGAGTTACGTGCAGCATTTTGCTACTGCGATATTTAGCTAAATAAACTTTGTCAAAAAACAGAAGTCTTTTATTGAGAGATTTTCTGGTCTAAGGCTTGGATCGATACCGATATCAGATAGATCTCGCACAATATCATCAGAAAGATCTTGCAATGATTTTCTGATCATTTTTCGACGCTGACCAAAAGCTATTGCTGTAATCTTTTGCAGCTTTTTAACATCAACGATATTAAGAGGATTGTCATATGGAGAGATCTGAATGATTGAAGATGTCACTTTAGGAGGAGGGGTAAAAACCGACTTACTAACATCAAACAAAACCTTGGTATGAGAAAAATTTTGAATCAATATTGCTAAACGACCATATTGCGAACTATCTTTTTTAGCATCTATCCTAGCAGCAACTTCTTTTTGCGTCATCAGATTCATAGTAGCGATATTTTGATACATACCAATCCACTTAATAATTAACGGAGTTGCGATGTTGTATGGCAAATTAGCAATTATTTTAAATTTCTCACCTTTGTCAAGATTCAAAAGCTGCAACTCATCAACTTTTAAGGCATCATCATTGACTATGCGAAGCTTATCCTGACCATAAAAATCTTGCAATTCCTTTAAAATACCAACACATCTTGGATCCTTCTCAACTACCACCAATCTTTTTGGATTCAAATCCAAAATTGACCTAGTTAGTGAAGCTGGTCCTGGCCCAACCTCCAAAATAAACTCTCCTGATAAATCTTCTTTATCTTTACTAATGGCGCTAGCAGCAATTTTGTCTGTATAATTTTTATCTAAAATGAAATTTTGCCCCAATGACTTTTTGGCATCGAGACCATATTTCTTAATGAATTGCGAAGTGGTAGGTAAAGTCATCGCTACTTTAAAAGATCTAGTGGATTGACATAATCATAACCTAAATCTTTAGCTACCGCCTCATATGTAACTCTACCCTTGTATGTATTAAGGCCATTTAATAGATGAATATCATCAGTTAAAGCTTTTTGGTAACCTTTGTTAGCAATCTCCAATGTAAATGGCATTGTTGCATTTTGTAGCGCTAATGTTGAAGTCCTGGCAACAGCACCAGGCATATTGGTGACGCAATAGTGAACAACTCCCGACTCAATATAAGTAGGCTCACTATGAGAAGTTGGACGACTAGTTTCAAAACAACCACCTTGGTCAATAGCAATATCAACTATTACCGAACCGTCATTCATGGCCTGCACCATATCTGCGGTAACCAACTTAGGAGCAGTCGCTCCTGGTATTAATACAGAACCAACTACCAAATCAGACTCAATGACGCTGTCAGCAATATTTTGCGTCGTTGAATATAAAATATTAGCACTATTGCCAAAAATATCGCTTAAATATCTTATTCGATATAAATTACGATCTAAAATTGTTACATTAGCACCCATACCAATTGCTACTTTAGCTGCATTAGTTCCAGCAACGCCACCGCCGATTACAGTAACTTTCGCAGGAGCAACTCCAGGAACACCGCCAAGCAAAACCCCTCTACCACCCTGCGCTTTTTCTAAAGCCCTAGCCCCAGCTTGCACAGATATTTTACCTGCAACTTCACTCATGGGAGCCAACAAGGGTAAGCTACCTGAGCTATCAGTTACGGTTTCAAATGCTATAGCAGTAGCACCTGAGTCAACCAACATTGCTGTCAATTTTTCTTCCGCAGCTAGATGGAGATATGAAAAAATGATTTGCCCATCACGAATCATTTGACACTCTGACTGCTGCGGTTCTTTAACTTTTAAAATCATTTCAGCATTTTGATATACCTCTTTTGCATCAGCAGCAATTCTAGCACCAGATGCTTCATACTGCTCATCAGAAAAGCCAATTTGCGAACCGGCATTTGATTCAACAATAATTTCATGACCATATTTTGCAATTTCTTTAACTCCTGCAGGTGTGGCACCAACTCTATATTCGTGATTTTTAATTTCTTTTGGGATTCCTATTAGCATAATAATTTATTTTTTTAACTTAATATTGCGAACTTTGATAATATTACTTTGATCTGATGTTAAACTAGGAAATAGCTCAAAATCAAATAAAAACTTTTTACGCGCCTCTTCGATTTCTTGCATTAAAGATTTACCCTTTAAAAACAATCCATAGCCATCTTTTTGCAAAAAGCTAACACTATAATTTAGTAAGTCACTTAAATTTGCCAAAGCCCTAGAAGTAATTACTGCAAATTGAATTTTTTCCATTTCTTGCAAAGTGGCTTGGTGGACAAATATTTTATTTGACGAAATATTTTTTGCTTTAAATAAAAACTCACATTTGCGCACTGATTTTTCAATCAAATGTACTTCTTTTAATCCCAAGATAGAAATTATAATACCAGGCAAACCTGCGCCAGTTCCAAAGTCAGCAACTTTAACATCCTTGTCATCAATATATTTTAAGAGCTGCGCAGAGTCTAGGATGTGACGATGCCAAATATCGCCGATGGTTGATTTACCAATTAAATTATATCTCATATTCTCTTTTAGTAAAAGCAGAACATAATCTTCTATATTGTTAACCTTAATATCATCTAGCTCACAAAAATCTTCTATTTGCACTAGAGAATCATTTTTTTTAACTTCAATATCGATCATAAATTTAATAAAAAATAGAACTTTTAACAATAAAAATTGCCGCAAAATATAAAAAATTCATCTTTATTAAAATTTTAACTGTTTTTTTTAAAAAAAGCTAGTATAATATTGGTATTAACAAATTTAATAATTTAATTTTAAAATAAAAAGATGAAAACATCTCCTAAAGTAAAAAGAATATTAGCAAATTACGAAAGTGACAATCCAGGAACTAAGTCTAACTTAGCACGCATCATGATGACTGGAAAATTAGGCGGTACTGGTAAAATGGTGATCTTACCAGTTGACCAAGGTTTTGAGCACGGACCTGCAAGAAGCTTTGCTGTTAACCCAGATGCATATGACCCGCATTATCATTTCCAATTAGCAGTTGACGCTGGATTAAATGCTTATGCAGCACCACTTGGAATGATAGAAGCTGGGGCCGATACTTTTGCTGGTACAATCCCAACAATCTTAAAAGTAAACAGCTCAAACTCGCTTCACAATGGCGGCACCGCTCCTAATCAAGCGATCACAGGTACTGTTGGCGATGCATTAAGGTTAGGTTGCAGTGCGATTGGTTTTACAATTTACCCAGGATCCGATCTGTCTTTTGATATGTTTGAAGAGATTCGTGAAATGGCTGAAGAAGCAAAATCTTGCGGCTTAGCAGTTGTAATCTGGTCATATCCTAGAGGCGGCGTATTATCAAAGCCAGGTGAAACCGCACTGGATATCTGTTCTTATGCTGCACATATGGCCGCCCTTCTTGGTGCTCATATCATCAAAGTTAAACCACCAACAGCAGATCTTGAGAATGGTCACGCTAAAAAAGTGTATGAACAGCAAAACATCCCAATGGAAACTCTATCACAAAGAGTTAAAAACGTTGTTGATTCTTGCTTCAATGGTAGAAGAATCGTTATCTTCTCTGGCGGGGCAGCAAAATCAGAAGAGGATGTGTATGAAGAAATTCGTGGTATTTATCAAGGTGGAGCTAATGGCTCAATCATCGGTCGTAACGTCTTCCAAAGACCAAAAGCTGATGCATTAAGGATTCTTGATAATGTCATTAATATTTATAAAGGAAAATAGTAATATTTTAAATTTTATTTCGTGGTAAAAGATTGTAAAAAAAATGTTAGATTAAGCTCTGTTACAGATCTTAATTATAACTCACTTAAGTTAAGAGAATTAAAGTTAACTCTGAACTATCAATTGATAAAAATTAGAAAGTTAAGATAGAAGTTAATTCTCGATGAAGTTTTCAGCAGCGACTTAAGCACCACTAAAGCGCGTCACCCGAATTTCAAGAAGTAAACTCTGCGACTCGTTTTTAGCGATTAAAAGACTAACTAATCTATATAAGTTTTGACCAAATCAACGGTTTGCTGCTGATTAAGATCAGAATTGTCAATCAAAATCGCACCCCTATCAATTGTCAACGGGGATTTGTCACGGTTTTTATCATTGTCATCACGAACCTTTAAGTGCTGTAATATTTCATCATAAGTAACATCTTCACCCTTGCTTTGCAATTGCAAAAAACGCCTTTTTGCCCTAACTGCAACATCGGCAGTAACAAAAAACTTATAATTGGCCTGTGGCATGATTACCGAAGCAATATCACGACCATCCATCACTACACCATTACCATTGGCAACCGAGTTTTTAATGAAGTCTTGCTGAAAATTAAACAAAGCGTCGCGCAGTAATTGGTTTTTAGCGATTAATGAGGCTACCTCCCCAGTACTTTCGGTGAAAAGCTGCGGATTCTCAAAATCTTCCTGCTCAAGATTATTTACCAAATTAGGGATGCTTTTTTCAAGATCTTGATCACCGAGACCCATTTGCAAGTAACGCAAAGCAGCAATGCGATATAAAGCACCAGTATTTAAATATGCCAGATTGTAATGATCGGCAATTTTTTGCGCCAAACTACCCTTGCCTGAAGCTGAGGGACCATCGATTGCAATTAATAATTTTTCACTCATAGTATCAGTTATTTTTTTCAATTATAGCATGCAATAAAAATAAAATGCAACGATATAAAGATATTAAATAAAACACTTGACTTATTAACTAAACATTGTATAATAGAAATTAAGTCATATATATTTTATCAATTGATTCTTAAGATAAGATAAGGCTTATGATTTAAACGCTCTATCCTAGACGGTTGTAACGAAAAAATTCTCAAAAAAGATCCTTAGGAAATCTTTGCGTCTAAAAAATTAGGCGGAAAAAGACCCTGCAGGATGTTGCACAATTTTTATCCAATCGAAGCCATCGTCGCAATAATATCGATAATAAGAACGGTCTATATCTACATCGCTAAGAAATACTTATAGACATCCAAAATATTTCTTTGTTGAATTCGCACTATGTGTTGCTAGCCTTTATAAATACAACCTATCATTGTCAATCTCAAGCCTGAGATGATCTAATACTAATAAAAGTTAAACTTTTTACTTTTATAATCTAGCGCCACCACTATTCCCATCCCTAGCTTTATTTACATCAGCTAATTTTTGCGGCCCCTTACTTTCATCTGGACTCATAGCAGTAGACGGCTGTGACCCAGCGCCAGAAACTGGTCGCGATGAAATACCTCTAAGTTTACTAGCGAGCTCATTAGCGCCGGCTGCCACATCATCTTCACTATAACAAGTTGTGTCACTAACATTAGGACCCTTCCTTTATTTTCTAGCTGCCATTATATCTTCATGAATTTTTTTATTCAAAACTTCCTGTTCTTCAGGCGTTAAATTTACCATAACAAGTTAATTAATTAATATTTTTTAAAAAATAGATTATAATTTTTCCTAATTTAATTATACCCTATTTCTTAATTAATGTCTATTAATATAAAGTAATTATTAAATTGTATTATTATAATACATATTATTTACTAATCATAATAACAAAAAATCAACAGGAGGGTAAAAAGCAAGATAATTAATAAAATATTGACTACAAACTATTATCCTTTAAGGTAATAAATAGATAATAATTAATTGCGAAATTTATGGGCTGCACTAAAGATACACCAAAATATTCAAATGAAGAAATCAAGCAAGGACTCACTCAACTAAAGCAATGGCAAGCAGTTGATCAGCAAAAATGGCTGGAAAAAGAATTCAAATTCAAAGATTTTGTTGCCACTCTAGATTTTGTCAATAAACTAGGGGCGCAAGCAGAAACCATCAATCATCATCCTAATATTGAATTTACTTGGGGCTTTTGCAAAATCAGAATTCAAACTCACGCAGTGTCAGCACTTTGTAAAGAAGATTTTGATTTAGCGAAATTAATTGATGAAATAAAATTATAAACTATGCCCGGCGTAGCGCTAATTACACCGCAAATTATTATCACCAATTACGATAACCAGCACGAAGCTCTTACAAAAAGGGCAGACTCTAAGTATGAGCATTCAAGCAACAACTCAAGCTGCGGGAAGCAATAACAGTCAACCCCTAATCCCATAGCCCGACCAAGTAATGAATTAGCCCCACTAACCAGAGACCACTTTGGTAATATTATTGGTCGCTAAAGAAATAATTTAAAAAAATATTAAAAAACTATTGACATCAATAGAACGGTGTTTTATAATATAATTGAACGATGTATATATTAATTAACTTTTTTAATTATGTAATTTAAAATTTATCAAAACACATTATCTATTATGATTTTGATGACATTCTTAATAAGATACCATAGATATCAGATCTCAGTCTTTCATTTACAGCTCATTATATTGCTAGCCATTGTGATGCTAAAAATATAATTATTTCACTAACCTCATTGCAAAGACCTGGATCTTTTGTAAAAAAATGCCTTAAAATGTAATATTATTTGTATTATTATGCTACATTTTTGTTATATTATATTTATTACTTGCTAAAATATGAAAAATATGATATAATGAAATTAGATAGATAATTATTAATATTTTTAAGGAAAAAATGTCTAAAGAAAATGACGGCAAGGATCCGTCTAAAAAAAGAGATTTTAATGAAGCTTTTGACTCAGATGAACTTGAGGAAGATTCAATGGCACCATCTCCACCAGATAGCGGCGCTAGTAGCGCCAGCGCAGGAGGATCGTCGTCAGAAGGTAACGTATCACCCGCCTCTTCCGATAGCGGCGCTGCCGGCTCCTCACCTGGCTACGTATATGAGCCACCAATCGGCCCTCCACCAAATCAAAAAGCAAAATATCGAGCAGCAAAAATAAGAGCACAGGTAGAAATTGAGGAAGAGTTCAGAGCTCAAGAGGCTCAAGATAGAATAATCGGACATAACTCAGAGGAATATGACACTGCTGAAGTTGACGAAGCTCAGGCAAGAAGTAAAAGAAGGAGGCGCGTAAGCAGAGTCATTGATTTTGAGTCACCACCACCACCCGCAAACTGTAAACCTGGACGAGGTCCTGGACGCGGTGGCGGTGGTGGCGACGATTCACCTCCACCACCGGCACCATTAGGTGGTGGCGGCAACGGAGGAGGGATTGTGGTTTAGTCCTTATCATAGAGGTGAAGATAAGGAAAATTCGAATCCAGAATATACCATAGCTCCATCAGAGGAATTGCAGCAACTCACGAGAGCGGTAAGGGGTCATAATACAGTCAGGAGAATAGGTCATCTACGATAAAATCAACTATAACATCTCACCAATTTTCTTATTTTTGAGAATTTCACGAGCTTTAGCATATTTTTCATCATGCCAAAATGGTAAACAACCGTTACAGCCCTTACCGCAACATCCATCAGTGCCAGTTCTAGGGGTTTTGGTGAATTTTTCGCCACTTTTACCTTCAATCTCAATTTCTTTAGCCTTGAAATATTGCTTTCTTTTACGCTCATAGCGCTTTTCTTGGTCTTCGCCCGCTTCAACTTTATGAGAAATCTGACGCGATTCAACGTTAAGCTTCTCGTCACGCTCCAAAATCTTCTCTTTACGGATCAAGCTATAAGCGGGTAGCAACTCTTTGAGCCTCTCCTTATCTATCAAATGGAATTTGTCAGCTGGAATTCTAATTTGTGGCTTTTGACCGCCATGAATGACGGTATCAACTCGATTTTTAGAGATATTGTCAAACTCATAAAGCCTTATCAATATTGGTTCGCGACTAGTTGGCGACAAAAACTCCAAAACATCACCGGCTTCGATGCGATTTCGCGCTTCAAAAATCAAATCCTCACCCTGCCACTCAATAATACGACCAGCAAATTCATAAAAAGAAGTTGATTTGGTTGTTTCATAGTCATGAGCTAAGTTGGTTAAACGCCCGTCGTGGAAGGCTAAGCTATAGCCACGGTTAGAGATTGAATTAATCTCATCCATATAATCTTCATGATTCCAATTTTCGGGATCCTTGATATAATCATCAATAGCAGCGCGATAGACTCTGGCGACTGATCCGGTGTAAAACTCGGTTTTATTACGCCCCTCAACCTTAAATGAATCAATACCCAGATCGATATATTCATTTAATTTTGGCAATAAACATAGATCCTTAGCATTTAAAATATATGAGCCATCCATATCCTCTTCAAAAGGCAGGAACTGACCTGGGCGGATCTCTTCTTCTAAGAAAAAGTCGAACAAATCTTTGTTATTTTCATTAATTTCGATTTCGTGCTCAGTGCCGTCCTTAACCTTAACTTTTAATTTATAGCCCCAGCGACAAGAGTGAGCGCAAGATCCCTGATTAGCACCTCTTTCTGCCAAGAAATTGGATAGCAAGCAACGCCCAGAGTAGGTCATGCACATAGCGCCATGAACAAAAGCTTCGATTTTAATATCAGGACAATCGCGACGCACCTCTTTGAGCTCTTCAAAGCTGACCTCTCGAGCCATAACCACTAAAGCTGCACCCTGTTCTTGCCAAAAATCAACCGTTAATGAGGAGCAAACATTGGCCTGAGTAGAAATATGAAGCTCAAGATCCGGTGCATGCTTCTTAACATAGTTGAAGACCCCTGGATCAGATATAATTAACCCGTCAGGCTTAACTTTTTCAACAGTTTTGATGAATTCTGGCAATTTCTCCAGATCTTTATTATGAGAGAATAAATTTAAGGTAAGATAGACTTTTTTACCATGTTTATGAGCATATTCAACGCCCTCAAGGACGTCTTCGAGGCTAAACGATGACTTTACCCGCAGCGACATATCAGGCGTGCCACAGTAAACGGCATCGGCGCCATATAAAATAGCGGTTTTTAAGCGGTCTAGGTTGCCCGCTGGTAGTAAAAGCTCAGGTTTTTTCATAAAAATTCTCTTAAAATATCATTAATCTCAATATTATAGAGCAGATTTACTAAAAAATCAAGTCCACTGTTATGTCATAAGATTGCTACGCATGATCATGATCTGCAGCGGCAGCCGCTTTTTGTCTTTCCTGCATATCATGAAGATGAGAATGATCATCGCCATGATGATGAGCGTGATGACCATGAGCTTCAGCTTGAGCAACAAAACTTCCTCTTCGATGTAGAGCGTGCCCCTCTTCTATGGCGTGCTTAACGTGAGGCATTGACTGTAAACGACCTTGAGTAAAGTCTTGATCTACACCCGCTGGTGATGATGACCTTGAAGCAGTATCTAAACTTTGAGAATCCTGATGATCCTCATCTAATATTGCCACATCTCCTTCTCGAGCATCGGACCCTTCTCTTGAAATTGCTAAATCAGGATCCTGCGTCGCCAATTGTTGATAGCCACGCTTATCTGAAGTAATTTTGAGAGCGGAAGCAATGCTAGATCTAACCCTTCTTAACCAGCCCCTAAACTTACTCCATCTACTACTTTTAGCCTTCACCTCCTCATTATCGATAGCCTCAACAATCGCAGCATCAAACCTTAACAATTTCGCTTTATCAAATACACCTTTAATTGAACTTATATCGTCCATTTTGATAGAAGTTGTCCGGTCACGCTTGGTAATCAAATCTGCGTCATCCACTTTATCTTGCAGCTGTGCATATTGAGAATCAAATTTTAAAGTAACGCCGCCCTTGGCCACAAGCATTGCGGAATCTTCATTAAACCACACCTTGCCCTCACTGCAATCTATTGAAAACGGCTTAAATTTAGACCCACCCTTACTTTTAAGATCTCTAAATTGTATAATTTTTTCCCTGGTATCTAGCAAGCTTTTTTGAATCAGACCCGGCTGAAGTTGTTTTTGTTGCTCAATTGCAGAGCTAATGAAGTTATATTGACGCTGAATATATGCTGGAGATTTTAAATCTAACTCATCAATGTCTGTAACAACATCATCGATACTAAACTCTTCACCTCCTACGATATATTTATCATCTGGATTTTGAAAGCCCAGAGCCCTATCCTGCTCTCTTATACCAATCAACTCTTCTCTCATTGCGGCAAACTTAGTAATTAAGGTATATTTTGTAGTAAAATCTTGAGAACTATATTTTTGCATAACCTCACTATCTAACTTTACTTTCTCAAATAAAGCGTCGGCAGATTCAGCACCGTATTTTGCTGCAATATTATCAAGGATAGTTGCGATATCGATAGACTTACCCAAACTATCCCCGCCCTGAAAAATATCACCACTTAGCAAGCCAGAAATATTATCTTGCGATAAGTCAAATCCTAATCCCTTGACCTTGGCAGAGTCTATGAATGATTTAATCTCTAATTCAGATACTACCGCTGTTAGCCCAATCTCGTACAAAGAATCTTGTGCACCCTTTATTGCATCCAAAAAACCTTTGAACGCCTTTGCACCATATCTAGTCTTATTTTTTTTAGCCTCTCTACCAACAAGGCTAAACACAAGATGCTGTTTTTGCTTAGGAAGCTTGAGCGCTTTCTTTAGCCCCTCCGAATCTTTTCTATTAATCTCCTGATATTCAGAAGCTACATCCTTCGTAATAAAACTTTTTAGTTTTTCACATTTTTCTTTAATGAGGCGCCCTCTATCCTGAACATCTGATTTTGCTTGCTTTTGGAGTAATTTCTCACCTTTCTTAAATTCTTTTACACCCAATTTTGCTACTTTAGCTTGAGCGCGCAATTCTTTGGCAGCACCCAAGTCTCCTGATTCTTTTGCCACTTTTGCTTGCTGCCCCATCTGCTTATAACCAATAACACTTAACACTTCAGCAGCCTTACCATCTACTTTTTCCTGAGCCGCTTTAAGCTCACTTGCCATAAATGTCACAACTGCAGGATCTAAAGAATCCATCTTTTCAAATCTAGCAGAGATCGCGCGAAGATTATCCCTGATCTCATCAAATTCTCTACTAGAGATCTCAGAAAGACTAACTGTCGCGTCCATTATAGAATCACCATCTTGAGCAGACTTAAATTCTTGTCTAATTTTACCGCCTTTTCTATTTCTAAACCTCAAGCCACCACCTTTTCTAGTGTATGACTTTACTAATTTATCCACTTCGGAGCTTAGATCATTTAAACCTAGCTTTTTTAACCTCTTTAACCCCTCTTTTTGCACTTTTTTTTGCACTTTTGATTGCTTTGGCATAATACGCACTCCTTGTAAAAATATTAAATAATAAACACTATCTCTATAATATTATTATATCATAATTATTAAATAATGTCAATTATGATAATTAATATAATATATTGTATCATATTAATACATTTTTGAGGCGTAACTATATTAATACACAGGAATTACAGAGTCTATTGTATATGCACTAAATAATGAAATATGTTTTAAGAAAATCCCTAATCTATGATTGACAAAATAAACTGTGCCGATAGGGTAAAAGCCATAACTAGAGAACCTAAGGCGTGACCCATGGTCGATCCTTGCAATGCTCCAGAGCTGTCAGGAGATGATGGCGAGCTTGATGGTGAGCGGTTTTGGTTTATTTTATCTTGATATTGCGCTGCAATTTTACCTACCACCTCCATCGTTGCAGAATCTCCAGTACCATTAATTTCAACACTAATATTACCATCCTGCGATTGTTTAATATTTAAGGGAACTGACTCTGCGATGCCATCTTTGACGATTTTCAGCTCCGCCTTTTCGCCGCCCGGATCAACCTTTACCTCAACACTATCCTCGCTACCATTTTTTGGCGCAAGTGGAAAATCTTCTTTTTTTACCCTTTTATTATCAGGATCAATCATTTCAAAAACGCTCAAACCACCTTGAGTTTGGGGGACGTTACCGGTAATAGCTTCTAATAGCTCAACTAACATAATAAATCAAATAAATTGTTACATAATACTATTATAACATATTTTGCACATCTTAGCAAGGAGTTTATAGTTTTTTTTGAGAATTTATTGAAATTATGGCCAAAATCAGTGATTTTTAGTAGTTTTTTGCTAATTTTTACCTCATTTAGTGCTATCTAGAGTCTAAATGATCATCGGTATGATCGTGATTAGCACCTTTGAGAGATAATTTTTGATGGTCTGAGTGCGGATGTATACTTGGATGATCGCTAAAATTAGCAATTAAATCTCCATCATCTTGAGCTGTGGCAACGTCAGTCATGACATCAGCAGGAGCGTCTAGATCAACAGTTGGCTCGCTTGTAGTTACGGAAGTAGCAATTTCTGGCCCTGCTGGTGATACTGGGGCAGCTTCTTGCTCAATATCATTTGTTAATTTGCGATAACCGTCTTTTTTCGCCTTACCGGCAAATATACTAGCCATTTTTGACCCTACCTTCTTAAACCAAGCTTTTGTTTTGGTCCAAAAGCCTTTATTAGTGGCCTTAGGTTGCTGGATAGCGAAGTTTTCTTGCTCTACTATCATTTTATCTTTAGCTACCCGGCAAGCTTCAAAAATATCCACCACATTCATTTCGCAATTTTGTGCAATCGAGTCAATATCATGAATATCAAATGTAACATGGTCACCATCAATAGCAAAAGAAGATGGCTCGCCGCGCTCTTTTGCGATCGATAATACGCCGCCAACTCCTTCATTGAATATAATTTCGCTATCGGTCTCAATCTCAACGCCATGAGCAAGCTTTAGATCTTGTAAATTCTCATATTCTGCTTGCAATTCAAGCATTACTTTTTGCATCAAGCCTGGTAGTAAACTCTCCTGCTGCTGAACGGCTGAAGAGATGAGGTTTGATAACGCCGACTCTTGTTCAGGATTGTCAACAATTTCAATCAATGCTTGCGGATTGGCAATCACTGCATCTAGGTCTATTGCGATAATATTATCACCGAAATTAACAGCCTGCGGGGCGTCAGTGACTATAACTAGCTCTTGCGAATCATCAGTTAGGTAGCTTTTTGGCAATTCTCGCTCATCCACAACTCCATGTAATGAGACATTCCTTAACAATGCTAAATGCTCGATATTACGATATAAATCTTTTGATTGCGATATCCTCTTATTGAATCCTTGATAGCTAGAACCCAATAAATCTCGAATAGCAGCAACATCAGTCACTTTTCTTTCTATATCTGCCAGCTGCACCTTACCCCTCACCTCACCAAATAAGCTATTAGCATGAGATTGACCATAATCAAGGGCAACTTGCTGCATAATTTCTAATATAGTTGCAGCTTTTTGATAGCTTGACATTGACTGATTATATATCACCGCCTTACATAATTTATAGTGACAACTATTTTTCAAATCACTAACATTAAAATAGCTATTTTCTAGCACAAAGTGCATATTTTCCATCGACATCAACCCCAACTCCTGAGATCTAACATCACTTTCCAATTTTTGACCTGGCTTGATCATTGACTCAACCGCATCATGCACTAACCCTGAGGAAAAAATATCATATAGCAACATATCGCCTGGCAACTCCATAGAGGAGCCATCTTCAGATCTTAAAGCTATTTTACCACCGGTAATCTCCTTCAATGTTGCAACTTCGTGATCAATATCAATTTCAGCCTGCTCTTGAGCGCCATTAACCCTTTGCATAAACTTCTTGAATTCCTGCTCATAATCGTAAATTGAAAATCTATGATCACCAGTAGAA
>JBDOIV010000012.1:0-1580 GCA_047404215.1 Rickettsiales bacterium
GTACTACTGAGCCAATAATACAACTAGTTATTTGTTTTGGATCAAGTCCAAAGGTCAATAGTTGCTCAATGATATCAACAGCATAATCATCCACTGATTTACTAATATCGGAAGTTAAGCGAAATTGTTGCGTGAGCTTATTTTCGTTAAATATTCCGGCAACAATGTTAGTGTTTCCAATATCAATAGCAAGTAACATCATTCTATAGTTTTAGCAAAAGCTGCTATTGTAGAGCGTCAACAGCTTTTTTAATTCTTTGCATAGCATCCTTCAAGAACTCTTCACCAGCGGCGTAAGAGATTCTGAAGAAGCCTTCGGAGCCAAAAGCAATACCAGGCACAACAGCAACCAAGGCCTCCTCTAGGACGTAACTAGCAAAGTCAGTATCATTTTTAATTTCCTCGCCTTTGGCAGTTTTTTTGCCGTAAACCCCGCTACAAGAAGGAAATACATAAAAAGCACCATTTGGCGTGTTACACTCGATGCCATCAATATCATTAAGCAGGTCAACGACCATGTTTCTTCTTTTTTGAAATTCTTCGCGACGTGAGATGACATAGTCTTGAGTGCCATTTAAAGCTTCAACAGCAGCAGCCTGGCCCATAGAAGTGGTAGAAGAGGTGCTTTGCGACTGAATCTTAGCCATCGCCTTGATCAATTCTTCTTTTCCAGCGGCGTATCCTATTCTCCAGCCAGTCATGGCGTAAGCTTTAGAAACGCCATTGATAACCAAAGTTCTTTCTTTTAATTTTGGCTCAACTTGAGCGATATTTTTGAACTTTAAGCCATCAAAGGTTAAGTGTTCATAAATATCATCCGCCATGATGTGAACATGTGGATGCTTAAGCAATACGTCGGCCAACACTTTTAGCTCTTCTTCATTATAGCAAGATCCAGTAGGGTTGCTTGGTGAATTTAGAATTAACCATTTGGTTTTGTCAGTGATTTTAGCTTCTAAATTTTCAGCAGTTAGCTTGAAATTGTTTTGGGTGCTAGATTCTATAACTACTGGAGTTCCACCTGCTAATAGCACCATATCAGGGTAAGAAACCCAGTAAGGAGCTTGAATCAAAACTTCATCACCTTTGTTTAAAGTTGCCATTAGGGCGTTATAGATAACCTGCTTAGCACCGGTTGAAACGATGATTTGCTTGGCATTATATTCTAATTCATTATCACGCTTTAATTTAGCAATAATTGCATCTTTAAGTGGCTTAGTACCGTCAACAGCGGTATATTTAGTGTCACCATCTTGAATTGCTTTAATAGCAGCTTCTTTGACATTATCAGCAGTATCAAAATCAGGCTCACCCATTCCTAAAGAGATGATATTTTTACCTTGCGCTTTTAATTCCGCAGCTTTCATTGAAACGGCAATAGTAGGTGATGGTTTGATATTTTTTAAATTTTCAGCTAAAAAAGACATTTTTATTTCATTTTTTAATATTTAATTGCAATTAAATATATTTAATCACGCACTAGACAGATCACTTTCCTTGCAATTTTCTTCTACCAAGTATAATAGACATTGCTAATAAAGTCAATAATTATTCATTTTAGATTGTAATTTGTATATTTC
>JBDOIV010000013.1:0-66494 GCA_047404215.1 Rickettsiales bacterium
ATATAGAAAATATTGACAATAATGAAGAAAATAATGTAGATAATTCTGAAAATAGTGATAATATTCAGAAAAAACTAATAGAATCGGAAGCGAAAGCTATTGATCTTAATAATAAACTACTTAGAGCTTTAGCTGAAATTGAAAATTTAAGAAGAAGGCACAAAGAGGAGCTTGAAAAAACTAGTAATTTTGCAATTTCTGGCTTTGTTACCGATTTGGTTGTGGTGGTTGAGAATTTTTTCTTAGCTTGTGATAACCTACCGGCATCAGAAAACGTAGATCCGTTAGTTAAGAACTTAATCGCTGCAGTAGAGATGACTAAAAAGGAGCTAATGAAGATATTGCAAAAAAATAATGTTGAGAGGGTGTCTCCTATCGGTGAAAAATTCGATCATAATATTCATGAAGCAGTGTCTCACATTCCTAGTGATCATGAGCAGGGTGAGGTAATTCAAGTGATACAGGCTGGTTATAAAATGGGACAAAGGATTATTAGACCTTCTCTGGTGGTTGTTTCAAAAGGAAAAGAGGAGTAATGTATATCGTTTAAAAGTAGTTTTAGAAAAAAATACTTCTTGCAATAAAAATAGCATTATATTATAATATATGAACTACAAAGTGATAGTTGAGGTTTGGCTATTAAAGGGATTGTAGCTCAGCGGTTAGAGCAGGGCGCTCATAACGCCTTGGTCGCAGGTTCGATTCCTGCCAATCCCACCACTTAAATTGTGTATTATTGCAATTTATAGTGATCAAATGAGTAAAAAATATAAAACTTACGGGTAAAGGCTTCACCTGTGGGTTTGCACAATATTAATCAAAAATATAAAAGTATGCCAAAAATAAAAACGAATAGTAGTGCTAAAAAGAGATTTAAAGTAACTGCTTCTGGTAGAGTTAAGTATAAACAAGCCGGAAAACGCCATAACCTAGGTAGAAAAAGCCAATCTCGTATTAGAAAGCTTAGAAAGTCCGCTATAATGGATAAGAGCTTTGGTGAGAATGTGGTTTCTTTTTATTTGCCTTACAAGAAAAAATAGGCAAAGACTATCGAAAAATTAATAATAATTTAATAATAAAAGGTTATGAGTAGAGTAAAAAAAGGTGTTATAAAAAAAGCTAGACACAAAAAGATATTAAAAATGGCTAAAGGCTATAGAGGCCGTGCTAAAAGTTGTTTCAGAATTGCGATTCAAAGAGTTGAGAAAGCTTTGCAATATGCATATAGAGACAGAAGAAACAAAAAAAGAGATTTTCGCGCTCTTTGGATTCAAAGAATCAATGCTGCTGTTAGAAGTGAGGGTTTGGTATATTCTAAGTTTATCAACGGACTAAAGATTGCTAAGATAGATATTGATAGAAAAATATTGGCTGATTTAGCTGTTAAAGAGCCTGAAGTTTTTAGTCAAATCGTATCAAAAGCAAAAGACGCTTTAAAAAAATAGCGAATAAGGTTGGTATATAAAGTTTTAGCTTTGACAAATTAAATAGTTTATTTATAATTGTCGATATATGGCTATTAAAAGTAAATTAATAACTTGCAATGTCACTAAAACTTTATAGCGCTCTAATAAAAAAAGACGTCAACAATAAAATAGAAGACATATCCTTGATTAAAGGTAATTTTTCAGTGTCTGCATTCCTATTTTCTTTTTTTTGGTTTTTGTGTCATGCAATGTGGAAGATTGCCGCGATATTTCTTGTTGTTGAGGTATTATTGATAAAACTATCTGGCCTTGACTATCTTAACTTTTCGGAAATACTTTTGCTGCAAATCATCGTATTATGTTTGATTGGGTTGAATGCTACCAATCTATATAGCAAACATCTGCAAAACCGTAAAGGGTATGATATGATGGGTTATGTTTTGGCTGAAAACGAAGAAGAGGCAAGACTGAAAGCTATGAAAAGTTGGCATCGAAATTCACCAGACTTAAGCTTTGATGAATTTAGTGAAGATGTAATTGACCCTGACTTTTATTTAAAATCGATCATGACTAACAGAGGTTGGTTTAAAAGAAAAAATCGTAATTAGATGAGTAATAACCTAAAGCTAGCGATAATAGATTACGGTTCTGGTAACCTGAAGTCAGTTTATAACGCTTTTGTGAATTTGAATATATTTAAAGAGGTTTTTGTTTGTCAAGACAGGGGTGATTTGGATGAAGCTAGTCATATTGTTTTGCCAGGAGTTGGAGCTTTTGCTGACTGCATGGAGGGTTTACATAAAAAGGTAGGTTTAATAACAGAATTAAAAAATCAAATTTTGACTGCTAAGAAGCCTTTTTTAGGAATATGTGTCGGTATGCAGGTGATGGCTGATTTTGGATATGAAAATGAAACTTCTAAAGGTTTGGGATTGATATCGGGTCAGGTGGAGTCAATAACTAAAGCCTCTGATTTTGATCAAAATAAGTATAAAATACCGCAAATAGGCTGGAATAATCTAGAAAAAATTAGTGAGCATCAGGTTTTGTCTGGCGTACAAGAAGGTGATGATGTTTATTTTGCTAATAGTTATAGATTTATTGTTAAAAATGATAATAATGTTATAGCAAAAGTAGACTATGGTTGTCAAGTTAACGCTATAATTGCTCAAGATAACTTATTAGGTATTCAGTTCCATCCAGAAAAATCAGGAGAAGTTGGATTAAAAATATTAAAAAACTTTGTGAATTTGTAAAAATGACAGTAAAACCGCAAGCACATAATTATTTAAAAGATATTAAGAGTTATAAACCAGGAAAAGATAGGATTGAAGGGGTGCAAGAAGATGTTAAGGTGATTAAGCTATCTTCAAATGAAAATCCTTTAGGGTCAAGTTTGAAAGCTATTACAGATTATAAGGAGCATGCTGGTGATTTGCCAATTTACGCCGATGGAGCTTGTACTAATCTAAGGCAAAAAATAGCGCAAAAATATAACATAGATAGCGCAAAAATAGTTTGCGGTGCGGGTTCTGATGAGATATTGTACATGTTAGCAAGTGCTTATGCTGGAGTTGGTGATGAAGTTATTCACTCTAAGCACGGATTTTTAATGTACGGTATTAGCGCAAAAAGAGTTGGGGCATCGGTGGTTGTAGTTGATGAAAAAAACCTCAAAGCTGATGTTGATGAAATTATTGCTGCGGTTACTGACAAAACTAAAATAATATTCTTAGCAAACCCTAACAACCCTACTGGTTCATACTTAACCAATAATGAAGTCGAAAAACTAATCAATAATATTCGTCAAGATGTTTTGATAGTGCTCGACCATGCTTATGATGAATATGTTATTGATAAAAAAGACTATCCAGATGCAATAAGACTAGTGAATGAGAATAAAAATGTAATCATGACACGAACTTTTTCAAAGATTCACGGTTTAGCTAGTCTAAGAATTGGTTGGTGTTACGCTGATGTAGAGGTAATCGATGTTTTGAATAAGGTTCGTGGTCCGTTTAATGTTGGTGGACCAGCTCAAGTTGCTGCTGCAAAAGCTATTACAGACGAGGACTTTATGAGGAATTCTGCTGAACATAACCTAAAATGGCTGGATAAATATTTTGATTTTTGCCAAGGTCTGAATAATATTAAAGCTTATGATTCAGTTGCAAATTTTATTTTATTTAACTTTGGTAGCGAGAAAAATGCTGAGATAGCAAATGAAGAGTTTTTGAAAAATGGTGTAATTGTTAGAAAGGTAGCTGCTTATTTATTGCCAGACTGTTTGAGAATCACTGTTGGCAGTGACCAAGATAATGAAAAAGTGATAAAGCTGCTAAAACAGATAGATCAAATGATTAACAAAGCGTAGAAGAATGTTTAATTTTTCAGATCCAGATCATCAACATCTTGTATATTATATCATATTGCTAGTATTTTTGATATCTGGTTTTGTTGTAGGTAGAAAAATAAACTTTTCACAATCGTTAAAATATATTGCGATATGGCTTGGGATTGCTTTTGTGGTTATTGTTTTATATTCTTATCGATTTGAATTTTCTGACTTTAAAAATAGAGTTTTAGGAGAGATTTCTCCAATGACAGCTCTACATGATCAAGAGGGTAGGGTTATTATTAATATGTCTCGAGATGGTCATTTTTACATCAATATTAAAGTAAATGGTCAAATGGTTAGATTTTTGGTTGATACTGGTGCTTCAGATACTGTTTTAAATGTTAAAGATGCAAGAAAGGTGGGGATAAATTTCAGAAAATTAATATTTAATAAAAGATATAGCACTGCCAATGGTTTTGTGATGGGAGCTTCAACCACAATAGCAGAAATGAAAGTAGGGGATATAGTGTTTTATGACGTTGAGGCTTCGGTTAATGGCGCTGATTTGGATACATCTTTGTTGGGAATGAGCTTCTTGAGTAAGTTTACAAGATACGAATTCTTTCAAGGTAAATTAATATTGAAAAGATAGGGGATATCAAGAAATGTCTTTAAAAGATCAAAATATATGGTTAAATATTAATAAGCCAGCTGGTTTAAGCTCGGCAAAAGTGGTGTCAATTATCAAAAGACACTGTAAAGCAAAGAAGGTTGGTCATGGGGGCACTTTGGATGTGATGGCTGACGGGGTATTGCCAATTGCTTTAAATAGAGCTACCAAAACCTCAAACGAGATGATGGCAGAAAAGAAAAAATACTTCTTTAGAATTAAGTGGGGAGCGTTTACAGATACCGATGATGCTGAAGGTAAGGTAATTGAGGAGTCTGACAGCAGGACAAGTAGTAGCGCTATATCAGCAATATTACTTGATTTTTTAGGTGTGACAGAGCAAACCCCTTCAAAATTTTCTGCTTTAAAAATTAATGGCAAAAGGGCTTATGACTTGGCCCGAAAAGGGGTGGATTTTGAAATGAAATCTCGTGAAATTACTATTTATGGTATTAAACTGATAAGCAACAATAGTGAGTTTGCTGATTTTGAGGTGGAGTGTTCAAAGGGAACTTACGTCAGGAGTTTAGCTAGAGACATTTGTCAAAAACTATCTCTATGTGGACATGTTATTGTTTTAACAAGGCTTGTTGTTGGGGGTTTTAAGATCAAAAACTCGATAAACCCAAGAAAATTTGGTAATTTTGTTAGAAATAACCGCGATATTGAGATAGAAAAAATAAAATGGATAAAAACCTTAAATATTTCTTGCAATAATTAATGAGTAATGTTAGAATAAAGCTCTGTAGTATAAAAAGATGCTTACATTCGATGATTTTCTTAGTAAAGGTATATTCTTTAGATAAATAATAAATCGTTTTGTAGGTAGCTTGCAGTGTCGTTAATAATGAGATTAACGGTTAATTAGTAATAATAAAATTAGATATGTCTGATAGAAAAAATATTAGAAAAGAAGAAAAGCAAGAAGTTATACAAAAATTTGTTGCTGATAAGAAAGATAGTGGATCGGTTGAGGTTCAGGTTGCTATATTGACTTTAGAGATAAAAAACCTAACTGAGCACTTAAAAAGTCACAAGAAAGACTTTTCGTCAAGAAAAGGTCTGTTGATTAAAGTGGGTAGAAGAAGAAGTTTGTTAGACTATTTGAAAAAGAAATCTAATGATAGATATGAAGCCCTAATTAAGAAATTAGAGCTTAGAAAGTAAGCTTTTAAAGCTTAAACGTTTTGCTATACCTTTCTTCATGAGATTTAAAAATGTTTTATGTTGTAAATTTGTGGTGATGTATTGAATTAAATTAAAATTTATAAACCTATGTTTAATGTTGTAAAAAAAGAAATCGAATGGGGTGGTAAAACTCTATCAATCGAAACAGGAAAAGTTGCTAGACAAGCTGGCGGATCAGTTGTTGTTAGTTATGGCGAGACTGTTGTTTTGGGTGCGGTCACGGTATCAAAAAAACCACTAACAGGGGTTGATTTTTTACCTATGACGGTAAATTATCTTGAAAAGTCTTACTCTGCGGGAAAAATTCCTGGTGGGTTTTTCAAAAGAGAAGCTAAACCTTCTGATAACGCCACTTTGACTTCAAGAATGATCGATAGACCGATTCGTCCATTGTTTCCTTCAAGCTTTCATCATGAAATCAATGTAGTTTGTCAAATTTTATCATATGACGCAAGCGCTACTCCAGATGTGGTGGCAACTATTGCTGCATCTGCTGCCTTATCATTGTCAGAAGCTCCATTTGAAGGACCTATTGCTGGCGCTAGGGTTGGCTATATAAATGGTGAGTTTGCTCTAAACCCAAGCGCAGAAGAGTTGAAAGACAGTAGTCTTGATCTTATGGTTTCTGGTACTTCTGATTCAGTATTAATGGTAGAGTCTGAAGCTAAACAACTAACAGAAGAGAAAATGTTGGAAGCTGTTAGTTTTGGTCACAAATCTTGTGCGCCAGTAATTGATATTATTAAAGAGTTGGTTTCTGAGGCTGGTAAAGAAAAAATTATAGTAGAAGAGGTGGATAATTCTGCTTTAATTGCTGAAATCTCTGAATTTAGTAAAAAAGACATTGAGTCTGCTTACAAAATTACCGCAAAGCAAGAAAGGGTTGAGGCTTTAACTAAAGTTAAAACCGAAGCTAAGGAAAAATTTGTTAGTGAAGAAAAAGGAGTTGATGAAAACAAAGTCGGTTCAGTTTTAAAGAAAGTTGAGCAAGAAGTTGTTCGTGGACAAATCTTGTCTGGATCTACTAGAATAGATGGTAGAAAAAGTAATGAAGTCAGACAAATTGAGACTGAAACTTCAATGTTACCAAAAACTCATGGTTCAGCATTGTTTACCAGAGGGGAGACACAAGCTATTGTTGTTGCTACTTTAGGTTCTGACCGAGATGAGCAGATGGTTGAGACTTTAGATCCAGAAATTAGTAAAGAAAGATTCTTGCTTCACTATAACTTCCCACCATACTCGGTTGGTGAGGTTGGTAGATTGGGCGTTCCTGGAAGAAGAGAGATCGGTCATGGTAAATTAGCTTGGAGAAGTATTAATCCAGTATTGCCAAAAGATCAGGATGTATTTCCATATGTTACTAGAGTAGTTTCTGAAATTACCGAATCAAACGGTTCGTCTTCAATGGCTACTGTATGTGGTACTTCAATGGCTTTGATGGATGCTGGTGTTCCTTTGGATGCAGCAGTTTCTGGAATTGCTATGGGCTTGGTTAAGGACGGTGATAATTATGTTGTTCTTTCTGATATTATGGGTGACGAAGATCATCTTGGCGATATGGATTTCAAGGTTGCTGGTACTAGAAATGGTATAACTGCTTTGCAAATGGATATTAAAATCAAAGGTATTGATGCCAAAATCATGGAAGAGGCTTTAAAGCAGGCCAATGAGGGTAGAAATCACATTCTTGATAGAATGGAAGCTACAATCAAAGAGCCTAACACTGAGCTTAATGCTAACATTCCAAGAGTTGAGACAATTACAATTGCTCAAGATAAGATTAAAGATATTATTGGCTCTAGAGGTAAGACTATTAAAGAAATCTGCGCTACTAGTGGTGCGGTTGTTGATGTTGATGACTCTGGAACTGTCAAGGTTTCTGCTAATAATAATGACGCTATCCAAAAAGCGGTTTCTATGATTAATGAAATCTGTTTTGAGCCAGAGGTTGGTGATATTTTTGAAGGTGCGGTTGTTAAAATAATCGACGCTGGAGCATTCATCTCTATTTCTGAAAATAAAGATGGTTTTGTTCATATTTCAGAATTGGCAGAATACAGGGTTGATTTTGTCGAAGACGTTATTAGCGAAGGTAAGGTTATCAAGGTAAAGGTTATTGGTTTTGATAAAAGAGGTAGACCAAAACTTAGCTACAGATGTGTTGATCAAGAAACAGGAGAAGATATATCTGACAAGTTAAACTTAGATAACGAAGAAGATAGACCTCCTAGAAAGGATCGCAAAGGCGGACGTGATAATAAAAAATCGGACGACGGCGATAAGCCAAAGAAAAAAAGAGGATTTTTTAGTTAATCATAGGTAATTATGGCAATATCCGAGGATAAATTAAAGCAGATATTAGAATTTAGTTTTAAGGACGCGGATATTGCTATTAAAGATCTTGTTGGTGACAATGACCACTACAGAGTTGAAATCAAGAGTAGTCAATTCAACAACAAATCAAGGATAGAGCAGCATAAAATAGTTAACAAAGCCCTTGCGACCGAGCTTGAGGGTGAGTTGCATGCACTTCAGATTAAAACAATACCTAGTGATTAGTTTAATTGGGCTATTGTCTTTTATAAAATCCATGGTATAATGAGTAGCTATAAAATAAATTAATTATTGTAAGTTATGCAAAATATCTTTGAAAAAATTCAAGAACTGATAGAGGAAAATAGAATAGTATTATTCATGAAGGGTAGTAAAGACTTTCCGCAATGTGGCTTTAGCGCCATGACTTGTCATATTTTGTCGCAATTAGGGGTTGATTTTGCGGACGTTAATGTTCTGGAGGATATGGAAATACGTCAAGGAATTAAAGAATTCTCCGATTGGCCAACAATACCGCAGCTATATATCGACGGTGAGTTTGTCGGTGGTTGCGACATAATTAAAGAGATGTTTGAAGAGGGCGAGATTCAAGAGTTGCTACAAAATAAAAATCTTATTACTTAATTAAATAATTGCAAAATGAGCGAATTTGCAGTTGAAATCAGAGACTTAAACAAAATATATCAAAGCAAGCAGTTAAGGGTTCTGGACGATATTGATCTTAATATTAAAAAAGGCTCCTTCTTTGGGTTGTTGGGGCCAAATGGCGCCGGTAAGTCAACCCTCATTAATATTTTAGGCGGCATTGTTAAAAAAGATTGCGGTACGGTTAAAATAGCTGGCATTGATATTGACGATAATCAAAAACTTTCAAAGTTCAAAATCGGAATAGTGCCACAAGAGTTAATAGTTGATCCTTTTTTTAATGTTAGGGAGACTTTGGAGATTTATGCTGGTTATTTTGGGATTAGAAAAAAAGACAGAAAAACTGACGAAATTATAGCCGCTCTTGGTCTTGAGGATAAGATTGATGCAAAGCCAAGAACTTTATCGGGCGGAATGAAAAGAAGGTTGCTGGTGGCCAAGGCTTTGGTGCATAGCCCTGAAATTCTGGTTTTAGATGAGCCAACGGCTGGTGTTGACGTTGAGCTTAGAACTCAGCTTTGGGATTATGTTAAAAAACTAAATGAAAACGGTACCACTGTTATACTTACTACCCATTATTTAGAAGAAGCAGAAGAGTTGTGTGATGAGATCGCTGTCCTTAACAAGGGTAAGGTGGTTGCTAATGACAGTAAAGATAACTTAATGAATATTTTAAGTGAAAAGAAGGCGGTTATTTATCATAAAGCTCGAGACTTAACCAAGGAATTAAAGCTTCCAGATCATGTGGCAGTCAAGAGTCAGGAGAGTAATAAAATTTCTATCCAGTACGATCCTAGAAAAATTGACGTTGTTAAGTTGTTTGATATGATTGCAGCATCTGGTGTTCAAATAGAAGACGTAACCACTTCACAAGCAGATTTAGAAGAGGTATTTAAATTCTTGATAAATAAATAAAATGAAAAGTTTAGTTAGTATTGATGATTTATCTGTAAAGCAGGTTGTAAATATATATGACGTTGCATCTAAGATAATGAAGGATGAAGAGGTTTATAAAGATAGCCTAAAGGGTAAGATATTGTTGAATTTTTTCTTTGAAAACTCTACTAGAACCAGGCTTTCTTTTGAGATGGCGGCCAAAAAAATGGGAGCTAAGGTTACAAATATTGATGTTTCTTTGTCGTCATTAAAAAAAGGTGAGTTGATTGACGATATGGCAAAAACTATATCTGCCTTAAGCCCTGATTTTGTTACTATTAGACATAACTCTAGTGGCATAGTAAGTCTTTTAGATAAGGTTCTTGATGCTGGGGTTATCAATGCAGGAGATGGCATGAACGAGCATCCAACGCAGGCCTTGCTGGATTGCTTTGTGATTAAACAAAAGAAAAAAAGTTTCAATAACCTTAAGGTTGCAATATGTGGCGATGTTTTGCACTCTAGGGTTGCTAGATCTAATCTGAAATTGTTATCGAAATTAGGAGCAAAGATTAATGTGGTAACATGTCCAACCATGACAACTTTTGGTTTTAAGGATTGGCTTAAGAAAAATTATGATGCAGAATTTTTTAGCTCTATTGAAGAGGGTGTTGTAAATTGTGACGTGGTGATGGTGTTAAGGATTCAAAGAGAGCGAATGATGGGCTCCTATATACCGTCGCTAGAGGAATATTATAAAGAGTATGGATTAAATAAAGATAGACTGGGCTATGCCAAAGATGATGTGATGATTATGCATCCAGGTCCTATCAATAGAGATGTCGAAATCGCTACAGATTTAGTTGAAGATGTGAGGTGTACTGCTCTTGAGCAAATTGAGGCGGGCGTTTATGTCAGAATGGCCTTGATGAGCTACTTGGATGATTAATTTTAAAAAATACTTGAATTTGAAATTTATTTAGATTATAATGCAATCCCTGATTGAGTTTTTGCTGATCATAAGCTGTTCTCTTTGGGGATTTTTATACTTTAGGGTTTATTTTTTGTAAAGACTTATTTTTTGAAAAATGGTTGTGAAAAATTTAGGCAAAAATCTAAATCAATGCTTTATTGGAAATGTTCAAGATGGCATCGATATAATAAGAGAGGGTTCAAAAACCTTTGATGATGCTAGCGAAGTGGTGTCAAAGCTGTCTCCAAAGATACCTACATATTTATACCGGCCGCACGCTCTAAAGAGGGCTGCAAAATGGTTTGAGAGTTGCTTTACCAACTTTCAATCGTCAAATGGCGAGAATTATAGCAGCAAGGTATTATTTTCTGTAAAAAGCAATTGCGATGAAAGGGTGATTAGAGATGTATATGAGGGCGGGGTTAGGGGCTTTGATGTGGCGTCTATTAACGAAGTAATAAAAGTCGATTCCTTGATCGGAAAGCGGGCTAGGATATATTTTATGCATCCAATTAAGCCTAAAGAGGTGATTAGTGAGTCGTATTTTAAGCATGGCGTTAAGGATTTCTCGTTTGATAGCCAAGAAGAGTTGGATAAAATGCTATTAGCAACTCATGGCGCCAAAGACTTGTCTTTACATTTAAGGATAATGGTGGAAAATAAATCTTCGGCGATTGATTTGTCGGGTAAGTTTGGAATTGATTTAGAAAGGTCGTTAGACTTGGCCATTAAGGCAAGAAAAGTTGCTAAAAGCTTTGGTGTCTGCTTTCATGTTGGTTCGCAGTGTATGGACTCAATGCAGTTTGGTGCCGCGATAAAGAGGGTGGCTGACTTTTTCTCCAAGGTTGATATAAAAATAGATAGTTTTGATGTTGGTGGCGGCTTTCCATCTTGCTACCCTGGAATGAGAGCTGAAAGTATGACTAGTTATATTGAGCAAATTAGATCTTCGCTTAAATTGACAAGCTTTCCTAAGGATTGCGATATTTTATGCGAGCCGGGAAGGGCGATATCTGCCGGCTGCGAATCTCTGTTGGTTAGGGTGGAGGCCAGGAAGGGTAGCATGCTTTATATTAACGACGGCACATATGGTGGACTGTTTGATGCTGGAATTTTTGGATTCTCTTATTTTTGTGAAGTATATGATAGACAAGGTAACAAAAGAAGTGGAAAGGGGGTTGTTGATTATAGTCTCTATGGGCCAACCTGTGACTCTGTTGATTTTATGAAGGGTCCTTTTGCCTTACCTCAGGATGTTGAAGCTGGAGATTATATAGAAATGCATAACTTTGGATCCTACTCGAAGAGTTTAAGAACCTCTTTCAATGGCTATGGAGATATAATGCAAATCGATGTGGAAAATGAAGTTGATAAAAAATATTGTCAACTATTTTAAAATTAAATGTTAAAAATAAATAATGATTACAAAAAAAAGCTTGCTCGATAAAGAGATTAAGCATATAGATATTACATCTTTTGATGCAAGGCCGATAGTTAATCAAATGAAAGACATGTCTTTTACTTCAAGAGATTTGGCGCGTGCCGGTGAGATCCTTGAGATGATGTTGCAAGATGATGGTTGCGCTGTGATATTGGCGTTGTCAGGATCAACTTCTGCAGGGGGCTGTATGAAGCTATATGCGGATATGATAAAATACAATATGGTTGATGCGATTGTTGCTACTGGAGCCTCTATTGTGGATATGGATTTTTTCGAGGCTCTTGGTTTTAAGCATTATCAGGCTAAGGACGAGGTTGATGATAAGGTGTTACGAGATTTGTATATTGATCGAATATATGATACCTATATTGATGAAGAAGAGTTGCAGAAGTGTGATAATGCTATATTAGAGATCGCAAATTCTTTAGAAAAGAGACCTTATTCTTCAAGGGAGTTTATATGGGAAATGGGTAAATATCTAAAATCTTATGCCAAGAAAAAAAGCTCTCTGATTGAGCTTGCTTACGACCATAATGTGCCGATTTTCTGTCCTGCATTTACTGACTCTTCAGCGGGCTTTGGTCTTGTAGCTCATCAAGTTGCCAACCCCGAATCCTACATGTCTATAGACTCTGTTGCTGATTTTCGTGAATTAACAGAAGTAAAAATTAAAGCTGGTGATAGTGGTTTATTTATGATAGGTGGTGGTGTTCCTAAAAATTTTGTACAGGATACGGTGATATGTGCTGAGGTTATTGGCAAGGAGGTGGCGATGCATAAATATGCAGTACAGATTACCGTTGCTGATAGCAGGGATGGGGCTTGTTCAAGTTCGACTTTAAAGGAAGCTTCGTCTTGGGGTAAGGTTGATACTGTTTATGAGCAAATGGTCTTTGCGGAAGCGACGTCGGTATTGCCTTTGTTGATATCCTCATCTTATCACCAAGGTTCTTGGCAGAAAAGGCCAAGAAGAGAATTCAATAAGATTTTCTTAAAGTAGCTTGATTTTTAGTTGATCTATATTTAAGATATGAGGTATGAAAAACTTCCACAGTAACTCTCTATTTGTTGTTGCTTTACACTTTGTTGCTATCGCTTGCGCTGCAATTAGCTATGTTGATTTTAAGATAGTGGCATTTTCGGTGGCAGTGCCAATGTTTGAAGTGATGATTGTTTATTATGCCAGAATATTTCGCAAAATATTCTCGCTATGGATGGTTTTTGTGTTGGGATTAATTGCCGACTCAATGTCGGGAGGTGTTCTGGGCGCTACTGCGCTATCTTATATTGTTGTCATTAAGGCTTTTGAATATTTAGAGGACAGGCTGGCAATTAAAGATAGCTTTTCACAAGTTTTTCGTAGGTTTATAATGTTCTTGGTTAGTTTTGTTTTGTTAAAATATGTTGTACTACTAGTTGCCATGGCCGCAGGATATGATGTGAAGTTTGTTTTAATAAAAATAATCTTGACCGCTATATGCTATGTATTTGTTCATAATATCTTAGAACATTACTATAAAAAATATACTTTTACTTAGATGTTTCGCGATATTAGAAAAAATAAAGTATTTAATAGAAGGGTCTTTATCGTGACCATGGGGCAGGTCTTTTTCACATCGACCCTGGTTTCAAGGTTGGGATTTTTACAAATATATAAACATAATAACTATTCGATGCAAAGTGACTCGAATAGTATTAAGCCAGTATTTAAACCTGCAGAGCGAGGTGTTATATATGATAGAAATGGCCTAGCTTTAACTAAAAATACTGAGCAATATCAGCTGTTCCTTTACATTGAGAGTAGAGTAAAAGCGCGACAGTTTGTTAAAACTTTATCGGAAGTGCTGATCTTAAAATATAAAGAAAAAAGAAGCATATTGCGCAAAGTTTTAAAGGCGAGAAGGGGTTCTGTGGTTTTGTTGATGAATAGCATGACATGGGGCGATCTTGCTAGGGTAGAGTCTGCTTTTTATAAGCTGGATGGTGCAATTATTGAAAGCCGTTATATTAGATCTTGTTTATTTCCTCATGAGCTTGCTCATTTAATGGGCTATGTAGCCACTCCTTCAAAAAGAGATATTAAGAATTCTGACGACTTGAGGCCAGTCTTGTTAAGTCCGGGCTATAGGATTGGTAAATCTGGCCTCGAAAAAGCTTATGAGAATAGTCTCAGAGGAAAATATGGTGTAAAATATGTTGAGGTTAATTCGGCTGATAAACCAATCAGGGTGGCATCTGAGAAAAAGTCGACAATGGGGGATTCGTTAATTACGACAATAGATGTAGATTTACAAAAATATGCTTACCAAAGAATTGTTAAAGAGGTTGCCTGTGTTTCTGTAATGGATATTAAAACCGGAGAGATATTGGTCTGCACCTCGTCACCATCTTTTGATATCAATAGGCTGTCTCAAGGTGTTTCTTATGAATATTGGCAAAAGATTAGTAAAGATAAAAATTTACCTTTAAACAATAGAGTGATTTCTGCTATTTATCCACCGGGCTCGGTTTTTAAAATTATTACTGCTATTGCGGCTTTGGAAGAGGGTTTGAACCCGGCTGAATTGGTGAATTGTAAGGGTCATATAGAATATGGCAATAGAAGATTGCATTGTTGGAAAAAAGAGGGTCATGGCAAGGTTGACCTTGTTCAAGCTTTGCAAAAGTCGTGCAATGTTTACTTTTTTGAGATAGCAAAAACCTTAGGAATGAAGAAGATAAACGAGGTTGCTGGGCGCTTTGGTTATGGCCAAAAATTTGACTTGGGCCTTGACGGGGTCAGTGCTGGCAACCTTCCTGATGAAGACTGGAAACAACAAGTTTATAAACAGAGATGGGTTGGTGGCGATACTTTAAATTGCGCTATTGGACAGGGCTTTGTTTTGTCAACTCCGCTACAATTGACTTTGGGAATGGCGAGGTTTGCAAATGGTGGTTATAAAATTAACCCCTCGCTGGTTAGAAGTTCTGCCTCAAATAATCAGATAGAGCTGAATAAGGTTGAAAAAATCATCAAAAATGAAAGTCATTATAGCTTAATCAGTGAAGCGTTGAACAATGTGGTTAATCAGAAAAAAGGTACCGCCTATTATCAAAGAATAAAAGAGAAGGGATTTGAGATGGCGGGAAAAACAGGAACTTCGCAAGTGGTGTCAAAAAGAGAGGATGAGATGACCAAATCCGAGTCAAGAAGAAGGCGCAATAAGAACCATGCAATCTTCGCGGGATACGCCCCTGTTCAAAGCCCCAAATACTCTATATCAGTGGTTGTAGAGCATGGTGGAAGTGGCTCAGTTGCAGCGGCGCCAGTAGCAAGAGATATCTTGCTAAAAGCACAAAAGCTAAATATAAGATAATTGTCTTTTTTGCTTGAAATCTAAGATTTATTAGTTAAGATATAAGGCATATGAAATAATTATTAATTTTTTATTGATTTAAAAACATGGCGAACGAAAATAAAGGAAAGGTTACTCAAATTATCTCGGCAGTTGTTGATGTTGAATTCTCTGATTCAAGCGAATTGCCTGCGATACAAAATGCTCTTAAGTGTCAAAATGAGGGCAAAGATTTGGTTCTTGAAGTTGCCCTACACATCGGAGAAAAAACAGTCAGAACTATTGCTATGGATTCTACTGACGGTTTAGTTAGGGGGCAAGAGGTCGTCGATACCGGCTCTGCTATTAGTGTTCCGGTTGGTGAAGCGACGCTAGGAAGAATTATGAATGTTGTTGGTGAGCCCATTGATGAAAAAGGTGAGATTAAGGCAAAGAAATCAAATCCTATTCATGCTGAAGCTCCACTGTTAGAGGATCAGTCGACTGAAACCGAAATTCTTGAAACGGGTATTAAAGTGGTAGACCTTCTGGCCCCTTACGCCAAGGGCGGAAAAATTGGCTTGTTTGGTGGTGCTGGCGTGGGTAAGACGGTTTTAATTATGGAGTTGATTAACAACGTTGCAAAAGCGCATAGTGGTTATTCTGTATTTGCTGGCGTTGGTGAAAGAACTCGTGAAGGAAACGATCTATATCACGAAATGATTGAGTCTGGAGTTATTAATACTGAAAAACTAGATGAATCAAAAGTGTCTCTTGTTTATGGACAGATGAATGAACCTCCTGGAGCGCGTGCTAGAGTTGCCTTGACTGGCCTTACTCAAGCTGAATATTTTCGTGATGAAGAAAATCGAGATGTACTTTTCTTCGTTGATAATATCTTTAGATTCACTCAGGCCGGTTCTGAGGTTTCGGCTCTTTTAGGAAGAATCCCCTCAGCGGTAGGTTATCAACCTACTCTTGCTACCGAGATGGGTTTGATGCAAGAAAGAATCACCTCAACTAAGAGTGGCTCTATTACTTCAGTGCAGGCTGTTTACGTACCCGCTGACGATCTTACTGATCCAGCTCCCGCTACATCATTTGCGCATTTGGATGCAACTACGGTACTTTCTCGTCAAATTGCGGAGATGGGTATTTACCCTGCGGTTGATCCGCTTGACTCTACTTCTAGAATATTAGATCCTAGAATCGTTGGTGATGAGCATTATCAAGTCGCTCGTGAGGTTCAAAAAATATTACAAGCTTACAAATCCTTGCAAGATATTATTGCTATTTTGGGTATGGATGAGTTATCCGAAGAAGACAAGCTTACTGTTTCTAGAGCAAGAAAAATACAAAGATTCTTGTCGCAGCCATTCCATGTGGCCGAGGTATTTACTGGCTCACCCGGAAAGCTGGTATCGCTTAAAGATACTGTTTCTGGATTTAAGGCGATTTGTGATGGTGAGTATGATCATTTATCTGAGGCTTCATTTTATATGGTAGGGTCTATTGAAGAGGCTATTGAAAAAGATAAAAACTTGGCTAAGTAAATAAATATGAAAAACCTTGTTAGTGTTGAAATAATTAATATTGAGGGCCTTGTTTTTAAAGGGCAGGCTCGTCAAGTAGTTGTTCCTTGTGCTTCGGGAGATATTGGTGTTCTTCCTAATCATGAACAGTTCGTAGCTGAGCTACGTGAGGGTGAGGTTAGAATTCTTGATAATGAAGATAGGGTGATCAAGGATGTTGCTGTTAAGTCGGGAACGGCTGAATTCTACGGCGATGAAGGTTTAAGAGTTTTGATAGACTCATAGATCTTTTTTTATCGACTTCTTTTTTCTTATTAAACTCTTCTTTTTTGAATCTGGCTCTATTCCCTCTTTGTGAGCACATTGAATTGCTAGTTGCATTAGTAAATTTACAGCTAATATATTGAGTATTATGGCTAGAAATGACAAAACCAAGATGTTTGGATTGTCATAATTCAAGGCCCATGCAAAAATTAAAATATTTATTGCGTATAAGCCCAGGTTCTTAATGTGCTGCAGTTTGGAGAAAAAATCCTTAGATCTGAAAATACCAACGCCACAGGAAGTGAATATAAGGGCTGCAAAAATTGATAGTAGTAGTGAAAAATAATAAATCATTTTCTGAATTTGGTAATAATTATTATTAAAAGAATTTTGGCAACAATTATCGCCAGTAGTAGGTTGGCTAAAGTGGACTGATTTAGATTGAGGTTGATCAATGCAATGGCTAGTGTTGTTATAAAGGTAGCATAGAGACCGATAATCTTTTCGGAAATACTAATGGCAGTTAAATAGTTGATTAATATAAAGAATGCTGCTATTAGTAGCAGAGTGTTAGCAATCATCACTGTATGGGTCTTTTATTTTTAAGGACTTTAGAATCTTGACTTCTAAAAGCTCCATTTTGTCGGCATCCTGATCATTGCGATGATCGTGCCCAATTAAGTGTAAAATTGAGTGCAAAATAAGATGCGTAAGGTGGCTATCAAATGTTTTTGAGTATGATTGGTTAACCTCTTTTCTAATGTTGTCTAGAGATATTATAATGTCTCCTAAAAATAGAAATTGTCTTGATTTGGCTAATGATTTAAAATTGGGCTTGTCACTTTCTAAATCGAGGGCAGGGAAGGAGAGTATATTTGTTGATTTATTTTTTTGGCGATGTTGGTTATTGATAGCTTTTATTTGCTTTGAATTAGCAAGGCAAATTGCAAGCTCAATTTGATTATTGGATTTTAAGAATTCAGAAACGGGGATTTTGACAATTATACTCCTGACAATCTTTTGTATTTTTGATTGGATGTTGCTGATAGAGTGCCAATCGTTTGTTCTGGTTATGATATCGATAACGATTTGATTATCTTGCATCTTTTAAACCCCCGAGCCAATTTTGAAATTGTTTAAATGCTAGGCCACGATGACTGATCTGCTCTTTAAGGTCGGGGTCTATTTGGGCAAAGCTCTGCGACATGCCTTCTTTGATGAATATGGGGTCGTAGCCAAAACCTCGATCGCCAATTGGTTGGCAAATTGCACCACCGACGCGACCTTCAAATGAAATCGTAAAATTATTTGCGGGATTGAAATAGGTTAGGTTGCATACAAAAAATGCTTTGGCGGTTGAGACCTTGACATTTTTTTGTTGCAATTCTTGAAAAATTTTAGAAAAAGCGGCCGGAAAATCCTTTTTACCTTGTTGGTTCAGGGCGAACCTTGCAGAGTGGATTCCGGGTCTGTCGTCTAAGTCTATTATGCAAAAGCCAGAATCGTCAGCTAGAGCTGGCATTTGTGCCTTTTGGCCATAAAATTTAGCTTTTATTAGTGAGTTTTCGGCGAAAGATTGACCATTCTCTTCAGGCTCTACGAAGTTTTGCAATGCATCAATCTCATTTGGCGCTAAAGCTTTGATAGATAGGTGGGATATCAGTCTAGAGATCTCCTTGATTTTGCCTTGATTGTTAGATGCTACTAAAATTTTATTTGGAATCGGGGCCATTTTCTTCTTAGTTATTTTTTGATAAGTTTATCACAATTCTAGATATAGTCAATGATAAATTATTAGTAGCTAGGCATGATTTTTTCGAGCTTGCATAAAAAAACAGCCACTATTTGCTAGAAATAGGGCTGTTTTTAAATGTGAATTACTCAGTTTTTGCCTCTTCAGCAGCAGGAGCTTCTTCAGCAGGCTTTGCTTCTTCTTGAGCAGGAGCTTCTTTAGCGGCAGCTTCCTCAGCAGCTTTAGCAGCAGCTTCTTCTTTAGCTTTAGCAGCAGCTTCCTCAGCAGCTTCTTTTTCAGCTTCAATCTTTTCTAAAGCTTTCTTTTTCAGGCCTTCACCTTTTTGTTTTGGCTTGAAGTTTGGCTGGTGCTTTTCAGCGCCTGCAACGCCAAGCTCTCTAAGGAACTTAGCAACTTTTTCAGTTGGTTTAGCGCCAACACTTAACCAGTACTCCACTCTATCTTTAACAACGGTGACTCGATTGTCATCGTCTTTGTTAAGAACAGGGTTGTAGGTACCTACTT
Organism: Rickettsiales bacterium; assembly: GCA_047404215.1. GTDB lineage: Bacteria > Pseudomonadota > Alphaproteobacteria > Rickettsiales > UBA1997 > CAMCFD01. Next base: position 19,263 of record JBDOIV010000013.1, read on the forward strand.
TTTCAATGAATTTACTATCGCGAGGAGATGTTACGTTTGTCACTACTATTCTGTAGTAAGGTAATTTTTTTCTTCCTCCGCGAGCAAGGCGAATTTTTAACATATTATTTATCGAATTAATTTATTATTAGCCGCTTTTCGATAATGACGAACCATCATTATATAAGAGTCATCTTTAAAAGCAAGCTTTTTTTACATAAACAGGCCGCAAGGCCAATATTAACTTTGTTGTTTTAGGTCTTTGCTACGATTATTCATGGTTTTTGAAGCTCTGGAAATGGCGTTGGTAAGGTGATAGTCGTAATCAATGGCGTTGATTTTGTAATCAACACTGATTTTGTTACTATTTTTAGCTTTAACCCACTTTCTAGCAGACAATTCGTTAAGTTTACCAATATTTGGATAATCATTAGCTATTTTTTGTTCTAGAGATTGTTGATCTTTGATATCAATCTTAATTTTGCAGAATTTTGCTAAATCAATGATGATTTGTGAATCGATTTTTGATTCTTTAGGTCCAAATATTGACCTTTTGGCTTTTTGTGGACGACCTTCGAGATTGATGTATAGGTCGTCTTTTTCGCTGAAGGCTAAGCCTGGCAATATTATGTCAGCCTTATTGGCGCCAAAATCACCATGAGAGCCGATATAAACAACCGTACAATCTTCATGCTTTTTAAGTTCAATATTATCATCAGCGCCCATTAAAAAGAGTAATTTAGATTTGCCTTTTTTGGCACTGTCTAATATTTTGCTAGCATTTGCCTGATCAAAGCCAAGTTCAAGGCCATTGATTAGCCCGGTTGACTTGCTTAAGAAGTTGAATCCATTCCAACTTTCGTTAGTGATGTCAAACTTTTCAGCAACTTGCTTGGCTAGATTTAGCACCTCTTCTCCTTCCGCGCCACTAACTGCATCGGAACCGATTATTATTAATGGCTTAGTGCTGTCTTTAAGGGCCTTGGCAAAGACTGATTTTTCATCTAAAATATCTTGCAAAGATTGGGCGGTATCACCAAGATTTTCATATTTGTAAGTGACGTCTTGATCGAGGCCAATAGCTGCTACTTTATAATTTTTATTGGCTGCTTTTTGTGTGATTCTGGAGTTTAAGACGGGGCAATCTTTTCTAGGGTTGACACCAATTAACAGCAAACTATCTGACTCTTCAACTTTCTCAATAGAGGTGTTAAATAAATAAGAGGCAGAATCTTTGGAGTTTAGTTTCTCGTTGTTGGTCCTGCAGTCATAATTCTTGCTTTTTAGAGAGTCCATTAGACTTTTTAGGACGTAGATATCGTTTACCGATGATAGCTGGCCGCTAAGAGCGCTTATTTCTTCTGGTTTTGAAGATTTGATTATGCTGGCAATTTTGGCAAAAGCTTTTTCAAAAGTTGACTTCTTTAATTTACCTTTTTCTTTGACATATACACTATCAAGTCTTTGATATTTTAGGCCGTCATATGAGAATCTAGCCTTGTCAGAAATCCACTCTTCGTTAATTTCTTCATTAACTCTGGGCAGGGTGCGCATAACTTCAAAGCTGTATGAGTCAAGACGAGTATTGCTGCCCATAGCATCGGTTATGTCAATGGTATCAGTTTTTTTAAGTTCCCAGCTACGCGCTTTAAAAGAGTATGGTTTTGAGTTTAGGGCGCCAACCGGACATAAATCAATTACATTGCCAGAAAGTTCCGAAGTCATTGATTTTTCTAGGTAAGAAGTAATTTCCATGGTTTCGCCACGACCAACCGCTCCTAGCTCTTCAACGCCAGCAACATCAGTAGTGAAGCGGACGCATCTTGTGCAGTGGATACATCTAGTCATGATGGTTTTGATCAGGGTGCCAAGATTTTTTGAAGTGACGCCGCGTTTGTTCTCTTTATATTCGCTACAATCTTTGCCATATTGATATGCTTGATCCTGAAGGTCGCATTCGCCACCTTGGTCGCAGATAGGGCAGTCAAGGGGGTGGTTGGCAAGTAAAAACTCCATAGTGCCTTCACGAGCTTTTTTAACCATCTCGGAGTCGGTTTTTACCTTCATACCTTCGGTAGCCGGGGCAGCGCATGATGCAACTGGCTTTGGTGGTCCACCTTCAACTTCAACTAAGCACATGCGGCAATTACCAGCAATAGATAGGCGGTCATGATAGCAAAATCTTGGAATTTCAACGCCAGCGATATCGCAGGCTTGAATCAAGGTGATTCCTTCAGGTACCTGCACCTCTTTATCATTAATTGTTAAACTAGGCATGTAAATTTATAATTTAATTTTCATCAATATAATTTCAATTATAGCAAATGATAAATAAAAATGCAATAGTCTTGTGGTTTTTATGACCTGGGAGTTGATTTTGTAATAAAAATGGCACAAGAAAGGGCAGCGAATATTGTCAGCTCTAGTTTTGTTGTCATTTAGAAACTCTTACTATATTCCTAGAAAGGAATTTCATCATCAATTTCTTCAACCTCAATATTGTTGCTAGAAGCAGCAGGAGCTGAAGAGTTGTTGTAGTTAGAAGGTCCAGAATTATTGCCGCCAGAATTCTTAGAATCAATAATTTGCATTGAGGAGTTATAGTTTTGTAAAACTATTTCAGTGGTATATTTGTCTACTCCGTTGCTGTCAGACCATTTTCTGGTTTGTAATTGCCCTTCAAGATATAGTTTAGTACCTTTTTTAACGTAGTTTTTGATGATGCCAACCAAACCTGAAGAGAATACAACAACACGGTGCCATTCAGTTTTTTCTTTTCTTTCGCCGGTGCTTTTGTCTTTCCAGTTTTCTGAAGTTGCAACTGAAAAGTTAGCTATTTCACGTCCGTCACTGGTTGACCTGATTTCTGGATCTTGTCCTAAGTTTCCTACTAAAATTACTTTATTTACTGACATATTTTTTCAATTTTAAGGGTTTATATCTTTTTGGTAAATTAATAACACATTTTACAAATAATTTTTAATTTGAATTTCAAATTTAACTACTGTAACATTGATAATAGCAAAATAAAAATAAAAAACAAGTATTAAATTTGATGTCGAATATTCCTGAATATACAGTGTCACAAATTTCATCTTCGATTAAAATGGTGGTTGAAGATGCGTTTGGCTATGTTAAGATAAAAGGCGAAATCAGTGGTTTAAAAAAAGCGGCAAGCGGTCATGTTTATTTTAATTTGAAGGATGAAAATGCGCTGATGAATGCGGTTTGTTTTCGCAATTCATTTGCTAACGTTGAATTTGACGCTGAGGATGGGCTTATGGTTAATGCTTATGGTAGAGTTACCACCTATGGCGGCAGATCTTCATACCAAATTATCATTGAAAAGCTTGAGTTATCTGGTGCGGGAGCTATTATGCAGATGCTTGAAAAGCGCAAAGAAAAATTGGCAAAAGAGGGTTTGTTTGATGAAAATCGTAAGATGGAGTTGCCATTTTTCCCTACCAGAATCGGAGTTATAAGTTCGCAAACAGGTGCTGTGATCCAAGATATAATAAATAGGGTTGAGGCAAGGTCACCTTCGCATATTATGCTGTATTCTTCGTCCGTTCAGGGTAAAGAGGCGGCTAATGAAGTGATGTCGGGATTGAAATATTTTGCAGGTTTGGAAGAGCCTGAAAGGCCGCAAGTTGTGATAATTGCTCGAGGAGGCGGCTCTGTTGAGGATTTGTTGCCATTTAGTGAAGAGTTGTTGGTGAGAATGGTTTATGATTATGAAATTCCTGTGATTAGCGCCATTGGCCACGAAACTGATTTTTCTTTGCTGGACTTTGTGGCTGATGTTAGGGCGGCAACCCCAACTGCAGCAGCAGAGATGGCAACAATAGTTCTTGAGGAAATGAAATCCGATCTAGCGAGCTTACGTGAAAAAATTAATAACAGAATAGCTAATAATTTTGAACAAAAGACAGATAGCTATAACCGTTTATCAAAAATGGTTAAAAGTCCGGCGCAAATTCTACAGAATATGGAGCAAAAAAGCGAGCTTCTACTTAAAAACATCGAGAATTTAATCAAGAGTGGCTGGAAAAATAAGGTTAAAATATTTGCTGGTTTAAAAATTGATCAAAATCAGATTATTAACAACATCAATAGTAAAAGGCAACAAGTCTTGTCCTGTCAAGAGATGATGAATGTTAAAATTAACAATCTTTTGCAACAAAAAACGGACAGGCTGAGTGCGACGTCGCAATTATTGAAGTCAAACAGCCACCTTGAAGTATTAAAAAGAGGTTTTGCTATTATTCAAGATGATAAGGGGCGGTTGATAAGAGGTGTTGGAGCTCTGGAGTTGGGACAGGGCATTGCTGTGCTTACAGATAGTGGTGAATTAGAGGTTGCGGTAACTAAAATTGTAAAGAAATGAATATTAAAACTCCACAATTTTGGCGAAACGTGAGCTTGATATCGCTATTGTTGCTGCCTTTGAGTTTGGCTTATTATATAGCTTTTAAATTGATGGGTTTTTTAAGAAAAAGAAGTCAGTATGTTTCAAAATTAAAAATTGTATGTATTGGGAATTTGATAGCTGGTGGAGCTGGCAAAACTCCTGTTGCGTTGACTTTAGGTAGGTTGCTAAAGCAGCAAGGGGTGAATTTTGCATTCTTAAGTTCGGGATATAAGGGTAAGGGTGATGATTTTATTGAGGTTACTAACGAGGTCGAGGCAAAAAAAGCGGGGGATGAGCCAATTTTGCTGAGTGAGGTTGCTCCGACTTATGTTGCAAAAAATAGAGTAGAGGGTGTTAAGAGACTTGAGGCAATGGGATATGAATTGCTAATACTTGACGACGGTCTGCAAAATAAGTCTTTGTATAAAGATTATAAAATTGTTGTAATTGATGGTAAAATTCAATTTGGTAATGGCTTGATTTTTCCATCGGGACCTTTGAGACAGACTGTTAAAAGTGGCTTGAATGGTGTTGATCAAGTGATTGTGATTGGTGGTAGCGGTGATAAGCTGCGCAGCAAAATAGAGCAAAAAATGCCTCTAGGAAACATTAGGAAAGCAAAAATCCAAGCTTTAAACTATAATAAATATAAGAACAAAAAAATTCTTGCCTTTTGTGGCATCGCTTATCCAGAGAAGTTTTTTAATTTTATTGCTGACGAGGGTCTTGAAGTTGTTGCCACAAAGTCTTTTTCCGATCATTATGAATATAATGAGACGGACATGGAAGGCTTAATGGCCATGTCTAAGAGGAGGGGGGCTGTTTTGCTGACGACAAAAAAGGACTGGGTTAGGCTTGATAAAAAACTTCGGGCTGCTATTGATTTTTTAGATATTGACCTTATGATAGAAGGTGGTGAAGATATCATCTTAAGCATTAAAGAGTTGTTGAATGAAAAAAATATTTAAAAAGACGCTTAGAAATATAATTTATTTTATTGAGCTGGCTTTAATTGTAGTAATGTTAGGTATATTTAGGGTTGTGGGTATCGCCTGCGCATCATATATGGCGGGAGCCTTGACAAGAGTGGTGGGCAAAAAGCATAAATCTCACAAAACTGCTTATAAGAATATTAGAGAGGCAATGCCAGAAATAAAAGAGCAAGAGGTTTATCGATTACTTGATCGCTTGTGGATGAATTTGGGAAGGGTTATCGGTGAGTATATTTTCATCTGTCGCATGGGCAAAAAGCAGCTAGAAAAAAGAATGGAGATCGACAAAAAGAGCATGGATAATATAAAAAAAATGGTTGATAGCAAAAAAGGAGGCATAATATTTTCCGGACATATAGGTAATTGGGAGGTTGGACTTAGATATTTGATGCTTTGTGGAGTAAAATTAAATGTCTTATATAGACCTTTGAATAATAGATATGCTGATTGGGTGATGTGCGTTATAAGAGAGTTTGATCCGATACCAAAAAGCGGGGAAGGGGTGAGAGAGGTTGTTAATATGGTTAAAAGAGGCGAATATGTGGTTATTTTAGCTGATCAAAAAGTTACTGACGGTGAGTCGGTGAAGTTCTTTCATAAAGAGGCGGTGACTACAACTTCAATAGCTAGAATTGCTTTAAAATATGGCGTAGATATTGTTCCGGCCATAAGCCATAGAAAGAAGGGTGTAGATTTTAAATTTGAAGTTGAGGATCCTATAGATTTAAAAGAGATGAGCAAAAATTCAGAAGATGTGATAAAGGTTACTGAAAAAATTAATCAAACCCTAGAGCGCTGGATCAGAAGAGTTCCTGATCAGTGGTTTTGGGTGCATAACCGTTGGAAAAAGTAACTGTATAACAATAAATTTATGAGCTTATGATTAAGATTATGAAAAAAGCGTCTTTGGCAATGTTGGCTTTATCAATGCTATCATCTTGCGCCCTAATGCTTAATGATGAAAAAGCTTCTGTTTATATTAGCTCAAATCCTCCGGGTGCAAGTGTTATAATAGAAGGTAGAAACTACGGTTATACCCCGATTAAATTAAGCCTGACCCCTAGAAGTTATGACGTTTCTTTGATTAAAGAAGGTTATGGTGTTGGTAATGTTAAATTAGAAGCTTGGCAGGGAATAGAGAGTGGCGCAGATGGCGGTCGCTGCCTTGCGGACGCGATAGGTGGAATATTTTTAGTGACTTTTTATTCTGCTTTCTATTCAGACAGCTGTAAAATTTTTAAAGAAGAAGAGTATAGTGTTAATATTCCTTACACTGCTTCAGGTCGCAATAACCAACATTTTAGGCATCAAGATAGCGGAGCGAGTCAGTATCGAGAGCCCTATATCAAGAAAGATGCTGAAGAATATGGCGGTTCTGAAGAGGGTGATTATATGATCAGGCGTGGTTATGGCAGGTCTCGAAGGCTGCCGGTTTACTAGCAAGATGCGGGTTAAATTTTAGATACTATGCCATCGTTAATAACAAGTTGATGCTCTATTTTTTTTGCTAATTCGTTGTTGTGAGTGACGATCAGGCAGGAAAGGTTATTATTTTTTGCTAAATCTAGTAGCAGTTCAAACACTATATTTGAGTTTTTTGAGTCAAGGTTTCCAGTCGGCTCGTCGGCTAGTATTAAGGAAGGCTTACCAACTATTGCTCTACATATGGCCGCTCTTTGTTGCTGGCCTCCGGATAGCTCTGATGGTTTGTGATTAATTCTTGAGCCCATGTCAACCATTTCAAGAATTGATTTTGATTGCTTGTAAGCAGTGTTTTTGTCGATTCCTTTGATAAGTAGAGATAGGGCTACGTTTTCTAAAGCGGAAAATTCTGGAATTAGGTGGTGGTATTGATAAATAAAGCCGATATGTTGTTGTCTGGCCATGGTTCTTGCAGATTCTTTTTGGGAAGAAATCTTTTTGCCACTAATATATATTTCACCAGAGCTTGGCGAGTCTAAAGTTCCAGCTATCTGTAGTAGGGTTGTTTTGCCAGATCCAGAGGGTCCAGTTAAGCAATAGACTTCGGATTGGTTGATATTGATATTGACATTTTGCAAGGCGTGTATTGATTTGGTATGTCTGCTACCAAAAACCTTTGATACATTTTTTAGCTCTAAGATAGAATTGGAAGATTGTGTCATTATATTTTATCATTGATTAGCTTCAAAATCATCGTAATCATCTTCCTCGTCATCTTCATCACCCTCCTCATCGTCATCATAATCTTCTTCATCATCGTCAATATTAACGGATCTACGAATATCTATTTCTTCTGATGATTTTGATCCTTCGAGTTTATCTTTTGAGGTGTTGGCAACTATTTCCTTGGCTTCTTCTAGGTCTATTTTATATATTGCCGCATATTCTGAAGCTAGTCTTGAAATTGCAGTTTCGTAGATTATCCTTTCGCTGTAGGATCTGTCGCCATCATCTACGTCTCTAGCAAGATCCCTTAGCACCTCTGCTAAGGCAAAAATATCGCCTGAGTTGATTTTACTCTCATATTCTTGAGCTCTTCTGCTCCACATTCCTTTCATTTTCTTAATGCCACTTCGCAGGATGGCAAAAACTTCATCTATTGTTTTCTTGTCAACTATGTGACGTAAGTTGATTTCTTTGGAGTTTTTGATAGGAACTTTTATAGTTAGACGCTCTTTTTCAAAATATATAAGGTAGCAGCTAAAATCAGAGCCCATGATTTGAAAACTCTCTATTTCAATAATTTTGCCAATGCCATGAGATGGATAAACTACAAAATCATTTACTTCGAACTCTAAATTTGAGGGTGTAGAGGGCTTACTGTTGGCTCCTTGCGCGCTTGAGATCTCGCTTTTCTTTTCAACTTCAAATTTTTCTTTTTGTTTTGATGGGGTGGATTTTTTAGTCGGGGCCTCGGCTTCTTTTTTGACAGCTATTTTTGTTTTGGTGTCTATTTTTTTAACTAAAGCCTTTTTGTTGGTTATTTTCTTCTTTGTCGTAGTTGTTTTTTTTGCTTTGGCACTGGTTTTGGTAGCTTTCTTAGCGGCAGGCCTTGTTGTTGTTTTCTTTTTTTTCGTAGATACTGTTTTTTTAGCGACGACCCCCTTCTTTGCCGTAGATGCTTTCTTAGCAGTGGACTTGGTTGTGGCTTTCTTAATAACTGTCTTTTTCTTTGCTGGGACTACTTCCTTGGCGGCAGACTTTGTTGTAGCCTTTTTCTTAGGGTTTACTTTTTTGGGTACAGCTTTTTTTGTAATTACTGTCTTTTTTGCCACGGTTGTCTTTTTTGTTTTAGCACCTGTTTTGGTGCTATTCCTGGTGGAAGACTTCACTGCTGTCTTTTTTTTACCGAGGCTTTTTTTGCTTATGACCTTAGTCTTTTTGTCGGCAACCTTCTTCTTTGGCATAATTATTAATTGTAAATGGTTGATTTTTTTTTATAATAATTTAAACTCTAATTATAAAATAATATCTAAAAAGATATTGTAACATATTTGAGGATGCTATGCAAGTAGTTTTTTGATTTTTTTTAATAATATCGCAGAAATTACTTATGCGGGATAATTTGACACTAATTACTGTCAGATGTGCTAAAAGCTATAAATAATAGCTTTTAATATAGAGCGGGATAGCAATTATATGCTAAAAATAACTGCAAATTAATAATATACTAGTTTTAAATGTTTCGAAAAAAGGGCTTAAATCAAAAGATAATTAAAAATTTCGGCAAACTATATAAGAAAGTTCGTAAAAACTTTACTAAAAAGTCGAAGTCGCCATTATATCGAATATTCAGGCAGATTCAAAGATCAGCACTAAGGCTGTTAGTGATGACTGTTAGACCGCTTCTTGTCGCGATGGTTAGAGTGGTCGAGATGAAGTATTTTAGGTCAATAGCTATTGCACTTTTAGTGATATTTATTGCTGCTAATGGGGTATATTTTGTAAAAAGTGCTATTTATCAAAATGCAGAAGGTGATCTAAATCAAGCCTCGCCTCATGTGATGAAAATTAGAGTTGTTGAAAAGGGTAAGGTGGTTGATATTGATCAAGTTCAGATCTATGAAAAGGAGGTTGAAAGTGGCGATACTATATTGGGGTTTTTGTTGGGAATAGGACTTGAAGAAAATGAATCTGTTGACGTTTTGAGATCCCTAAAGAAAGAGCTTGATCCTAGGGATATCGTAGTCGGTAATAAAATGATTGCTCGATATAAGGCAAAAATTGAATATGACAAGACGGGCTATGTTGCAAAAAAGAAAGTTTTTCTTGATGAATTTGCAATTGTTAAATCGCCAGAAATAAATTATTTAGTGAAAAAGAGTGGCGATAGCTATATTGCTAAAAGGATTGTTGTTGAGTTGAGTAAAAAAATAACAATATATAAAGGCGTGGTCAAGGAGGGTCTGTTTGTTGATGCTGCCCAAGCCGGAGCTTCTGCTAATGCAGTAATGAATATGATTGCCCTTTATGGTTACGATGTTGATTTCCAGCGGGACATTAGAGGCGGCGATGAATTTGAAATCGTGGTTGAGTCTTATCATAACAAAGGTGGAAAGAGGGTAAAGGACGGTAATATATTGTTTGCTAGATTGGATTTAGCAAATAAAAAAGAAATCGCAATGTATGCTCATAGGATGAAAAATGGCAGCTTGCAATATTTTGATAAAAAGGGATATAGTGTTAAAAAATCACTACTCAAGACTCCGATTAATGGAGCCAGGGTATCTTCTGGGTTCGGAATGAGAAGGCATCCGGTCTTGGGTTATTCTAAATTACATAAAGGTGTTGACTTCGCCGCTAGAACGGGAACTCCGATATTTGCAGCTGGCGATGGTGTTATTGTGAGAAGGTTGTGGAATGGTGGTTATGGTAGGTATATTAAAATTAAGCACAACTCAACTTATCAGACAGCCTATGCCCATATGAGTCGTTTTAATAGAAGATTTAAAAGGGGTTCGAGAGTGAAGCAGGGCGATGTTATAGGATATGTAGGAACTACCGGAAGATCTACCGGTCCACATTTGCACTTTGAGGTAATTCGTAAAGGTAGGGCCATTAACCCGGCTAAGGTTAAGGCCGTTTCAGGCACTAGGCTAAAAGGTAGAGTTTTGAAAGATTTTAAGAAAACGGTCAATAAAATCGAGAAGCATCGAAAAAGCAAGAAAGGTTAGTATATGAGTGGAGTAAAAATTATTGTTCAAAATAAAAAAGCATATTATAACTTTGCGATCGAAGATGAAATAGAAGCTGGCATAATGCTTGTTGGTAGCGAGGTTAAATCCTTGCGAGAGGGTAGGGCCAATATCAATGATGCTTACGTAGCTGAAGAAAAAGGTGAGCTATATTTAATTAACGCCATGATTAGCGAATTTAAAGGGGCTAATCGTTTTAACCATGAGCCGAGAAGGAAAAGAAAGTTGCTTCTTCACAAAAAAGAGATGGACAAAGCTATTGGTAAGATGGCGGTAAAAGGTTTGTCGTTGGTGGCCTTAAAGCTTTATTTTAAAAACGGTAAAATTAAGGTTTTGCTTGGCATGGCCAAGGGTAAAAAGCTTTATGATAAAAGGGAGACTTTGAAGAAGAAGGATGAAATGCGACGTGCAGCGCGCGGTGAAGACTAAATTTTGTCGCTAGAGCAAATTTTAGCTGCGAACAGGTAGGTTGTCTACATGCTCTTCGCTAGAAATTAATCCTAGCAACAAAGTTAAAATTTGCTTTTAGATTTTGTTAACCGAAAAGTTTACGCCTTAAGACTAAAAAATGTTTTAATTTCTTGTATGTCAAAAAAGAATATTGATTATTCAAACTTTTCTAGTTTGAAATTTCTTACTTCGCAGTTTAATATCTTGAAAAACGTTGCCGATTTTTTTGAAAAGAATCTAGTCAACTTGGCGGCAAAAAACAAGATTTTTGATTTGTTGCTATTGAGGCCGCTAAGGTCACAAGAGGTGCTGTTCGACCCAAAAATTTATGATTTAAATAATGATGAGCTAGTAGTTTTAAAGCTTAAAATTCAGTCTCATGTTGAGCCTAGAACCAAAAGGCAGCCTTATAAGATTATTGCTTCAAATCCAACTGGATTTGTCAGTTTGGTATTTTTCAAAATTTACCCCAGTCAAAAAGAAAAATTAAAAGAAGGTGAGGAGGTGGCAGTTTTGGGTAATTTTAGTAAAGCTGCTGGTGAGAACCAAATTATCCACCCACAAGAAATTGTAGCGATTAAAGATATCGATAAGTTGCCGGCTACTAACCTAATCTATCCTCTTAGCGGCGCTTTAACGCAAAGATTTGTTCGTGCTAAAATTAATGAAGTTTTAGGGTTTTTATTAAAGCGTTATGATGAAAAAAAGGCGCAGGAGAAAGATTGGATTGACGAAAGTTTTATTAAGGAAAAGGGTTGGCCGCTATTTGTACCGGCTTTAACGGCGATTCACAATTACAACTTTGAATTTACCGAAAAGCAAAAAATATCGGCCTATAAAAGGTTAAAATATGACGAGTTATTATCATGGCAGTTGGCGATGAAATTGGTTAAAAACAAAGAGCAAAAAAATAAGAAAAAGCTACAAATTGCAACTGAACATGTCGATAAATTTGTTGTAAGCCTGCCATTTGCAGCTACTAATGCTCAAAAAAATGCAATTTTACAAATAAAAGAGGAGTTGGTATCCGACAAGAGAATGTTGCGCTTGTTGCAAGGTGATGTTGGTTCGGGCAAAACAATAGTGGCAATCTATGCTGCTTTACTTAATTTTTTTGCTGGCAAGCAGTCTTGTATTATCGTGCCAATAGCCATTCTAGCAGATCAACATTTTGCTTATTTTAAAAAATTAATTACTGAGTTTTGTGACTCTGAGGTCGGAAAAGTTTTCGTTGATCACTCTAAAGCTGCAAAAAGAGGGCCAAAAATAGAAATCTTAACTTCAAAAACTACCAAAAAGAAGAAGGAGGCTCTGTGCGCAAAGTTAAAAGAGGGTGAAATTGACATTTTAATTTCAACCCATGCGGTTTTACAAGAAGATGTTGAGTTTAAGAATCTCGGTCTGGCAGTAATTGACGAACAGCACCGTTTTGGTGTTATGCAGCGCTTAAGCTTAGTTGAGAAAGGTGAGGAGGTTGATGTGTTATTGATGAGTGCCACGCCAATTCCTAGGAGCTTGATGATGGCGATTTATGGCGATACCGATATTTCGGTCTTGGATGAAAAGCCACAAAATCGACAAGATATTGAGACAGCAATCATTGCGCAGAAAAAATCAAATGAAGTTTTTGACGGCATCAAAAGAGCGTTATCTCGCAATGAAAAAGTTTATTGGATCTGCCCTTTGATTGAAGAAAATGAAGAGGAGCAAAAAAGTAAGGCTAAAGAAGAGTACCAAGAGGAGAGGCTGCTCAAGGCAGCTACCGATCGTCATCAAGAGCTTGTAGAAATTTTTGGCGAGAAAAAGGTAGCTTTAATTCACGGCAAAATGAAAAATGCCGAAAAAGATAAAGCTATGAAAAATTTTAAGGAGGCCTGCCTGGAAAAAGATGGCAAAGATGCTTTGCAGATTTTGGTCGCAACAACGGTAGTTGAAGTTGGTGTTGATGTGCCGGATGCCACAGTAATTGTCATTGAAAATGCTGAGAATTTTGGCTTGTCGCAGCTGCACCAGCTTAGGGGTCGAGTCGGTAGGAGCGATAAAAAATCATATTGCATTTTGCTCTATGGTAAGAGATATGGTAAAGTCGCCCAGCAAAGATTGGCGATTATGCGTGATAGTAATGATGGTTTTTATATTGCTGAAGAAGACTTAAAGCTCCGCGGCAGTGGCGAAATGCTCGGCACCAGGCAAAGCGGCATTGCTGAGCTTAAAATGGCTGATTTAGTAGGAGATGTCGATCTTGTAAAAATTGCTAATTCTCAAGCGATCACAGTTTTAGATCATGATCCAAATTTAAGTAATTCAGATAGCGCTAAATATCGAGCATTGCTGCAGTTGTTTGGTTACGATGACTGCCTAAGGCTAGTCGAAAGCGGCTAATTTTATCACTAGAATAAATTTTAGCTTCGGACAGGTATTGTTTATACATGTCCTGCGCTAGAAATTCATCCTGTCAATAAAATAAAATTTTATCACTAGAGTAATGTTTTTTACGGCCGAATTATCGGCCTCTCAGTCCAAGAATTTTTTATTTATTTTGGGATGGGGCCCCGTGGTAGACGATGGCTTTAAGTTTGTTATTACAATTCCCCTTCTTTGAAGGGGTGGCAGGCGAAGCCTGACGGGGTAGCTTTTGTTGTCACCAAGGTAGGTCTCAAAAGTAACCATCCTTCGTCATCGCGAGCGAAGCGCGACGATCCATTGATAGGCTCTGGAATAAAAATAAATTAACATAACTTTTTAGGATTTTGTAATAATAAGCTAACAAAAACTTCTTGACTTCTTAAAAAATACACTGTATAATAGAATAGCAGATATTCCTTATGCTTTTGCTTTACCGTTTTACCCTGACTTACCGCGAAAAAAGATCTTTAGAAAGGCCTGGGTGCTTTATGGATATATTTATTATTGCAAAATTTGTGGCGCAGGGGTATAATTAATGTGATAATAGTTTTGTAAATAAATGATTAAAGATTTTTTTGACAAATATATAAAAAAACCGACCGATAGAATTTTGGTGGCTGTGTCTGGTGGCGCTGATTCTGTGGCTTTAACTATGATCCTTAATGACTATTGCAGGCAAAATAATATCGAATTGAGGGCGGTAACGGTTGATCATGGTGTCCGCGAGGGCTCTGCCGATGAGGCTAAAGCTCTAAGCAAAATGCTGCGAGAAAAAGGAATAAGTCATGAAATCTTAACGATTGACGAAATACCGACAAGGAATATTGAAGCGAATTTGAGAAGGGCTCGCTATGATTTATTATATAAATATTGTATTAAAAACCAGATTAAATATTGCTTTGTTGGTCATCACAAAGATGATTTGGCGGAGAATTTCTTGATTCGATTGTTTCGCGGTAGTCAGCTTGATGGCGTTTACCCGATGCAGCCAGTTTTTGATTTTAAGCAAGTTAAAATTTGCCGACCGTTACTTGAAAATAGCAAGGAAGAGTTAACTTCTTACCTAAGAGAGCTTGATATTGCTTGGCTTGAAGATCAAAGTAACGAAGATACGAAATTTACCCGCAATAAAATTAGAAAATTTTTAAGTGAATTTGAGGAAAAAGGCTTGATTGCCGACAGAATTGCGAAATTTGGCGCAGTTTTAAAAGATGCCAAGGAGTTCGAAGATGAGATTTGCCTGCAAGCGGCAGCTGAAATTTTGATGATAACTAATGATGGTGATTTTATTATTGATCTAGAAAGGTATCGAAAGTTACATGATAGAATTGCGCTGAAGATTTTAAGTTTAGTGTTGATTGAGGTTTCTGGTGACGTCTACAAGCCAAGGCTAGATGGGTTAGAGCGCTTTGAATCGGATATTTTGCGGCTGGAAAAGTCAAAAAAGCGTAACTTTTATGGCTGTTATGCTAAATTATTGACTAAAAGTAACTATGAAAAGGTTCTGCAGCAGCTTAGCGAACAGCAAAAAAGTCAAATTATCGCTGATCCAAATAGGTTCTTGCTGATTTATCCACAAAATGAGCTGGACAAAAGCAAAATTGAAGACTATAATGAGAAGTTCAAGCTGGTGGGCGGTAAGTTCCTGATTGGCCTGAGTGGAGAAGGGGAATTTTATTTTAGAACGATTTTAAAGAAGCTTTTTTATGAAAATAGCAAATAATGCCATCGATAAATATGTAAAAAATATCGCTGATGAAAAGATCGTAGGGGCGGTGGTTTTCGGTAAGGATATTAGCGTAATCAAGAGTCGCGTTGGCGCTATTGCAAAGGCAATTGTCAGTGATTTATCTGATCAATTTTTGGTCTGCGACTTGTCAAAAGAGCGTCTTAGCAAAGATAAGGGTTGTTTGGCGGACGAATTTTATGCTTTTTCGATGTTTGGTGGTCGTAAATTGATTACTATTAAAGATTGCGATGTGCAGGCTGGCGCTGCCTTAAAAGAGTTGCTAAAAGATGGTGAAAATGTGCAAAAAAGCGATAATTTTATCTTAATTCAAGCTGGCGATTTAGACGCCGGTAATTCTTTAAGAAAAGCGGCGCAAAATAGTGAATTTATTGCTGCCATTCCATGTTATGAAGATAGTGATGAGGTAACTAGAAGGTTGATTATGCAATTGCTAAAAAGACATAATATTGCCGCTAGTCACCAGCAACTTGATTTGCTGCAGTCTTTACTGGGTAAAAATAGACAAATTATTGCTTCAGAAATAGATAAATTGGCAACTTTTTTAGACGGTAAAGAGTTATCTGATGAGGCGATAGACGCTATTATTAATTCGCAAAGTGAAATAGATTCTGAACAATTTATTGATAATTTTGTATTTTCAAATTTTGCACAAGCAGCAAAAGACATTGAAGCCTTGATCGCCAATGGCTCAGAGCCAATAATGATCACAAGATTTTTATCAAATTATGTGCAAAAGCTATATAATGCTAAAATGCTTATTGATAGTAAAAAGGCATCTTTTGAGGAGGCTGTTAAAATGCAGAGGTTGTTTTTTAAAGTAGAATATACATTTAAAAGTCATTTAAGAAAGGTGAATTTAAAATTATTGGCAAACTGGTTAATAGAAATAGAAAAATTAGAAACCTCTTTAAAGTCTGTTAACAAGGGCTCTAAAGAGTTAGTGTTTTTTACTTTCTTACAAAAATGTTTAAAATAAATATTTTTTATAAAAAGTTCTTGACAATAAAATATACTTGTCCTATAATTGAATCTCACCCAAATTAAGTAGAATCATTTTTGATTAACTTTTTGGGATTGCAATTTTTATTGTAAGTTGTTTTTACATTGTGAATATTTAGAAAATTACTATATATTATTAATTAGTTATTTATAACTATAATATAATAATATACTTTTATGCATTTAAAGAGGTAAATATAAAGGCGATAGTCGTGTTAGACTATCTCTTATTTTTATTGAATCTTTAATTGGTCCAGTTTAATGAGAGTTTAATTTAGTCGTTTCAAATTTTCAAAACTTGAGAGTTTGATTCTGGCTCAGAACGAACGCTGGCGGTATGCTTAACACATGCAAGTCGAACGGAACTTTAGGAGCTTGCTCTTAAAGTTTAGTGGCAAACGGGTGAGTAATATAAAGGAATCTACCTAGCAGTACGGAATAACCCTGGGAAACCAGAGCTAATACCGTATACTACCATTTATGGGAAAGATTTATCGCTGTTAGATGAGCCTTTATCGGATTAGTTTGTTGGTGGGGTAATGGCCTACCAAGGCGATGATCCGTAGCTGGTCTGAGAGGATGATCAGCCACACTGGAACTGAGACACGGTCCAGACTCCTACGGGAGGCAGCAGTGGGGAATATTGGACAATGGGCGAAAGCCTGATCCAGCAATACCGCGTGAGTGATGACGGCCTTCGGGTTGTAAAGCTCTTTTAGTAGGGAAGATAATGACGGTACCTACAGAAAAAGCACCGGCTAACTTCGTGCCAGCAGCCGCGGTAATACGAAGGGTGCTAGCGTTGTTCGGAATCATTGGGCGTAAAGGGTGCGTAGGCGGTTTAGTAAGTCAGTTGTGAAAGCCCAGGGCTCAACCCTGGAACTGCAATTGAAACTGCTCGACTAGAATTTGGTGGGGGACAATAGAATTCCTAGTGTAGGGGTGAAATCCGTAGATATTAGGAGGAATACCAGAGGCGAAGGCGATTGTCTGTACCAATATTGACGCTGAGGCACGAAAGCGTGGGGAGCAAACAGGATTAGATACCCTGGTAGTCCACGCAGTAAACGATGAGCGCTAATTATCGGGATCTTGGGTCTCGGTGGTGTAGCTAACGCGTTAAGCGCTCCGCCTGGGGACTACGGTCGCAAGACTAAAACTCAAAGAAATTGACGGGGACCCGCACAAGCAGTGGATCATGTGGTTTAATTCGATGCTACGCGAAAAACCTTACCAGCTCTTGAATCCCATTGACCGGTATAGAGATATACCTTTGGCGCAAGCCACAGTGGTGACAGGTGTTGCATGGCTGTCGTCAGCTCGTGTCGTGAGATGTTAGGTTAAGTCCTTCAACGAGCGCAACCCTCATCCCTATTTGCCATCGGTTCGGCCGGGAACTATAGGGAAACTGCCAGCGATAAGCTGGAGGAAGGTGGGGATGATGTCAAGTCATCATGGCCCTTATGGGCTGGGCTACACACATGATACAATGGTGGTTACAACGGGACGCAAAGCAGCAATGCCGAGCCAATCCTTCAAAGGCCATCTCAGTTCAGATTGGGGGCTGCAACTCGCCCCCATGAAGTTGGAATTGCTAGTAATCGCAGATCAGCACGCTGCGGTGAATACGTTCTCGGGTCTTGTACACACTGCCCGTCAAGCCATGGAAGCTGTTTCTACCCGAATAGGCTGAGCTAACCGCAAGGAGGCAGGTCTACACGGTAGGAGGGGTGACTGGGGTTAAGTCGTAACAAGGTAGCGGTAGGGGAACCTGCAGCTGGATTACCTCCTTTAAGGAAAGAAAATGTCTTCGGACTATTTTTCCATTATAATATTTGCGACTATCGCCTTTATTTTTAACTCTTTGCTAAAAGAATTTTCTAAATTTCACTTTCTATCTCCATTTTTCTTCGATATAATTCATTTTTTTAATCTTGTCTTGCTCACGCACCTGATGTAAGCTGCGCTACTCATCTAAAAATAAATAAATTATCTCTTTGAAAAATTTTGATAAAGAGTTTCTTCATTTTTCTTCGATATAATTCATTTTAAACTTCAATTTCCTTTGATATTAATTTGTTTTTGCTCTTGGTTGCGCTCCGCACGTATTTTAGATACGCTTACGGTGCTTGAAAATCAAAGAACAAACAAATCTCTGTGAAAATTTTTGTTTAAATCTGTGTTAAATTAAAATAATTTTCTAAATTTCACTTTTTTGTCATTGAAGGGGCTTGCAAAATCTGTTAGGGCTTGTTGCTGAAGAGTTCCTTTGCGATGTAGATGAATGAGATTCATCGTAAACAGGTTGTAGTATTTTTGCCGCGCAACTGTGCGCGGTCCCTACCCCCAAAGGGGCTGGTCCCCAAGCAACTGATAGTTTTCACCTACCAATAGCTATTAGCGACGATCCTATGTGTCTCCGTCATTACGATTAATAGGTGCAGTTACCTTCTCCCGTCATTGCGAGTAATAGGCGCGGTTATTAGGCGGCAATCCATTTACTTTTCCGGCGAAACGATTCGCCACCCTGCAAGCGGGGAGCCAAGCAAATTGATAGTTTAAAAAGACGTCACCCGTGAGGATCTTAGGCGACGTGACAATCTATTCCAACATAACAATGGATAGCCACGCTACGCCCGTGATGACGGGGGTTAGGGGGCTCTTGTGATGATGGTGATATCTGCTTTCTTCGCCACCCGCAATGAGTAGTAGAGGCGCGACAATCCATTTATTCTTCCGGCGAAACGATTCGCCACCCTGCAAGCGGGGACCCCAAGTAACTGATAGAATAGAGTTTTGCTATTGAAGGAGTCTAAATTCTCCTCTGTTAAAAAGGGTGACCCGAAGGGTTAGAGTGTGTTTAACATTCACTGCGAAGTATAGCTAACCCGTCAAGCTGCGCTTGCCACCCCTTCATGGAAGGGGAATTTATCCGAATTCTTAAGCTAATTATCCAAAATCTTTCATTGTTTCAATTTCCTCGTGAATTGTTAGGGCGGCACATTGGTATAGTGGAGCATCGTAGTAAAAAGACCCTTCTCTTTTTGAAAATAACAAAAGTCGATGATTGTCATCATCGTAATGACCAGGAATGGTTCTATATAATTCAAGGGCAATTAATTCATCATATAGCTCGTTAGGTATCCCGCCATATATTTTTACGCAAGATAAGGCAAATGTATTATGCTTTCCTAGCTTTTTATTTATAATTTCTTCAATTGAAGCGGTGTTATATTTCTCTCTTGAGGAGAGGGTGTTGATGACTTTATTGTAATCGGTGCTATTTTTTAATTTTAAAGCAATTAAAAATGCTGCAATTTCCAATTCGGCGTCATTTCTAATATAGCTGTTAATTTGATTATGAATATACCAGCGTTTTAGATTTTTAATAAAGAGATTGATTTGCCTTAGTGGCAAGTTGAAAGATTCTAAGATTCTGCTAACGAGATAATGAGGATTGCTAAATGTATTTTTATGGCAATTCCTTAATTCAGGAATTATATTGTGTAATTGTATTGTGATATATAATATATCTTTGTCTTCGAGGGGTTTTTTCATTCCTATATCAAATATTGGTCTAAGATTTGCAATATGATAGTTTGGGCAGCGAACTTTTTTTATCTTATCCCACACTGACTGTAAATTATAGCTAGCTTTGATAAATTTTGCGTACCAACCATCAAATCGATCATTATTAACACCATAAATTTTTTCAACATAGGATCGAAGTTGACTTTGATCAATGGCGATAATAAAAACTAAACCTTCAACGCAAAAGAAATGGTGGATGGTTTCTAAGAATTTGACGGCATATTTCGGGCTGCAACGATCAAGCTCATCAACCAAAATGTAAGTTGGCTTTTTAGTTTCTGATTTTTTATTTTTCTGTTTAACATATTTCTCCAGCGATTCCTTTACATCTGCAAGAGATGATCTTAGGGATCGAAAATTTTCGAAAATCTTTGTATCTGATCCTTCAGCAATTGCATCAAAACCGGCGTTAGGGGCTCCTGCTAGTGTTGCATTTCCGGCGAAAACTGCAAATTTACCACATTTGTTAATTAATTTACCACATTTGTTAATTGTGCTAATTGTCTTATCCCATTTTTTACTAGAGCTTTTCTTCTTTAAGTTTTCAAAATACTCGTAAAATCCATAACAAATTGAAAGAAGTGGGTCGTTGGCAAAAGAATCGCGCCAAGCGTTAATTTTTAGTACTCGATCTGAATGATTTTTTTCTATTTCTTTTTCAAATAACTCTAAAAACTTAGTTTTGCCACTACCATATTCACCATTAATGGCAAAAACATAAGAATCATCATCTTCATCGGCATATTCGCCTTCGATAACTTTAATTATTGACTCGATTTCTTCGGTGCGACTCATTAAATCTTCAAAAGAGGTCGATTCTTGATTTTCTTCGTCGTTCATTGTTGATTTATTTGCTATGAAGTTGCTTTTCCAATCCTAGCCAAAACCTGATCTTTACCTAGGGCAGCAACAACATCAAAAATGCCACCAGCAGAAGCGTTAGAATAAGTCAAGGCAAGGCGCAGAGCGGGGCCAAAGTCCTTAATCTTGATATTATTATCTTTAGCAAATGCCATGAGTGAGTTTTTGACCTCTTCAAGATTCCACTGCTCAAGATTTGACAGATTATCACTAATTTGCGTTAGTAAATCTTTTTTGGTAGCTAGTAATTCTTGTTGTTTTTCATCAAAATTTGCCCCAGCATCGTCAAAATAACAGTCACAAGATCGCGCAATCTCAATTAATGTCGCTGGTTTTTCTTTGAGATACTCAAGGGCTAAAATTAGTCTTTTTTCCTCCTCTTGATTTGGTTTTTGAGTTAAGAAGTGAGAAATTTCAGCTAAAAGATCGACGTTTGTAAGCTCTTTAATGTAATGCTTGTTCAAAAAGCCTAGCTTGTCAAAGTCAAAACGAGCCGGCGATTTGCCAAGGCCATTTAAGTTGAAGATGTTAATTGCCTGATCATCATTGATAATTTCTTTGTCACCATCAGAAAAACCTAGGCGCAGCAAATAATTACGCATGGCCACTGGCAAATATCCTAATTCTTTATATTCAATTACTGAAGTAGCACCGTGACGTTTTGACATTTTAGCGCCATCAGGGCCATGAATCAAAGGAATGTGAATAAACTCAGGACATTCCCAGTCCAAAGCTTGATATATTAGTTTTTGTTTGTAGCTATTAGTTAAATGATCATCGCCTCTTAAAATATGAGAAATTCGCCAATCGTGATCATCAATTACTACTGAAGGCATATAAGTTGGAGTGCCATCAGCTCTAAGTAGCACTAAATCGTCAATTTCATCAGAGTTTATTGTTAACTGCCCATGAACGGCATCATTAATAGTGATTTCTTGGTTTTTCGGTGTCTTGAGGCGAATAACAAACTCTTCATTTTCAGCTTTTTTAAGGGACTCTTCTTTGTTTAGTTCTCGAAATGGTGACTGAAAGCGAAAAACTTTACCTTCTTTTTCAGCTGCAGCGCGCAAGTTTTGCAACTCTTCGGCGCTAGTGAAGCAGCGATAAGCGGTATCATTGTCTAGCATTGAGTTGATGACTTCAAAGTGACGATGATGGTGATTTGATTGAAACACATCCTCTTCATCTCTTTTTAAGCCGAGCCACTCAAGACCTTGTAGGATGGCATCGATAGCCTCTTTGGTTGATCTCTTTTTGTCGGTATCTTCAACTCTGAGCAAGAATTTTCCACCCTTATTTTTGGCAAATAAATAGTTAAATAGAGCGGTCCTAGCGCCGCCAATATGCAGAAAACCTGTTGGTGAAGGAGCAAATCTAACCCTGATATCTTTTTTTGTCATACTCATTATAATTTGTGATAATAACCCTTGACTTTTTTGTAAAAAATGTATGAAATTAAGTATAAGAAATTTGTAGCTTGAAAGCAATGCAAATTTTACTTTATCTTAAATTTTATTCGTAATAGATATCTACAAAGAGTAAATGAAGCAAGAATTAAATAATGACATTGAAAAAAGTAATTCCTTGCCTCGGGATGAGGGTGTTCCCGTAGGTGGAGGCAGGAAGCGAGCAAAAGATGTTATCGCGACCTTAGTCGAAAAGAAAGTTATTTCAGAAGATCAGATGGAAATTGCTCTTAGGGAGCAAATTAATCTTAATTATTCAAAAACGGTTGCTGCTATCTTGGTTGATATGGGCTTTATATCAGAAGGTGCCCTGAGTGAGATATTGAGTGAATCTACCGGTATTAAAAAATTCGATATTAAAAGCTCGATTATTGACTCGAGACTAGTTAGAAAGGTTCCTAAGGAGTTTGCAATTCATAATAAGCTAATTCCGATTTCATTTGCAAATGGTAATATCACTATGGCAATGGCGGATATTTTTGATATTGTTGCCATAGACCAGGTTAAGAGATTTTTTCCACCTACATTAAAGATTAATCCGGTATATGTTGCTGAAGTTGATATAATGCATGCTATCGATCAGTATCATAGCTATGAAATGTCAATAGAAGGTATTTTGAGGGAGGTTGAGGAGACCGATCCTGATTTGATTAATGATGAAACTGAGTTAAAGGGCGATTACAAGAGTCCTATGGTGCGTCTTGTTGATGCAATACTTACTGATGCGGTGCATAGGGGGGCTTCGGATTTGCACTTCGAGCCAGAAGCTTCTTTTTTGAGGATTAGATATAGAATTGATGGTAAAATGGTGCAAGTGCGCTCGATTCATAAAGAGCATTGGTCGGCAATCTCGGTGCGTTTGAAGATAATGTCGGGAATGAATATTGCTGAAACTAGAAAGACACAGGATGGCAGGATAAACTCTGAAATAATAGGTAGAAATATTGACTTTAGGGTTTCCGCCCAGCCCACAATTCACGGCGAAAATATCGTGATGAGAATTTTGGATGAAAAGCAATCGATCTTGTCATTAGATGATTTGGGCTTTTCGGAGTATTCGATCAATCTTCTTAAGAAGATGGTAAAGCGTCCAGAGGGGGTTATAATCATGACTGGGCCGACTGGGAGTGGAAAAACGACAACTTTATACACTATTTTGAGTTATATTAACTCAATTGATAAAAATATTATGACACTAGAGGATCCGGTTGAGTATAACCTGCCCCTGATTAGACAGTCGAGCATAAAATCAGATGTGGGTATGGATTTTGCATCGGGAATAAAGTCGATTTTGCGTCAAGATCCAGATGTAATTTTGGTTGGTGAGGTTAGGGATAAGGACACCGCTGAAAGTGCGATACAGGCTGCGATGACTGGTCACCAAGTATTTACTAGTTTACACACTAATGATGCGCTAGCGGCGATTCCTCGTTTAATGAATATTGGAGTTCCTAACTACTTGATGGCAGGATCTCTGATTGGGATCTTTGCACAAAGATTGGCCAGAAAGCTTTGCGATTCATGTAAAGAGAAGCATGACCTAACGCCAGAAGAAAGAACTGTTATGGGTCCAAAATATGCAAAAGTTAAGCAGATATATAAAGCGAAGGGTTGTAAAAAATGCCAAGGCACTGGTTATAAAGGAAGGACCGTGGTTGCAGAAATAATAGTATTTGATAGAGAGCTTGACGACATGATTTCTTCGGGTAAAAGTAGAAAAGAAATGTATAATTACATCATATCAAAAGGCTTTGTTACCATGCAAGAGGATGGTATTCAAAAAGTCGTTGCAGGGGTCACTGACCTTGAAGAGTTAATGCGAGTTGTTGACCTTACCGACAGGTTTTAAGGTTTATTTTTGCCTTGGTAGTAACTTTTTTCTCGACCAAGTAAGTAATTACGTGGTGCTCGAAACAAACTAGTCGTCAAGGAAAAAACAAACCCACAGATATTTTTCGAAAATACTTGCAAAATCATAAAATATATGTTATAATAAAGAGAAATTAATATAGATTGATATGTTGCAAAAAACAAATAAATTAATAACAAATTTTACCAATTATTTCAATATCCAGGGCCTGATGGAAAACGAAGGTTTCAAGGTCCAGACTAATGAAATAGAGGTTATTGCCTGGCCGCAGTTTCTTGAAAACACGCAAGAAGGAATGACTCTGATGAATGTTTGGAGCTATAATATGAAAATTGTCAACAAGGGTAATAGAGTAATTAAACTTAAAAGAAGATATTTTAAAATAGTTGACGACAAGGGTGAGGTTAAAGAGGTAGAGGGGGAAGGTGTGATAGGCAAGCAGCCTGAAATTTTACCCAACGATTTCTTTGAATATCAATCCAGTATCAGCTTAGAGGCTGATTCGGCAATTATGAGTGGCCACTATATAATGGAGTATATGGATAATGACGAAAGTCAAGTTGTTGCTATTCCAAACTTTTCTTTAGACACCCCGGCTAATGACTATATTATCAATTAATGAAAATTTTAGCCTTTGATACTACGGCGACAATTGAATCTGTTGCGGTTTATGTCGATGATCGAGTCGTAAGCGTCAAACCCTTGATGCAAAGACTTAGTGCCGCTGAGATTCTTACCACTAATATTGCCGAGATAATGAGTGAGCAAAATTTGCAATTCTCTGATCTTGATGCGATAGTTGTTAGCAATGGACCAGCTAGCTTTACTTCAGTTCGAATTGGCCTTGCTTGTGCCAAAGGGTTATCATTGGCGTCTGACGGCAGATTGATGATGTTTGATTCGCTGATGACTCAAGCTTATGGCTACAGAGCTCATAAAGGTAAAATTACGGTGGCGGTAGATGCCAAAATGGATGAATACTTTGTTGCCAGCTTTATTTCAGATGGTGAAACGCTATCCTGTGACCAGCAATCGCGACTAGTGGGATCTTCTGAATTGTCTGATGTTGCAATAGAAAAGGGCCAGTTTGTGATTGGTAGTGGCGCTAGTGACTTATTAGCGGCAAATTCCATAAAATCTGATGAAGTTAAGGTGCAAGATGAAAATGGCGAGCAGATTTTGGCTGAAAATTTAGTTTTGATGGCGATTAATTGCCAAGCTCAAGCAACCTCTAATTCTTCTCCCAATTATATTCGCAATCCTAAGATTGGCAAAAGAAAAAATAGCTAAATTGTTCAAAAAAGCCTAGAAATGCAAACGGTAAAATCTACGAAATATTTTTGCTGATAGATTTGATGTAAACCATGATTGCCATTACTGCAGCCGGAGTAACGCCTTGAATTCTTAATGCGGCGCCAATGTTACTTGGTCGAGACTGATTGAGCTTTTCCCTAACCTCAAGAGACAGGCTTTGAATCTTATTATAATCTAAGTTTTCTGGAATTTTCAAAGCTTCATCTTTTCGCAATAAGACGATATCAGCATCCTGTCTTTTGATGTAAGGTGCGTATAAAGCATCAATTGCAACTTGTTTTTGGGTTGAAAAATCAAATTTCTCTATTTCTTCTTGCCATATTTTGTTCAGAGGCTCAAGGAACTCTTTATTATTACTCTTTAGAGCTTTATTTTCGCCATTATTTCGAGCTAAAGGGTTGATGTTTGGCAGGGCTAGTAACTCATAAGCGGATCTTTTAACGCCATCTTGCTTGATTTCGATGCCAAAGTCTGATAGTTTTTTTGGTGTAATTATCAAAGACCTCAGAACTTCTTTCATTTGGTTTATCTTGACGACTTTTGCAGTAAAGAATTCTTGTCTTTTGGAGCTGGCTGCTCCGATGTCAATTGCTTTTTGAGTTAGCCTAAGATCAGCATTATCGGCTCTTAGGGAGAGCCGATATTCAGCTCTAGAAGTAAGCATGCGATAAGGCTCTTGTACGCCAAGTAGCGTTAAATCATCAATCATAACGCCAATATAGCTCGAAGCGCGGTCTAAAATGAACTCTTCTTTATTATCAATTTTTAATGCGGCATTGATACCAGCTACTAACCCCTGGCCAGCAGCCTCCTCATAGCCAGTAGTGCCATTGATCTGGCCAGCAAAAAATAAATTGGATATTTTTTTAGTTTCCAAAGTAAGTTTTAACTCTTGTGGATTAACATAGTCATATTCAATTGCATATCCAGGCTGGGTAACGATGCAATTTTCTAAGCCGGCAATGGTTTTTAGAAATTTAAGCTGCACATCTTCTGGCAACGAGGTAGAGATGCCATTTGGATAGACTAGCTGATGCGGCTGTAGATTGTTCATGTCAATTTTGCCATCATAATCTGACGGCTCAACCCCTTCTGGTTCCAAAAATATTTGGTGGCGATCTTTATCAGCAAAACGATGAATTTTATCTTCAATTGAAGGGCAATATCTAGGGCCTTTGGAGGCAATCTGACCGCCATACATTGCTGATTTTTCGAGGTTTTCTTGAATCACTTTATGAGTTTGATTGTTGGTGTAGGTGATGTAGCAGCTGGTTTGTGGGGTAGAAACTGCGCTATTTAAGTGCGAAAAGGGCGTTGGTGGGTGATCTCCGGACTGTTCTTCAAGTTTAGAAAAGTCAATTGAAGATTTTAAAATTCGCGCTGGAGTGCCAGTTTTAAGGCGAGCTAGTTGAAAATTATATTCAAGTAAACGCTCTGAAATGCCTGTTGAGGGCTCTTCTCCAACTCTACCAGCCTTGGTTTGTTGGTCGCCAATATGAATAACGCCATTTAAGAAGGTGCCAGCAGTTAAAATGACTGATTTAGCGCTTATTTCTTGATCTTTATCAATAATAATTCCGTTAATTTTATCATTTTTTATTAAAATATCGTCAACATTGCCAAAAAATATTGTCAAATTACCATTTTTGCTTGAGAATTCTCTAATTCCGGCATTATATTTGTCAATATCGAGTTCTAAATCATAATCTTGCTTTAAAATTTGTAAAATTGCTTTTTTATATAAAGAGCGATCAGCTTGGGCGCGCGGACTGTGAACTGCGGGGCCTTTAGAAGCATTAAGGATGCGAAAATGAATTCCAGCTAGATCAATTGCCTTGGCCATCATGCCATCCAGGGCGTCAACTTCTTTGACAATAGTGCCCTTGGCAACGCCGCCAATAGCGGGATTGCAGGACATTTCGCCAAAATTATCGAATTTTTTAGTTACAAGTAGGGTTTTTTTATTCATGCGTGCAGCAGCGCAGGCAGCTTCTATACCCGAATGCCCAGCTCCGATTACAATAATGTCAAAGTTTTTGCCAGAAAATGTCATATTTGCTTAATTAATTAGGTAAATTATAGCGGCAAATGCTTTAAATGTCAAGCTTTTCAAAATGAACAGTTGACATTTAAGTGAAATTATGTCATAATATTTACAATGTAATAAAAATTTATTGTTTTAAGGATTTGTTTTATGTTAGATTGTTTTTTTAAAAAGAGTTATTTATATAGTGCGGTAATTTGCTTGTTTGTTTTTTCTTGCTCATCTGGAGGTGGAGGTGGTAGCTCGGCGCCAGTATCTAGTTTTACTGATAATGGTGAGGCTGCATGGCAAAGTTTATCAGATTATAATGATGTAGGAATGAAATATCGTACTAGCGAATATAATAGGGCTAATAACAGTAAGTATATTACAAAAGAGCAATATGAAGCATATGCCTCGGATCAGGAAGACTTCTTAATGTTTATTTCAAATGTTGAATATGACAGTGTAAATGATGAATATAATGTTTCAGAAGTTAGCGAAGAAGATCAAAAAAAATTCTTTAGTCAAACTAATAATCCGTATATAACAGGAGATAAATCTAATAGAGTGTACCGAGATTATTATGTGATAAGTGCTTATGATCAGATTAATTTAGCTCAAGGCTATGCTTTGCTAGAGCAAAACGGCAAGCCGGTTGCGGGTGATGGTTATGTTGTTGGTGTTTTTGATACGGGTATTGATTATAACCATGCAGCTTTTAGTGGAGATGGTAAGTTATCTAGATTGCAAAAAGATGGCAAAAACTTTCAAGATAGTGTCGATCTTTATGACCGTGATGGTCACGGTACCCATGTGTCAGGAATTATTGCGGCAGGCAAAGATGGTAATGAGATGCATGGAGTTGCATATAATGCTACTATTGCTGCACTAAATGTGTATCCTGTTTCTGATGAGCAAGAGAATGAAATTGTTCAAGTATTTGCTGATAATGGTGTAGGAGTTGTTAATATAAGCATGGGCTTTAATGGGGTTGATTATTTAGAAAAAGGAAAATACAACTCTGCTATCAAAGAAGATTTAACTGACGAATATGATGATGAGTTATTTGGTGATGGTGGACTTAAAGATCAGTGCAAGGTGGCAAAAGATAATGATGTTTTGCTTGTTATGTCTGCGGGAAATATTGGTTTTTATGGGGTCGATGAGCGCGTTGTTCACTGGTCGGGTGAAGAGATGGGCGGTGGGGGTCAATATTATTTACCAAATCTGCAATATTCTCATAATCCTGAATATTTTGCACTTCTGGGAATTGAAGAAGAGTTACAGGGTTCAATTTTAATGGTAGGTAATTATGACACAGAATATTTGGATGGTCATCAAAGTTTTAAATGTGGCGTAGCAAAAGATTATTGCTTGTTTGCTCCGGGTACCAATATATATTCATCGGTTTCATCGGTTTTAGGCAGGGGTTATGACTCATTTACTGGATCATCGATGTCGGCGCCAATGGTATCTGGCGCTGCTGCGATTTTAAGAGCTGCTTGGCCGCACCTAACAAACACTCAAACGGCCGATATTTTGTTAAAGTCTGCTACTGATATTGGTGAAGCGGGTGTTGATGAAGTTTATGGTCATGGCTTGCTTAATGTAGCTGGGGCTATTAATAGAATTGGTAATGATGGTATTGCATCAGGCACCAGGGTTAGTAATGACGGATTTAGTGCTACAAATAGCAGGATATACTCTTCTAGAGCCTTTGGCGATGCTTTCGATGGTGAAGTGAGTTCGTTATTAGCAAATGCAATTTATTTTGATGACTATGGTCGAGACTACAAAGCCAATCTTGATAAAAATATTATAACGCGTAGAGAGCAGTCTGTGTTAGCAAACATTATGTTTAACGATAATCTTTCTGCAACTTTGCCATTTGACTCTGGCATTGGACAAGTTAGATTCAAGCTATCCCAAAATAGTGGAGGTGATATCTTCAGTGATGAGTTTAGTGAAAAATATTTTACCGTTGATAAAGAAAAGTTCTATCGTGATAGAGAAAGAAATAAAAACCTATCTTTGTCATATGCTAGCAATGTTAGTGATAAGCTGAAGCTTGGATTCTTATCTAATGACTTCATTCGTAGTGAAGATAGCGAATTCTCAAATCAATTCTTCTTGATCAATAGCGATATGTCGAGTATCAACAATATCGTAAATAGCAATCCTGTAGCAGAGAGTCGGGTCGATCAAAAGGCGTTTTATGCTTCTAATCAAATCTCTGACAATCTATCGGGCAGTTTCTCTTACAGATTTAATGGTAATAATTTTGATGTTAATAGATCGGGCCTAGCCAGTAAGATGAGCGTTGGAAAATTGAGATATAAATTTGCAGACTTTGATATGATCTTGGGATACTCGCAGTTAACTGAATATCAAGATAGATCATTAGGCGGAGTTTCTTTAGAAGCGTTTTCTAATAGCGAGGATACGGTGACTAACGTTGCAACGATTAAACTAAAGAAAAGAATTACCGATGATATTTTTATGATATCCGGCTATAACGAGGGAAGAACCGCAATGTCAGGAAATGATAATGGTGTTTTCAGGGGATTTTCTAACGTTAAAAGTAATGGTTATAGCGTAGGGGTGTTTGACGAAAACTTTATGGGCGGTAAGTTGGCAATAAACTACTCGCAGCCACTTAGAATCTATGACTCTGCGGTCAATATTAATATTCCAATAGCCAGAGATAATAAAGGTAATGTTCAAAGGCTAGTCGCTGATAATGTTAAGTTGGAACCGTCCGGAAGACAAAGAGATCTGGAGCTTTCATATGGAATTGCTGGCAAGGATTCTAATTTACAGTTCAACTTTTTGATGATCCAGGATCCAGGACATAATGCTAATGCTAAAAATGAGTATATTTACTATACGAAATATGGCTATAAGTTCTAGCTTTTAACTCTTTTTCGAAATAAGGTAATAGCAATAATTGCCGCGGTAAGAGAGGCGATTAGGTTCCAAAAAGCCATTGATAATCCTAAAAATAATAGCTCGGGCTGATCGCAGCGAGCAGAGGTTTTGCTATTAATTGCTAGCTTTAGATCTTCCAATGAATTAGATTGAGCAAGGTTGTCTGAACATTTAGCTGTCATTTTAAAAACTTTTTGCTCCACTCCAACGTGATAAAAAGCAATTGCAGAGTTGGCAAATAAAGCAAGGATCGATAAAATGATAGCGCTTTTGATAAGGTGTTTTTTGTTAATCAATAGCGCCAATATTGAGGCTATAATTATCAAGAAGTAGGGTATTCTTTGGTATAAACACAATATGCAGGGCTTGTATCCATATAAATATTCAGATATATAAGCTGCGGCGAGGGCGCAGATGCAAAAAATTAACAAGATAGAAATGATTAGCTTTGTGGTGATTGCTATTTTCATAATTGCTGCAATAGTGATTTAGCGTTAATCTTTCTTTTTTCAACTTCTGGCTGATCAAATGGATCGATGTTTCTGATTTTAGCAAGCAAGATGACTTCTAAAAACATATGCATCATTAGTGCCGATAAACTTCTTTCGTTCATTTCTTCAAGTTCAAAAAGTCTAACAGGGCAGTTCTTCGCGATTAATGATTCAATAGTAGTTTTGGCTTCTATGGCAACAATAGAGCTGAGATTTTTATTGCCAAATAAAGTTGCAACATCGTCAAGATCGTTGATTTTGAATTCAGCGCGATGATTTTTATTGACAAAAAAAGTAAAAAATTTATCCTTAGGGCCGTCGAGATAGAGCTGTAGCTGTGAATGCTGGTCTACTGTGCCTAGAGAGTTAATGGGAACCGAGCCAAAGCCATTTTTTCCAAGAGACTCTGCCCATAATTGTCGATACCAATCGGTAAATTTTTTTAAATCGTCAATGTAGGGCATCATGACATTGCCACGAATATTTTGATCAAATAAGTCGCTTTGAGTTGCGGCAGATTTAGCTATATTATTGCTAGGATTGTTGATAAAGTCGGTAACTATGTCTTTAGCGCCTATGATAATCTTGTCAATATCAAGGCCAGATAATATTGCTGGCAACAACCCTACCACAGTGAAGCAAGAGAATCTGCCGCCAACATCTTCAGGGTGATGGTATATTTTGCAATTAATAGATTTGGCAATTTTAGCAATTGGATTATCGCGATCTTGAGTGATAAATAGAAATTTTTCTTGGGCACTAATTTGCTCTTGCTTTAATTTTTCTACTAATATTAAAGTTTGGCAAATAGTTTCAATGGTGTTGCCTGATTTACTGATTACAACAAAGAATGTTTCAGTTAGATTTAGTTGCGATATTTTTTTTGCAATCGTGCCAGGGTCAATAGACTCAAGAAAATCAACCTTGTCTTTATTTTTGCCGATTTCGTTAAAAGTTTTGCCTCCAAGCGAAGAGCCGCCAACGCCGATAATTACTATTTTCTTATAATTTTGCAATTCACGTGCTAGATTTTTGATATTTTCTATCTCTTTATTATTGTAAATTGCTGAAATTTGTGGAAAATGGCCGGCAGAAACTTTGGATGCGATGTCCTGATAGGATTTTAGCGTTAGATCTGATGAGGCGTCTTGCACATTAACAAGGCTGTGTTGCAATAAATTTTTAATCATCGTATAATGTTTATTACAATTATAACATTAAAATTAAAAAATAAAACTAAAAAAACTTGAAAATTGCGATTTTATATGTTATAATTAATAATGATTCTGCATTGGCTGGGTAGCAAAGTGGTAATGCAGGGGCCTGCAAAGCCTCTATCGTCGGTTCGATTCCGACCCCGGCCTCCAATCTCTAGAATCTAAATTAGTACAAAATATAGCGTTTATCTGCAATGAAAATTGATTAGAATTCTGTCTGCGCTTCTCTTCGCTCCTTCTAAGGGTAATTAAAAATGCAGCGTCGCTGTTATACCATCTTTAAAATCCAAAAAATCATCTATCTCACCTTCCGTGGCCAAGAAAGATTTGACTCTATCTAATATTAATCTTACAATCTCGTGACAATATTGTTGCTTTTAGTTGCTAGAAGTGGGTTTTTAGATTTTTATTTTAGCAATAATTGTTTAAATAATAATAATGCAATAAAAACTTAATCAATATTTAGTATTTTGTGAGTCTGTAGAGATATTCTGGCGCCATATTTTTCGGCTAATTCTAGGGTTTTTTTGATATTGTCTTGATTTTTTTGTTCATTATATTCATCCATTGGCTGTAAATAAACGGGGGCGTTGTATTTTGACTGTCCAACTTCTGCTATATCTTGATAGCCACCCTTGTTAGCGGAGATAATAAACTTAAAAGCATTGATTTTTGACAGCAAATCGGGACGAATTGAAAAATATTTGCCGCTCTGCGCTTTCGGAGAGCATATAATATCTATTCGATCATCGATGTTGCGAAAAATGGTACCGTTAGTTTCAATTTGTACCTTAAAATTATTTTCAAGTAATTTTTGACAAAGCAGCTCTATTGGTTGACGCAGAGTTTCGCCACCAGTTAGAACGATTAGATCTCTAGTTCGAATGCCATATTTGTTGTTACTTAAATCTATAGCTTGCTCAACCATTGCGTCAACAGAAAATTCTTCAAATTTACTAAACTCAGTATCGCAAAACTCGCAAGCTAAATTACAACCAGAGAGTCTAATAAAAACGGCCGGGTGCCCAGTAAAAGGTCCTTCACCTTGGAAGGTGGGAAAGATTTCGGTTACTTTGAGAATTGTGCCGTCGCCTGATTCAGGTTTTTGAATCTTATTTTTGCCAAACATCTTAATATGATATTTTTTGATAAGTATTGGCATTCATATCGACAATATCAACACTTAAATCATTCTTTTCTTTGAGGTTTTTGCGATTTTGTAGCCAGTCTTTAGCCAATTTTCCAATATTCTTTGCAAGTTGAGCTTTGATTTCGTCGCTACGACCGGTCAAGATCTTGATAGTGATATGACAAAATGAGGATTTGGATTGATTGAGGCCAGCAACTATGTATCTTTCAAATGAAATAGCCCTGACTTTGCAACCGGCAACTGAAAAATTACCGTCAGTAATTTTGCTCATACTAATCGGAATTTCTTTTGATAGTTCATCGATGATTTTCTCATCGATACATCGTGAATGTTCAATATTTATATGAGGCATTAATTGAGGCATTTTGGATTGGCGCACTCGGAAGGATTCGAACCCTCAACCTCCTGATCCGTAGTCAGACGATCTATCCAGTTGATCTACGAGTGCATAAGTATATGTTGATAATTTATTATAACAAAGAACTTATAAAATTCAACTAGTTATTTCGTGAACTACTGACTATATAATTCCCCTTCATTGAAGAGGGTAGTTAACCGATTTTGATAATTGTAAATATAAAACCTTACTCGCAGCATGGCTTGCAAACTGCGAGTAAATGCACTACTTAACTTAAGCAGTTTTTTTCTTTTTCGGAGCTTCTTCGGCTTTTGTTTCGTTGCTATTAGCAGTTTTTTTGCCGCCAATACCTAATTTTTCCAAGATCAAGCCTTCAATTTCAGCTAAAGCTTCGGCATTTTCTTTTAAGTATTTCTTAACATTTTCTTTACCTTGGCCGATTTTAGCACCGTTATAAGCGTACCAAGAGCCAGATTTATCGATTACGTCATTTTTAACCGCTTGGTCAATGACTTCACCAACTCTAGAAACACCTTCGCCATAAATAATTTCAAACTCTGCAGTTTTAAATGGTGGTGCAACTTTATTTTTAACGACCTTAACTCTAGTTTCGTTACCCAAAACTTCGTCTTGATCTTTGATAGCAGCACCTCTTCTGATGTCCAATCTAACTGAAGCATAGAACTTCAATGAGTTACCACCGGTAGTAGTTTCAGGAGAGCCAAACATTACGCCAATCTTCATTCTGATTTGGTTAATGAAAATGATGGTGGCGTTAGTTTTAGAAACAGTTGAAGTAAGTTTTCTTAAAGCTTTGCTCATTAATCTAGCTTGTAAACCCATTTGGTTGTCACCCATGCCACCTTCAAGTTCAACTTGTGGCACTAGAGCAGCAACTGAGTCGATAACGACTAAATCAATAGCGCCAGAGCGAACCAAGGTGTCGGAGATTTCTAATGCCGCCTCACCGTGATCAGGTTGTGAAATTATAAGGGCATCTAGGTCAATTCCTAAGTTTTGGGCATAAATTGGATCGAATGCGTGCTCAGCATCAACAAAGGCACAAGTCAGTCCTTTCTTTTGCGCTTCGGCAATTGCATGTAGGGTTAAAGTTGTTTTACCAGAAGATTCTGGTCCATAAATTTCAACTATTCTACCCCTAGGATAGCCACCAACGCCGAGAGCTATGTCAAGGGCTAGTGATCCGGTTGGGATGGTTTCAATTTCAACGGCTGCTTTTTGGCCAAAGGTCATAGCAGATCCCTTACCAAATTGTTTGTCTATTTGTGATAATGCAGCGTCGAGGGCTTTTTTGCGGTCATTCATAATGCGTATAAATTAATTATTAAAATTCAGTCTCAAAAAATTTTAAGACTAACTCAAGTCTAGGATTTTTTAATGTAAATGTAAAGGGTTTTTTGGTTATTTTTTGAGTTTTTCATGATGCTTCTTGCAGGGTTTTGCAAGGAAGTCAGATGCTATTTTTATGTTAAAATTTCTAACCGTTACCACTGGTATATATTTATTATACAGTGTATACAATTAATAGTCAAGTGTTATATTTACAACGACACCCCTCTAACAGAGAGGGGTTGATCGAGTTTGGCTTTAGGAGATTCATCGCAAAGAAACTGCGGTATTTTTTAGCCGCGCAATTATGCGCGGTCCGGGGCGGGTCCCCAAGCAACTGAGAGATTTTTTGTTATTAAGGATTGTATTAATTGATTGAGCACAAAAAAACCGCTATAAAATTAATTATAGCGGTTAAAAATATATTTTTTTACTGTCAATGAAGGTTGAGTTTTAGCTCTACTTCAACAACTCAACCATAGTTTCGCCTAAAGTAGCTGGAGAGTTGAGTAAAATAAATTTAGCTAAAGCTATATTTATTTTAGTGAAGGCTTTTGGTTTTTTCCCACAGCTAAGATGTGAACCAAAAACAAGCTATTTAATTTATTGCGAGTGAGGAATAAAATCCTAGCTCTACTTCAATAACTCAATCATAGTTTCGCCTAAAGTAGCTGGAGAGTCAGAGACTTTAATACCAGCTTCTTGCATAGCAGCTATTTTGTCATCAGCGCCACCTTTACCACCAGAAACGATAGCACCAGCGTGGCCCATTCTTCTGCCTGGAGGTGCAGTTTTACCAGCGATGAAGCCAACACAAGGCTTGGAGCGACCTTTTTTAGCTTCTTGCTTTAAGAACTCAGCAGCTTCTTCTTCGTCAGAGCCGCCAATTTCACCGATCATGATCATTGCTTGAGTTTCTTCGTCAGATAAGAACATGTCTAAGCAATCAATGAAGTTGGTGCCATTTACTGGATCACCACCGATACCGATACAAGTAGATTGGCCGAAGCCTGCTTTAGTAGTTTGGTGTACTGCTTCATAAGTTAGAGTACCAGAGCGAGATACGATACCAATTGAACCTTTTTTATGGATATGACCTGGCATAATGCCGATTTTACACTCATCAGGAGTGATTACACCTGGACAGTTTGGACCGACTAATCTTGATTTTGAACCAGCTAAAGCTTTTTTAACTTTAACCATGTCAAGAACAGGAATACCTTCGGTGATACAAACTATTAATTCGATCTCAGAGTCAACAGCTTCTAAAATGGCATCAGCTGCAAATGGAGGAGGAACGTAGATAACTGAAGCGTTGCAATCGGTTTTCTTTCTAGCGTCAGCTACAGTGTCAAAAACTGGTAAGCCTAGATGCTGCGAGCCACCTTTTTTAGGAGTTACGCCGCCAACCATATTTGTGCCATAAGCAATTGCTTGCTCTGAGTGGAAAGTTCCTTGCGCTCCAGTGAAGCCTTGGCAAATTACTTTGGTATTTTTATTAATTAATACTGACATTTTTGTTTATTTTAATTTAAAATTCTTATTTCTTAACCAACTGCTTTAACAATTTTTTGAGCAGCATCACCTAAATCATCAGCTGAGATGATATCAAGGTCGGACTTTGATAAAATTTCTTTACCTAAATCAACGTTAGTTCCTTCAAGTCTAACAACTAGAGGAATTGATAGGCTAACTTCTTTTGCGGCTTCAATGATGCCGTTGGCAATGATGTCGCATCTCATGATGCCACCAAAAATATTAACCAAAATACCTTTTACATTTTCATCAGAAAGGATTATTTTGAAAGCTTCGGTAACTCTTTCACGAGTAGCGCCACCACCAACGTCTAGGAAGTTAGCAGGTGAAGAGCCATAAAGCTTAATAATATCCATAGTTGCCATTGCTAGGCCGGCACCGTTAACCATGCAGCCAATTTTACCATCCATTTTGATGTAGCTAAGTTCGTGCTTCGAAGCTTCGATTTCAAGAGGCTCTTCCTCTTCTAAGTCACGAAGCTCAAGAACTTCTGGCTGACGGTATAGAGCGTTGCTATCGAAGTTGATTTTAGCATCAAGGATGATGATGTCACCATCTTGCGTTTCAACTAGTGGATTGATTTCAACTTGTGAAGCGTCAGTTTTAACGAAAGCATCGTAAAGTGAGGCGACTAGTTTGGAGAATTTTTTAAGCTTATCACCTTCTAAGCCAAGAGCAAAACCTAGTCTGCGAGCGTGGAATCCTTGGATGCCAGAGGCAATATCAACTTTGGTAGTAATAATTTTATCTGGTTCGTTAGCGGCAACTTCTTCGATTTCCATGCCACCTTCAGTTGAAGCCATGAAAATGATAGAACTAGTAGCGCGATCAACGACTGCTGATAGGTAGTATTCTTTTTTAATAGCTGAGCCAGACTCGATGTAAAGTCTTTTAACTTCCTTACCTTCAGGGCCGGTTTGGTGAGTGACTAAAACTTTTCCAAGCATTTCAGCAGCTTCTTTTTTAACATCAGCAACTGATTTAACGACTTTAACGCCACCAGCTTTACCTCTTCCACCAGCGTGGATTTGGGCCTTAACAACAAAAACTTTGTGACCAGCTGCTTCTAATTTTTTTGCAGCTTCTTCAGCCTCATCAGCGGTGAAAGCAGGTATGCCTTCCGGCGCTGCTACGCCAAACTTTTTAAGCAATTCTTTTGCTTGATATTCATGAATATTCATTTTTTATCTAAATTAAATTAAAATTCTCATATAATATTACAACATTATTATTGAAAAATCAAGAAATTAGTTGCCAATTAAAGTTTTTGATAAAAAAGCTTTGACAAAATGCAAGGATATGTATATAGTTGTAGTGTATTGTAAGTGTATTGTTTTAAAACATTCAACAATCTTGGGTATGGAGTCTTTTTTGATAACAAGACCAGAACGGCAGGGTGGCCAAATCAAGAATTTCCTGCAGCAGAGCGGTTACGAAGCGGTCTGCGAGCCTCTGTGTGATGTAGAATTTTTGCAATATGAAAAAGATGATATTAAGCAGCTAAAGTCAGGCGATGTGCAGGCTGTTTTTATTACCAGCTATAACGCTAGCGACACTTTCTTGAGCTTTGATTTTGATAAAGACGTTAATATTTTTGCAATCGGCGATAGGTCGGTTAAGGATATCAGGGTCAAGGGCTACAAAAATATATTCTTGCCAGATTCGCCGACAGTTTTAGAGCTAGAGAAGGCCTTTTTGCAGCATAATCCGGCGCAAACTGGGGAGGTTTTCTATTTTTGTGGTAATTATTTAACTAGGGACTTGTCCTTGACGCTGGCGCGCTATAAATTTGATATTAAGAGTGTCGTATCTTATTTGGTAAAGTATCATGAAGAGCTCTCTGAGAATTTTTTGCGAATAGCAAAGCAGAGAAAGTTTGATAATATATTGTGTTACTCAAAAAATAATGCAAGATGTTTGGCGAAATTAGCCATAAAACATAATTTGTTTGAGTACTTTGATGACTCTAACATTGTTGCCATTAGTCAAGAAGTGGCGCTAGAGCTACAAAAATTTAACTTTAGTAAGGTAAAAACATTTAATGATTATCAATTTCTAAGAAAATATTATAATAAATTATGACCAGTAAAGCAAAAGGTGGCAAGAAGTCGCAAAAAAAATATTACTCATATTTGGTAGCTTTAGTTTTGATAGCTGTGTTAGCAGGGGCGGGTTTTTATTATTATGAGCAGCAGCGAGCGCTACATCAAGAAGCTAAGAATGAGCTGCAGGAGTTTGAAAATGTTGAAGCTGAGATCTTTGATCTTGGCGATAGTTTTCGAGTAGGATCTGATGACCAAGATGATGTGCCAGAATCGATCAAAAGATTAGGCAATTTGACGATTGAAGATTTAAAAAATGATGATGATTTTTTATATCAGGTCTTGATACAAAATCAGCTTGATATTAATAAGCTAAATTCTCATATGAGGTTAATTGAGCTTGAGCTGAAGAGGTTTAAAAGTCAGGCAAAGCTGCAAAAGCTGATCATGACCTATGTTAATTTGCGAGAAAATATCTTCACATCACGACCATATAAAGATCAGATGCAGAACTTCAGATTGCTATCTATTGATAATAAGATTTTGATGGATAATGTTAGGTTGCTGCAGGATCTGGCTCCGGATTTTAAAAGTTTTGATGAGCTATCTAAGCAATTACAGGATATCAGTAAAACTTTGATAGCAATGAAGAAAAATGATCCAAAGGGTAGCTTTGTTGAAAGAGTGCGATTCAATATAGCAAAAGTAGTGACTATAAGAAAGTTAGATGGTCAAAGTGATGAAATCGATGGGGCGATATTCAGGCTACAAAACGCTTTGCAAAATAATGATTGTGATCAGTCGGGTCGGGAAATAGCTAAATTTGCACAAAGATATCAAGAAGCAATTGCCACTTTGAAAAGTGATTTAGAAAAATCTTGTCAATTGCGAGAAGTTGATGATGAAATTATGCTATATTTAGAAAATTTGTCACTTGTTAATTAATATTTTTTTACTATGTTTAGACTTTTGAAATTTTTATTTATAATTATAGCCTTAGCAATTGGTGTGATCTGGCTTGTTAATAATAACGGTGAAGTGGTGATTAATTGGCTGGGATATGAGATAGTTACTGATGTGTTTATGATAGTTGTGCTAACGATAGTCAGCTTGATATTTATTTTTGTTTTTGCTTATTTATTGACAAAAATATTCTCTTTTAAGATCAAAAAGATTTCAGAAAAAATAACCAATATTAAAAATGCTAAAAAGCTCAAAAAGATGGAGAAGGGAAATGATGTCGCCTACCTTCAGTTGACGCAAATATTAGCCTATCTAGATGAAGGTGAGGTGAAGTTGGCGAGATCAGTTTTTAAAAAATTCTGCGCCAATGTTAAGAATGAAGATATCATTGAATATTTAAAATTTAGATTTGGTTATTTCGAAAGTGATGCTTACAAGAAAAATGCTAATAAAAAGACTACCGGCGTGCCAGGAATTTCTCCAGAAAATGATAAGGAGATCAATAGTTACTTTAATTTTGCTAGTAAAAAGGGCTGGAAAAGTAAATAGTAAAATTTGACATTAACTCTTTAGTATTTTATAATAATCATCATTAAAATTATTAATTTGAGTTAATTAAATCATTAAAAACCATGGATAATATCAGCAATATAATAGAGCAAGCTTTTGAAGATAGAGCTAATATCAATTCGCAAACTCAGGGTGAAGTTAGACAGGCGGTAGAAAAGGCCTTGAACTCTCTTGATAGTGGCGAGCTTAGAATTTGCGAGCAAAAAGATGGTCAGTGGGTAGTTAATCAGTGGGCTAAAAAGGCGGTTTTGCTTTCTTTTAGACTAAATGATAACTATTTGAGTCAGCAAGAAATTAAGGCTGGTGATGCGCTAAGTTTTTATGATAAAGTGCCACTTAAATTTGCTAATTGGCAAGAAGAGGATTTCAAAAAAGCTGGTTTTAGAGCGGTTGCTGGTGCGGTAGTGCGTCATTCAGCTTATATTGCTAAAAATGTAGTTTTGATGCCATCTTTTGTTAACTTGGGTGCTTATGTTGATGAAGGAACTATGGTTGACACTTGGGCAACGGTTGGTTCATGCGCGCAAATTGGTAAAAATTGTCACATCTCTGGCGGTGCTGGGATTGGTGGTGTATTAGAGCCATTGCAAGCAAATCCAGTAGTAATCGAAGATGATTGCTTTATTGGCGCTAGAAGTGAAATTGCTGAAGGAGTTATCGTAGAAAAAGGATCGGTAATTTCAATGGGTGTTTATATTGGTGCTTCAACTAAGATTATTGATCGTGAGTCTGGAGAAATTTACTACGGTCGCGTTCCTGCATATAGCGTTGTAGTTCCGGGTAACGTAGCAACAAGTAAAGGTAAGGGGCAAGATTTATCTTTATATGCAGCTGTGATTGTAAAAAGAGTTGATGAAAAAACCAGATCAAAAACTTCTGTTAATGAATTGCTAAGAGACTAGGTCTTTAGTTGCAGCTTGGCAAAGATAACAAATGAATAGAGATGATTTTTAGCTATGAACTGATCATTATTGTAGCAATCCTACTACTAAATCTGATCTTTATTTGCATTCAGAAAAATAGGTTATCAGCCTGCGTCAATGTTGCAATTACGGTAATTTTGCTAATATTGCTATTAAGCTTTGTTGCAAAAAGTCAAATTGTTTTTCGAGATGTTAGTTATAGCTTGCTGATCTTGATGCTAGCTAGTGCCCTAATTATTGTTAAGCAAAATAAAATCGTAAAAAATAAAAAAAGCGTCAAAAAAAATTCCTTCTCATTTGGCTACTTTTTACTAGTGACCATAGCAATAATAGGGGTATTCTTATCTTTAAGTTATTTATTAGTGGCTGATTTTAAGCATGATGATGCGGTGAGTGTAGTAGAGGCGGTAGAAAAGCTAGATATCAATAATACCAAATTGGCTAGAGAAAAATATCAAGCAAAATCATCTTTATTTGATGGTAGAGAGTTTGACATCAAGTTATTTAAGGGTTTTAGCGATATAATTATCTTCATATGCTGTTTCTTTCCACTATTTCTTGCGATAACGGCTAACAAACAAACAAAAAATAATAAATGAGTTTATATAAAATATTACGACCATTAATTTTTAAATTAGATAGTGAAAAGGCTCATAATTTAGCAATTGCTTTTCTGAAATATTTTCCTAATTTGGCAAATTGCATGAGCGCTAGAAAAAGCTATAAGTCTTTGAAGCAGCAAGTTTGCGGGCTTGATTTTAAGAATCCGGTTGGGCTAGCGGCTGGTTTTGATAAAAATGGTGAGACAATTAAGGCGATGAATGGCTTTGGCTTTGGCTTTGTAGAAGTGGGGACGGTTACTCCTAAAGGGCAGCCTGGTAATGAAAAGCCAAGAATGTTTCGGGTTGAAAAGAGTAGGGCGGTCATTAATAGGCTGGGCTTTAATAATTTAGGCAGCGATAATCTGGCTAAAAACATCGCGCGATTTAAATTTGCAAAATCTCACAACAAAAATTCGGGTAAGATAATTTGTGGTATCAATATTGGCAAAAATAAGGATACTCAAGAGGCGCTTGATGACTATCTGCCGTTGCTAGAGCGTTTTTATGAAAAAGCATCCTATATTACGGTTAATATATCGTCTCCGAATACTAAAAATTTAAGAGATTTGCAGGATCAGGATAATTTAAAAACTTTTTTATCGCAAATTATAGCAAAGCGCAACTCTCTACAGCAGCAACATCAAGTTGTTACTCCTGTTTTTTTAAAGGTAGCGCCGGACTTGAGCTATGAACAGCAGCAAGATATTGCTCATATAGTGATGACGCAGGGGGTGGATGGCTTGATTATATCAAATACTACAATATCACGTCCTGAGGGTATTGGCGCTGAATTTAAGAAGCAGCAGGGCGGTCTTAGTGGCAAGCCACTATTTGAAATTTCCAACGAGGTTTTGAGTAATTTTTATCA
This sequence comes from Rickettsiales bacterium, assembly GCA_047404215.1. Lineage (GTDB taxonomy): Bacteria > Pseudomonadota > Alphaproteobacteria > Rickettsiales > UBA1997 > CAMCFD01. Next base: position 61,553 of record JBDOIV010000013.1, read on the forward strand.
GTTAACTAAAGCGCAGCTGCCAATAATCGCAGTAGGTGGTGTCAGCAACGCTCAAGACGCATATCATAAGATTAAGTTAGGAGCAAGCTTAGTGCAAATTTACTCAGCCCTGATCTATGAAGGATTTTCTTTAGTAGAAAATATCAATAAAGATCTTGACCAATTGTTAAAGCGAGATGGTTTTGAATCCATCGATCAAGCAATTGGATCTCACTATCAATAGTTATTGCTTTAGAGACTGGTAATCGTACTAACTGCTGCCGCGTTTGGACCTACTTCGGTGTCTGTTGATAGTTGTCTGGCAGCACTACCTCTGCGAGAGACGCTTGGAGAGGTGCCTGGACTACTTGGGGCTCGTGCATAAGGTGGCGGTCGGCGGCCACCGTGAGCTGCATTATGTCTATCAGCTAATGTCGCACTTACTTCTGCACTGACATCACCGCCCTGTGCTTTATAGGTAGCTGCAGGCTCGACGACGTGTACGCCATGTCCAGTGTCGGGTTTAGGCGTAGTTGAGCCGCTTTCCTGATCCATTCTTACAAGATTTAACCCCGCAATCATGGCGCCATATTGTTCATCAGCTAAATCCTGGTCAGTTTGTCCACTGCTTGCACCGTCTATAGCGCTCTGGGTGGGCGTACCGCCACCTAACAACGCCGCTGGGACTTCATATTTAGCGCCATCACCGCCCTGTGCTTCAGCTTCATGATATTCTGCTGCACCACTTCCTGGTGATTGTATTGATTGATCGGGAGCCTCATATGGCCAACTACCTTGGGTGCCGACATCGCTATGTAAAGATGGTCGTTGTAGCCGTGCTCCACCTTCGGGGCGGCGCGCCCATGGACGAACAACTTCTTCGCTAGCTGCATAAACAGTAGGTTCAGTAAGCGTCTCTCCGTCACCAAGGGCCATGTTGACCATTCCTGGTAAAGGTGCATGAGCCCCATCCAGACCGTCTGCTGCAGCACTAGCAGCAGAGAGATCTAGATAAGCATCTCCCTCTCCTCCTCTTAACAAAGAATTTTGCTCGTCCATATCTTGAGGGGACATTGGAGCGCCGGCGCCCAGTTTTGCAGCTGAGTCATACAAGCCTTCTCCTGGAGGCATTGAGGAAGCTGGTGAAGGGGTTTGGGATGCCAACCTAAGACCATCACCTGGAAGGTACTCTCCTTCTCGTAATGCATCAAGTCTTGGATCAGGTTGCCCTTGGGCATATACATCGTTTCCATCTCTGAAGACTCTGTTGGACGAGTCTGCAAAGGTTGTTCCTGCGATAGCAGAGGCGTCGCCTAAGTCATCCGTTGTTAGATATACATCTTGGCCTTCGACCCAGCTATCTCTTCTTACTGTTGGCGCTCCTGCTTCCAGGCCATCTTCAGATTGTATGGCATTACTTTCTTGGCGCTGGACCTGGCGATATCTTATCGCTATTAATGTGCCTATGATCGCGATGAAGCCAGCTACTGCTAAAGCTACAGTCGCTGCGCTTGATCGGTTGTCGTCTTCTGGTGCTGGTGCTAGTGTTGTCTGTCCTTCGCCTGACGTAGTTGCTGTGAGCAAAGGTGGTATTGTTGAAGCTAGTGTTGAAAGGATACCTCCGATTTCAGGTACAAATCCAGAGCCTCCGATTCCGGGGGGTGCGTCAGTGATGCTTTCGCCAAAACCTGAGCCATCGCCGGAAGTTAGGGCTCTTGTTGCAGTTCCTGGTTGTGCGGTAGCTGCGGAGCTTACTGTGGAACGAGAAGTCGTTCTCCTTCTAGGTGTCGATTGTTGTGTGGTACCTCGAGGTCCTTGTGAGGCAGATGAAGGTGAATTGCCCGAACCAGAGCCAAAGAGATCATCCGAACCAGAGTTTCCAGAGCCGTCAATTCTTCCGTCAATAGTACTTCCTGTACTGAGACCTCCATCATCTGTAAGAGTTACGGTTCTTGTTGCGGGGCGGCTTGTCGCAGTAGCCGGCGGGGTACTTGCGGTTCTTGCTTCGGTAGCTGCGGAGCTTTGTTCGGTAGCTTGAGAGCTTTGTTGGGTACTTGCGGTTCTTGCTTGGGAGCTTTGTTGGGTGGATTGTATGTTTACAACATCCGATCCAGGGCCGTCAACGGTACTTTCGCCGAGACCTGAGCCATCTTCAGGAGTTAGGGTTCTTGGTTCTAGGGTGGTTGGGGTTCCTGGTGCGGTAGCTTGAGAGCTTTGTTGGGTAGCTAATGTACCATCACCAGATCCAACATTATCAATTTGGCCGCCAACGACACTAGTATTGGTGGTTGTAGCTACGATATATGGGGTTGCGGTTTCTGGTTGTGCGGTAGCTGGAGTTCTTGCTGCGGTAGCTGCGGTAGAACCGTCGGGTCCAGAACCTCCAGGGCCTCCGATTCCGGGGGTGCCCCTGTCACCGGGGGTGCCCCTGTCACCGGGGGTAATGTCTCCGGTTGATGCATCTGTCAATGCTGCTGCGATGGTTGTTGCTAGATAGTCAAGGTTTGCAGGAGGTAGGCCGAACTCACTTAGCGATACTGGATATGAAGATGTGGATGTGGACGCTGCTAGGCCGTCTGGTGTAAAATGATAGAAAGGTGTGCCATCTGGCTGAAGTATTAAGCTAGCAAGCTGGCTACGGCCTTGAAATAAATAAGCATTATTGTGGCGCATCTGAACCGTAAAATCAGTGCCTAATGCTGCAGTGTCAGATAGCCTAAATTGATTTCCGCCGCTTACCTGACCATAGGCTTGCGAACCCTGAAAATTAATTGTTGCATCTCCAGGCCGACTTAAAGCTGCATTTGAGCGGGCTGTTGGTCCATTATAAATATCAACACTAGTAGTATGCTCATCTATTCTAATAAATACGCCATTTCCAAGATTAACTATCATTATTTGCTCATTTTATTAACATTAACGTATACAGCAATTATATAAAATTACCCTTATATCTTAATTATATCATATTTTTTGCTTTTAAGCAAGATTTTTTGTAATTTAGTATCATTATAATTCAGTTACATTAAGTGTAGCAACTCGTGCGGGACTAGAATTAATAGGTGCCGGAGCTGCGCCTGGTTGGTCTGCCACAGTTATATGGTTATCGTCGTTTTCACTTTCGTTTCCATCCCCGCCTATGTCCATATAGTTGTCGTTATTACTGCCAGATCGTTGGGCATCTTCTTCAAACGCAGTAGCTGTCGCTCGAAGTCTTGCAATTCCGCCAGGGTCGGCCGCTGTGATATCGGTTTCATCTACAGTCTCTGTTGGAACTCCTCTACCTGGATCAGTTGATGAAGCGCTTTGAGAACCTTCGAAGAAGATGTCCCCTGTGTTGTCTGTTGAGAGTTCCGCACCGCCACCGCCGTCTCCTTCTAAATTTAATACGGGTGGTTGTGATCCTGCTGCTACAGCGCCTCCTACTGCGGATGGTTGTGTTGGTGCTGTAGGTGACAAAACTGCGACAGTGGCTTCGAACTCATCATTTGGGTCTGCATCCATGTACCCAGTAGCTGCGTCATTTGCGCCAGCAACTTGACTTCCTCCTACTACTGGAGTTTGTAATTCTGTCATTACATGAAATATGGTCTGCTCATCTTCATTTATTCCACCAGCACTGGCAGCTTCTCCAGTAGCAGGAGCTACATTCACCCTTCTAGCGGTGGGAGCGTTATGGGTGGAAGGGGTCCAGCTGTTAAACATCGCTCTTCTTGAGGGGGCTAGGGAGTCTGGGGTGCCAACATCAGGGGTATGATATCTATAAGCTGCAAGGTTTGGGATTCTTAAATCACCTATTCCGTCATCGGAGTACATACTGATATTTCTCCTACCTTCTCTATTAAAATTTTGGGTTGCTGCTTCGGCGACCTGGGGGATTCCTTCCGAATTCAGTTCAGGTACGTTAAGTAGTGGGGCTAGGATGATGTCGCCCGATGTAGCAAGTGCTTCTTCTCCTATATGGGTTACACCATTATCCGTATCCGCTGCGTTAATGTCATGTATTTGGCCAACTCCTGTCCAGGGTCCATTATCCACGATGTCCCTAAGTTGTGTTGGATTGGGACCAACTCGTCGTTTCTTTTGCAGAGCTATAGCGGCTACAGCAAGAGTGGCGACAACTAAACCTATTGCTATTAAAACTTGAGCTCCAACTGATAATGTTGAGTTTGAGTCTGGGTTTGCCAATGTTGAGTTTTCTCCTGAGCTTGAGTTTGCTACTGATCCGTCGATACCATTATTGTTAAAAATAGGCCCTAATGTTGTAAAAAAGGTGGTGATCATAGCTCCCGCGGTGGTTGGATCGATACGATTGGTAGCTCGAGGTGAGAATCCTGTAACTGCAGTAGTGCTTTGAGCGTCGCCACTTCCTAATACCGGACCGTCATTTTGATAAATGTCATCATCATTTCCGGAGCCTATTTCATTACTTGGAGGAGTGGTCTGAGAGATTCTAGAAGTTGCTCTGTTTCCGAAAATTGTTGATGCAAGAGTTGTGATAGTAGTTCTAATTCCAGAGCTTTGATCACCTCCAGAAAATTGTTCATTATCACCGAATCCTGATAATTCTGGATTATCTGCTGAGTCAACGCCCGTTCCAGCAGTTGTAGTTGGAGTTGAAGAGGCAATTGCTCCAGAAGTGGCTCCTCTGGTAGGTTGAGTTACGCCTCTAGTGCTAGTTGCTGCATTAGTAGCAGCAGTTGATGTAGCTATAGCATTATCGCCAGATCCTTGATTGCTACCTGAGCCGTCAAGCCCTAGGTCGTCATTTTCTCCTGAACCAACGTCCGTTCCAGCAGTTGTTGCTGGAGTTGAAGAAGCAATGCCTCTAGGGGTGGTTCCGCTGGTAGGTTGAGCTACGCCTGAAGTTCTAGTTGCTGTATTAGTAGCAGCAGTTGATGTAGCTACAGGTCTGTCGCCAACTTCTAGGTCGTCATTTTCTAACTCAAAAGAGCCTGATCCC
>JBDOIV010000014.1:0-1995 GCA_047404215.1 Rickettsiales bacterium
CTTTGTAATCAGGGTAAGTAATACTAACAATAATTATGGTTAGCAAGAACCCAATGCGCAATATACTTTGAAATGTAGCATAGATGCTTTGTTCAAGCGAGTTTCGTGGACCGACAATGTTAAAAAAGAAATTTATTGGACAGCAAGCTACTGCAACATACACGAACATAAACATATCTAAATTGTTGTCAGCAATTTCGTCAACAGCTGTGAGCTGTGCAGCATCAAAAATGTGATACTCGATGCTGCCAACAAGCACTGTCATGCCTGTAAATATAATTGCGGTAACTAACAAATGATGCACACTGAAATACCACGCATACGTGTAAAAAAATATCGCTGCCCAAGTGCACATTAGTCGAACTAAAAGCAAATTACGTAATGCATGTTTGTGTTTTGTTTTTGCAGACAAGTATATATCAAAGTACAAAAAGATTGGCAGCAGTAAATTAAGTTCGTTGAAAAATAAAGTTTTTTGAAGCATGTTTGGTTGGGGTTCTGTAACAACGGCCTTAAATACTGACCGTCATATTGTGAGCTGGACTGTCGAAACAGCAACTATAACCGTGAATAAAAAACAAATTGATTTTGGAACTCCTGCTCAAAGTGACGTACAAGTTGTTGTGCGAGCATTGTGCAATACAGCTGCAAACGAAATCGTTCAAAGCCACGTTAACAACACGAGAGAATGGATTGCATCCGCGGAAGCAAAGATTGCATCGGCAAAGGAGTACAAGCGAATAAATAATACATTTGCTGAATTTGCTCACAACCGTTCGCCTTATCTTCAAGAAGGCAAGACTGACAACAGTGACATTATTATTTTGAAGCGACACTTGCTAACGGATAGCGATAAACCTAAAAAAAGAATTAAAATTGTAGCGCTTGCAGATAATATGACAGTCGAGAGCGATGAAATTACGTCAAGCCTTGAATTTTATTCGGTTATCGCAGGTCAGTTTCGTCAAAGATTGCCTGACGGTAAATTAATTGATATAAAATCACCTGACAAATTTGATCTTGACACGTGCGTGCCAGTCAGTATGAAAGCAAAGGAAAAATTAAAACCGTCGTTAATGTTGTCGCAGCCGTTTCAAAATTCGCTGCAGTTAAGGGGTCACATGACAACACTGGTACAAGCATTGTCTTCGGATAAGGAGACGGGAACAAATACATTGCAGGAACACTATAATACAGGTAATGGTTTCCGCAACATCCACGCGCTGAAGCAAGAGTTAAACCAGTCAGTCTCTACAATGGCAAACGTGCTAACCCGTCGGAAAGATAAACATTTCGCACCAGAATTTGTTATTTTAGAACGTGGATCTTCCCCAATTATACTAACTAAAAAAAATGAGACGCATCATGAGCAAAAATTCGGAATTGGTGCCGTACAATATAGATTAACGTGTACAGACTCAACGTCCAAGACTTGGAGGGTATTTAAAAAAAATATAACGGGTACAAACAAAGGATATGTAAACATTGGTGATTTTACGCTTGATGATATGAATGCCGCAACCGGGACATTTGTTGGTAAAGACAAATTTACAAACGTGTTTCAAATACCACCAACACAAACGATTGGCGGTGTACTATACCAACATTTAAGTTTGGACGAACTGTACGATCAGTTTAACGAGGCTCCTCGTATACGTTTGTATGATGATCTTCACACAACGTACATAACATCTCAGGAGCACGTAAGTGGAGAAAATGTAATAATGTTTTTTACCGGGCGTCCCCTTCAAGCTTTACAATGCATGCCTGATACCACTCCCGATACGCTTTTTACCGAAAAGAATAGCGATAAAAATAATGTTGCATTTTACTCAGACACAATACTCCAACCGTGCATACAAACGTGCTTAAAACAAAACGAGGAAGATCTCTATCATGCCCCAGAACACAGCGTGCATCAAGCAGTGGATCTTGTGACAACAGACATACCAATTGGGGACACTAACAAAGAGTTTGCGAAACTGTGTCTTGCTG
>JBDOIV010000015.1:0-6862 GCA_047404215.1 Rickettsiales bacterium
CCTTACTATTCATCAAAGCAACAACAGCACCGTTAACAACATTTTTCGTGGCAGACTTTTTCTTTTTAGGTGCAGCAGAATTTTCAGACCCTTGCACTTCGGCAACCAATTCGTCAATTCCACCTAAAACACCCGTCACTACTTCTTTAAATCCTTGAAGCGCTTCTTGATTGAGTGCTCTGGGTTGAGTGTATGGGGTTTCACCTTCCAAACTAACAACCCCTTCTGCTTTTCTTAGACCAGGGGTTGCGGCTCTTGCCCTCATTGTCACGGGAAACCTTTGATCAACAAGTTGATGAATGCTACATCCTTCTTGCAAAGTCCATGCCATAAGTTGACCATGCTCTGTAAATGAATTAAGATCTGCTACCGCGGCTTCAAAAAAACCTTTTGATGTTTCGGAGCATTTACCATAGAGACCTTCAATTCCTAATGCCAAGGCATTTCTATTTGCAGTAAATGAATCTTTCGATTGAGATAGAGCGCCTTTAATAGTCACTATAATAAGCCGGCAACTCAATCTTGCCTCGCTCCAGGCATCATGATAATCTTTAAGATCAATATTTGTGTATTTTTTCAACTGCGTAAGACAAGCATCTTGACGCCGTTGAAGAAGGTCACCACCAGTTGCACTAACAGGAACTTCATAAACTCCATCAGCAGTAGACTCGCCACCCAAACCCGCTATAGATTGGAGAAAATCCATAGCCCGTTGATCACCTGCAGCAATCTTATTCTCTAGACCTTCCACAGTCGTCACTCTCGTTCTCTTAGGGACTTTTGGGACATCTGGTTCATTTGGTAATCCTTGGAATCTAAGGGGCAGCGCCCCATCTGTAATTCGTGATTGAGCCCTTCTTAAGGCATCGGTCGCTGGAGTTTTTGAGGGCTTAGCTGTTAATGCCATAGGAGTTGCAAGATCCCGTTCTGCAGCCCCCATCCCCCCTTTGAGTAACAGTGCCCTACGTAAATCAGGTTCATGCCCACTAGCTGCTACAGGGGTACCGAGTACAGATCCGCCTCGTCTTCGTGGCGTCGGCACAGCTGTAGATCCACCCTGTCCTGATGGTGCAGGTGGAAGAGTCCTTCGCTTCCTGCCTGTTCCTGTGCCTGTTTTCGGTGATCTTGGCTCAGCAAATTCCGCCTTCAAATGCGCTGGACTTTGAATTGGTGTAGCATTTCTAGCAACTTTCCCAGCAATCCCCATAGCTGTCATAATTACTTGAGCAACTTCCTTGGCGATTGATCTTTCTTCGATTATTGGTTGCAAATCAAGCGCCGGGATGCTTTGTTCCAAAATAGCGTTACCCGCAACGTCCCGCTCTATATGAGAATGCTGATTCTCTATCATTCTACGATACCTATTAAGACACGCTTCCGAATCTTCCACGGCATATGATACACCATCAACAGCTGGCGGCGCTTTTTTTGCTACTCCTTCAACAAAGTCACCGTACGCAAGATATTGCATCAGCGCTTCACACCTTGCTGCTACAGATTCAGGCCTAGTATCAATTCCTGATGCATTAAAAGATTCAAAATGAACGTTCACCAAACCTTGCGCAACTTTTTTTCCTGTCAATTTTCCTAAAATCTCCTCCTGATCATTCTCAGCATCACCATGTTGACTTTTAATTTGACGAATTTTATGTATAGCCTTGACAATATCCGGATTACTCAAATCTTTTGTGACGGCATCCCCCATCAACAAATCAGTAAATTCTTCTATGGAAACTGCATATTCATCTCTAAGAGGCATATCGTAAAACTTTAATTAAAACAAATGATATATTAATTATATCATAATTTTAACATTAAGGCAAGTATTTTTAAAAATAAAGAAAAAAAATGATTTTAATTACAAATGTATCATTTTTGGTGATTATACCTATCTAGAATGTCGAGAAGCATGAGGCGAGATTGATAATGATCGTGCTGCGGTGCCAGATGGAGAGCCGACTGGAGACGGTGGATGGCGAGAAGTGCTAGACGGTGAAGGCTCTCGAGATCCACCATAACCAGATTCAGGTGACTCAGATCTTCCGCCACTAATTTGATCTCTTAAATTAGCGCATTTCATATTAAATTCAACCCCCAGCTCATCCCTAGTAAAATTCCTAGCTTTTTCTACTGGAAGCGTACCGCAATATCTACCAAGAGTACTACTCACAAAACCTGTTTTAAATATTTCAAAATCGTCCTCTTGATTTGATAATTCATAACAAGTGTGAAGATAGTCATACACAGCCCTAGCACCTTCTGGAGAATAACTTTTCAATACTTCTTGAGCGCAATCTGTAGCTATTTTCATATAAGGATCGACTGGTTTTGGAGACTTCTTCCTCCTAAGAGAAAAGTGACCCTTTGCAACCGGCTCCGCTCTAGGAGGGTTTACTTTAGTTTTAAACATCTCCTTCCTTAAATAATCAAATCCTACTGTACTGACCCCGCGACTTTTGAGATCTTGCGATAGAAAGCTCTTGTTTGCCTCTAGATCTAACAAGTTAGAACTTTTGTCATAAAGATCGCGATTCAATAACCATTGATCACGAATCACCTTAATAGGTAAATCTTCCACCGCCTCACACTTGACTTTAGCATCAGACCTTCGCAATGAACCACCCTCCAAAGCAAAGCCAAATAAAGCAAGTTCACATTTACTATACTGCATACCTTCGTCAATCATAAACTCAAATTGCAAGGCTTTTTTATGAAAATCGAGCGATTTACTGAAATCAACTTCTTGATCACTAGCACGATAGTTGACCATAGCCAATTGATAGAGGGCGTACTTTGAATCATCAGGAAGTTCAGGATTAAAAGAAACATCTCCATACATATCTGGCGCCCTTTTACGAAATTCTTCAGCATCATTGGTTGGCGGCGCGGGAAAAACTTTTGTTCTTTTTGTCCTTATTGAATAAAATGGCATCTTATCGCTCCGCAAAATTTCCCAAGCCACCTGCGACTCCAACAGTCCCAGGCTGCTCTACGGTAACTCTTGGACGATGCAAGGATGATAAAGCTAAATCACGGGCACAATTCTCTATTCCAGATAAGATCACACCCGGGATAGCTCTAGAATCATCTCTAAGGTGACCTTTAATACTTTCTATACTGGCATCAAGACTAGCCTTTCTTGTTATTAACTGCTCAAGGCTATTTTTAACTACAGCATTGTCATAGAGTGAATTAGGAGTTAACAAATCACAATGAATATTAAATGCTGACTTACTATCACTAACGGATTTATCTCTTTCAAGAAGATATTTACGCAACTTATCACTACCCCCCCCCTCTATTTCATGAGATGCGGCATGAAATTCGGTCCCAGGACCTTGATCTCTAGCTAGCTCATCACTGACAACATTGCAAAGAGCAGCGCACTGTCTAAAGTACTTATTAAACTCATTGATGCATGGACTAATAACATTGAACTTTGTAATTATTTCCGGCACAGCTTCATCTTCAATGTCTAGCGACGAAGGCTGGAGGTATTGAGCTAAAGCCCTCTTAAAAGAGACATCTCCTTGTGCTTGATAAGTTTTGATAATACTACTCGCCATAGTAAATTCTTCAAAATCAACAACATTAATATCGCAACCTTCCAAGGTAGAGATTATGCCATCTAAAGTAGGGACAATTGGCCTAATCGGAGAACCTCTTCTACCTGGAGCAGCTGGCCTCGAATCCATATTAGGCGGCGAATCCGATCCTCTATTCTGCCCATCATTGACGGAAGTAGAAACAGCAAGATGAATAGGCGGCGAGTCACCCCCGGAAGAAGGAGAATCGGTACCATCACTACCTGCAGCAGGAGAATCACTATCAACAACAACAGGGAGTGCTGCTCCAGCACCACCAGGACCCCCTTTTGACGCCGGGGACACTTTGCTACGGCGACCACCAGTAAGTCTTCTAAAAAGCCCTCCTAGGCGTGGTTTTGGTTGATCGTTAGAACCTTCAACCCCTTCAGGGCCTACTTTATTACCACCTTTATTACCACTTGGCATAACTAAAAAAAATAATTAGAAAGCTATCATTATTATAATTCAAATGATAGGAAATTCTTTTTCTAATTTAATTATACCATATTTTTACACTTATGGCAATAATTTAGATTATTTTTATATATTGTGCTATAATGATACATATTTAATATACCGAAAATGAAAAAAGAAGGGAAATTGAGGTAGAAAAATAGAGCTAGTATCAACAGATAGCAACATGAATGGGTATTTTGATAACCTAGCTATGCGTAAAAATAGAAAGTAGTTGGGTAGGGTCGCTAAAATACAAAAGTATTATTTACTAAAAGCAATATAAGAGATTATACTGCGTTAGCTCCTGATATGATGTCGATAAGCTCACGCGTGATATTAGCCTGACGAGTTCTATTATATACTAACGTCAAGTCTTTGATCATTTTTGAAGCATTATTAGTAGCCGCCTCCATTGCCGCCATTCTGGCACCCTGCTCTGAAGCGCTATTTTCCAACAATTCATTAAAAATTTGAATCGCTAAATTTCTTGGTAGCAATTTAGATAACACATCCTCTTGACTAGGCTCGTATTCTAAAGCCATCTCAGCATCATTGGCAACCTCTTTCTTTTCTCCAACCTCTATTAAGGCAGGAATTAGCTGTCTATTGATAGGCTCTTGTGAAATTGCCGACCTGAATTTGGAATATATCACCTCGCAAACATCAAATTCATCATTTTCATATCTAGCAACTATCTTATTAGCAACATCGGTTGCAATTTCATAATTAATATGATCTTTAAAAATGCCAATAGTATTGTCAATGATGATATCGTTAAATTTAACCTTTAGCTGCTCATAAGCCTTTTTACCAATGCATAAAATTTTAACATCTTTGTTTGTCTTTTTAAGCTCATTGATTCTATTTTTCGTAAATCTAACAGTTACACTATTCAAACCACCACACAACCCACGATCAGAAGATAGCACTACGATAAGATGAGTTTTTTCCTTACCTTTACCAGTCAACAGAGGAAACTCTTGGTCAATATTTCCTCTAGTTGAGACGTTAGAAGCTAAGTCAGAGATCATATGCTGGATATTCTCAGCGTAGGGACGAGAATCTTCAACCGACTTTTTAGCTCTTCTAAGTCGAGATGCGGCAACCATTTTCATGGCTTTAGTAATCTTTTGGGTCGACTTAACCGAGTTAATTCTAGACTTTAATGTCTTTAAATTGGACATATTGTTATTGGCAATTAAACTTAATCTTTTTTACCTGCATTGAAAATTTCAACAAAATCTGTGATTGCTTTTTTCAACTTCCCATCAGTTTCGTCAGTAATTTTCTTTTCTTTTCTAATATCATCTAAGATATCTTGATGTTGAGCGGCAAATCTACGCGCCAATTCTTGTTCGAATTTAACGATATCTTTAGCATCAACATCATCCAAGTGACCCTTGACACCTGAATAAATAGAAACAACTTGCTCTTCAAAGTTAAGAGGGCTATACTGATTTTGCTTCAAAAGCTCAGTCAATTTTTTACCTTTATCTAGAAGTTTTTGTGTAGCCACATCAAGATCAGAACCAAACTGAGAAAAAGCTTCCAATTCGCGGAACTGTGCCAGGTCAAGCTTAATAGTACCAGCAACTTGCTTCATTGCTTTTGTTTGCGCTGCAGAACCAACACGAGATACCGATAGACCAACGTTAACAGCTGGCTTGATACCTTTATAGAATAACTCAGTTTCTAAGAAGATCTGTCCATCAGTAATTGAAATTACGTTAGTTGGAATATATGCAGATACATCTCCGGCTTGAGTTTCGATAACTGGCAGTGCAGTTAATGAACCACCACCTTCTTCGTCTGACATTTTAGCAGCCCTTTCCAAAAGACGAGAATGTACATAAAATACATCACCTGGGTAAGCTTCACGTCCTGGAGGACGGCGAAGTAGAAGTGACATCTCGCGATAAGCAACCGCATGCTTCGATAAGTCATCGTAAGATACTAACGCATGCATTGAGTTATCACGGAAATATTCACCAATAGTACACCCTGTATATGGAGAGAAGAATTGTAAAGCCGCAGCTTCTGATGCAGTAGCAGAAACAACTACTGAATATTTCATAGCACCACTATCTTCTAATGTTTTCACAATTTGAGCGACAGTTGATCTTTTTTGTCCGATCGCTACATAGATACAATATAGCTTATCTTTTTCTTCGCATTTTTCATTAGCCTTTACCTGGTTGATCATAGTATCAATAATGATCGCGGTTTTACCAGTTTGACGATCGCCGATAATTAATTCACGCTGACCTCTACCAACCGGAACCAGAGAGTCAATCGCTTTAATACCAGTTTGCATTGGTTCGCAAACGGATTGACGAGCAATAATTCCTGGAGCTTTAATTTCAAGACGTCTTGTTTCTTTCGCATTGATTGGACCTTTACCATCGATAGGATTACCCAAAGCATCAACTGTACGACCTAAAAGCTCTTTACCGACTGGAACTTCAACGATCTTTCCGGTTCTTTTAACATCAGAACCTTCTTTAATTTTTTGACAATCACCGAAAACAACAGCACCAACATTATCGCTTTCTAAGTTCAGGGCCATACCCTTTATTCCTCCTTCAAACTCAATCATTTCACCAGCTTGAACGTTATCTAAACCATATATTTTGGCAATACCATCACCAACTTTAACAACCTCACCAACCTCTTTGAGGTCAGCAGCGGAATGATAATTTTCTACTGTTTTTTGTAGAATACTGGAAAATTCTTCGATTTTAAATTCCATTTTTTAAAAAATAAATAGTTAATAAGTAATTAGTTAATTGTCCCAATCAATTCGTTCTCAAGTTTTTCAA
>JBDOIV010000016.1:0-2827 GCA_047404215.1 Rickettsiales bacterium
ATGTTAGCAACCTTGGATGCTTGACTAATGATATCGATTGCCTCTTGCCACATAAAACCGCCCGGCTCAGGAGTTCCTGTCGCCTGCATTAAACTTGAATCAAAGCCATCCAAATCAAATGTAATAAAAACAGGTTTATTTTGTAATGGCGCTGCTATTTGCTCAATATCCCAACTGTCCTTATCTTTGGCAAAATGAATCTTAATTCGATCGCGATTAGATTCAAGATAAGGAATTTCTGAAGCAGAAATGTTACGAATACCCACCGATACTAAAGTCGAAATTGGATTATCCATAACCCTTCTTAAAGCAGCGGCATGGGAATAATGCTCACCATCATAACCATCTCTAAGATCAGCATGAGCATCGAAATGTAAAATTGCCAGGTCTGGATATTTTTCAACAAAAGGTCTAATCGAGCCAGCAGTGATTGAGTGCTCACCTCCCAATATCAAAGGAAACTTACCCTGTTCTAATAAATTTCTCGTAACCTCTTCTAGTTGGCCTAGAGCTTGCGTAATTTCTTCCTTGATAGCGAACTCTTTAATGGTTGCAACGCCATAATCTCGAAATGGCTCTTTCCAAAATTCTTCGTCAAAGAGCTCTAGTTGCTTTGAAGCTTCAATGATAGCAGCTGGTCCATTTTTAGTACCACCGCCATAGCTAACCGACTGCTCAAGACCAAACGGCACTATTACCGCTTTAGCTTGGCTATGATCTTGAAGAAAATCGTGAGGATCTCCCAAAAAGCCATCTGCAAATTTTAGAAAATCATAACTAGATTTTTTCGTCATAATATAGTAAAATAAAAATGAATATTTTTTTAGTAAATTTAATAACTATATATAGTAGATGAAAAAAATCAAAACTGCAATATTAATTTCTGGCAGAGGCTCGAATATGAAAGCCTTAATCGAAGCTAGTAAAGATAAAAATTTTCCGGCACAGATATCGTTAGTCATCGCCAATAAAGAAAATGCTAAAGGATTAGAAATTGCACAACAAGAAGGAATTGCAACAGAATTTATCGATCATAAAAAATTTAACTCCAGAGTTGAATTTGATCGTGAAGTTAGCGCTACTATCGAAACTCATCAATGCGAATTGATCTGTTTAGCAGGATTTATGAGGTTGCTATCTGCCGAGTTTACTGAAAAATGGACCAATAAAGCGATTAACATTCACCCTTCTCTACTACCTGATTTTAAAGGAGCTTCGGCCGCTAAAGATGCATTTGAAGCAGGAGCGAAAAAATCAGGGTGCACAGTGCATTATCTAGTTGCCGAGATGGATGCTGGAAAGATAATAAAACAAGCTGAGGTTGCGATATTACCAACTGATACATTGGCAGATTTGGAGACAAAAATCTTACAACAAGAACACAGAATCTATCCAGAAGCGCTAAAAACACTCTGCGAAGATTACAAAAACCTCTGCAAATCATAGAGAGATACTAGTTTTTGACAAAATTTCATGTCAAAATAGCAGTTATTGTAAAGAAAATTAAGAAAAATAATAATAATAACTATTTTTCAATAATTTATAGCGATTTTCCTTGCCAAATGTTTTTAAATATGCTATAATTGTTATATTATTTAATTAAATGAATGCAAATATATATGGGAAAAATATTGCCTATAGTACTATCTCCGGATCCAATATTAAATACCCCTTCTAAAGAAGTGAAGTCGGTAGATAAAGAATTGCAAAGTTTTATGGACGATATGCTAACTACAATGTATAACGCTTCTGGTATCGGATTGGCAGCAGTGCAAGTTGGAGAATTAAAAAGAGTATTGGTCATGGACACCTCCTATGAACTTGACGAATCTCATCTTGATTGCCCCAATACTAGCTGTTGCGACGGTGAGGTGAGGATTAAAAATTGTGATCCAATATATATGGTCAACCCCATAATAACGCAGAGATCGAAAGAGATTTACACCTACAAAGAAGGCTGTTTATCATTTCCCGAGGCCTATTCTGACGTCAAAAGACCAAAACAAGCTACCATCAAATACCTAGATTACAATGGTAACGAAGCAGAAAGGGAGTTTGAAGGTCTATTAGCAGTATGCGTACAGCACGAAATAGACCACCTTGATGGCATCACTTTTGTTGACCATATATCTAGAACCAAAAAAGATATGATTATCAAAAAAATAGTTAAAAAAAGAAAATCAATGTAAAATCTTTGATCTAACATCAATTATCTCTTGCATTTTATATCATTTTAATCGAAAATTAATTAGAAATTGATATAATCGATTATAAACAAAAATGAATCAATATTCATATAAAGCTGTAAATCCTGAGGGCAAGTATATCAGGGGTAAAATTACCGCTGCTAACCCAGGAGATTTATCAGCAATATTAAAATCAGATAATCTAGAAATAATATCCTTTAAGATTGAAAAGGATGAGATTTTTTCAATCTCTCTATCAACCGTAAGTCCCGCCGATTTGGTCACAATATTTATTCACCTTGAACAACTTGATCGCGCCGGGGTGACAATCATAGATTCAATATCAGACCTCAAAGATTCATCCGATTCATCGTCAATCAAAACCTTAATGTATGAGATTTATGAATCAATCAAGAATGGCTCACTGTTTTCAGAGGCAATGTCAAAAAAGCCCAACATCTTTAGTTCGGTTTATGTCGGATTGGTTGCCAGTGGAGAAAAAACAGGAAACCTTGCCGACTCTTTCCTAAGCATAGTGGAGGACTTAAAATGGAATATTGAATTTAAAAGAAAAGTAAAAAAAGCTTATGTTGGACCTAGCTTTGCCATCTTGATGATGTTTGGAATCATGGGCTTGATGA
>JBDOIV010000017.1:0-1465 GCA_047404215.1 Rickettsiales bacterium
CTTTGATGATCTTGCTCTAATATTATTCTTAATTTCATCTTCAGTAGGCTTAATAGCCGACTTATTAATGATTCTAAAATTAACCCTTTTGTCATCTTGCACATTTGGCTCATATCGAGAAAATGTTTTATCAATACCCGCCTCTTTTTTTAGGAAATTTTTTACAATCGAATCTTCTAAACTGTGGAAAGATACCGCTATTAATTTACCTTCTTTTTGCAGGATGTCCCTTGACTCCTTTAGAGCTTGGGTGATTTCATGCAATTCCTGATTAACATAAATTCGTATTGCCTGGAAAGTCTTAGTTGCAGGATCTGTTTTATAGTATCCAGGACCATAGCACGACCTAACAATATCTGCTAACTGCCTGCAACTAGTAATTTTTTGACTACTCCTTTGATTAACTATTTTTTTTGCTATTAATTTCGCACCTCTTTCATCAGAAAAATCTTTGATAATCTTGGCAAGCTCTCCTTGAGGTAAGTCATTAACGGCATCATAAGCTGTTAGCGTCGAGTCTTGATCCATTCTCATATCAAGCTTAGCATCAGAATCAAAAGAAAAGCCCCTATCCATTTCATCCAATTGCATAGAGGAGACGCCCAAATCAAAAACAATACCATCGATTTTTTCCACACCCTTTTCCTGCAACAGGTCTTTAACTTGCGAAAAGCTGCCTCTCAAAAATTCAAAACGATTCGGATAATCATTTTTAACTTTCTGCGCCAACTGGACTGCATTTTTGTCTCTGTCTATTGCATAAACTTTGCAATCAGCCTTTTGCAATATAGCCTTACTATAACCACCAGCTCCAAAAGTAGCATCAACATAAGTCTTACCGTCACTAGGCTCTAGATATTTTATAACCTCTTGTAACAAAACCGGTATATGCATTATATTATATTTTTATCTTTATTAAGTCGAAGCATGTTTCTTTTTTCTTTTGCTTGCTTTTTGGCTATTATTAAATATTCATCAAACTTCTCAGGGTTCCATATTTCAAAAGTTGGCCCCTTACCTACAAAAAGAGCTTTCTTGCTAATCTCACTTTTAGCAATCAAAGACTCAGGTAAAATTACCCTACCATCACCGTCAACAGAAAGCTGCATAGCGCCACCTAAAATAGTGGTTGCAAAAGCATCTCTTTCTTCAGAAAAAGGATCCAGACTATCAATCGATTCACTCAACTTAGTAATTCTTTGAATATCGCAACCCTCAATACACTGATTCACAAAAGATTCATAAACAACTATTCCTGAAAAATCTTTATTCACCAAAGCTGATCTAAACTGCGCAGGGACGGAAACCCTGCCCTTAGCATCAATCTTGTTTGTGAATGTCGATAAAAAATAGTGCCATAAATCTATATTTTTAAAAAAAATAAATTCTCTAGAGCCTTGTTAACAAAGGGCTCAAAGATTTAATACTCAAACCGGTATTTCATGGAAAATTATGGAAATACATG
>JBDOIV010000018.1:0-69511 GCA_047404215.1 Rickettsiales bacterium
ATTGTTGAAAAGGCTAGAGCTAGCGCTCAAAGAGCTAGCGAAAATAAAGAGAAAAAAAATAATAAAAAATAGGTAAATATGACTATAACCGTAGGAAAAGTGATATTTATGAAAATTTTACAATTTTGTCTTTTGATGAACTTGAAAGCACCAATGATAAGGCTAAAATAATGGCTAGAAATCATGAGGCAAAAGGCGGTAGCGTTGTTACATGCCAGCTTCAGACTCAGGGTCGTGGCAGAATTGATAGGAGTTGGAGCAGTAGCAAGGGTGACTTAAGTTTTTCGTTGATTCTACAGCCGAAAATCGATATTAATCTAATTCATCAGATTACGATTCTAACTGCCAACGTCCTAAAAGATACTATTGCGCAGCTATTTAGTGATCATGACAAGGGAGATGCGGTGGTGATTAGTAAAAAATGGCCTAATGATATCTTAATCAATGATAAAAAGGTTGCTGGAATTTTGGTGGAAAGTGAGATGACGAACGGCAATTGTGATTTTATAGTAATTGGAGTTGGCGTTAATATTATCTCCAAGCCGGATGATGTGATATTTGAAGCGATAAGTTTGGCGCAATTTGATATTGAAGTTGCGGCATCAAAATTACTACAGCAATTCCTAAGTAACTTTACTCAGCAATATATACAGTGGCTCAACTATGGTTTTGCTGGCGTGAGATCAAAATGGCTTGAGGACGCTTGGAGACTAGGTGAATTGATTAAGATCAACAATGACAATCAAGTAGCTACCGGGGTCTTTAAAGATATTGATGATAATGCACAAATCGTGCTAGATAGAGAGGGTGAGCTAGTCAAGATGTCAATAGGGGATGTATCATAGCAATGCAAAGTTCAATTTATCCTCGACAGAATCTTGGTAAAATATTCTTTAAAGTTGATAATGAATTTAGGATTATTCTAACTTTAAAATTTAGCTTATGAGTGGTAATTTTGGCGATACCCAGGATGATTGCAGTAGTATTGATGTTGAAATCCTTGATTCAAGGCGGTTAGTGAATAGTCCTAGAACCAAAGAGAGCGTTCTGTAGTCATTTAATTAATATTTCGCTTTTAAAATACTAAATTTGTTGAAAAAATAATTTTTAAGTGTTAGTATAACTTTAAGCGTTAAAAAAACAGGACAAAATGCCTGTTTTTAGATTAAAGCGGACTCAGGAGTTATTTTAATAACGACGCAAGTCCAGTATGACAGCTCTCCTCGAACCGCAGGTGAGAAAAAGGGGCTGGAATTCTTAAAGTTTGGGGTGGTTAGCTCAGTTGGTTAGAGCGCTACGTTGACATCGTAGAGGTCGGAAGTTCGAATCTTCTACCACCCACCATTTTTCAGTAAAATATTGCTAATATTTATATTGTGACACATGGTGCAAAATCTTAATAAAAAATTGATTGATTAATAGTTCTTCATTATTTAAGCTCGATCATTGAAAAGTGTTAATTTAATCTGTTGTTTTGTACATGAGTAGATCTCGAGAGTTAGGATCGAGCGCTGAACCTGATCCTTTATATTGGTATAGTGAAGACGATATTAGGGCAATTTTAACGTCTAAAGTTGATCATCTTGAGAATGTTGAAATTTTAGCTCAAACTCAAATGGAGCATGAGCACTTAGCTAGGGAAAATTTTAATATTGCCACCGCTAGAGTTCTAGTTGGTAATAAAATTGCATTGATTCCAATTCACTCATCTGGAAATCACTGGTCAGGAGCGGTGATTAGAAAGAGGGTAGATGGTCTCGTTCAGGTAATATTCAATGACTCCCTGGGTGAGTCGTGGCAATCTAATGACAATGCTGCTCTTTTATATCAGTGCGTTGAGCAAATAGCTGGAGAAGGTAATGTTGACTTGATAGATATTAAATTACGTCAACAATATAACGGTAATGATTGCGGGCCTTATGCCGTTGATAATATGCTAACTACCTTGTCTTACGCTATAGATCCTGCCAACAATCCTGATGAGCTTGATCAAGAATCTGCAAGGGCAATACTGGCAAATCCTGGAGTTCGTTGCGCCTTTGAAATTAGGCGCAATCATGCGGAATTGATGCCTGACTTGTTGCCTAATCATACTTCTTCCAAGGGCTTGTTAAGTGAAGAAGAGGTCAAGGCTTTGTCGAATCCCGACCAAGAAAGGTTGGATATGAACTTTTATCGGGATATGTTGTCGCTAAAACATGCCGAAGGTTTGCTATCGAACCTACGAGGTATGTTGAAAAAATTACCGAAAGAGTCCGATGGTCATGGAGATCTTGACATGTCTTTTATTTTAGAAGGTTTGAAAGCATTAGGAGATCAGCTACAATCATTGAGTAGATTTGATATAGGTAAAAGCTCGGTCAGAAAAAAATATGGCGACATTATTGGTTTGGATCAGTTAAGTCATCTTAGTGATATTGATCCAGCGGTTGGCTTTCCAGAGGGTTTTGATTTTGAAGGTCTTGAAAAGGATATGCAGCAATTGATATTTGCCTTAAAGTCTATATTTCACGATGAGCAAGTAAGAATCAAAGAGGTTTCTAATATGGTAGAAGGTGCTCAAGGTATACCTAGTAAAATTTCAGATGATGATGTTGATTTATATGTCAAGCCTTTGCTTTATATTAAGAAAATAGCTGCACAGCATTTTGCGCCCAAGGCCTTGCATCAGATTTTTACTACCTTAGATGTTGTTGACAGTCACGATTTCGACTTTAGTAAAATGGAAGATCGTTATGTTTTTGCAAGAGTATTTACGATAATAGGGGAGTTGTCAAATAAGATTTCAGATTTTGTTGAAGAGGCTAGTCCTTTTTATCAATTATGTAAAAGTTTATCATCATTGAGAAATGAATTAAAAAGTTACAATCATTTTGATGTAGTGGTTGCAAATGATGTAGAGAAGATAGAGATCATGCAAAGAGTCTGGAGCGGGGTTTCTAGCTACAAAGCGGAGATTTTAAAACTGATTGCAGATCCAAATTATTCGCCCATTGAGGTATCCGGCTCTTTGGAAGTTTTTCAGAATGGTGTTGATGACTTATCTCGTGCCGCTTCAGACGGCAAGAGTAAAACTTCGGCAATTAAAAAACTTGTTAAGGAAATTGCTAAATGCGACAAGGATTTGCAGCCGCTGCAAAAAGCTTACAAGAGTGCCGACGACTATCGCGCGTTAAAAGAGCAAGATTCTTATCTTCTTTTGTATGAAAAGCTTCCTGCTGGAGTCAAAGAGTTGTTTCCAAGTTCTGGTGCAATGGAAGATTTGATTCTAGCAAGAAAAAAAGTCGGTAAGCAAAAAAAAGTTGCACGCAGTGATGCGGACAACCCCGATTACCGTAACTTTATTCAATTTGTTAAAAGAATAAGAGCTGAATACAAGTCCGATGCTGATATTGATCGAAATGAGTCAAGGGCGTTATTAATAGCAACCAAAATGAAAGATTTATTGCGCAGTTATGGCGAAGAGCGCGATAAATTACCCTTTGAAGAGGTCGTTTTGTTTCCCACTCTGGATGATGATGCCGTTGCTAACTGCGTGGGTTTTGACGCCAAAGAAAAGGAGATTAAGTTTGCCGAACTTTCCGGAAAGGTAGATTCTGAGCTTGATAGGTTAAAGGAAATATATGCGTCAGATCATCCGCATCGAGACCCAATAGTGACTCACATCACGGGCCTGGTCGGTGAAATGTTAAAGAGTTTATTAGGTACTGACTACAGTCAATATTTTTCTGCTGTCTTAAGTGAGGAGTCTTTAAGGGATCTTGGCACTGTTAGATTTGTCAGAAATAGTAAAGTTATGCATGATGTTGCAAGCTGTGATTCGCAATTTATAGATCAAGTTGCCTCTAGGCAGATGTTGGTATCAGCTAAAGAAATTAAGGCATGCTCAATGTTGTATCGCTTTGCGAGCTTCAGGAATTGGAATTTTGATGATTTATGGCAAGAAGCTAAGGCTCTAAATCCTGATGTCACTAGAGAGCAGCTGCAAGCTAGGATGATGATTGTTATGGCCAATAATTATTTCAGAACTAGTAAATATGAAGAAATGGCGATAACGGTTCGTGATTTACGTATTTTTTGTTCGACGCTATCTCCAGAAAAGAGATCTGGCATCTTTGAAGAGGAGTGTTATGCTGATTCTCTGGCGGTCGGCCCCATTTTATCATCGCAAATGACACTAGAAGAGTCAATTGAGCAAATGAAAAAGTCGGTTGCAAAAATAGATCGTCTTGAGCCTGGGTCATTATCGAAAAATATTGTACGCTTTAAGGCTAGTATTTTGAATAATTTAGGCTCTATACATAACTCACGTGGCCATAAAAGTGAAGCCATAAAATGCCTCACTAGAGTTTCTGAGGAGTGTAGTAATAGCGTCCTGGCGGTTAATGCTATTTGTCAACATGCTGAGATTGTTTGCGATGAAAGCGACAGAGATTCGGTATTGCGAGCTATTAGAATGACGCTAAAAGCTATTACCAATGAAACAAAGCGCAGTGGCGGCAAGGTAACATCTGATAATATATTTCAGCTCATGATGGCGAATAGACAATTGCGTATATTTTCTGATCAGGTAGGTAGTAAAAAAATGTCCCAGGCTGCTTTTGAGCAATATTCTAAGCTTAGCGATAGGGATGACCTACTCAGGCCATTGTTAGGTAAGGGTTACAATACTAGTAAGGCTAACTTTCTTCATGATTATGCTGATATGTGCGCCAGTGATGGCCATCTAATCAAGGCTATTAGTCTATTTCAAAGGGCTGCAGTTCTTGCTAGTAAGGCAAGTGACAGTAACGCTCAGGAGACGGTAAGGCAGTGTTATTACAATATCGCCTTTACCTATAAAAATCTAGCAATAGTAACTGCCGATCCTGCAATCAAAGAGAGTTACTATGCTATGTCATTAGATAATTTTGCGCATTTTTGCCGTCTTGAGAGAGTGGCTGTTAAAGATAAAAAAACTTCATTTATTGCTGACTGCCATGCTGAAGTAGCTTTGATACTGACCAGTTACGAACATAGCAGTGCCAACAATTTCAAAAAAAGAGCTGAGAGGCTATATATGCAAGAGCAGGGAGTGGGCAAGGATAGGGTATGTAAGCTACATTCTCAAATGGTAGTCAGAGGCAGGGGCTGTGAATGGCAAATATCTAATGAAGTGTATGTTGATTATGAAAAATCTTTAGAGCAGTCTAAGTTCAATCAGGCTAGATTTGACGATATAAAAGTTAATATGTCTGCAATTAAAGACAGGGCTGATCGCCATCGAGATTTCAATCCTGAATATCTTATGGCTTTACAATCTTTAATAAATATCTGCGCAAAATCCGTCAAAACCCATAGTAGCTTGCAAGAAGTTCATGCATATTGTCAAGAATTGGATAATTTTGTGACAGCTAGGCCTGACTGCAACAATGTAGCAGTTAGATCGCAGATTAACAAGGTTTTGGTCGCTAATGGTATAGAGTACGATTGGCAAAGTCCAGCTGCAATACCTCTAGTTAGGCCGCCAGAGCTCAAAGTAAAGGATTTTGATATCACGATACTTGCTACCGATCCAAGTCAATCGCCATCACCATCTGGCGGTAGCGCAGCTACCAAAGCTACAGCAGCAAAATCATCTGGCAGGTAGTTTTTCTTATCAAAATATGTTTTTTCTTTACAAAATTTGCATAATATGCTATAATAAGATTATAAGTTGAATTTAATCTTAATTTATGGTGTTTGATAGCTCTGAAGTTGCAGCAATAAAGTCAGCGGGTACTGATTTAATAGCAGGTCTTGGCGGCGATATTAAGCGCAATCCAGCAGTTAGGAAGCAATTACTGTCGCAGTTGCAATCTGGCTCTATCGCAGAGGGAGACTTTCAATCGGATACCATCTCCCATCAAGCCAGCTCGATTGCACAGCATAATTCCCAATCAGAATCTTTAGAATTTCTAGTTACGGCAATTAACAAGCTCGACGAGGTTCCAGCCATTGATTTGGCGCAGCTATCAGACCCAGGAGATGCCAAAAATGCCAAAAATGCTCAAGCATTTTGTGAATATGCGCAATTTGTCGAACAAATAGAGGGTCACCTTGAGAATTTACAGGAAGGTGGCGACATGAAGGGAGTTGTTGCCAATATCGTAGAGCAATTAAGTGAAAAAGTCAGTGACAAAGTTACACAAGCACAACAGCAATTAGAAGGAATTAAGGAAGGTACGGTAGACAAATTACGTAATTTTTTTGAAGGTCAAAAACAGCAGGCAAAATCATCAATAATTCCGAAAGTAGTTGCAACTGCGGTTGGTGCAGTCACTGCGGCCTTTACAGGTCCAGCTGCGCCAATTTTAGCTCCACTCGCTAGCGCCGCCTCCGGCTATTGCGCTAAAAAGTTAATGGAAAAAGCATCCTCTAGTAAATCTCAAGCAGGTGAAGCGTCAACAGTGGCAATCGACAAAGATTCAGTTCTTGGTAAAATTAGTGGCGTTGTAGCTAAATTCAAAGAGTCTTTCGAAGCGGGTGTAGCACCAGTGAAGGCAGGGACTCCTGGTCCTAATCCTCACACTCCAGAAGGGGGAAGTCTAAAGGTTAACGCTAATTATAAAGGTCAGTCTTGATCAATAAAGCGGGCAATTTGCAAAAATATTAAATTTTTTTAAAAAAATACTTGCATTTAATTTTTAGTTATCTTAAAATGAACAATGATCATATTAATAAAATTACAATTTACCATGTTAAGATAACAATTTTCTACCTTATTAACAGCTATAAAGCGTTCCAAAATTGACATAATTACCAGTCATTTTGTAGCAAAATGATACAAAAAACGCTAATTATTGCTCGCAAGCCGCTAATTTACTGGCCGCAATAAGTTTTTCTTTACAAGGTGCAAGAAATATGCTATAATATGATTATAACAATATTAATGAATAATTTTTAAGATATGAGTAGGAGGGGTAGTACAGCACAAACAGGGGGTGGTAGCGTTGATCTGAGCGCCGAGGTGCTCGCGAGTATGGGTTCCGCAATGGATGTTAATGCTCCTGGTTTATCTAGACGAAGAAGCGACTCGCTTGCATCCGTTTCATCCGCTGGATCATTCTCTGATGATTTAGATATCTTGGGTGATTTAGGTGCTGTCGATTCTGATGAATTATTTGCTTGGGCAAAAAGCAGTGCTAGTGACGTTCTAGAGGCCGTTGCTGCCCCTGTCGATACCGATATTCGAAGTAAATTTTTACATGCAATTGAGCCTATTGGCAAGGGAGGTGGTGTAGATGAGACTATAGATCCGTTACAATTTGCAGGAGACTATAAATCTGCAAAAATGGCGAAATTGCTAAATTCTGTCACAGGAGAAGAAGATAAACAGAAATTAGCACAATTTATTGAAGATAATGATTATAGACCTGTGGATCAGCAACAGGAATATCCCTACTCGGATATGCTGAAATTTATTGATGCGGCGACACTAGAACTCTCTGATAGAGCTGTCGGTAAATTGCAAGAGATGAGAGACGAGATGCTTGAGGAAAGTGTGGCACAAATAGGTTCATCACCTGAGGTGGAAAGTATCTTTGCTGGCGCTCCTGAAGATCTTCATTTAAATCCGAGTCAATTTTCTGTTGAAGATGAAGATCTCGAGGAAGATCCCGAGAAAAAAAAGCTAGAAGGCTGGCGAGCTGGTCAGGGTGATCCGAACGCGGTCATGGACGCTGCGGCGGGTGGGGGGCCAGCAAAAGTTCATGAGACTGGCCCAGTCAAAGCTGCTGTCACTTTGGGTGCAACAATAGGGTTTGCATTTATTCCTTTCGTCGGACCGATATTGGCATTAGCAGTGGGTATGAGTTATGCTTATAACGAAATGAGTAGTGTTGGCTTAAATAAATCATCTATGGAATTTAGCGAAATGGAAGAGCAGTTGAGTAAGACTACGGAAGCTTTAAAGCTAAGAGTGGAGAAGGGGGGTTTTGGTGCTGAACAACTAGGAGGTGATTCTGCTGCTACATCAGGTTCTGCTAGTTTGCTAGCGGCTAGTAATGCTGCCGAAGGAGCTAGTCATGATCTTGACGAGGCTGGAGCGGGTTTAAATAATGCTCAAGAGCATATTAATGCAGTAAGAAGTCTTGATGCATCAGCTTCTCTCACAGTTGGACATGTTGCTGTTGAGAGTTCTGTTGAAACGGCTAATGCTGATGTCGTTCAGAACGATGCTGCAGACCTGGGTGATGGATACCTAGAAGTCGATGGTGCTGGCGGCCAAGCTGAAGTTGCTACTGCCAGCACTGAGCGAGATGGTGGTAGTATCACAAGAGGTGGTCCGCAGCAAGGATCCATCTCAGCATCCGAAGTCACAGGAGGCGGTGGTTCACACGCTGCCACTGTCGAAGCAGCGAGACGAGGATCTGCCAATATGGGGAACGGTGCCTCGACGCGTTAAATAATAATTAAATAATTAATTTATGGTAGGAAATGAAGAGTTTAAGCAAAAGATAGTTGCAAAAGCATATACGGATCTTGCAAAATATTTTCTTGCAAATCAACAAAATCTTCAAGATAGGGTTAAGTCAGCAGGGGGTAGTGATATTATTGTCGAAAAAGAATTAGTTAAAACTAGGGAAAATAATGCAAAGGCTGTAAGTCAAGTTTTGGCCGGTATTGAAAATGTAATGATTGATAAAGGTTTACTTGGTAACGTTAAGGCTGATGCTGAAAACCTGAAGAAGGCGCAAGGGCAATCAGAGGCCATTAAAACTATGATTACTGCGAAAATAGGGCCGTTGATGAAGGCTGCTCCACCTGATTCGCCACAGGTGCAAGCTTTACTGGGGCCATTGGATGCTATGGCTAAAGGTAGTGATCATACTGAACGGTTAGCAAGTCAACAATTAATTGAGGTTGGTTTTGGTATTACTGAGGCTAGAGATCTGGCTAGAGATATACTTCAAACTGTTCAAAGTGGTAAGCCGGGATTTGAGGCTTTACAAGCAGAGCTTACTTTCAAAAACTTAGCCAAGAATATGGATATTTGGTCTGGGGGTGAGGGTGTTACTGAAAAAAAAGCTATATCTCCCGCCTCAGTTGTTGCCAGTCTTCTGCTTGATGACTCTTGTCCTCGTAACGAAGGAGTAAGGGCTGTTCATGCCGTCACATTAGAGGCCAAAGGATCTTTTGCTACCGGTCTAGATGGGCTGGATTACCTCTCTGATACTTTAAGGCAAGCTGCAAAGGAGGTGCCGGATGCTGATAGGGATCAATTTAAGGAAGATTGTCTTAAGGAGATGTCAAAATCAATTGAAGATTATCAGGTTGCAAAAAGAGTTGATCTTGAGGCAATTAATAAGATGAGTAAAAAATATCCTGATAATAAAGTTTTAAAAGAAGCGAAACAACATGCAGCGTTAAATAGAGCTGAAACCTTAAAAAGAGTTAAAGCGGTACCTTCACCTAATCCTAGTAAAGCTAAAGCGCAGTTAGTAGTTGACCCAGCGGTTCGTGTTCGTTGTTAATTAACAAAGAGGGGATGTAAGGATGAGCTATGGATTATCTTTGAGCGATTATTAAGCGATCATTGTCGCCATAATCAGCGAAGTGACGAATATTTTTGTAATCTTGATCACTTAAAATAGTTATAACATCCTGCCTTTGGTCATGACCAATCTCTAGCAATAAGAAGCCATCATTGGTAAGAAAGTTTTTTGCTTGCGTTGCAATTTTACGATAGTAATCTAGACCATCTATTCCGCCGTCCAAAGCGCTAATTGGTTCAAACTTTTTAACCTCAATTTGTAATTTATCAATATCTGCGGTCTTGATATAAGGTGGATTTGAAATTATTACGCTAAATTGGTCATTTTTATCAAAATCATCCATCAAATTACCATTAATCAACTTAAAATATGCAGTTAAATTGTGGCTAGCAACATTTTTTTGGCAAATTTCTAGCGCTTCAGCACTAATATCACTAGCAGTTATAGACTTAACGTTGGAACAGTTTTTTGCAATCGCAATAGATAAACAGCCGCTACCAACTCCTATTTCTGCCATAGTGATTGGCTTCTCAAGATTGTTTATGATCGCAATTGCTTGCTGTACCAGTATTTCAGAGTCTGGCCTGGGATCGAGAACTGCGCAATTAACAAAGAAGTCAAGACCGTAAAACTCGCGGTTATTGGTGATGTGCGACACAGGCTCTCTATTTATTCTTCTCTTAATGTCATCATTGATTTTTGCTAACTCAAGCTCGCTTACTTTAATAGTATCGGCCTTGAAGATGAAATCTTCTTTTGATAGATTTAGAGCGCTGGAAATGATAACTCTACAATCAATATTGTAGCTATCAATACCAGCATTTTTCAGTTCTGATTTTGCTTTGCGGATTAAATCGGTTAGAAGCATGGTAAAATCTTATACTTACTGCATTGTAATCTTAGAATCTACCAACGATTTCTCTGATTGGAGTTTCATTAATTACAATATCGAGGTTTTTCTCTCTTCTGATATCAAAAACCGCAGTTTGGTTCTGAGATAGTTGATTTTTAGCTGCAATATCAGTAGTTACTGCTGGTAAGTTATCAGAAACAACGGATAAGAAGCTAGCATAAGCATTTTTAACTATTGCTGTGTTATAAGAAGCGTCAAAGGATTGAATTTTAGTATCATTTTGAGTCGCAATATCTCTAAAAGATGACTGTACAAATTCAACAAATTTATCAACCATTTTGATTTTCACTGTTGCAAAGCCTGACATGTTGGTGTCATCCTTAGGTTGTTCAAGTTGACCATTGACAATAATACTAAAAGACTCGCTTTTTAGTTCTAAGCGGTTAATTTTGTATGATTTGTTATAGGTTGTTACTACTTGAGTGATTTTAGTGGGATCAGAAACTGCTGGTGAGGAGTCGCTTTGTGCTGGAGTTAGTATATACTCAATATCAATATTGATATCTTTTTTAGCTATAGTTTTCTTTAGCTCATCTTCGCCAGCGCCATCTTGATTAAGTAGAGCGTCAAGTTTTTTACTTCTATCATCAACCGGATGTTGTTTGGCGCTATTTTGCGCTTCTTGTTGTTGACTGGTGTTGTTTTGTGTTTCTTGCGACGCGTTAGATATCGCAGGATTATCTTCAGTTGTAGCTTGGTCTGCGGATTGAGGGTTGACCGCTGCCGCTTGTTGCTCAGCTACATTACCTTCTTGCTGCTCATTATTAGTAGTCTCGGTTGTTTTGACTTGCTCAGTAGTAGGTAAGTCATTTGTAGCAGTCTGGGTGTTATCGTTTTTGTTACTATTATCATCAGTAGTAACTGTAGCTGGGTTGTTACTAGTCTCTTTAGCTACTTCCTGATTATCTGTCGCTACTTGATTTGTATCTTGATCACTAGTTGCTACTTCCTGAGATTCTTGATTGTTGCTTTCTATGATTTTTGTTTCAATATTTTCAGCTTCATTAGTATTTATTTCTCCGTTTGCTATTTTGGAAGAAATTTCCTCTACTTTATTATCGAATTCAGACATTATATTTTGTGGTATTGTGATAGTTGCAGACTCTTCCTCGCTTTGCTTTTGCTGTAACTCTTTCATGCCAATTTTGATTTTACCAGTTTTAAGGCCATCAACAATAGAGTTCTCATAGTTATCTTGGTAAAATTTAATTAAATCGAAAGTCTGTGTATTTTTAGAAGACGCTTTAGTTCTGTATATTATTTGACCAGATTCATTCTTGGTTACTACGATTGCAACGTCATTAGCTCCTGATGTATATATCTCTTGAGTATCGTCTCCTAACAATTTGTATCCTAAATCTTTATATGAAAAACTAGATAATCCATCTGGACTAATTTTGATTTGAGCGGAGGGCTTTTTAATAAAACTAACTTCGCTTCTTTTTTTATCAGAATCTATTAAAAATGCTTTACCAGAAAAGTTAATTTCAAATATATTGCTAAAGATAGAAGAGATGATGGTTAGTTTATCAAAGTGTAGTACGTTTTCCTTAGAAAGTAACTCGGGAGATTTTACTTTCAACCCTCTAACATTAACATTTTGACGCAAAGGAAAGCCGGAAATTTCAAAGCCTTCGATTTCGATAGGAGAATCACTCTTAGCAGAATATGTTGTTAGGTATTTTTCTAATTTTCCAACTTTAAAAAACCAAAATGCCGATTGCCCCCCGGCAATTATTACGACCAAAACCACAAGTACCGCTAGAATCTTCTTCAACATAATTATTAATTTTTGTTTAATCACTTTTTTAAGTGATAGTCAAATCCTAGACAGAAATGTTTCTTGTTTCGCTAGGAACCGTTAAAGTTAAACCGTCTAATTCTTTTGTCATTATAATTTGACATCCTAGTCTTGATGTAGAAGTCAGACCAAATGCCAGATCTAGCATATCCTCTTCATCTTCGCTTGGTTCGTCAAGTTTATTGAAATATTCTTCATCATCAACAACTACATGACAAGTAGAGCAGGCTAGAGATCCTTCACAGGCTCCTTCAAGATCAATGTCATTATTATGTGCAGCTTCAAGCACAGTAGTGCCCACGGGAACATCAAATGCTTTTTCTTCACCGTTTTCTTTAAAAATAATTTTTACTGTTTCGCTCATAATTAGAAAATTAACTTTATATTACAATTATTATAATTTTTATTATAAAATAAAAGAAAAAATTAGCAAGTTTTTTTAATTTATTGTGATTTGCGACATAATTTATCATAAAGCCTTGATAGTAAAGGCTTAGTTATAAATCAAAAATTGTAGCGATTGGAACATGATCCGATGGTTTTTCTTTTATTCTATATTCGTTGTAGGTTTTAACGCCAATAATGTTGTTTTTTAAGCTCTTTGATGTCCAGATATGATCCAATCTGCGTCCACGATTGGATTTAAAAGGTTCTTTGCCGCGATAGCTCCACCAGCTATATAATTTTTCAGTTGCTGGCACTAATAATCTATGGCTATCGATTAACTCAGCTATTTCTTGTAACTTGGTCAATTTTTCCACTTCGATTGGCGTGTGTGAAACTACTTTTAGCAGCTGTTTATGGCTCCAAACATCATTTTCAAGTGGTGCAATGTTAAAATCTCCAGTAATAATTAAATTTTGCTCTTTTTTAGCAGCAAAAAAATCACTCATAAAATCAACAAACTTTAATTTGTGATCAAATTTTGGGTTGGTCTTGACATCAGCAATATCACCACCGGCGGGGATGTAAAGATTATGAATCTCAACATTGCCAATACCAGTTGCGACATCGCATTTAATATGCCTTTTATGGCCGTAACCCAAAACATCGATTACTTGCACATTTTTCAACGGTAGCTTTGAAATTATCGCGACGCCATTATATGATTTCTCGCCACTAAATTCAGCATATTGATAGCCAAGATCCTTAAAATCTTGCAAAGGAAAAAATTCATCCTGAGTTTTGATCTCTTGCAGGCATAAAATATCAGGATTTTGCTCTTTAATAAACTCTGCAATTAGAGGCATGCGTAATCTTACTGAGTTAATATTCCAAGATATAAATTTCATATTATTTTTCTTCTAATTTAGGGAAAATTATTTTTGTTGCACCGATTTTATGACCCGGCTCTAAAAAGATTCCCTTTTCTTGTGCTTTAACAGCATCTTCTTCGCTTAAATTCAGAATCGATAACAGCTCTATGCTCAAATTTGGCAAAAAAGGTCGTAGATTGAGAGCGATAACCGCTAAGCAGTTAGCAATTACTGACAAAATTCGATTCATTTCATCGATCCTATCCTCCTTTCTCAATTTCCATGGCGCTTTATCATTTAGAAATTGATTGCAGTTTGAGGCAAAAATGATCACATCATAAATAGCTTCATTAAATGAAAGCTCATCCATTCTCTTAGCTAACGCATCTTGCATTTCATTAATCTTTTTTAAAGGATTATTGTCATCATCAAAGCTGGCAATGTCAACAATTTTACCATCATTATTTTTATTAATCATAGAAAGACTTCTTTGTGCCAAGTTTCCAATATTATTAGAAAGCTCAGAATTGATTCTTGTTACAATGGCGTCGCGTCGATAATCACCATCATTACCAAAATGCACTTCACGCATTAAAAAGAATTTAAAATAATCAATAGCAGTATCATCAGCAACGCCAAAAGACTTGATCCAGTCAATTTCACTTTCTGGCTTGATGACATTACCAACAGATTTGGAGATTTTTTCACCTTCATTAGTCCACCAGCCGTGAGCATAGATAGAGTGGGGCAGGTTAATCCCAGCCGCCATTAAGAACGCTGGCCAATAGACGCCGTGAAATCTTAAAATATCCTTACCCACAATATGTAGCGGTGATTCTTGAGCGTTAAGCCAGAAATCTTGATATAATTTATCATCTTTTTCGTCAGCAAAGCCCAGCGCCGATAGATAATTAGTTAGTGCATCGAGCCAAACATACATGATGTGCTCTTTTTCGTCATTTTGTTCGCTACCAGGTACTTTTACGCCCCAAGAAAAGCTATTTCTGGAAATAGACAGATCTTTTAGTCCCGATTTTACAAAGGATACTACCTCGTTCATTTTTGATTTTGGCGCAATGAAGTCTGGCACTGCATCATAAAGTGCTAATAACTTGTCTTCATATTCGCTAAGTTTAAAAAAGTAACTTTCTTGCTTTTCCCATTTTACTTCAGCACCACTGGGAGCTTTACCATCCTCAATTTCATCTTCAGCGTAAAAAGCTTCATCACGAACTGCGTACCAACCCTCATAAACACCTTTATAGATCGCACCTTTATCCTCAAGAAGTTGCCAGAATTTCTGTGCACAGATTTTGTGCCTTTCTTCAGTGGTCCTGATGAAGTCATCATTTGAAAGTTGTAGCAGTTCAGCTAGCTGACGAAATTTTTGTGAATTTTCATCGCACAGCTCTTGTGCCGTTTTACCTTTATCAATAGCTGATTTTTCTACTTTTTGTCCATGCTCATCAGTGCCAGTTAAAAAATAGGTATTATAGCCTTGGTTTCTCTTAAATCTAGCAATGACATCGCAAGCAACACTAGTATAGGCATGGCCAATATGAGGCGCATCATTAACATAGTAAATTGGCGATGTTACATAAAAGTTTTTAGTCATGACATTTGATTTGTAGTTTAAATGGTCGATTTTCCTTGACCATTAAGCTTAAATATATTAATATAGTTATATATAATAATAAAATTTTCTTTAAATTCAATAGTTAAATGTCATTATCGCAAAAGCTAAATGCTATTTTACACAAATTTGGTGAAGTCGAAAAGAAGCTACAAGATCCCTCGGCTCTTGGCTCCGACTTTGCTAAAATATCCAAAGAGCATTCCGACTTAGCTCCAATCGTTGAGATTATTAATCGTTACCAAAAAACCGATACCGAGATCAATGATCTTGAAGGGGCGTTGCCAGAGACTGATGACGCTGAGATGAAAGAGATGATGAGTGAGGAGTTAGAAATTTTGAAAAAAGACCTGCCAGTGATCGAGCAAGAACTTAAAGTCGCATTGCTACCAAAAGATGAAGCTGATGAAAAGAATGCAATTTTAGAAGTTAGAGCAGGGACGGGTGGCGAAGAGGCGGCTCTTTTTGCCAACAAACTGTTTGCCATGTATCAAAGATATGCTGAAAAAAATCGCTGGAAATTTGAAGTTTTAGAAGTTTCAGAAACTGGAATTGGCGGCTACAAAGATGCTAGTGCCTTAATTTCTGGTAAAAATGTGTTTGCTAAGTTGAAGTTTGAGTCCGGAGTTCATCGCGTGCAAAGGGTGCCAGAAACTGAAAGTTCGGGTCGTGTTCACACTTCTGCTGCCACTGTTGCGGTACTACCTGAAGCGCAAGATGTTGATGTTAAAATTGAAGAAAAGGATTTAAAAATTGATGTTTATCGCTCATCAGGCCCGGGTGGACAGTCGGTTAATACCACTGATTCAGCCGTGCGCATTACTCACTTACCAACTGGTGTCACGGTGTCAATGCAAGATGAAAAATCACAGATCAAAAACAAAGAAAAAGCAATGAAAGTTTTGCGTTCTAGAATCTATGAAGCAGAGCGTGATCGTATCCATAAAGAAGAGGCGAAAAATCGTAAAAGCCAAGTCGGTAGCGGTGACCGCTCTGAGCGCATCAGAACCTACAATTTCCCGCAAAATCGTGTCACCGACCATCGCATCAACTTAACTCTTTACAAGATTGAAGAGATTATGATGGGCGATCTTGATGAGGTTGTCAGCGAATTACAAGCCTTTGATCAAACTCAAAAATTAGCAGCGGTAGATTGATAGCGGCAAGCAAAAGATGCAGCCGTAGCAATGGCTATATAGCTTACTGCAAAAAAAATCCTAAAAAAGTTAAATTCTTTCTTGACATTAACAAAGCACTGTATTATAATATAACTATACAATGCTCTTTTAATTGTATTATGGTTTCTTGATATAGTGTTTTTTGGTAGTAAAGCTGATTTTATCGCCAAGGTAAGATCTTGGGTGCAGTGTAATAGTTGCTTTACTGATGTTGATTACTAGTTGATCCTTTGGCACTTTTCGCTTTATTTGGCTGCACTGAGGGATCTGGTTTTGCATCAGCGCGAGCTGCATGAGGCTGAAATGAAGTCGCTCTGGCTGACATCTCTCGTGTTTGATGAGTGTGACCTGATGGCGTCTGGGGATGGTGCGTCATTGCGGCGGGTTGCGGTGATCTTGGTAGTGCCTGAGGGTGTTGATAAGATGGTGGTGGACTATGAAAGTGCGAGCCAGGCATTGGGTTTGGTGGTGATGCCATCGCTATTTGCATTCCAGGGTGGTGCACTGGGATCATTGTTGGATGAGGGGGGCGTTGCGGTGTCTTTGTAGTAGCTCTGACAAGTCCTACAGCAAAGCGATCTCTTTCTGAAGCGGCTGCCGCAAGTTCCTGTCTCACTGTCATTGCATGATGGTGACTAGCTTGTGCCGACAGTTGCCATTGCATTCCTTGAGCATATAATGCTTGACATTGCCAAGATAACTCTTCTAATCTTTGTTGGAGCTGGCTATTCTCTTCTTTAATCGCCTCAAGATCTGTCTTTGCCACCTCAAGATCATGTGGTAGTGGCAGTAGTTCATCAAGCTTCTCTTTTGCGCTATCGTATTTTGCAGCATTTTGCGTCGCTTGGTCTCTTTGTCGCGCCGCCTCTTTTAATTTCGCATCGAAATCCGATCCTTGCGTGGCCAGTTGAGACTCTAATTCTGCTTTCATACTAGCTTTTACAGCTTCTAATTCTGCTGTAATCTGAGCCTTGATAGCTTCTTTTTGTGCGGCTAAACTTTTTTCCATTTCGCGTTCTTTCGCGGCCAGTTGAGACTCTAATTCTGCTTTCATCTCAGATTCTCTAGCCGCTAATTCTAGTTTTAGTCTAAGATTTTCAGATTGCAGTTCGGCTGTGTTTGCCGCTTCTTTTTGAGATATCAAGGGGGCAATTTCTTTTTGAACTTGCGCAATTAATTTTTGAGCATCAACGACAAGAGTTTTGGTAATTTGAGGTTTCAAACTGAAAACTTCTGCCTTTAATTTTGAAACATTATCCCGAAGTGCAGCCACAGTTTTTTGCAAAGCCTCTTCATTAATTAACAATTGCGCTTCTAGTGATGATATTTTTTCTTGTTGAGCTATTGATTTTGCTGTAAGATCGCCGTTTGCTTCTTTTTGTGCAGATAATTCTTGCTGTAGGGATGTTAACTCTTCCTTTTGTCGCGATGACTCTGTTCTTGCTTCTTTTAACTGAGTCAGTAACGTGCCATTTAGTCCTCTTAAGGGTAGCGATTTCTCTTCATGATATCTTTCTCTATAACCCAATACTAGCGCTTCTACTAAGTTAGGAAATGGGCTGCAGTAATATAGCCCATGTTTGCCGTATTTATCGGTAAGAAAGGGGTCCGCGCCATGCTTGATCATTGCTACTATTGCATCGGTACTTTCTGTTCTGTTAATATCGCAGGCATGATGAAAGGGTGTCATTCCTCGCTTGTCTTGAGTATTAGGGTTGGCGCCTAATTCTAGTAAAAGCTTAATTTCGAGCAGCAAAGCTTCACTTTGCGCTTTGGTGGCAGCTTGATATAGTAGCGTTTCTCCTCTGGTTTCATCTACAGCTTGATTGATATCTAATATCCCCTCTTGGACACAATATTTAATTGTTGTCGTTTTGTTATATTCGTGTAAGAGTTTAAGAAGGGTAGAGGGGTGATTACCACGTACAGAAATCTTAATTTCGCCGAGTATTGTAAGGTCTGCTTCAAGTCTTTTACTATCTTTTTCGATAAAATCAATAATGGTATCATCGCTAAGTCTTTCCAAGATGGACTTTGCTAGAATTATAAAAAAAGCAGGATTTTCATCCTTGGGCAAGTCGATAATTTTAATATCATCGGAAGGTACGATGAGTTCGACTCCACTGGAGTCATGTACTGCTGCAGCTTTACTCATGATTAACTATTTTTTTAAACAACTTTTTTATCTCATCTTAAAAAGATCTAAATTGTCAAATTAATATTGTAAAAAATAAGATGGTTTGTAGTGATCAAAAGTAATAAGCTATAGTGATCGCGACTTTTTGCTATTGGTGACTCCTAATCCACCGGCCGATTTAGGTCCGGGGGCGATGGTTGGTTCTGCGGTTGAAACTCTTGCTGGCTCCGTTTTTGAACTTAGCACTGTCTTAGTGAGGTCTGCCGATAAAAGGCTAACTTGATGTTGGAATTGAGCTATTGCTTCAGCATTAAGCGCCCTTACTTTTTCCTCACTTTCTCTTAATCTCGCGTTTTCTTGTTGCAATTGTTCTATTTCCTGGGACCTAGATTTTACAGTTACCACTATTTCTTGTTTTGATTCCACTTCTTTTGTTTGCGATGCGGTATTGGTTAGTGTTGCTGCCGGTTGTGGCTTTGGAGTTTTTTTATCTGTTGCTAGTTGAGATTTTAGTCCTGCTATCTGCTCTTGATGTTGCTCTGTAAGGCGGCCAATTTCTTCCTGGTGTATAACTTCTGCACCGGTAGACTGTGCCACAACCTCTGCTGCAACTCTGGTGGCGATCTCAGCTTCTAATTTGGCCATTTCTGCTTTGTGATCAGCTATAAGTTTATCTTTTTCATCAGCATGTCTTCCTGCTTGCTCTGCTAGTGCTTGATATTTTGCTGCTGCATCTTCATCCTTTTGACTTTCAAGTGCTTCTTTACGTGCCTTTTTAAGATTGGCTTTTGTCTCTTCTTCTTGTGTCTTGATCGCGTTTTTCAATGTTGATATCTCCCCTCTAGATGCCGCCAATTTTCTTTCTAAATCTTCATGGGCCCTAGATTTACCTGGTTTTCCTTGATCCATCTTCTCTTCCGCCAATAGTAAAGATCCGCTAAGTTCAGCAACTTGTTCTTTATATTGTGCAATTTGCTCTTCCAACGCAGTATTGGCAGATTTTAAATCGATGAAATCTTGACTATTACCTACATCTTGCGCAGATAGTACTTTTATTTTAAGTAGCGCCTGATTCAATGTGGTTTTTAAAGCTCCCATAATCCCTCTCATTTCGTCAAAGTTGTGACGAATAGATTCTTCTAGCAATTCCTGAGTCACCTTACTGAATGGATTTTCAGTTGGCACTAATGTATTTCTGATCAGGGCGCGGATTAAGTCAGCAGGGGGTGTGAGCTTCATCTTGGTTAAAGTTTGCTCTAAGTCGAGTTGTGCTGCAGGGGTCTTACCTAGGGCCTGTTGCATCCATACATCAACTGGATTCATCATGGTAAAAACCGGTGCTATTCTGTCTCCAGATTTTGCGCCGCGATCTATTTGCGATACTATATCAGTTGCTATCTGCATTGAATATGTATCATATACTTGCTCTCGTTTTATATATTTTTCAGCGCGAGCTTTCATTTCAGATAAATCTTGGAGCAGGTTATTAGCAAGGGAGGCGAATTGAGGAAAGGGTGTTTCGTGACCTTTTCGACTTGCTCTTACCTCTTGGGCAGCAGCAGCAGTCACTCCTTGAACTTGTCCTTCTTGGCCAGGTTTTCCTCGCCTTCTGCCACCTTTTTTCTTGCCCATTTTTTATGAAAAATTAGAATAAAACAAATTACCCCTATATTAACTTACTTAGCATAAATTTGTCAAGTCATTTATATAAAAAATTATAGTGACTGTATCATTTTGTCTAAACATTATTCAATTTATTACTTGACAGCTAAAAAGTTACATGCTATAATAAATATACACTGTTTTATAAGGTTGCTTGAGATTTACCTGTTTTATGTGCTCCTAATTGCGCCAAAGTAAGATCCTGGGCGTAATGTGGCTTATTTTTCTGCTTGAGATTTGTTACCACTACTTGCTCCGACAACTTTAGTGTCATGCTGTGGTCTTGGTGCGGTTTGTGGTTTTCTGGCAGGGAGCTTTTTTGCTCCTTGCAATGCAGACATCTCCCTTTTTCCTTCTTGAATTTTTGCGCGAAGTCCTGGAGGGATTTTTAATAGTCCTGCTGTTTTTGACCTGGTTAGGTCAGGACCTGCTGGCGCCGTACTTGAGTTTCCTGTTGCTGTTGTAGATTCTTGTCGCGCTGGTTCCTTGGGGCGATGAGTTGTTGCTGGATGATATGCAGCTGGTAGTGCCGAGACTTGCTCGCGTGGTGGCTGCGGGAAGTGTTGTGGCTGTGTAGGATAATAAGATCCTGCGGGATATGAAGTTGCCATTGCGTATTGCTGATGGGGGTTGTGAGTTGCTGTATATGTTGTAGTCGGCGCAGGTTGCTGCGTAGCTGAATTTAGTCGTAGCGCGTTTTCATAAAAAGTAGCTCTTGCTTGTAACGACATTAGGTCTTCTGCGTACTTTTGGTGTATTTCTGCTGCTAATTCTTGCGTTGTTTTT
Organism: Rickettsiales bacterium; assembly: GCA_047404215.1. Lineage (GTDB taxonomy): Bacteria > Pseudomonadota > Alphaproteobacteria > Rickettsiales > UBA1997 > CAMCFD01. The sequence continues at coordinate 20,882 of JBDOIV010000018.1, forward strand.
GCTACCTCTTCTCTGAGTCTTAATATTTCCGCTTCGAGTGCTAATTTTTGCTCTGCGGCAGATGTTAATGCTTGTTCATATTGTTGTTTTTGTAACTCGGAAGTTGCTGTTGCAGTTTGTGCCGCTGCATGAGATGCGGTAAGTTGCGATTTTTCTTCTATGCTTTGCACCAGCTGCTTTTCAAACTTTGTCGATTTTTCTTGTGCTGCTTTCAAGGCTTTTTCAAATTTCTGTTGTAGCTTTACCTCTCTAGATCTTAGGGTTTTGTTTTGACCCTCTAGCCCTGCATTGACGGCTTGCGATTGTTTATAATCTTGTGCTAATTTACTATTTTCTTTGGTTTTTGCAGCTAGACCTGCTTCAGATTGCACAAACCTTTCTCTAAGTCTTGCTAGGTCTGATTGCAATTTTTCATTTTCACGCTCTAGGTCTTGTTTTTCTGATTGTGATCTTGTTGCTTTTTGCGTCAGTGATGCAGCATGCCTTTGCGCTGCATCTTTTTCTTTTAGCATCGCTTGCAGCTTTGCGTCTGTTTTTTTTAATTTATTTTGTTGCTTTGATTCTTTTGCGCCAGATTTTTGTCTTAAAGTATTTAGTTCTGTGGTTGTCGCTCCTAACCTCGTCCCTAAAGATTGCGATTCTTTTCTTAATTTCTGTATCACTGCTTCAGTTCGCTGCTCCTTTGTCTCTTGAGCTTCAATCTTTTCCTTAATCGCTTCTTTTACTAATACTAGGTCATGAGATCCTCTGTCTAACGTTAGATCGAAAAGGCTTTCTAAATCCATTTTTTGGTATCTCGCTTTTAGTAAATCTTTCGATCTACTTGATAACTCTTCAAGTTTTGTTTTTAGCTCTGCAGATTGTGCTTTAAGTTTTGCTGTTTTTGACTCTAAATCGTTGACTCTTTTTTCTTCGGCAGTTGGAGTCGTTGGTTTTTTTGCACCACCTTGCACTGGTGGGCTTTCTGGTTCTGCAGGTGGCGTGGTTTTTACTGTTTCTACAGTAGGTAATAACCCTAATATACGCTCAACATCTGCCTGTTCGTGATGTTGTAATAAGAATTCTTGCACTTGAGTCAGATCAAATTGATGATCGACGGTTAGTTTGGATATTAAGGTGTTAACTATCTCGTTATCACCGATAATTAGCAATAATTTTGCTGGACATAAAGTGGGGTCGGTAAAATCTGGCACTGCTATAGAAACATCAAGTTTCAAGAGGCTTAGTAAATTTACCTTGGACCTCTTTGTCGATACATCTAAGGTGGCAAGCTCTACCATTTGTGGCAGTAGGCCTCTTATTTGTGCAATGTTGTTACTAGCTTGTGGGTGAGCAATCGCAAATCCTAGCAATTCCAATCTTTTACTAATATTTTTAAATCGTAGCTTTGGATCCCTGAATTCTGGTGCTAATATTTGTTGCAAAATTGATCCTCGTTCCGCCAGATCGGTAAAAGGATCTATTTCCCCCTCTTCCATTGCAAATATTACTGATTGAGCGTACGGTATTGAATCAAAAGCGTTTTGTATAGTTAGTTTTTGACATTTATTACTATCAAATCCAGTAACGCCTTGTATTGATTGCATTAACGAGTACAGTACTAGATTAACTCTGGTAACCTGAAGGTGAGGATTTATGTATTTGGCGAGGTCTGCAACCAAAGTTTCGCAATCTGGATCCGTTTTAGGTAAAATTGAACAAAAAAGGCGTAAATCTTTCATTGCCGCTGTTAACTCTTCATTGTTGCATAACTTAGCTGCATCTTTAGCCCTGGCAATTGAGTGACCTAATTCTTTGACAACTTTTAACCCTATTGCTTTTTGTGTTTCAGTATCGGAAAGAATTTCTTTGACAGCCACTTCTTCTTCGGAACGGGCATCGAATTTTGAGTTCATAATCATCGCTACATGTTGCAATATAGCTCCTGAGATCTCGGTTTCGTCACTTAGTAGTAATTCTGTTAATTTTTCGCCTTTTGCGGCCGCAAGGTTTTCAAGGTGTCTTCCGTCGCCAAATTGAAGCATTTTTTCTTCGGTAAAATGTTCTGGCAAAAGGCCTTCAGGTAATTTGGCGCCATTTAGGTGTAGCCTTAAAACGGTATCGTCATCAAGATCCCCTTTGTCAAACACTTCACCAGCGACGCAGTTGCTATCAATCTCAAGGCATCTTCGGACGAGATGTTTGAATGTCTCAGTGTTTGGATTGTTTACTTGTAGGGCGCCTACAACTTGGTCAGTTCTTAATAGACCTAGATCCAAAAAGGTAAATATTTGCATGTAAGAATTGACGTGGCCCGGCTCCATCATCTTTGCTAACAATGTCGATGCGGCACGATCTTCCATTGGCATCTTATGATTTGTAATATGACACAAGACTGCTGCATCTTCTAAAGAGCCTGCTCTCTTTAGATATTGCATTGATGCAAGTATCATGATTTCATTGTGGCGACCCCCTTCTTCAAGCATGCGATCTATACGGGGGGTATAGAATTTTTGAATAGAGGTTCTCGCGCTTTGATTTACAATTAATTCCATTAACATTTTTGTCGATCTGCTCTGGGATGTCTCTGGTATTTCAGTCGTTGGTAATGTTTTTTCAGGTATCAGTTTACGATACCTAGCTTCCATTTCGGACATTAGGTAGGGATTGGTCTTTAAAAAACCTTCTCCTGCTATGATATCTCTAGTTTTTGCAACCATTCTAGTTTTTAACTTTGGAAAAGGGTCAGCTAAGTCGCATAATATTGTGAATTTTTCGGTAGAATACATATCGCAAGACTCTTTTGCTAAGTACCCTTCGACCGCTTGATAGATCTTTTGATAATACAGCCTTTGTGTTTCTACTGGGGTTTGTTTAATATAATCTGCACCTTGATCGGCAAGTGCTAAGACAAGATCTAGGTCTTCCTCACCTGCGCTTTTAAGGGCTAATGTAAGTCTTTTTTGATATGAAAGGGCACATTCTCTCCAACCCTTATCTGAATTGTTATTTACCTCTGGGTGTTGAGCAAGGGCATTTTCAACCTCAAGAATCATAGTAAATATTTTTTCAAACTTTTCATCTCCATCTTCACGTGGAACGCTAGCGGTTGTACGCACCTCTTCCATTTTGTCAACAACAAAGCTTTCCAGGTCTGCAGGGTTGTGTTTTCGCTTTGATTTGTGCTTAAGTCTGTAATATGCATCTTCATTGTAAGTGCCTATAACTCTACTTAAAGACGAAATTAAATCGACCTGCGGCCCTTCTTTAGTTGTCTTGCTAAGTTCTATTGCGGCAATTTTACTACTGACCCCTGGATTTGCTAAATATTTATTTGATTTTCCAACTAGATCCGAGACTGTCTCATTAACTGTTTTTCCTTCTTTGACCACAACTGATATAGCCTCAATAACCTCAAGGTCGTATGCAGAAATTGTTGATGTCGCAGTATCAATTTCTGGTAATGATGCACCTTTTGATATTAAAAAATGGATTTTTTCAACGCATGAAGTTAAAGCTTTTAGTTCGAGTTGCTTGGGCTTTTGTCCACTTAGTATCGGCATTAATACGTTATAGGTGTATGCCGTTATCATCTGGTGGCATGATTGATGCAAGGCTGATATTCCATTACTTCCTTTGTAATCAATACTCCCTCCCAATTCTACGTACAAACCACCAATAGCAGCAATCATTTTTGCATCGCATTTAGCATTTGACGCTACCAGTAAATTGGCGCACTCAACCTCTTTGCCTTTGAAAGAGGATCCTAGTACAAGGTTACGAAAATACTGCCTGGGGTTTTCGAGTTCTTTAGTTTTGACGAGCTCGAACATCATTATAATTGTATCTCGAGCCAATGTGGAATCATTTTGAATAATTGCTGCAGCTAGTAGCATCTGTAGCATAGAAAGATAATTTGGATCTTTTTTTAATCGATCTACGCAAGGTGGCTTGATGAGAATTTCAATTGTTGAGGTTATATCCAGCAATTGCTGTGCAGAAATAGAGCTACGCCAATCAATTCTAATCATCGAACCTTGGTCAGCAAGAGAACTTTTTGCCAATGTGTCAGGATTAACTGCTGCCCAAACTGGAAGTTGCAAAAATCTATCTACATTTTGATTTAGAGATCTAAGCGCAGCTAGCTTTTGCTTTTTTGAGGCGGTATTGTATTTTTCAATGGCTGAGGAAAGTCCTAATTCATCGCGAAAAGAGGGTTCTGTTACATTAGGTTTTTTTACAGATCCTGTCTTTGTCGTGGAACCAGGCCTTGCTTCGGCACTTGCCTCAGGGAATGTAAAATGCCTTGCAAGAGCTTGTTCGATTTGATTTATTTGTATCTCATGCTGTGAAGCAGCAACGGTTCCTGGTAAACTTTTTGCACCATTTTTACCTTTTTTGCCTTTTCTTCTTGGTGGCATAACATACAACTTAAATTAAAAATATAACTGTTTTATAATAACTTGTATCATTTTATTTTGTCAAGCTTAATTTGCTAAATATTAAGTTAAGAATATAACTATTTTATAATAACTCGTATCATTTTTTTGTTAAAATTAATTCGTTAAATATTAATTATCTAAACAATATTCAATTTATTGCTTGACAGCTAAAAAATTACATGCTATAATAAATATACACTGTTTTATAAAGTTGCTTGAGATTTACCTGGTTTTTCTACCCCTAATTGCGCCAAGGTAAGATCCTGGGCGTAATGTGTCTTATTTTTCTGCTTGAGATTTGCTACGGATGCGATCTGTTGTAGCTTTGCCATCACTTGGTTGTATCGAAGTAGGTGGTGGGGTAGGGCGATGATCGCGGGAGGTCTGAATAGCAGGGGTTGGTGGTTGAAATCTTGCGGTTGCTCCTTGTTGCGGGGCGCCATCAAGATGAGTTGGCGGCATTGTTTGCTGCGCAAAATATCGGGGTACTGGTTGCTGAGGGTTGCCAGCGTAAGGCGCTGCATATGATGCAGTCGGTGCAGGTTGATGATACATATCTGAATTTCTTTTTTGCAGTTGCGCCACTACTCCTTGGTAAAAGTCAGCACTTGCTTGTGTTGAGGTTATGATTTCTGCATACTCTTGGTGTATTTTTGCCCTTACTTCTTGCGTTGTTCTTGCTGCCTCTTCTCTGAGCCTTGATATTTCCGCTTCGAGTGCTGATCTTTGCTCTGCAGCATATGCTAATGCTTGCCCATATTCTTGTCTTTGCGACTCAAAGACTGCTGCTGCATTTTGTGCCGCGGTGAGAGATGCAGCAAGTTGTGATTTTTCTTGTGTACTTTGCGCCAGTTTCGCTTCGGCATCAGCTAAATTTGTTTGTAACCCTGCAAGAGCTTTCGAATCTTGTTTCTGCTGAGATTTATCTCGCCTCAACCCTGCTAATTCATGTCTTAGTTGCTCTTCTCTGACTCTTAACTCTGACTCCTTAGTATGCAGGCCTGCCTTTGCTGCCAATGCGGTATCACGTTCTTGAACTACAGTTTGCAATCTTGATGCTAGTCTTTCCTTACCTTGCGACAGTTTTTTTGTTGTTCTGGATTCATGCTTTAGCTTTTTTTGTAATTCTGCTTTAGATTCCCGAACTTGCTTAAGTTGCTCTGTGAGTATTGCTAGGTCTGATTGCAATTTTCTATTAACTCCCTTCAAAGCTTTTTGTTCTGACTTGGCTTGTTCAAGCGCTTCCTTTGCTTTTTCTTGCTCTAACGCCGCTTTTTGTTGTGCTGACGTCGCTTTTTGTTGCTCTGCAACCAGATCTGCACTCTTAGACGATAGCTCGGATTCTAATGCTGAAATTCTTTCTTTTAGAGTTGGTCCTTCTGCTTTTGCTTTTATTGTTGCGGCTAGAGATTCCGCAACAAGACCTTCGTGGTCAAGTTTTAGAGCTCTTTGTGCCGCTTGTGAAGCTTGCCTTGCTAATAGTAATGCTGATCTTTTTGACAAGTCTGCGGATCTTGCTCTTAGTGATTCTAAATCTTCTTTAATTTCGGTTAGTTCTTGCTCAGGCTTTTGAATTTTTGCTGCTGCGGCGATTGACATAATGTCTTGACCAGAGTGTAGACCTTTTTTTACTGCGAGTGATAGGCACTTGAAAAGAAGTTTTTGCATCGCTGATTGCGATCTTTTTTCGTATATCTCTTGAGGTTCGAATTTATATAATTTCGCTATCTTTACTGCCTCATGGGCCGTTAAATCATTTTGCACATGCCCATCTTCGAACATGGGAAATTCAGATATCATTTCCGGTGTTAGACCTATTGCTTTTGATATGATAGGAAGTCTATCTGGCGATATTTCAAATATCTGGATCAGAATTTCTCCTAACTTTGCTCTTCGGTCGCCTGACAAGTGTTTGATAACTAGAATTTTTTTGATTGCTTCTACTATCTCATTATCAGCTTTTGATCCCTTGTTAAGCAGCATCTGGGCAATGTCAAAAAATCCAAGTGAGATCGCATGGTAGAGTGGACTTTGGTTCAGAATATGAGCCTGAAGAGTTTCGGGAGCTATATCGACAATTTTTGTCATTAATTCTAAACATTCACCTTCTTTGTTTTGATCTTTTAAGTGTAGAGCGTTTTCTAGTACTTTAAACAAGATTGGATGCTTACCCATCAGTCGATGCGATTGATCGGTGTTTTTTGCGATTGACGATGAAATACTTGGCGTAACTTCAGCTCCATAATCAATCATCAAAGATGCGACTCTGAAATGTCCATTTGATATTGCTATTAAAAATGGAGTTGTGAAAGAGCCGTCTTTAGCTGGTGATTTTTTATTGACATCAAGATCTGGAAATTCTCTAATAAATACCTTGATTGTATCAATATCCCCAACCGAACAAGAAAAGGTGAGTAGCTTGTCTGTTACTAGTTGAGATATTTTTTTACGATCACTTCTTTCATGTGCAATAATTGTCGCTGCTAATTTATGATTTTGATTAGCGCATGCGGTTTCAAAGGCTGATTGACCATTTTTTTCTAGAGTTATACCATGATCCATTAGCATTTTAGCTATTACCAAGGATTTTTCTTGTTGATCGGCGGTAATTGACCCTTTACCTGTTTTTGTGGTCAGGCATAGAATTTTTAGAGCATTATGTCCAGCAACTTTTGGCGAATCTTCACCTGCCTCATGATTTATCAGGCGCTTTAGGATGCCATTTTCTTTAGCTTTAGCTATCATAGCCTGCACAACATTGGGTAATATTGTCTTTGCTGCGATATGGAGTACAGGAAGATGACTCACAACATTATCTGTTGTAAACAGGTTGGCGCCGCTATTTATTAACTTTATTGCCAACTCTTCATTTTTGTTAAATAAGGCCCACATTAGAGGAGTAGTTGATGCAGCTGAATCGACAGGCTCTGGGTTGCTACCTTCTTCGATTAGAATAGTTGTCAATGCTGACATGTTTTGTTTGCAAGCTATCAACAAAGGGTTGCCACCCTCAACATTTATGTTTAAAAAATCTTGTAATTTGCCAAGATCTTTTAGAGCTTTTACTAAAAAAACTGTAGACTTTTCATCTTATCTCTGAATTAGTGCAGCAAGGGCGAATATTATATTAGAGTCAATATTTTGCTCGATTAGTAGGATTGCTGCTTCCTTATTGCCAGCAATGCAAGCTTCCATTAAAGGGGTATTACCTTCTTTGCATGCAGCTTCTTTTATATCGTGGTTCTTTACTACATATTCTAAAATAGCCATATTGTGGTTCTTGGCAGCATGATGAAGTATAGTTTTGCCATTTTGATCGCAAACAAAATGAGCGCATCCCGTTATTAATCTTGGATCTTCAATGTTGTAGGTTTCTTGATATTTTGTAATCATTGGTGAATCACCTTCATCTTTTAACATATGGGCGATAGCAACTTCATTTTCTATTAGGTGGTTTTCTGCTATTGCGATTTGAGCCTCAAGAAATACTTCAGATTTTTTTCTACTTTCTACTGGGGCGCTCATTCGTACAAAAAACTCTCTTTGTCTATCAAAAAATTCCCTTGATAGCGCATCTATTCTTTGATAAATTCTTGTTTCGATGCCAGGGTAAGGGCTTGGAGCGTTGGCATCGCCATCTGCAGATATTTCTAGTTCATTACCTTGCAATAAAGCTGTTAATAAGCGCGCTTCTGGAATTGATATTTTATCTATTATGGCAGGCTCCGCCTCTGCTGCGCTTTTTCCAAGAACTATTGCTGACATCAGGTCAGCTTTTCCTGGGAAAAACCAATCCATAATTTCTCTATAAAGTTCATGGGCCTCAATATCGTTAGGATCTAGTAGTCGAAATAGCATATCATCAAGATCTATTTTTGGCAAGTCTTGACTTTTTAATGCAGTAACAATGCTGTAAGCCATTTTATAATCTTTTTCTAAGATGGTCATTTGCAGCGGTGAGTATAGCAAAGCTTCGGTGGCGACTCCTGAAGAACTAAGCGGCGGATGAATGCGATAGTGCTTGTTAGCATCAATACCTGGTAGTTCTAAAATTTCATTAAGCAGCTCCCGCTCTCCAAAAGTACAGCACAGTCCCATAACAGTAACTTCATCATGAATTCCAGTATGGCTTGCAGCGACACATGTTGCATTTAGAATTCTTGCTGCTTCTTTGGGCCCTTCTTTTTTAGCTAACTCTAGTAAGTGTCGAAAAGGTTTTTGGTATTTTTGATACAAGGGTGATTCAGGTGTAAAGCTAGTCATGGCTGTTAAAGCCCTGACGATACCAGTGGCATTAGCAATATGATCGTGAAGTCTCATTGCCTCACCGTGTTCCTCTATAAGATCCAAGTCCCCCGATGCTATCAGTAGCGCTTTTAGTTGATTTGAATTTTCACGCGATAGTTCGTACGATTTAGTTTGGGATATTTTTAGTAAAGTTTCTAACCGTCTGCGGTTTTTATCAGAAGCGCTAGCTGATAGGTCAGTTAAAATCAACTGACCATCTTTGCTGTAATACCAGTCAACGTCATATTTTGCCAGCATATCAATAATAGCTTTTTGAATAGGAATTTCTATTCTTACGCCTTTAATAGTGGAGCCATAGCTTATCAAGTTCATTACAATATCAGAGCTATTTCGCAGCGCATTCTCGTGATCAGCATCAAGGTCTTCTTCCGTCACTACCTTCGATACACTATCAGCAAAAATTTCAATTGCTGTTTTTAGTAAAGAACTTCCTTTGGACGTTTTAGAAGTTAAGGCGTGGATTAGCTCCATTGGGCACTCTTTATATAGTGATGATATTCTTTTTTTTAACTTTTTGAAGTCTTGATCGTTAATTATTTGCAGTAGCTGTTTGTATAAAGAGGGTGGGTGAGGCGAAGATGGTTCTGTGTGAGCTGTTTTTGTCATTATATAAGAATCTTAAGTTAATCAAAAACCTTATGATGTTAACTTATAAATTATTATATTGTCAAGTCATTTATATGAAAAATATCAAACGATGTATCATTATAATTAAACAATATTCAATTTATTGCTTGACAGTTCAAAATGTATATGTTATAATAAATATACACTGTTTTATAAAGTTGCTTGAGATTTGGCCGGTTTTTTTATCTACGTTAGCGCCAAGGCTAGATCTTGGGCGTGATATGACTTACGTGTTGCATGGTGCTGGCCTTAGGATCGGACAAGGCTCCTCTAGTGGGACTGGAATCGCGACTACTAGGATTTGGATATCCAGGTGTTAGAGAGGGTGGTATTATAGCGGTTGGCTGTAATCGACCCCTGTATATAGGTCGTTCTGCTTCTGCTGTATATATTCTTCTTTCTGGAGTCATGTCAATTGGAGGCATGGTGGCTGGATTGTGATAGCTTGTTCCGCCGGAATAAAAAGCTTTGCCAGGTGTCGTCATCATGGATTGAGCTGCTGTTAATTGACGCTGTAATTCGATAATTTGGGCATCGCGCGTAGCAATTATTGCGCCTTGTTTTTCAACGGCAGCTTCAAGGGTCATGCTTTTTTGTACTTCCCTTTGATAGCGCGATTTCCATGTTTCTTCAACTTTTGCCTTTAGTTCTGTTATTGCGTCATGGTAAAAGGCGCTAATTTTCTCAGCTTGTTGCGTAATTTTTGCAACTAACTCAGGGTCGTCAGGCTTGATTGCACGAGCTTTTTCTTCAGCTCTTACTAGGTTTGCAGATAGCAGTTCAAGTCTTAGTAGGATGTTGCTCGGGTCCAAGGAGGATAACACAAATTCTTCAAGATTTTCTTTGTTTTGTTTTATCGTCTTCACAGGGTCTTTACCGGCTTTACCAAGTGTGATCATCGCTCTAACAAAGCTGGTTAGTTTTTTTTCTGACGCGTAATCAGCGTCAGAGCATAAGATGTATTGATAATTTATTGCTGGTCGTAAAATTTCAATTCCAGCATTAACTTTTGATTCTTGATTGCTGGTTTTGACAATTGCACATTCATTTATTGTTGTTGGTGATTGGGAGTGGTATCTGTGATCGTGGATAGTAATATCAATATCGGGGGTCCCGGTATGTTGAAACGATAAATTAATATTAATTGTTTCTCCGTGATGGGTTGTGAAAACATTTACAGACTCTGGACTGAGTTGGTAGGGCATTCCTGTCATTCGTGAAATTGCTTTAGACATTCTTGATCCTAGGTTTGTGACTGCGTCATTGCCTTTAAATATTGAAACATCGGCAACTTGCAATTTCATATCGATATCGGTAGATGCCGTGACTTCTTGCAGCATCAGCGGTTGGTAAACCCTGCTTCCTAGTGCTAATCTTGTAATTTTACCCGCTCCAGAGACTCCTTCATGAATGGCTTGTTCTAAAGTGGCGCAATCACCTTCCATTAACGCTTGCAATACTGGTGATTGTTTGTATATTATGGACAAAAGGTATTTGTCATTGGGTTCAGCTAGAGCTGCCTTGATAAGCTCTACTTTTTTTTCTTGAGAAAGTCCGGCTATTTCTTTAGCAATAAGTTTTACTGCTGATCTTTTTCTTCTTAAAGATTCGGTTAATGACGCATGTCTTGACCTCATCTCCTCTAGCAGTTCGGTAGGTATTTTGGCGGGAGCTTTTTCTGGAGCTGTGGCGGCCTCTGGTAAAGTCGAAGGTGCTGTAACAGGTCTACCTTTTCGAGATTTTGTCATGGCTCTTTGGGCTTGTCGCTTAGCCCTTTTTTTGCCTGCTTTTTGTTCATCTTTTGTCTTTTTGTATTCTGCAACTTCTTTCTCGATGTCGCTGCCTTGACAAATTACTAGCTTTCTAGCAAGAGATGAATCTGATTCTAGATAGCTTGATATTCCAGGGTATAATCCTTCCGTTAAAGTTTTGCGAATATTTTTTGCCCTTAAGAATATTTCTTTAAATTTTGTGTATTCTTGCACTGCTGCATAGTGAGCGGCGCTGGATTTGTATTTATCTCTTATTGATAAATCGCAAATGCCAGACATTTTTTCCACTATTGCTAGTAATTTATCCTTATTGAGTTCTTTTGACTTTAAGGCCAACATTATTGGGGTCTCGCCTTCGTTGGCTATAGCGTTAACGTTAGCACCGTTAGCAATTAGAGTTTCAACACCCTCGACTGATCCATATTCGCAAGCAGCGTGTAGTGGGGTACGGCCATAATAGTCGATGCTTTCAATAAACTTGGGATATTTGGTTACGAGATCTTCGAGCATTTCGTGCCAATGACTCTCTTCGTTTTGCAATATCATATGCAATACACACTCTTTTGTGCCATCAACTTCATCTGGCGAGAATAGAAGTTCAGGCTCTCCTGCTATTTTTGCAATTATAGCCTGCGCAGTAAGAAATCGATTGTAAGTAATTGTGGCATGTAAAAGGTTAGTCAATCTACGATCGACATGTTGCAATTGGCTTACAATAACTGATGATATTTTATCTATCAGATGTGCATTTTTGACGTTTTCACTAGCGCTCAATTCTATTAATATTCCGTCTATTTTTGATTCCGCAACTCCGGCTATTGATGCGATTATCTCTCCATCTACAACGTCTTTACCTGATTCGATAATATCTATTAATTTTCTAGGAATTAATTCATCATATTCTTCATCTTCAAGGGCTGTGCCTAAATCTGCGGGTGGGGTGCTTTTTGTCGCTCTAGCAACAGGATCTTCAGCGCTTTTGCTACCGCCTAGATCTTCACTTTGAGATTGTTTTTGAATTTCTGTTAGTAGGTATTTGGCTACCTCTTTATTATGTTTAACGGCAATAGCAGTAATGCTACTACCCCTTTTGTTAGTCTTGTTAAAGTCTTGCATACCAAATTTTTCAACTAAATAGCGCACGATTTCTAAATTACCAGAGACGCAGGCATGATGCATTGCTGTATTTTCTTCGCCATCAAGAGTGTCATGACGACATCCTTCTTCGATTAGTCTAGTTGTAGTATCTATATTTCCTACTCTACAGGACATCATCAGCGGAGTTATTCCAGCGTAAGAAAGGCGACCGGTACCTATTGCAGCAGTGGCAGATAAATTAACTCCTCTGTCCATTAGTGCATTAATAATATCGGTTCTATTTGCTAGAATTGCAGTTATAAGTAGTGTTAATCCTGTTTTTGAATCTATAGCATTGATATCTGCTCCTTTGTCAATTAAACCTATTAATTTAGCGGTATCGCCTCTAATGCAAGCGATAAATAGTTCTGCTGTTTTGGAATTAACTGATCCATCAGCTCTAGGTCCAGATCCTAACATGTTTTATATAGATTTTGATTTCATATTATAGTTCTATCTTAACACTATTACCAAAGATTTGCTTAATCAATTTTATTTTTAGCTTAAATAGAAGTCATGTATCGTTATAAACCAAGTATTTAAGGTTACCAATGCTATTGACCCATATTGTGTATGTTGGGTGATGATTTGGATAGGTTAGTGACTCTGATAGAGCTTGAAGATGGATTCGTTGCTGGAGTTGCGTTTTTAAAGCTTGGCCAGGACTGCGTCCTTCTAGCAGGGGTTTCTGATCGTCTTTCACTGTGCTTGGTGTTTGACGGTGCAGTTCTGCTACCGTCAGCGGCAGTTGCAGCTAAGGTGCTTGGGGTTACCGTCTCTGGCCTTGCAGATTCTGGATCATCTTCTCGAGTTGAGGTGGTAGGAGGTTCAGGATCTCTTGCTGACTCTTGCGTACGGCAAAGGTCGGCATATTCTCTACTTGCCTGCACCATTTGAGCCATGGCCTCTTCCATTGACATTTTAGGTCGAGATGGATCTCTAATTTCTTCTCTTAAGCGGCCAGAGCCCTTTTCCAATGCCTTGTCTATATTTTGCTTTGAAAGCATCGCGCTCTGTTCGTATGTCATAGGGACGAGGTTTTCGTACATTTTAGATATCATATACCCCCTTGTGTCCCCTTCGATGCCAGGAAGTATCGACCTGTCGTCAAGTATTTTTTGCAGCTGTTCAGACTTTATGATCTCGTTTGCATCATGAGATTCTCTCATTTTTTGATCAAAACTCAAGGCCGCTTGATGCATTTGCTGTAATTGTCTAGCGATATCGTTAGGAATTTCTTGAGAGCTGCTACTGTCAGATCTAGAATTATCACCAGGGTGTGTTGCGGAAGACATTTAACATTAAGTTGGTTATCGTTATCTTAATAATGACGACGAGCAAGTAAGATATCAACAACAAGTCAAGAAATTAAGTGTCGGTGCTGCAAAATGCAACACAATAGAAGGTGGTTTATCTATTTTATCAGAAAATCTAAAATCCCTTAAAGCCGCCTGGGCCAAAAGGAGGGTTGTTACCACCGCCAGCGCCACCCATTAGCTTAGAAAGATCCATATTTTCATCTTGCGCCATCGCTTCAATCTCACTTTGATCGAATTTGCCGACTTTTTTCATCATTTTTTGCATCTGCTTATATTTTTTTAGCAGTCGATTAACTTCCTGGATGGTGCTACCAGCGCCAGCTGCGATTCTTCTTTTACGAGAAGAGCTCAAAATGTCCGGTTTTTGTCTTTCTTTTGACGTCATTGACAAAATAAGAGCCTCTTGACGCTTAAATTCGTCTTGCGCTTGTTCCAATTTATCTAATTGACCGCCGCCAAGTTTCGACATGCCGGGAATAAATTTCATGATACCACCCATGCCACCCATTTTTTTCATATTGCGGATCTGCGATAGTAAATCTTCAAGATCAAAAGTGCCTTTTTTTAACTTCTTTTGCGCTTTTTCCATCTCTTTTTCATCTAAAACCTCTTGCGCTTTTTCAACTAAAGAGATCATATCGCCCATACCAACAATTCTAGAAGCGATTCGAGTAGGGTCAAACTCTTCAAAGTCAGCAATTCCTTCGCCAACGCCAATAAATTTTATAGCGCAGCCAGTAACTTCACGCATAGTTAGTGCTACACCACCTCTAGAGTCGCCATCAAGCCTGGTTAAAACGATACCAGTAACGCCAAGTTGCTGATGAAAATTAGTAGCAACATTAATCGCATCCTGACCAATCATTGCATCGACAGTCAGTAAAGTCTCATCCGCCTGCGATAATTTCTTGATTTCGACCACCTCTGCCATCATTTTTTCATCAATAGCAGTTCTACCAGCACTATCAAGAATTAAAACATCGTAACCAAAATCTTTCGCTTGTTTTAAAGCACGCTTGCAACCAGCAAGTGGCTGTTCGTCTTGAATGATTTCTAGTGAATCAACCTCAGCTTTTTTTGCCATAATCTCAAGCTGCTCCTTCGCAGCAGGGCGATAAGCATCCAACGAGGCTACTAAAACTTTTTTATTGTATTTAGTGCGTAATTTTAAAGCGATTTTAGCTGCTGAAGTAGTTTTACCAGCGCCTTGTAAACCGGCCATAAGGATGACCGCCGGTGGTTTAACGTCAATATTCAGATCAGATTTTTCGCTACCCAAAAGCTCGACCAAGCAATCATTAACAATCTTTACGATCATTTGCCCAGCAGAGACGCTTTTTATAACTTGCTCGCCAATTGCTTTTTCCTTAACTTTATTAATAAAGTCTTTAGCAACTTTCAGTGAAACATCAGCTTCTAATAAAGCGACGCGAATTTCCCTTAAGGTTTCGTTTAAGTCATCTTCGTTAATGAATTTCTTGCCAGATATTCTGTCGAAAACTTTGCCGATATTGTTCGAAAAATTGCTAAACATTAATTAAGTTTTTATTTTTAGCTTTGTTTGGTTTAAGATCTAGAGCTATGCATTAGTCCCCACTTGTAGGGCGGCGAACAATTTTGCCGTAAAATAAAAAATCTAAGATTTTTTGAAAGATAGTCACCAACAATAAGTAACTACTTACCTTTACATTTTAACTGAATCTTAAGACTCAAAAGCTCTTCAGTAATAAGCCTAAACAATTTCGTAGCCAGCAAAAAAGTATGCAATTTCAATCTTAGCATTTTCTTCACTATCAGAACCATGAACTGAATTGGCTTCAATTGACTCAGCAAATTGCTTACGAATAGTACCCTCAGCAGAATCTTCAGGATTAGTAGCACCCATAATTTCACGATTTTTAAGAACCGCATCTTCACCTTTAAGAACTTGCACTACAACTGGTCCAGAAGTCATGAATTTAACCAAGTCACCATAAAAAGGGCGCTCTTTGTGAACCTCGTAGAATTTTTGAGCCATTTTTTCGCTCAATTGCAATCTTTTTTGTGCTACAATTTGCAGACCTTTTTCTTCGAATATAGCGTTAATAGCACCAGTTAAGTTACGTTTAGTAGCATCTGGTTTGATAATTGAAAAAGTATGTTGGATAGCCATTTTTTCTATAATTAATTGATTAAAATTCACTTTATATTATTTAACAATAAAAGCGTCAAATTGTCAAGAACAATCTTGTGCAATAGAATATTGATAAAACCTCTTGACTTTTATAAATGAGCGTTGTATAATTAGTTTATATTGTTTTTGTGGCTAATATATTTTATTTCGATAAATTAGGTTAAAATAAAACTTGATATTTGCTGCAATATTCAATATAGTATATTATATAATAGTAAAAAATATGAAATTATGAGTGATAAGTTAATTTCTTTACAAGATTTATACAAAATAGTAGCAGATAAAATCGCCAATCAAGAAGATGGCTCATATAGCTATGAAATCGCTAAAGCGGGCTTGGAAAAGTCTACCCGTAAAGTAGGTGAGGAGGCTCTCGAAGTCGTCATCGCCAGCTTCATTGATGAAAAAGAAAATAGCGACAAGACGCATCAGGATCTAGTCGGCGAGTTGGCTGATTTGTACTATCATACTCTCATTTTAATGGCACAGCGTGGCGTTAATCTTGAAGAGGTGTTACAAGAGCTTACTAATAGAAATAACAAGAATTAACCATGACCAATACTGATAAAATTATATTATCACATTCCGCTATTGAGCGCGTGATCGAAATCAGGAAGAAGTCCGAGAATCAGGGAAAATTCCTGCGTATATCTGTTGATAGCGGCGGCTGTTCTGGTTTTCAATATTTGTTTAATCTTGATGACAAGAGTCAAGAAGGCGATCTAGTTGTGCTCAAGAAAGATTCAGATTTAATTGCGGTTACCGATGAAACCTCTTTGCAATTCTTAACCGATTGTAAGGTTGATTTTGTCAAAGAATTAGGGGCTTCTTATTTTAAAGTCGAAAATCCCAATGCTGCTAGTGGTTGTGGTTGCGGCGCCTCTTTTTCAATATAATTTTAGACTATGGCTAAAAAAACTTTGTCATTTCAGGATATTATTTTTAAATTACAGCAATATTGGTCAAAAAACGGCTGTACTGTCATGCAACCTATGGATATTGAGGTTGGTGCCGGAACTTTGCATCCTGCGACTGTCCTAAGATCGATTGATAATAAGGACTGGCGCACAGCTTACGTTCAAGCTTGCCGTCGTCCTACCGATGCTAGATATGCAAAAAATCCCAACAGATTGGGGCATTATTACCAGTTTCAGGTTTTGCTGAAGCCGGCGCCTGAAAATATTCGCCAGCTCTATCTCAAAAGCTTGGATGAGATTGGTTTGGATACCAAAAATAATGACATTCGCTTCATCGAAGATGACTGGGAGAATCCTTCGGTTGGTGCTGCAGGACTTGGTTACGAGGTTTGGTATAACGGCATGGAAGTGACGCAATTTACTTACTTTCAGCAAGTTGGTGGTATCGAATGCAAGGTTGTCTCTGGTGAGTTAACTTACGGCCTTGAGCGCTTAGCGATGCATATTCAAGGTGTTGATAATATTTTAGATATCAATTGGAATGGTAAAGAGGGTAAAGAAAAAGTTACCTATGGCGATATTTTCTTGCAAACTGAAAAGCAAAACTCAGCTGCGATTCTAGAAAATGCTAATAAGGATAATCTGTTTCGTTATTTTGCTGAATACGAAGAGTTAGCAGAAAATTTAATCGCCAAGGAGCTGCCAATCGCTGCATATGAAGCGGCGCTAAAAACTAGTCACTTCCTTAACTTGTTGGATGCTGCTGCGGCTTTGTCAGTTACTCAGCGCGCTTCTTATATCGGCCGCATTCGTGATCTAGTTAAAAAAATCTGCTTACAAGTTGACCAAGGCTTGGCCTAAAAATCTTTATGTTACGGTATTTTTTGTTATCGTTATAAAGTATATTATGCAGCTAATACAGCCACAGCAATTAATGAAGGGTGGCTACGGCATTTACCAAGTCGGAAAAAAGTGCTATCACCATCGCTAAGTCAGGAATCGGCAGCAATTAGAATTAGAAAAAAAGCCGCAAGAAGTTGGTTGTAGCTGCATATCTTACCATATAATGCTAAAACGCAACACTGCAGCCTTTTTTAGATAAAAACTCATTATTTATCTTGACAAGGTCTCAAAAATATGCTATCGTGTTAATATAGGGTAGTGCTAAAAATTACAAATTAAAATTGATAAATTATGGTTGAAAATATCATGCAGTTTTTTACTCATTATCAAACCTGCGTTCCCAGTTTAGCTTGCGCCAGCCTTGGCTTTACTGCGCTAAATTCGGTAGTGGCGATTTTGGTGCTGCTACTAGCTTTCAAAGGAGCAAGATTGTTATATTTCTTGCCAGTAGTAGCATTTTACATGCTGCATTTTAATCTCAGTATTAATAGCTGGATAATATTTTTAGCCGTTGCTACTTTATTTACTTGCCCTGTCATTCGTCGCAATTTATTAACTAGATTCATTATTTGTGCTATTAAGAAGCTTGGTTTGTTGCCAAAAATTTCTGCTACTGAAAAAATTGCTTTAACCTCAGGAAATTCTTGGGTAGATGGTGAATTATTTTCTGGCAGGCCTGATTTTCAATATATCTTTGATCAAAAATTCACGCAGCTTACAAAAGAAGAGCGTGATTATCTGCACAATGAAGTTGAAGAAGTTTGTAAGATGTGTAAAGATTACGATGTGCAAAGATTAAGAGATCTGCCACCACGTGTTTGGAAATATTTAGAAGATAAAAAATTCTTTGGCATGATTATTCCAAAACAATATGGCGGTCTTGGCTTCTCAGCTCTTGGTCATAGCGCAATTATTGAAAAATTAGCATCGCGTAATGTGCCGCTGGCAATTACTGCCATGGTTCCTAACTCATTAGGACCTGCAGAATTGCTACTGCATTACGGTACCAAGGAGCAGTGCGATCATTATTTGCCTAGATTGGCTAGCGGTAAAGATTTACCATGTTTTGCTTTGACGGAAACTGGCGCTGGTAGTGATGCTACTTCAATTCAATCAAATGGTGTTGTTTTCAAAGATAAAGATGGTGAGATTAAAATTAAGCTAAATTGGAAGAAGAGGTATATAACTTTAGGCGCCGTTGCTACTGTTATTGGAGTTGCTTTTAGGTTGCATGATCCAGATAAGTTAATTGGTGATAACGAGGACATTGGCATCACTTGTGCATTAATTCCAAGCAAGACTAAGGGTGTGATTCAAGGGCGTCGCCACGATCCGCTTGCAACACCATTTGTTAATTCGCCAATTGATGGTAAAGATGTTATTGTCGGGCTTGATGCGATAATTGGTGGTAAGAAGAATGCCGGTAAAGGTTGGCAGATGTTGATGGAGTCTTTAGCTGCTGGTCGCGGTATATCGCTACCTTCTACTAGTTGTGGTGGTATGAAAATGGTTCTACGTGCAGTTGGTGGCTATAGCGGATTGCGCCAACAATTTGGAACAGTGATAGGGAAGTTTGAGGGTATTGAAGAGGTTTTGGCCAGAATTGCTTATCAAACATATACCGGTGATGCTATAAGGGTGTTTACATCTTCTGCTGTTGATCTTGGTATGAAGCCAGCAGTAATCACAGCTATCGCCAAATATCACTCCACTGAAATGTTCCGTAAGGTAATCAATGATGGTATGGATATTATGGGTGGCAGAGCGATCATCAGGGGTAAAAGAAACCTTTTGGCTAATGCTTATTTTTCAACTCCGATTTCAATTACAGTCGAAGGTGCCAATATTGTTACTAGAAGCTTAATTCACTTCGGTCAAGGTGCGATTATGTGCCATCCTTATGCTTATAAAGAGATTAAGGCACTGGAAGAGAATGATCTTAAATCTTTTGACCAAGCCTTCTTTGCTCACATCAATCACTTAGTGCAAAATGTTGTTCGTTCGATATTATTGTCACTATCCAGAGGTTATTTGGCTAAGTCGGCTCCAATTAAAAATTGCACTGTTAAATATTACTCTAAAAAAATCGCATGGGCAAGTTCAACCTTCGCATTTTTATCAGATATTGCTTTGGCTAAATTTGGTGGCAATTTGAAGCGTAAAGAGAAATTGAATGGTAGATTTGGTGATGTTTTATCGGCTCTTTATATTGCGATTTGTATTTTGAAGAAGTTTGAAGAAGAGGGTTGTCAAAAAGAAATGCAGCCAATAGCTTCTTATGCAATTAAAAAGCAGTTAATGGCAGCGCAAGTAGCAATTGAAGGGATTTATCAAAATATGTTTACCGGCTTTATAGGTAAATTGATCTTCACTCCTTTTGCATTTTTTGCTCGTTTTAATGCCTTTACTTGCCCACCTTCGGATAAGTTACAGCATGAAATAGTGAAAGATTTGATTAAAAATAGCGATATCAGAGATCAATTAACGCAAAATATTTATCTCAATGATGATAAGAATGATAATTTGGGTAGAATTGAAAATGCACTTAATATCTACGAAAATACATTGCCAATCATCAATAAGATAAAAAAAGCTATCAAAGATGGGGTTATATCTAAGCAGCGCATCAATAAAGCTGCTCTAGAAGCTAAAAAAGCTAATGTAATTTCTAAGGAAGAGTCTGCGCAACTAACAAAATGCTTCAAGGTGATCACTGACGCTATGGAAGTTGACGACTACACATTAGCTGATTACAAAAAGGTATAACTGCCAGAGTTCTTAACAATTATTGCTGAAAGTCTTTATTGGAGGCGTTGTTGCTAAATGCGCAAAGTATATTTTCTACGATACAAAGTATAGTATTTTTGTATTATTTTCTTTTAATTAATTTTTTATGTATTAAGATTGACATAGTTGCTAAAATATGTTATAATATTAGTAATTGTTAATTTTTAAATAAGCATTAAAATGCCAACAGATTTTAATAGTATAGATGCGGCTAGAGTTCAGAAGGAGTCATTGCTTGATAGATCCTTTGCTCTAGATGATGGCTATGATGATCATATAAGCGCTGCCGTCGCTCAACCCTCAAGAGTTAAGGATCAGGTTGAGGCATTTACTGAGTTAAATCAAATTGGTACTAGGAAGTCAGCGTTGGAATATGATGAACGTCACTTTCCTCATATATCTAATTACTGTCAATTATTTTGTGAAAATCCTGAGATTGGAGGTTCTGTAGATGGTATTGCTAAAATTTTAGGCAGGAAGGCTAGGGATATTCAAATTTCTCGTCAAGAACGAACTGGTAAATTGATTATAAATATTGATCGTCAAGAATGTTGCTTAGAAGAATATTTGGCGTCTCATATTCGTCGGCGAGCATTTACAAAAAATCGTGATCATTATCTTGCTAGTGAAGACTTTAATAGTGACTTAGAAGACCTTAAACATCGAGTTATAAAGGGCGAGTATTTGTACATTTCAAACTCAACAAAACATGAGCCATATTTTTCTGCACCAGGTTTTGATTTGAGAAGTCAAATTACAGCGGCAGCGGAGGCTGAAAGACAATTTAGGCTCAATAAATATATAGTAGGTCGATATGTGGCGAGTGAATTTGGGAGAGATCTTGGTGATGATTTAGATCCCGAAGATATAGGTGGCTACTGGTATACTGCTGATGATATCGGTGATTCTACAATGGAGAGAGTAATAGATATGGTTACAGCACCAGGAGGAGATTTGCCAGAAATTTTTCATGAAGGAGATTTTGTGAAATTAGAGCGCCATGGTGACTTGGTGGCTTTATCTGGCACAGGCCGAGATCTTCGCACTGCACTTAAAGGTCAACGCGCCGTGATGCTTCAGGATCAAGAAAGAAGGATTAAGTTGGTGTCTAGACAAGCTGTTGCGATCTATAGCCGCCAGGATATGAGTATATATGATCAGTTACGCAATTTATTTACTGTACCAAAACTGGTTGCTAGGGAACGTTTGCAAACAAGCCGTGAGGTAAAAATACTATTTCCAATCGGAAGTGGTAACCACTGGGCAATGGGTGAAATGTCTTTACAATTATTGCCATCGGGTCGGTTAACGGTTCATTTAACTCATCATGATCCAAAGTTTAGAGGAGTGGATCTCGCCGAGTATCGCGACCTCCCGACAGCCTTAAAGCAAGTAATTCATAGAACGTTTGGGATAGCGTTAGACAATATTAATGTTATCAATAGTCCGTCTCAACTTCCGATGGGTCGCCAAAATGACGATAATAGCTGTGGACCTATTACTGCTTATGAAATTGCATGTACAGCTCTAGATCTAATACCAATTGAGTCTAGTAAATATAAGTGTCTTACTCCTGGATTGAGAATGTTTGATGCCGCAAAGAGAGTTATTACTGCAGAAAAAGTCAGAGGTAATGAAGAAATGGATCGTGAAAAAGCAGATGCTAAGCATGCTCTTGAGAATATGCTTAATTTAGGTCAGGAAGTTGCTATGTTTAGAGCAATAGATCGTTCATCAACAAGTACAGATTTTCAAAACGAGATTAGCCAGAGGGTTGATTATTTAAAGAAGCTGCCATATCAAGACTTCGCAAGATTTAGTGATGAAATTATTAAAGCAGCCCTTCAAGATATAGTATGTGAACAGCGGGCGCAAGCAGGCCAAGCTGAACAGTTACAACAGACAGAAGTTCTTACTGCGGAGGTCGGTAGACTATTTCAAAGTTTAGATCCAGAAGTTAGAACATCACTTATTGATCAATATCGTAAGAACGCAGATAATCCAAATACTCAATGGAAGACCAGTCTTATTCGTCAGCATTTTGCGAGTTCAGGTATGGTTCAAGAAGGCGGTAGATTGTCTGATTATGCTATGCCAGCATTCGATAATGTTATGGCGGCAGTTATCGCAGAGCAGCAATCGGGTGCTGCTGCGATAGGGGGTGGCGATACTAGAAGAGGAGGTGCTGCTAAACCTAGAAAGAGGAAGGGAGGGTCCTTGCCTCGGGCGCCATCAGCTGTGCAGCCTGCTTCAGAATCTAAAAGCGCTGCTACAAGAGTTGAGCAAGGCGTCTCTCTTTCTCAATCGGGTCTGGATTCGTCGCCAATTAAAAAGACTGATATTGCAAAATGGGGTGGATCTGTGACAGATGCGCAAACTTCTCATGAAACTCGATCTGTAATCCCTGCTAGTAGTTCAGGGCAAGGTAGACCTATGACGCAATCACCTGATTCGGATGAATTGATGAAAAGGGCGGCTGAGATAGCTGGTATTGATGTCGCAAAAGGTCCTGATGGTTCTTTATTGGCAAATCAAGCAGGTGGTAATAGAGACGATTTGGACGAGTCTTTGCGTCTTTTAAATGCTTTATATAAATCTGTCACTGGATATCAAAGATCTCCCAGGGTTTTTCGTCCGCCATCAGCTCACTCTCATGGAGGGTTTTTAGATACGATAGCAGAGGCTCCAGAGTTTGAATTAGAAAGTGAATATCAAGTTGACCCAACTGTTGCAGCAGAGTTAAGTGCGACAGATCTTGTCAGAGGAGAGCGACCGACCACTCCTGTTCGTACTGGCCCTGTAGAGACATCCACTCCTAATTCTAGCCCTGCTGAACACAGAGGTGTTGATAGTGGCGTTGAAGGTTCTGATCGTGATGCTGATGTTCATGCTTCAAGAGAGGGAGGTGGTGGCGATCCAGGCGCTCCTATGACGGAAGAAGCTAGACAAGGAGGTGCAGCAACTGTAATTCAAAGATGGTATCGAGGTTTTAAGGTAAGACAAGATATGAAGCAAAAGGGAATTGAATTTAGTCATCCCAATACTACTGCGCCGGCGGTTGAAGATGGTGATGCCACTGAAGATGGCCACAAAGCTAGCGTTGGTGGTGATACTGGGCGTAAGAAGCGATTAATAAAAAAGAGAGATCGGGGGCGTGAAAGAGGTGATTCAGCACCACCCGACTCAGAAGATGAGTCGTCCAGCGTCCCACCTCGCCCAAGAGGTCGCCCAAGAGGTCGCCCAAGAAATCTCACAAATACAGACGAGGCTGAGTCAGATACTGCGCCTGTTCCTCAAGTGCCACCGCAACCGGTAAGACTCCATAATCCATCGTTATATCCCACAAGCACTATGCCACCAGCATCACCCACCTTACCTGATAATTTTGGTCGAAGAGCGCCGCCACCAACAATACCTTATGATCCATCGGCAGATCCTACGTTTCCAGCGGCAAATATAACTGGATCACCAGCACCTATTGTCAGACCTTCTGATGATTATTTTGAAGACGTGATCAGAGACGCTGCTAGCTCTTTATTTGCAAGGGATCGTCATAATCCATTAGTTACGTCGCCACCAGCAATATCTGCGATTAATAGGCGATATGGTGGTACCGAATCTGATGCTCATACTTATCCAAAAGGAGATATCGTCATTGGTCAACAACGAGCACTCATTAAAGCGGCACTGCAATTTATCGATGGTGCCAAAATTGATGAATCACCACCTTCAGGAGAAAAAAAAGTTGCAAAATTAACAAGCGCTAGAAACAATAAGGCAAGTCAAGAATCTATTATCGCTATTGCTGATGTTGTATTGAACAGAGGAGTTAAACGCCTTGATCGCATTAATAGAGCTTCTGATGTCACAAAGCAATACGCACGGGATAGTTTGGCGCTGCTAAGAAGTTGTTTTGGATGTGAAGATAGTAATAATGCTTTAGGGCAGATACTCAGAGATTTTGCTAGAAATTATCGAGCGCCAAATCAAGCGATAAAGCAATATGACTCTTCTTACGCCAGACCAAGTCCTGACACTAAACCTTTTGACGCCAGCGCAGCTCAATCAACAATTAGATTAAGGTAGGATTAACAATAAATAAAAAATATTAAAATTAATTATTGACATTTAAAAATGAACGTTGTATAATATACTTACAAGATATTTTTTGTTAAGATAAAAATCTTGATATTTGTTGATAGTTTGTTATAATTAATTAAAAATATAACGTTACTAATTTATGATTCTGTTAATTGATAATTACGACAGCTTTACTTATAACCTCTACCACTATCTAATAGAGGCGGGCGATCCTAATGTTGAGGTGGTGAGAAATGATAAAATTACCATTGACGAAATTCGTACAATGAATCCTGATGGCATCATGTTGTCACCAGGACCTTGTGGCCCAGATGAAGCGGGTATTTGTATCGATGTTATAAAAGAGTTAAAAGCGCAATATCCAATCTTTGGAGTATGCCTCGGTCATCAAGCTATTGGCCAAGTCTTTGGCGGCAAGGTTGTGAAAACAGAGCCAATGCATGGTAAAATTTCGACAATACATAATAATGGTGATTCGGTATTTAAAGATCTGCCGGAGAAATTTGACGTCACTAGATATCACTCGCTGAAAATTGATGAAAATAATTTCCCTGATGACGAGCTGCAGGTTACCTCCTGGACGGAAGATAACATCATCATGGGCATTAAACATAAGCAGTATAATATTCACGGCGTGCAGTTCCACCCTGAATCTATCGCTAGTGAGCATGGCCATAAAATGATTAAAAACTTTTTGGATTTAATTTAAAATTATATGTCATTAAGTAATTTTGAACAGATATTTGCCAATATAGTTGATGGCAATACCAGTCATGAGCAAGCCAAGCAGGAGTTGTTGGCGATGAATGAGTCTGGCTATAGCTCAGCAATGTTCGCAGCAGCAATTAAGGTTCTCAAAGATCGTATGCATCACATTAGTCACAATCTTGATGCTATTGATGTTTGCGGCACTGGAGGTGATAAACTTGGAACTTTAAACGTCTCAACAGCGGTATGCTTCGTGCTCGCAGCTTGCGGCGTCACTGTTGCTAAGCATGGTAATAAGGCTATTTCGTCGAAATCTGGCTCTGCTGATATCTTTCAAGAGCTTAACATTGCTGTCACTGATCAACAAGAAGATATTGTTGCCAGCCTTGAGCAGCACAATCTCTGCTTTTTATTTGCACCATTTTTTCACACTAGCTTGAAAAATATTGCAAAATTAAGAATTGAAATTGCCCAGCAATATAACACGCCGACAATCTTTAACTATTTAGGGCCACTACTAAATCCCGCTAACACTAAGCGTCAGCTGATTGGTGTTTCCCGGCTTGATGTGATGGAGCCAATGGCCGCTGCTCTTGCCAGTAACAAAGAGGTTAGCGCTTATATTGTACATGGTTTTGACGGCATGGATGAGATAACTATTTGCGATAATTCTTATTTGGTAAAAGTTGAAAATGGCAAGGTGTTTGATCAAGAAATTATAAATCCTAGCGATTATGGTTTTAATAAGGCTAAAATATCTGATATTTTGGGTCAGGATGCAAGCTATAATGCGCAAGAGCTGTTATCATTATTTGCTGGCAAGAAGTCTAGCTATCGCGACATTGTCATTATTAATGCTAGCTTTGCGTTACAGCTTTGTGGTCGCGCTGAATCTATTGCGGAAGCGAAAGATATCGCCAGCGCTGCTATAGATCAGGGTAAGGCGCTTGATGTTTTGCGTAATATGCAAGTTCCGGCTACAAGTTAGCTACTTGTTGCTTATCGCTTGGTCTTCTAGGGTGAGTTAGGCCGCCACCAAGGGATTTATATAGCTCGATTTGATTGATCAGGAACTGCTTTTTGGTAATTAATTGTTGTGAGCGCGATATTAAGAGCTGTTTTTCGCTATTTAAGAGCTCTATCTTGTTCTTATTACCAAGCTCATAGAATTTTTGATCCATCGTCAACATTTCTTGATTGGATTTGAAAATATTGTCTTTGTTTTCGAGGTCAGATTTTAGAGATTTTCTGGTTGCTAGTTTGTCCTCTACCTCTACAAAGGCTTGCTGCAAGGTTTTCTTATATTGCTCAAGGGCGATCTTTCTCTGGTTTTTTTGCAGCTGCAGGTTCGCTGCATTTTTAAAGCCACTAAAAATAGGAATATTAACCCCAGCGCCAACTCTCCAAGCGCCCGAAGATGAGGTGGACACTAGATTTGATAATTTGTTACTGACAAAGCCATAAGAGCCGGTTAAGGAAATCGATGGGAAGAAGCTAGCTCTAGCAGCTTTAATATTAGCATCTTGTGACAATAGTGCAAATTCTGCGCTCATAACGTCGGGGCGTAGCAATAATATATCTGATGATAAATTGATGTAGAATTTATCGCTTAGCTTGATGTCGTTAAAGGCGATTTTTTGCAACTTTTGATCATCGGTGCGGCCAGTTAGTAGCAATAATATATTTTTGTCATGGCTGGCGGCTTTTTCCATGGTAGCTAGTTCTGATTTAGCATTATTTAAGGATTCTTGAGTACGTAATAACGAATATTTGTTGCTCAAGCCAAGGTCGTAGCTGGCTTTGGTGATTTTAAGTTTTTCTGCTTCGATAGCGACTATTTTTTTGCTAATATCAGTTAGAGCAATATCGCAAGACCATTGAATATAGCTATTAGCGATTTGCGATATTAGTGCTATTTCGATAGCGTTTTGATTACCGATTTTTGATAGAAAGTCGTGAAAAGCTGCTTCGTTAATATATTTTAATTTATTGAATAGATCGATTTCAAAATTGGCAGTGGCTAGGTTTGCTTCAAAATTATTGACGATGAAGGATCGAGAAGAGGAGACGTCGGCTCCGAATCTTCCTAACGAGTTTCTGGAGATTTTTTGACGAGAAGCATCGGCGCCAGCATTGATTTTTGGCAATAAGTCTGATCTTTTAATGCGATAATAGTCAAAAGCTGATTTTACATTTAGTGCTGCTATTTTTAGATCTTTATTATTTTTGACACCTAAGTCAATCATTGCCACCAGCTCTTTATTAGTGAAAAAATTGCGATAATTGATCTGATTTAAGGCTTTATTGTTGTCTTTGATGATATCGGCATTAGCAATTTGTGACCAGTTGGTCGGTATTTGCTGGCCTACTTCTTCTTTTGAAACTTTTTTTGGCAGCTTTTGGCAACTAGCGCTTGCTAACGCTAATGCTACTAGCAAAATTAATAAAGTATATTGATTTAATATTTTGAATTTTTTGCCGGTAATTATTGAAATGCCAGTGGCTAAGGATATTGAAACCAGTGAAATAAATACTGTTAGGATTCTCATTTTAATCGTCGTTATTTTTATCTCTATTGATCTTCTTTAAAAGCTGGGCGATTTTTTTCTTATCTTTGTTGTTTTGCAGCCAGTTTTTCGACTTCAAATGTTTACTTTGAGTCTTGGGTGGTGAGTCTTTTTTAAAGATCTGCTGGATTAGTATATAAAACAAAGGTACAAAAAATATCGCGATGAATGTTGCAGCGATCATGCCGCCCATTACTGCGATTCCGATTGCATTTTGTGCTGCTGAGCCAGCACCGCTCGATGTTGCAAGAGGGGTAACGCCGAGAATAAAGGCAAAAGAGGTCATAATAATTGGTCGGAATCTGATTTTGCAAGCTTCAAAGGTGGCTTCGAATAGGTCTTGACCTTCTTGATGTAGTTTTTTGGCAAATTCAACGATTAATATTGCGTTTTTAGCCGTTAAGCCGATAGTTGTAAGAAGGGCTACTTGGAAATAGATATCGTTGCTTAAATGGAAGGTTTTGGTAAATACCGATGCGCCAAATATCCCAATTGGAATAGTTAGCATTACTGAAAATGGAATGATCCAACTTTCATAAAGAGCGGCGAGGCATAAAAATACTATTAGAATCGACAGAAAATATAGAGTAGGGGCTTGGGCTCCACCAAGCCTTTCTTCATATGAGATTCCAGACCACTGGATACCTATACCTTTTGGTAGTTTTTTTGCTAATTCCTCGATTACACTCATTGCTTCTCCGGAACTGATGCCAGGTGCCGGGGCGCCGACAATATTGATTGATTTTTTGCCATTGAATCTTTCTAATTTTGGTGAGCCATTGATCCATTTTCCAGTTGAGAATTCCTGAAATGAAATCATTTTGCCTTGATTATTCCTAACAAACCATCTTTTAATGTCACTTGGCATCATGCGATAAGGTGCGTCAGCCTGAATATACACTCTTTTGATTCTACCGTCATCGATAAAATCGTTCACATATTCGGAGCCAAAAGCGATCTGGAGAGTTTGGTTGATTTGCGCTATCGACAATCCTAAGGCGGTAGCTTTTTCATGATTGATGTCAATTTTATATTGAGCTACATCGGAAAGACCGTTTGGCCTTACTCCAACTAACTTAGGATTATTGGCAGCTAGGCCAAGCATCTGATTTTTAGCATTCATCATCGCTTGATGACCAAGGCCGATTCGATCTATTAGCTGAAAGTCAAATCCAGATTCGACGCCAAGCTCTCTGATGGGTGGTGGGAAAAATGAAAAAGCCAAGGCGTCATTAATTTTCATTAAATGTGGAAAAGAGCGTCCAGAAATAGCGTAAACAGACTGGTCGCGGTTTGGTCTTTTGCTCCAATCTTTAAGGCCAATAAAGCCAAAAGCGGTATTTTGCGCTGAACCAGCAAAGCTAAAGCCGGTAACGGTGAATAAATCTTGGATATTATTATCTTCATTTTCCAAGAAATAATCCTCAACTTTTTTAACGCTTTTTAATGTTCTTTGTGCTGGTGATCCAGGAGGTGCTTTGATCAATAAATACATTACTCCCTGATCTTCATTTGGCAAAAATGCAGTTGGTAATCGCATAAAGATAACTACCATCACTAAAGTCATGGCTAGATAAATTGCGATCGATCTTTTCGGGTTTTTGGTGCATATTTTAACATTGTTATAATAGCCATCTCTTGTTTTGTTAAACTTTTTGTTAAACCAGCCAAATAAGCCAGTTTCTTTGTAAACATGGCCTTTTGCCATTGGTTTTAGCAAGGTGGCACATAGACTAGGGGATAGCACGATAGCAACTACTACTGATAATAGCATTGCAGAAACAATGGTAATAGAAAATTGTTGGTATATTTGTCCTGCAGCACCGCTAAAAAAAGCCATTGGTACAAATACCGATGACAATACTAAAGCTATTCCTATTAAAGCTGGGGTGATTTGTTTCATTGACTTTTTGGTAGCTTCTTTTGGTGATAAACCTTCTTGTGCCATTAGCCTTTCGACGTTTTCAACTACAACTATGGCGTCGTCAACCAATAGACCAATTGCTAGCACCATGGCAAACATTGTTAAAACGTTAATACTAAAGCCAAAAGTTGACAAAATTGCAAATGTGCCAAGGATGACAACGGGTACGGCAATGGTTGGGATAAATGTTGCTCGCAGATTTTGTAAAAATAGTAACATCACTAAAAATACTAATATTACCGCTTCGATTAGGGTTTTAACTACCTCTTGGATTGATATTTTGATAAACGGCGTGGTGTCAAATGGGTAGATGACGTCAACTCCAGCAGGGAAGGATTTTTGTATTTCTGCTACTTTGCTTTTAACGAGTTTTGAAGTTTTTAGGGCATTTTCTCCCGAAGCTAAGCTAACAGCGATTCCGGTTGCAGGCATTCTTTTATATCTAACGATTCTTTTGTAGCCCTGAGATCCTAACTCGACTCTGGCGACGTCTTTAACTCTGACTTGTGAGCCATTGTTGTTAACTCTTAAAATTATATTTTTAAATTCGTCGGTATTTTCTAGTTTTGTTTGAATGCTGATGGCGGCATTGATTTTTTGATCTTTAGTTGCTGGCAGTCCGCCAATTTGACCTGCTGATACATCAATATTTTGCTCTAATATTGCCTTTCTAACGTCGCCAGCGGTCATATTATATTTTAGCAACTTTTCTGGGTCGAGCCATATTCTGATTGCATGAGGTTCGCCAAATACTCTGACTTCACCAACGCCGTTAACTCTGGCAACAGCATCTTGCAGCTGCGAAGAAGAGATGTCTGCAAGTTCTTGTTGGTTCACTGATCCGTCTTTTGAATATAGTCCGATGATTAGCAAGAAGCTATCATTAGATTTTGTAACAAAAACCCCTTGGCTTTGTACTTGATTAGGTAAACGAGCTATCGCTCCTTGGATTTTGTTTTGGGTTTGAATTTGTGCTACGTCGGGGTCTGTTCCTGGCTCAAATGTTAGAGTAATTCTAGATGAATTGTCCGAGCTATTTGAAGAAAAATATCGCAAATTATCGATACCAGTTAGATTCTGCTCGATTACTTGTGTTACGCTATTTTCAATTACTTCTGATGAGGCTCCTGGATAGGAAGCTTGAATTACTACTGATGGCGGAGCGATATTGGGATATTGCTCGATTGGTAATTTAGCAATACTAAGAACGCCAGCAAGCATTATTATGATAGCGATAACCCATGAAAAAACTGGCCTTTCAATAAAAAATGCTGCCATTGTTAGCTTTCTATTTTGGTGTTAGCTGTTGCTATTGGTGAATTTTCTGGCCCTGTAGGCGTTGCTTCAATGTTTCTACCTTCTATGATTAAGGTATCTTTTCTCGTGTCTTCTTTTGCCGTTGATAGCTTATTTTTAATAAACTTGTTTAATCTTGATTGGTAAAGCTCTTCTCTGTATTTGATATCGCTTTGGTGCCAATCAGTATCATTATTTTCTTGTTCAGCAGTGCTTACATTATGTTTGAAATTTTTTTCTATCAGGTCGTGAATGTTAGCTCTATTATTTTCCAATTGATCAACTTCTTCAGTATTAGTTATTTTAGTATCATCGATTTTGGCTTCGCTTCTAATTTTATTTTTTTCAATTTTATTTTTCGAAGTATTGATAATTTCTTCATCGAGTAATGTTGGAATTAGGTTAGATCCGTTTCTTACTTTTTGTATACCCTCTTTAATGATCAGATCTCCTTCTGAAATGCCAGAAGAGATAATCCAGCTTGACTTATATTCGCCTTCTACTTCAATCTTTTTTAGTATGGCGGTATTTTCTTGAGATACAACAAGTACATTCATGGAGCCATCAGGGTTTATAATTACACATGATTGGTCCACTAATAGTGAATCTTTCTTTCCTAGATATAGCTTTGCTTTTGCGAACATTCCAGGCATCAAGTAGCGATCTTGGTTATCAAACTCAGCTCTCATGGAGATTGATCCTGTCGATTCATCGATTATTGATTCGCTAAATTTTAAAATTCCTTTTACTACCTTTCCCTGTTCGTTACCAGTTATTGTTAACTCAACAGTGATATTGTCATTATTAACCAAGGCTTTTTGAATCTTTGCTATTTTGGTGCTTGATTGTGAAATGTCGGCATAAACTTTATCTAGATTGGTTATGATCGCCAGTGGCGACTCTTGCATTTCTTGTACCAACGAACCTTGGGTTAAAAATGATTTACCAATTTTGCCATCAATAGGCGCTCTAACCTTGGTGTAATCTAGTTTTATTTCTATGTTTTCAATTTCGGACTTTACTAGTTCAAGATCTGATGTGGCTTTTTCGTGAGATATTGTTGCTTCATCGATTTGAGCTTGACTGACAGCGTCTATTTTGTGTAATTTTTGTAATTTTCTTAAGTTATTTTCTTTGATTTTTAGATTAACTTCAGCAGTTTTTAGCTTTGACTTATACGCTTTTAGTTGCACAAAATAAGGTTTAGGATCTATTTGGTACAATGTTTGTCCTTTTTTAACAATTCCACCTTCGGCAAAATATCTTTCCAATATTATTCCTGAGATTTGCGGTCTAACCTGAGCTATTCTGGTGGATCTGACCTTAGCAGGAAGTTCCAAGGTAATATCTGCAGGACTAACAGTAGCTGTCGTCACTTTGACTTCAACTGGTTTGTCAAAATTGCCGCCATCGGGTCTTTTTGGGATAAGGCTATCTATTACATAGTAAATCGCGAACAGTAAAGACGCTATAGCAATTGTAATTACTAATAATTTTCTCATAAAAGATGTATAATTTTATAAAAAAATTATACAAGGTAATTGTCTTAAAGTCAATCAATAAATGTCTTCAGGATTATTTATTGAGTATTTGATTTAAGTCGTTTAATGTGGTAAATATTATCAAGGTAACCAATATTGCAAATCCAATTCTAAATCCTATTTCTTGAACTTTTTTAGGCAGTGGCTTGCCATACACTGCTTCAATAAAATAAAACAACAAATGTCCGCCATCCAAGACGGGGATAGGTAATATATTAATAACTCCTAAATTAATTGAGATTATTGCTGTAAACCAGATTGCCACCACCAATCCCATCTGTGCTGTTTTGCCTGAGTATTTTGCAATTTTAATTGGACCACTTAATTCCTGAATACTTCTGTCACCAGTTATTAGCTCTTTAATTGCTACCAATACTAAAGTTGAGAATCTATATGTTTCTTGACATCCTTTTTGGAAAGATTCAAGGATATTAATATTTTTGAATTTGGTTTTTAAGGGGGTGATGCCAATTATTGCAACTTGCTGCTTATCATCAAAGATATTTTTTACATCCTTAACTTCTGGTGTTAGCGAAATCTCTATTATTTTAATATTATCGCCATCGGTTAGTTTCTTTTTGTATACCTTGTTGCAATATTCTGCGAATTCTTCATTATTGTTTTCGACTTTGTTATTGATGTGACGACATAATGTTATCTTAATATCTTTTTTTGTCGATGGTGAGATAATGTTTTGAACATCAATAAAGTCCTTGGTAAATCTATCGTTGACAGCTAATACTTTGTCTCCAGCTAATATCCCTGAGCTCATTGCGGGAGAGTCCTTAACTACCTCTTTGATTATTGTTGATGTAGTATTGTAACCATTAATTTTGAACAATATTGTAAACAAAAATATTCCAAGTATAAAGTTTGCTATTGGGCCTGCTGCAACAATAATCATTTTCTGATAAACATTTTTGTAAACAAAAGATTGTCGCTTTTCTTGGTCACTAAATTCTTTAGAGTTGTTAAAGTCGGGAGTTGATGCTGCATTGCGATCGCCAAACATCTTGACATAGCCTCCAAAAGGTATCAAGCAAAATTTCCATCTAACACCACTTTTATCATTGATGCCAAAAATTTCTTTTCCGAATCCTATTGAAAATTCCTCTATCTTTACTCCGCATTTCTTGGCAACGTAATAATGGCCAAATTCATGTATGAAAACTACTACTGTAATTAGTAATATAAACCAGAATATGTTTTGAATAATTATTTGTATCATTTTAATTTAAATTTGCCGCAACCTCTCTTGAGGTTCGGTCGCATTCTATTATTTCTTCAATGCAGTTAATATTTTTAAACTCAATTTTAGCAAGACACTCCCTAGTAATATCAATAATCTTGCTAAACTTAATGTCGCCAGATAGAAATTTTGAAACAGCAACTTCGTTAGCAGCGTTTAGTACCGTACAACTATTTCCTTCTTTCATAAGCACCTCTTTGCACAGCTCTAGAGCTGGAAATTTATTGTAATTCGGTTCAAAAAATTCTAAATTCCCTAGTTTTTTGAAATCTAACGACTTACCGCCTTTATTATTTCTGTTTGGATATTCCATAATGTGCGATATCGGTGTTCTCATATCGGGCGAACTCATCATTGACAAGCTTGATCCGTCCTTATAATTCACTATACCATGAATTATAGATTGCGGATGTACGATTATATCGATGTCTTCTTTGGCAATGGGGAATAGGTGGTACGCTTCTATCATTTCTAAGCCTTTATTCATCATCGTTGCTGAGTCTATAGTAATTTTTTTACCCATTGACCAATTTGGGTGATTTAGAGCTTCGGCTACTGATATTTTATCAAAACTCTTATTGCTTTTAAAAAAAGGGCCACCGGAAGCTGTTAAAATAATATTCTTAATATTTTCTTTATTGTCATTTTCAAATACTTGAAAGATTGCATTATGTTCCGAGTCGATTGGTAGAATTTTTGTTTTATTTTTCTTAATTAAGTCAATCATTATTTTACCGGCACAAACCAAGGACTCTTTATTGGCAATTGCGATATCATTTCCTGCTTTGATGGAGTTTATTGTAGGTGTCAGTCCGGCAAATCCCATGATGGCACTTATTGTTAAGTCCACTCTTTCTTTTGCAACACCCTCTACTGCCAACCTTCCTGATGAAATATTACATTTATAATCAATCAAAGATTTTAGCTCTTCATACTTTTTATCATTTTCAATCACAACAAACTTAGGTTTTAATTCATTGGCTTGTTTGGCTAGTGTTTTTACACTATTTTGGGCCACCAATACTGTTGCTTTATATTTTTCAGGAAATTGTTTAATTATGTCAATGGTACTTTTTCCAATGGATCCGGTAGCGCCAAAAATTGCTATATTTTTCATTCTTTAGGTATTTTCAAAGTTTTTTGACTCTTCCGTGATTATTTTACCAATATTAATTGCGTTTTGCGAGCTGTCATCAATAGCAAACGTGATCTCGGGAGTTGATTTCATTGTAAGTTGCCTTCCTAGTGCTGATCTAATTCTTGGCGAGGCGTTGTTGAGTTGTAGTAAGATATCCTTCTTTTTTGCATCTTGACCAAAAACATTGATGAATATTTTGCATTGCTTCATGTCGGGGCTTGTATCCGCCTCCAATATAGTTACATAACCTCCTTGAATCTGAGATAGTCCATTGTCAGAAAAAATTTGTGCCACAATTCTTTTAATTCTTTCATTAACCTGCAGTTGTCTTTGGGATTTTTGTTTGCTCATTTTATTAAAATCTTTTATATTGATTAACACCGGTCATTACTACATCAAAAGTGCATATTTTGATTGATTTAGTGTTAAGTATTTCTGTGTGCTCTACCGTTGCAGTCAAGCTCTTCCTTTCTTCAGGAGTGTATGACATATACTGAAAGTCGGTTTCATTTAGAGGGTGATTCTTGAAATAGATCTCGGTTTGCAATTTACCGAATTTTGTATGGTTGACATTGATGTTGATGTGAGGAGATCTTCCGGGAGAGCCTCCTGGTAATATCGTGATAAAATTATAATTTCCTAAATTATCTGTTATCGAGGTCCCGGACATGTTAAAATTTTTGTCGATATATTCGCTTTTTGGATCTAGTAATGAGTGATATTTGCCAGCTGCATTTTTCTGCCAAATATTTACTCTGGCACCGGAGATTGGGACACCGAAAGAATCTGTAAGCGTACCTTGTAAAAATACTACTTCACCAAATGCTCTAAAAAAAGATCCTGGCTTTTTTGCTAAATTGTTAGTTTTGCTAAATTTATCAGGCATCGATAAATCGGCAAGAAATAGTTTAGTTGGGGTTGCGGACATTGGGTTGAATATTCTATAATCTTTGTCTTGTATTTTTTGTACAAAGATTTTTGGCTGATTTGGATCAGCGCTGTTCTTTGATATATCTTGGTAATATTTTTCTATCCTATTGACGTTGACCTCAAAATTAGTTTGAATTGCATATGACAGATAAGGAATTACGCAGTACAATGCGGCAAGTGATGCTGAAATTATTCGTAATCTGGTCTTATGTGTCATTTTAAAATCGGTCCTAATTTTAAACCTTTGGTAATGTCACTCCGGTTTGCCCCATATATTTGCCACTTCTTTTTGCGTAGCTGACCTCGCAAGGCTCATTGCCTTTAAAAAATAAAAACTGACAGACTCCTTCAAAGGCATAGATTTTAGCGGGGAGTGGCGTCGTATTTGAGAATTCTAATGTTACATGACCTTCCCATCCGGGCTCTAAAGGTGTCACGTTAACTATAATTCCGCATCTTGCATAGGTAGATTTCCCTACGCATACCACCAGGACGTCATCTGGGATTTTAAAATATTCGACAGTTCTTGCTAATGCAAAGCTATTGGGTGGTATAATGCAGACATCGGTTTTTCTATTAACGAAGCTAGTATCGCAAAATTTCTTCGGATCCACCACTGCTGAATCAATGTTGGTAAATATTTTAAACTCATCAGACACCCTTGCGTCGTAGCCATAAGAAGAGTTACCGTAAGATATTATTCTATGGTTGTCATCATCGCTTCTGACTTGGTTTTTGACAAAAGGAGAGATCATCTCATGATCTTGCGACATTTCTGCAATCCACTTGTCTGACATAATAGACATAATTAACTAATTTTTCGCTTTAAATTTAAAAAATAATGTATAACATATATAATAATACTATATTACTTATACTTCAATAGTAAATTTATACAAAATGCATAATGCTGGCTACCTAAATGATATATTGATACTTTTGTTTGCATCGGTGCTGATTGTGCTGGTTTTTAAGAAGTTGTCAATGTCGCCAGCGATTGGCTATCTTGTTGCGGGAGCTTTAATAGGTCCTTATGGCTTTGAAATTCTGCAAAAAAACGAAATAACAGAGTCTATCGCGGAGCTAGGAATCGTATTTCTCCTTTTTGCTATTGGTTTGGAGTTGAATTTCTCCAAGTTAATTAGAATGAGAAAGTATGTTTTGGGGTTTGGGGGTCTGCAGGTGGCTATCTCAACTTTTTTAATTAGCATTCTGTCTCATTACGCTTTTGGACTTTCCGCTCAGATGTCTTTGGTTATAGGATCGGCGCTAGCTCTTTCATCGACCGCCATAGTTTTACAGATTATCTCCGATAATGGTGATGAGACTACTAGGGTAGGTCGTCTAGCTCTTTCAATCTTATTATTGCAAGATCTCGCAGTGATACCTATTCTTGTCCTACTGCCTCTGATAGCAGATCATGATGTGGGAGTTTTTCACGCCCTTGGAGGAGCGATTTTTAACGCCTCTTTAGCTTTAGGAATCATATTGGTGGTCGGAAGGTTCTTCCTGCGCCCCTTGTATCATTACATTGCTGAGCTTAGAAGTGACGCTTTGTTTATTTCATTGACGTTGATCGTAATATTTGGCGCTGCCCAACTTTCAAGTTTTTTTGGTCTTTCTTCGGCGTTCGGAGCCTTTACCGCTGGTCTTATGGTTTCTGAAACTGAATTTAGGCATAGGGTGGAACAAGAGATTATTTCGATGAAAGCTCTGTTGATGGGTCTATTTTTCATGACGATAGGCATGTCGTTTCAAGTTGACTTTTTGGCTTCTAATTTTCATAAAATAATATTAATTAGCTTAGCTTTAATAGCCATCAAGGCTTTTATAATAGTATTTCTCTGCAAAATATTTAAGTTCCCTCTGGCGCCAGCCATACATGCTGGTCTTTTATTGTCGCAAGGTGGAGAATTTGCCTTTATCGTGTTCATTATGGCCGTTGACCACAATCTAATGAGTCAAGAAATCAGTCAATTATTGGCAACTGTTGTAACGGCGACAATGGCGATAACACCTTTACTGGCAAATTTTGGCAAAAAGATCAAGGGTCAACTCTATGTTACTAACGTAATTAAGGATAATAAAATTAAAAGAGAGATAGGTGATATATCTAATCACGTTGTCGTGGTTGGGTTTGGTAGAGTGGGTCATATTGTATCTTACATATTAAGAAAAAGTGGCGCTAACTATATCGCGTTAGAGAATAATCATAGAACGGTAAGGATTGAAAAAGCAAATGGTTACAATATATATTATGGCGATGCGATGAATGTTGAAATCTTGCGACACGTCGCTGTTGATAAGGCTGAGGCGGTTATAGTGGTGATGGAGGATGAGATAGCTTGTCTTAAAATTACTAGATTTATTAGTGAGAATTTCCCGCAGTCAAATATAATCACTAAATGTGAAACCATGAACAACGTAGGTAGGATGAAAAGGGTTGGTGCTACCACTGTTGTGCCTAAAAATTTAGAAACGGCAATTCAAGTGTCTTCAAAAGCTTTGCAGTCTGTAAATTTCTCTTTCAGGGATATATCTGATACCATTCAAGAGGTTAGAAATGGTGATGTCTCTATAATTAGGGAAGTGATTAAGGATAAGGCAACTAAGGAGAATATCAATAATGATAAAATTACAGATACCAATATATAGTCATGATAAAGAATTTTATTGATAATTGGAGACTGAAGTTGTTGCCGTTCTTTTTGGTATTAGGACCAGGTCTAATTACAGCGGTTGCGGACAACGATGCCGGTGGTATTGCAACTTACTCAGTAGCTGCAGCTAACTATGGTATGGCTTCGCAATACCTCATTATTCCCATCACTCTTGTTCTAATAATTACACAAACTATAGGCGCTAGAATGGCTATCGCCTCAGGAAAGGGTTTAGGAGATCTGATTAGAGAAAAATATGGTGTCAGAACGGCGGTAGTAATATTTTTGTTATTTATTACTGTCAATTTTGGTGTTATTTTACAAAATGTCAGTGGTTTAAAAGCTTCAATCCAGCTTTTTGAAATTTCCTACATACCGTGGCAGTTATCACTAATTACTATCTGTGCAATTTTGATTTTTGCTGTTATCAGATTTAATTACAAAAGGTTACAGAACATATTTTTAACCATGATATTGTTCTACATCGCTTATGTTTTTTCTGCTATTCTGAGTAACCCAAATTGGTCAGAAGCTTTGCAAGAAAGCTTCGTTTATCCTCGTCAGGTTAATATTTTTGATTTAGGTTATTGGTTTACTATTATTGCGGTATTAGGGACTACAATTACCGCTTGGGGGCAGTTTTTTATTCAAAGTTATATTGTTGATAAGGGTTTGACGGCTGAGCATATGAAAAACGAAAGGATTGAGATAGTTATTGGCGCCTTAGTGACCAACTTCTTTTCTTGGATGATAGCTTTAGCAGTAACTTACACCCTTTTTGTCAACGGCATTAAAGCTGATAGTGCATATAGCGCTGCTTTAGCCATGCAGCCCGTCGCATCTAATTTCTCGTCTATTCTTTTTGCGGTAGGTTTATTCGGAGCTTCATTACTGGGTCTAGTCATTGTGCCTATGGCCACCGCTTACGTATTTGGCGAAATGTTTGGTTTTGGCAGATCCTTAAATGCCAATCTTGGCCAAGGTGCTAGCTTTTATCTATTTTTCACTATCCAAGTGTGTTTGGGTTTGATAGTGGTATTGTTTCCTGAAATAAATCTATTTAGCCTCACTTTATATGCTGATTATCTGAATGCTGCCATTTTGCCTGTTGTATTTTTCTTTTTGATTAAATTTTCGACCGACAGCACCATTATGGGCAAATTTAAAACCCAGGGATTCTTGTTATTGTTACTAAGGCTTGTAACGATACTGATTATGATTAGTGTTATTGTGGTATTTTTGGCGAAATTATCAATTTTTAAAATATAGAATATGTGGTTTGCTAGCAGCTTCGTTAATCTCAAGGTATATGACATCTCGCAGCGATATGTAGGTAGTGTAGAGGACCTATTATTCTCGCAAAAAATTTCTGACTATCCTAAGATTGAGTATTTAAAGATCAAAACCAAGGATAAAAAGTTAAAAATGATTGACTTTTCTCAAATTGAGGCCATGGTTCCTAATGATCGAATATCATTAGAATGTTCTGCGAAAAATTTAAAATTTCAGGATGTGGATAGCAAGGCTCATGTTTCTATGCGCTTAAGTGTCTTAGATCAGCAAATTGTTGACGTTAAAAATGCTCATGTAATTAGAGTTAATGACATTAAGCTGGGTTTTATCAGGGGTATTTTAAAAGTAATAGCTATTGACATCAGTTTTAGCGCTATTATGAGGCGAGTTGGCTTTAAGAATTTCTCATTTTTTGGAGCTTTTCGGCCGATATTTATAGATTGGACTGACGTACAGATCTTAAAGGGGGAGTCTATTAAGATCAACACCATGATGCAGAAGCTAAAGAAGATTCATCCAGCAGATCTCGCTGACATTGTTGAAAAGATCAACTCTAAAGAAAGAGCTAAAATTCTTGATTCATTAGAAGATGAAACAGTTGCTAGGATTATTGAAGAGGCTGACGACGACGCTCGTCAACAAATCATTCGCCAAACTAGTAAAAAAGACCTTAAGGAGATTTTTGAAAATATGGATACTGATGATGTTGTTGATGTTATTCAAGATTTGCCGCAAGATCTTCAAAATAAAGTAACATCAACTTTTGATGAAGTCACTAAAAAAGAGATTGTTGAGCTATCTAATTACGAAGAAGATACCGTGGGAGGTTTAATGACTACGGACTTTATCGAGGTTTCAGCAGATTGGACTGTGAAGCAAGCTACCGATTATTTCAAGCAAGTTGCAGGAGAGTATCGATCTGTACTTTATTTATATGTTGTTGATAACGATGAGAAGTTGCAGGGTTCAATTTCGGCGCGCTCCTTAATTTGTAGCAACCCCAGAACAAGGCTTCGAGAAGTTTGTAAACTGATTCCAACTCAATCCCTTCTCAGGATTGACCAATCAGTAGAAGAAATAATTGCTATTATGACCAAATACAATCTATATAATGCCGCAGTTGGTGATGATAGTGGCAAAATGATTGGTTTAGTGGCAATTGATGACGTGTTGCGTCATCTAAATCCCGATGTCTAGATAATTTATTTCTATTCGATCCCTATTACTGTATCAAAATAATACAATAGCATAAACAATATACATAATTTGACAGTATATTAAAAATATGATATTATTAAAATAGATAATAATATAATATTTTAATATATGTCAAGAAGATCAAGCGCTGCACTTACTAATATAGCTATTCAAAAAGCAAAAATAATAGAAGAGATAATAGGCAAATGGACTGGTGTCGATGGTATAGGAGGGATCGCTATTAAAATGGGAGATTTAGTTGAGGATATTGTTCGTAAAGAGGGTGAGGGGGATACCGAATTCCCTGGATTCATAGATACGATATTTAAATTTGTTCAACAATGTGCTGAAACTGATATTGGCAATATAAAGTGGCTTAGCAACGTGCGTGAATCTTCTCTAGAAGTTCATTTCGAAGAATATACAGACTATTTGATAGATATTCATAGTATAGTGAGCTGCATATCTTCCAAAGATTCTGATTTTATTTTACGAAAAAGTCTCGTTAGTGATTTACCTAAGTTTCATGATGAGCTAGGTTCTATTTCGCTAGTGTCATGTCAAAGGTTAGTTAAGTTGCCAGATGGACTGGGTAGCGTTACGAAGCTTGATCTGCGTAACTGCACATCTCTTCAAAGCTTACCGGACGGCTTAGTCAATGTTGAGGAGCTTCATCTAAGTGGATGCAAATCTCTTCAAAGTTTACCAAGGGATCTGAATCTTGAGTCACTGGTGGTTGATAAAGGTCGCCAGGGGTTGGTTATTGATTTAACTGGCTTGGAAAATTTAACAATATTGCCAGATTTATCTTCCCTCGATGGTCTTGAGTTTATTAATTTGAAAGGTTGCAAAGATCTGCAGCAGTTGCCAATGATACCGGAATCGGTATTGGGTATCAGTTTATTGAATTGCTCTAGTCTTGCAGAGTTGCCATATGAATTGTTGGAGGGGTTGAGATACATCAACCTTGTTAGTTGCGATAACTTGGAGGTAACTCAAGAATTGATGGAGTCGTTATGGGATATAGAAATTGATAATGGAATTGTTTTGAGGCCGGATCATATGGAGGAATTGGATAATATTAATTTTTATGAGTATCGCGACACGCAGCTTGCCAAAAAGCCTCTTTTGGATGAGGTAGCTAGGTTTGGCGACATCCTTGATGAGTATGTTAATAGCGCAGAGCCCGAGCCTACTCATATTATAAATTTATTTTTGCGTTTTACTAATGAAGATTTAGAGTATCGTGGTGGTGTGTCTGGAATATTGTCAGCTGTCAAGCCGGTTATTGATCTTTTTGAACGGGATATGTCTCATCTGAGTTGGGCTGAGGAAATAGCAAGTGATATGGTGGACGGATGCGTTAATCAGCCAGTGCAAAAATGGCTTGAGGTTGCTGCTGTTGCTGCAATCTATAAAGCTGGAAGTCTTGAGAAAAAAGTTGAAGCCTCGAAACAAGCTTTATCTATTATGGAGCTGGCGGCTTATATTTCAGTATTACCAGAGGATGTGCCTGAGGGGCATCAGGCCGCTGCGGGAGAGCTTGTTAATGTTAAGCCAGGTAGAGAAGTTGAGGTAGAATATTCAAATGTTTTACTAGGATTAATTCATAAGAAATTACTTGAAGATGGAGTGATTAAAGAGCCTTGGCTCGCTGTTCCAGATCAAGTTGCCTATCACGAGTTTGTATCAGATCGTGTAGAACGAGTATTTGAACATGCTTACGATCATATTTTACAAATTACTAGTAAATCTCCTGAAGAATTAGCTAGCTTGGTTTTGAAAGGAAGAGATCCAAGTGTTCCTTTGC
Organism: Rickettsiales bacterium; assembly: GCA_047404215.1. Classification (GTDB taxonomy): domain Bacteria; phylum Pseudomonadota; class Alphaproteobacteria; order Rickettsiales; family UBA1997; genus CAMCFD01. The sequence goes on from JBDOIV010000018.1 coordinate 63,660, forward strand.
ATAATGATTTTGAAGCCTTTAAAGAAAGATGGGTCAAGGCTGTTACTTCAACGCCAGAATTGTCAGTCGAGGTAAGAGAGATAATGGAGGGGCCAAGGAAAGTTTTTGAACAAGAGTCTAGCTTTTTAGATTTTACAGAGGAAGTAAGTGTTGATGGCCCGGAAATCGCTTTAGATAGGGCTGAAGAAGATTTTAGGGAGGATTTTAGAGGAAGATATGATGCAGGATTTGAGCCTCTGACCATGGATCAGATTGGCGCAGAATATCAAAGAGCACTATCTGAAGTTGATCAAAAAATAACGCAGTTAGTTATGGAAAGAGTAAGTGAAGGTAAGGGCGATGCAGGGCGATCAGGTTCAGAGGTCAGAATTGCTGCTGCAGTTGTCGACACTCAAGAATCTGGCGGACCTAGTACTAGTCCTTCCTCAGATGGAGTTGTTGCATTATCTACGGCGACAAATGTGCGACCTCGCTAGATTATTCTCATCTTTTGTTATTTAATTCAATGCTTTCGTCTTAACAAAATGACGAACCTGATACGGTTCTCATCCTCTTGAGATCAATTAAGGTAACAGAATTCTCTTCAACATGTGAATTAACTGCAGAACTACAGATGGTCGGTACCGAGAGGATAGCGCTCACTACGCTCGCTTGCAATTTTCAAGATTTTTCTAAAACTCACATCCGTTCGCTTAAGAAAAATTACGAAAAATGACGAACCTGATACGGTTCTCATCCTCTTGAGATCAATTAAGGTAACAGAATTCTCTTCAACATGTGAATTAACTGCAGAACTACAGATGGTCGGTACCGAGAGGATAGCGCTCACTACGCTCGCTTGCAATTTTCAAGATTTTTCTAAAACTCACATCCGTTCGCTTAAGAAAAATTACGAAAAATGACGAACCTGATACGGTTCTCATCCTCTTGAGATCAATTAAGGTAACAGAATTCTCTTCAACATGTGAATTAACTGCAGAACTACAGATGGTCGGGGCGAGAGGATTCGAACCTCCGACCCCCTGGTCCCAAACCAGGTGCGCTACCAGGCTGCGCCACACCCCGACATATATAAACTTGACATCAAAAATTTTCATGTCATAATCAATACTAGTAATAATACACCACGATTATTGAAATGTCAAACAAATTATACTTATTTACTTTAATAGCAGCTCTTGCTTGCGCCTCCGTTGATTCTTACGGTCATAATGCTTATGACGAGGAGAGTGGAAATTTAATTGAAATAATTGATTTTGATTATGATCTAAGAGATTATGTCACGGGTCAAATTATAGAGTATTACGATTTTGAAATATCAAGCTATCAAAAGGCGGTCATAGTCGATATCGAAGATAATTTTTCGATGGTGACAATAATAGTTACCGATCAGCATAAAAATAACAGAAAATTTGTTGTAGAAACTAATCGATAGCTAAAAACTGTTTTTTAGGACAAAATATCACTAAAAATGAGAAAATTTATATTTTTAATAGTCTTGATTCAAAAATATTGCTAAATATTGAAATTATCTATTGCATTTTAAATATACAATATTATAATATAATCTCTTAATAGGTAATTAATTATAGTAATTAAATTTATATTTTTATGGCTCTTTATGAGACTGTGGTCATTGTAAGACAGGATATGTCAGCAGAAGATGTTGATAATTTAGTAGGCAAGCTTGAGAAAGTTATAACTGATAATAAGGCTAAACTTATATCTAAAGAATATTGGGGACTGAGAAAGATGGCCTATAAAATCAACAAGAACGAGCGTGGACACTATGTTCTGTTAAATATTGAATCAGGTAACGAAGGTATTAATGAGTTAAGCCGTGTGATTAAGTTTAACGAAGATGTTCTGAGAAGCCTCACTTTGCAAAGCAACGACAACTCAAAAGGAAAATCAGAGCTTTTTGAGTGCGAGACTGCCAAGGATTACAAGCCTGGTAAGTCTGATAAGGATAAGACTGATAAATATGAGAATATTGCGGACCAAATGCAATTTGATAACTAAATAATTTTAAATATGGCAAATAATTTTAAAAACAACGCCCCAATTAATGATGGATCTATATCTGATGAGGGTTTCATAAGAGTTTCTTTGGTCAATCAAGGTGTTCAGGTAAAGAAAAGAAGAAAATGTCCTTTGAAAAACATTGATATTTCGGAGATTAACTATAAAAATATCCCTCTTTTAAATAAGTTTTTAACAGAAAGGGGTAAAATTATACCAAGTAGGGTTACAGGAACTTCTGTTAAGAAGCAAAAAGCTCTAGCAAATGCCATCAAGGTTGCTAGAAATCTTGCCTTGATTTCTCCTATTGCAAAAGATATGAATCAATCAATATTAAAAAGATGAAAATTATTCTAACTTCAAGGGTAGCTGGACTAGGAACGGTAGGTGACATTGTCGATGTCAAAAACGGTTACGCCAAAAACTTCCTGATCCCTGCAAAAAAAGCAATCTGTCACTCTGCTAATAATGAGAAAATCTTTTCTGCTAAAAAATCAGAATATGAGAAGGCGAGTAATGATACTCAGGATCTTGCAAATCATGCTAGGCAGCAATTTATTGGTAAAAATCTAATTATCGTTGAAAACGCATCAGATGATGGCAGATTATATGGCTCTGTAAATTCTAGCGTAATAGCTGCTAAAGTTAATAAAGAATTGGGTAAGGAAATTGCTAATAAAACTGATATTGTTCTTTCCAGTCCAATCAAAGAGATTGGTGTTTATGATGTGAAAGTAGATATCCACTGCGATGTTGAATTCTCAATCAGATTAGTAGTTTGTAGACTTGAATCTGAGGTCGAAAACTTAATTAAATCTCATGAAAAGGCTATCAAGCAAGCTTTAAATAAAGAAAAAGAAGAGCAGAAAGCTGCTGCGGCTTCAAAAGAAGAGGTTGTAGTTGAAGCTACTACCGAAGAGCAGGCCGCCGGTTAATAATTCATCTTATTGAGAATAATTTCTTTTTTCATAAGATTTTTCTTTTCTTTTTAGATGTTGGATCTATAATTTCATTATTGAGTATTTTTTAAATATATGAATATAGACATTTTATCCATTCCTATCATAAAAAGTATATTTGCTAATCCCGATGTCATATGGCAAATATCAATTATATGTGCTAGTTTTATTAGCTCATTTTTTATTTATAAAGGCATTAGAAGGTTGTTTTTTCCAAAATTAATCTCTTATTCCTTAAGAAGAAATGTCGAGTTAAACCGGATTGTTACCAAATACTTCATTCCGATGGCTTATTTGTGTGTAACAATAGCAATCCTTCTTATTGCAGCAATAATTTCTCCAGCATTATTTCGCGACGAGCTATTGATTACGTCAACCCTAAAGTTGGTATTTTTATTTGCATTTTTGAGATTTATAAGAATCTCTTCTGACAGCACCTTCATTGCAAACTTTATTGGCTTCTTCTTGATGCCGGCCTTGATATTGGATCTGGCTGGATATTTAAGTTTAGTAATAGAATATCTTGATAATCTTGCAATTCACTTAGGAGATATCAGGATTTCGCTATATATCGTTATTAAGTCAGTAATTGTACTAATTATAGTATTTTGGTTCTCTTCCCTGGTTACCACCAAGAGTAAATCATATATTAATGCCAACAAGAAGATTAAATCAAGTAATAAGGTAATAATAGGAAAGTTTATTGACATTTTTATATATTGCGCCGTTGGTATTATTATATTAAAAACAGTTGGTGTGCAGATGACCACTTTAGCAGTAATCGGTGGTGCTGTCGGTGTCGGTATTGGGTTTGGTTTGCAAAAGATCGCTTCTAATTTTATCAGTGGTATTATTTTACTATTTGAAAGATCGATTGAAGTGGGTGATTGGGTTGAGATTGAAGCTTCAAATATCTTTGGTATCGTTAAGCATTTCGGAGGTAGATATACTCTCATTGAGTGTTTTGACGGCCAAGAAATTATGGTTCCTAATGAGGACTTTATCGTCAACCGCGTTAACAACTGGACCTTTTCCAATAACAGAACTAGAGTAGAGGTAAAGTTCTCAGTTGCTTATGGTACGGATCTTGATAAGGTTGTTGAAATTGCTACTAAGGTTGCCCAGAGTCACGATAGATGTTTAACATATCCGGAAGTTGAGTGTTATGTTACTGAATTTGCCGATAGTGGCATAGGTTTTGTACTATTCTTTTGGGTCAGTGATATCACTAAGGGTAGATTGGCGGTTCGCAGCTATGCCTACATCGAATTAGCTAAGAAGTTAGCGGAAAATAACATTGAAATCCCTTATCCAAAAAGAGATGTTTATATTAAAAAACAAGATTAGAGATTAGGAATTTTTTTGATAATTAAGAACTCCTTCAAGGTAGTTTCTGTATGGTGAACCTTTCTTATATTTTGCAATTAATTTACTATACATCTCTTCATTAATAAACCCTTTGGTTAAGGCGACCTCTTCTAGGCAGGCAACTTTTAGCCCTTGTCTTGCCTCGATAGTTTGAATAAATTGTGCTGATTCAAGTAGCGATTCTGGAGTGCCGGCATCGAGCCAAGCAAAGCCCCTTCTGAGCTTTATTGCCCCTAGGCGACCATCTTCTAAATATTTTTTGTTAACATCAGTAATCTCAAGCTCTCCGCGCCCTGATGGTTTGATTGATTTTGCAATTTTTACTACTTCGTTATCGTAGAAGTAAAGTCCGGTTGCTGCCCAGCTTGATTTTGGCTGTGTTGGCTTTTCTTCAATTGAAACTACCTTATCAGATCCATTTTCAAACTCAACAACACCGTATCTTTCAGGATCGCTAACGTGATAAGCAAAAATATAGCCGCCAATATCCCCTCCCAGGTTTTTGATTTTATTTTTCAAGGTTCCTGTTTTTAGGGAGCTAATTTCTGAGCCGTAGAATATGTTATCACCCAATATCAGACAAACATCATCGTCTCCAATAAATTCTTCTCCTAAAATAAATGCTTCCGCGATACCTTTGGGCTCATTTTGCACTTTATAACTAATATTTAATCCATATTCGTTACCATTCTTTAAGAAACTTTCGATATTAGGTGTATCTTCTGGAGTTGAGATTATTAATATATCCTTAATTTCAAGATTCATTAAGGTTGTTAATGGATAGCAAATCATCGGCTTGTCATAGACCGGCAATAGTTGCTTGCTGATAATATTAGTCATCGGCGCCAATCTTGTGCCCGATCCTCCGGCAAGAATAATACCTTTCATTTTTAATTTGTTTAATTTATAATTATAAATATATATTACATATTTTAATTAAAAAGTACAGTTTTTTATGCAAAATTTCCTAGTTACTGGTGGTTTGGGCTTTATAGGTAGTCATTTTGTGGTTAATCAGATTAAGAAAGGTAATTTGGTTGTTAATGTTGACAAGGTAACATATGCCGCCAACCATGATAATGTTAAAGAGGTCGTAGAAAATGAAAATTATCACTTTGTCAAAGCTGATATCAACTCTACCGATTTAATCCATAATCTATTAATAGATTATAAAATTGATTATGTGGTAAATTTTGCTGCGGAAAGTCATGTTGATAATTCTATTAAATCTGCTGACGAGTTTATTCAAACCAATATTAATGGCACTTTTAGCATGTTGCAAGCTGCTAAGAATTATTACCAAGATTTGCAGGGGCAAAAAAAAGATGACTTTCGTTTTTTGCATGTTTCAACTGATGAAGTGTATGGCTCTTTGCAAGATGGAGATGAAAAGTTTGAAAAAATATTTACTATGATTCTTGAGGTTGAAAATGCCCTTGCTCAACACCCAGAGGTAAATAACAATTCAGATAAGGGTTGGAGAGAATGTGCCCTTTCATATCA
>JBDOIV010000019.1:0-1277 GCA_047404215.1 Rickettsiales bacterium
CTGCTAAAATTGGCGCTGAATACATTTTAAGATGGATGGATCCCGGTACTCACGACTGGAAAAAATATTTTTTTAGTTGTTTTGTTGTTTTTAATTTCATGTAATTCTCCGGGATTGGATTTGTCAAAGTCGGATCATTTTGATGGTGAGGTTTTTCATAACTCAGGAGAGGAGAGGTCAGAAAAAAGTTTTATCGATTTTTTAAAGTGGCGCTTTGCTTCAAAAAGAGATCCTTGGCCTGAGAGAGTTGATGTTAAGCAGCAAAAAGTACCAATGCAAAGAGTGAAAAAAGGTGAGGTTAGTGTCACTTTTATCAATCATGCCACTATGTTATTGCAAATTGATGGTGTTAATATTTTAACTGATCCTGTTTATTCTAAGCGCACTTCGCCCTTTTCATTCGTCGGACCGAAGCGGGTGAAGCTACCCGGGGTTAAGTTTGAAGATTTGCCTAAGATTGACGTGATTCTTATTAGTCATAACCATTACGATTCTTTCGATGTGGCAACTTTAAATAAGTTAATAGCCAAAGACGACCCTTATATCTTGATGGGTCTTGGTAATGATTATTACTTGGATCAAAAGAACAATAAAAAAGTTGAAACTATGGATTGGCAGGATGGTTTTGATCTTAAAGGCTTAAAATTTGTGTTTCTACCTTGTGTACATTGGTCAAAAAGAGGTCTTTTTGATTTAAATAAGTCGCTATGGGGTGGTTTTGCTATTTTGGGTAGTAAAAAAGTCTATTTTGCTGGTGACACTGGTTATGGTGATCATTTTAAAGAGGCAAATAAGCAATTTGGATCGTTTGACTTAAGCTTAATTCCAATTGGCGGTTACGAACCTAGGTGGTTTATGGCAAAAGCTCATACTAACCCGGAAGAGTCGGTATTGGCTCATTTGGAGTTGCAGTCTAAAAAGTCCATTGGCTATCATTTTGGTACATTTCAATTAACTAACGAATCTATTGATGATCCGATTATTGACCTTGAGGTGGCAAAAAAGAAATATAATCTTAAAAATGATGAATTTATTGCTTTAGATCAAGGGGAGTCTATTGTGATTTATCAAAAATAGCAATATAATTAACGCCTAGATCGCTGTTATTTTCCGACCAATGATCTTTGAATATACAGTACTCAAAGCCGCATAACTCTTTTAGATTTAATTTGTGACTTTGGGCAAAGCTATTCAATTGAGAAGGTTTTAGGAATTTTTTCCAGTCGTGAGTACCGGGATCCATCCATCTTAAAATGTATTCAGCGCCAATTTTAGCA
>JBDOIV010000020.1:0-57097 GCA_047404215.1 Rickettsiales bacterium
TTTTCTAGTGAATATTTTTCTAAATCATGGCTAAGCTGATGCTTACGATAAGATCTAATGTCGCGGATAAAAGGTGCATATTTTTGCAAATCTTTTGAGGATTTAAGTAACTTTTTGACCTCCCCTTCTGGCATTTCATTGATTTCCAAGGTGAAAAACACTAGATCAGAACTTGGATCGGTTAATTTCTCAGACACATCTTGATAAAAAGCGATATTTTTTTGATTAGACAGATCGCAAGCATAGACAAGATATGAGTAGCTGGAAATTTTACCCATTTTTTGCGAAATCTCTTCATATTTAATTATGGCCTTTAGTAAATCTGCAGCTTTTAACTTAGCAACTTTACCCTGGTGCTTTTTAGCAAAGCTTTTGGCATTTTTTGCGCAATCATTAATATCTTTTGCGATATTTTTATCAGCAATTGATTTGTAAAAATCTGTTAAATCCCAATTTGGCACCATCCCTAATTTATTTGTCATAATTTAATTTTTATTTTCTATATTTACTACATAGATATTATTTTATTATAATCCAATATTAATTGCAACCTTATGAAATAGTTACAAAACTTGATGTCGATTTAAAAAAATAATTTTAAAATACTACTTGACTTTTACAATGAACGTTGTATAATTTAATATGTAGTTAAAATATATAACTATTAAGATTGTTTTTCTTGCAATTTATTTTGATAACTGTTATCATTATATTTTGATGCTACTTAAATAATTAATATAAATATTATGAAAAAATTATCTTTACTTTTTATTGCTGTAATTTTTAGTTTTAATGCTCAAGCTCATAACTGCACTAAGCAACCTTGCGATATTTTTATTCGCGACGGTAAGTTTGAATCTGGAGTTTTACAAAAAGCAAAGGGTGAAAAATGCCTATTTCAACTAAAAGCCAACAAAAAACATCGACTGAATATTTGTAACCTAGGTAAAAAACCAGCTGAAATAGAAAGTCACGACTTGAAGTTTGAAAAAATCATCAAAGGCGAGTCGCATGCTAAAATCAGAATTAAAAAGCTTAAAAAAGGCGAAACTTACGAGTTTGAAGAAGAGTTTGGCGGCTATCACTGTAAGTTTGAGGCAATTTAGCCTTACTGCTTAGGATAGATAAGTTTTGAGGTGTCAAATCCTGCTTGCTTTGCAATGTTAAGAAGTTCTGCAAGCTTACTTTTTGACACCCTCTTATCACGAGCTAAAATCCAAAAATACCCGGTATTACCTCCATCTATCAATGCTATTTTATAATCTTGATCTAAATATATAATCTTATAATTACCGTAGAAAGGCCTGAAGAAGCTAACTTTAAAATGACCCTCACCTTCTTTTAATTGATAAGCAATGCCTTGTGCTTGGTCTTTTTTGCCATTTTTTAGACAAGAATTAACAATCTTTACCTTGCCATCATCGCGCATAGAATAGTCAGCAGCAGCATAATCACAACCTCTTTCAAACGGATGATCAAGGCGGGCAATCTCATACCACCTACCCATATATTTGTCAATATCAAAATTTTTAACAACCTTATTGTTGGTTTCTGGAAAAGAGGAGCAAGATGACAATAAAAATATCACTAAAAATATATTAATAATTTTCATAATTATCTGGTTAGGATTGTTACTAATTCAAAATGATCAGTTGAATAAAACTGATCAATGGCGGTCGCTGACTTAATGGCAAAGCCATTTTTTTGCATAATTTTATAGTCTCTAATAAAAGTTTTTGGATTGCAAGAGACGTAAATGAGGTTTTCAACCTTTGATTGCGCTATTTCTTTTATTTGATTCGAAGCGCCATTTCTAGGAGGGTTAATAATGACCAAATCATATTGTTTTAATTCACCATAAGATAGTGGAAAGTTAAATAAATCACGACTATGGGCTTTGATATTTGATGATAGTGAGTTTGACTTAATATTCCTGTTAGCAATTTCGCTCATCGACTGCGAACCTTCGTATAAATGTAAACCATTAACCAGATCAGATATTGCAAAACCATATAAGCCAAAACCTGAATATAGATCGGCAACACTTATCTTCTTATCAAAATTCTCAACTACAAAATCTCTAATTTTATTAGCTATAACCGACAAGCCTTGAGTGCTTGCTTGCAAAAATACATTGGAATTCAAGTCTAGGTTAATGTCATTTTCTAATCCAATATTATTTTTTTTACTCTGGATAATATTGCTATATTGACCATGAATTAATTGACCAGTATTAACCTGATACCTATTTGAAAACTCAACGATCTTTTGTTGCTGCTGAAATGTTAACTCTTTGTTGGTAAAGAAAAGAAGGTCTATAGAGTTGTCAAAATTAGTAATCTGAACTTTTGCAATAGCGCCGGTACTTATTGACTTAATTAGCAATTGCAAGTGCGGGATAATTTTATTAATCTCATCTTGAGCCACGTAGCATTTGTCAATCGCTATAACCTGTTTTGATCCAGCTTTAAAATATCCCAACTTATTGTCTTTATCGATATGCAGAACCACTTTTCTGCGATCAAGTGAATCGATCCATTTAAAAGAGATATCAAGCTCTATATTATTGCTAGCAAAAAGATCTGACAAGCCACGACCTTTATTTTTTTGATAAACATCCTCATCTTGATCTAGATACTTACAACCACCACATTCAACAAAGTACTGACACTTGATATTTTCTTGAGACATTTAGAGTTTCTTTTTGATTAGTCCTGACCTGCTTAAAACCCTAAGGCAGCCCAAAGCAAAAGCTGCAAAGAAATATGATAAGGCGCCAGCAGCAATCAATAGGGTCAATTCAATTATATTATTTAACCCCACAAAGATACCAAGGTAATACTTCGATACTGACAAAATTATCACCATTAGCACTGCTGCAATTATTATTTTTAACATAAATCTAACAAAGCCCTTGGAAAAACTAAACTGCCTTTTTTTAATTAAATTTGTGGTTAGTAAAACAAAATTAAAATATGAGGAGACAACGGAAGACAGGGCTATACCTACGTAGCTCAAGTTGTTGAGATAAAATACCGTATTAAAAAACAAATTACTAAATAAGCAAAAAATAGCAATTTTCATTGGTGTTTTAGTATTGCCTCGGGCAAAAAATCCTGGCTCCATAACTTTCACTAAAACATAAGCAGGTAGCCCAATAGCATATATCTGCAAAGCTCTGGCGACGTGATGACTGTCATTGGCGGAAAACTTCCCCCTTTCAAAAAGTGTAGATACTATTGGCTGCGCCAGAACTATAAGAGCAAGTGAAGCTGGAACCACTAGTAGCAATCCAACCTTCATCGCTTGATTTTGCAACGATATCGCATTTTCATTATCGCCGGCCTGAATTTTTCTAGACATTGATGGCAATAAAGCGATACCAATGGCGATACCAATCATCGCCAATGGCAACTGATTAATTCTATCAGCGTAATATAGATAAGATAGAGCTGAAGCAAACAATGAGGCAAAAATTGAATCGATCAGTAAATTTATTTGCATTACATTACCGCCAATGACTGCTGGTAAAAGCTTTTTGAAGAATTTTTTGATTGATGAATCGTCAAAAATTGATAATTTTGGCAGTTTTGGGTAAAGCGCCACTTTGCTTTTAAAGGTAAAAAACATCAGGTAGGTAAATTGTAGCAATCCCGCAATAAATATACCCCACGACAATCCGTAAGCATAATTTGGTACAAAATTTGCGATTGTAAAAAATGACAAAATCAACACTATGTTTAAAATTATTGGCGCCGAAGCGGGCACTGCAAACCTACCCATTGAGTTAAGTATCGATGAACATAGCGAAACTAACGAAATGAATATTAAATAAAAAATAGTAATTCTAGAGAGGTCAACTAGAAGATCAAACTGCATCGGATCCTCCTTAAAGCCTGGAAACAAAACTGCCATCAAAAATGGCATAAATATTTGAAAAATTAATGTAAAAATTAATAATGTATATATTAGAATAGTAAAGATATTTTGAGCAAAAATATTTTTACTTTCTACATTGTCGTCAGCTGATCTTTCGATAAAAATAGGCACAAAAGATGCGTTGAGAGCGCCTTCACCAAACACTCTTCTAAAGAAATTTGGCAATCTAAAGGCGGCAAAAAAAACATCTGATAAATAATTTGCTCCGATAAAATTAGCAATGAAGACATCCCTAATAAAGCCAAAAACTCTGGAGACGGCTATAAAAAAGGATACGGTAAAAGCCGATTTGAAAATTGACATAGCTGAGTTTGGATAATTTTACCTTATATTATATTACCCAAGAACAAAATAAAGAAATAGAAGTCGGCAACAATAGTTAAGGTTACGGGATCCCACTTCGTAATTGATTCTTGAAGAAGAAGTTTTTTCATTACGGACTTGGATAAATTTTTTCTTTTATTCTTTTTTAACTCCTTCTTTTCTTCCGTTGTCAACTTTTTCTTTTTTGGCTTACACTTGATCATAGCAAACATATGCCACGAGAAGAATATAACTGCAAAAGAGGATAGTACCAGGTCAATAACAAGAAAATTTATACTAACAACCAGACTATCGATTACAAAAAAGAAGAATATATAACTTGGGATCGCCCAGTATCTAATCAAGATCTTAATCTCTTCTTTACCACGACAGGCTTTTTTGAAAGATAGCTCTGCTTTTGCAATAAAAGATTTCAAGAGCTCTTTAATATCATCAAATTGAAACATAGTATAATAATTTAGTTGTTTTTATTATTTACTTATTTTCTTGCTTATTGATTTGATATTGCGTACCTTGCCATGGCATTTCAAAATCAAAATCACGATATTCCTGACGTAAGTTTAACGGCTCATACTCCACCTTTTTTGACTTTTCATTATAGGTAATTTGCTTGTAACCTGTCAATGGAAAATCTTTGCGCAGAGGGTGGCCTTCAAAACCATAATCGGTAAGTATCCTTCTAAGATCTGGATGGTTATTGAACTCAATACCATACATATCAAACGCCTCCCGTTCATACCAATTTGCCGAATTGAATACGCCGCATACGCTATCAACTTTTTCACCGTCTTCAATTGCTACCTTTATTGTGATTCTGTTATTTAGCTTTAGACTTAGCATGTTATATACCACTTCAAATCTAGGACTTCTAACTCCCAGCATATCCATGCCAAACAAATCTAACAAAATCTTGAACGACAAATTCTCATCGTCTCTAAAGGATTCAATAGTACTGACAATATCTCCAACAGGAGAATGGATAATTAAATTACCATAATCACTTGGATCATCAACCTTAAGGTTAGGAAACTTTTCCCTGATATAATCCGCTTGAGCTTGTAAATTTTGTTCCAAATTTGACATAAAATATATTAAATTATCTTCTTAAACCACCGGTTCTTTTAATTTTACGCTGTAAAGTTAAAATTCCATACAATAGCGCCTCAGCAGTTGGAGGGCAACCTGGAACATAAACGTCTACAGGCACAACCTTGTCGCAGCCCCTAACTACAGAATATGAGTAATGATAATAGCCACCACCATTAGCGCACGATCCCATAGAAATAACATACCGAGGCTCAGCCATTTGGTCGTAAACTTTACGAAATGCTGACGCCATTTTATTTGTTAGCGTACCAGATACAATCATTACATCCGATTGCCTTGGCGAAGGTCTAAAAACCATACCAAATCTATCAAGGTCGTATCTTGATGCTGCAACTTGCATCATTTCTACAGCGCAACAAGCTAAACCAAATGTCATTGGCCACAAAGATCCCGTTCTGGCCCAGTTAGCTAGATCATCTAATTTTGCAGTAACAAAACCTCTATTACTAATTTCATCAGTAACTTGGGATAATATTGCGTCTTGATTTAATGGACTCAATAAACCGTCTTTCATATCTTTATAATTAATTAAAAATAATTTTTATCTCCAATCTAAAGCCCCTCTCTTCCACTCATAAACAAAGCCTACAGTAAGCAATGTTAAGAAAATCATCATAGAAATAAAACCAAAAACCCCTATATCCTTAAGTACTACCGCCCACGGAAATAAGAAAGCAATCTCAAGGTCAAATATTATGAATAAAATTGCAACAAGGTAAAATTGAATATTAAACTCACCTCTAACCGGACCCTCTCCTTCAAAGCCGCACTCATATTGAGATAGCTTCTCTCTGTCAGGATTTCTTTTTGCAACTACGAATGGAACTAGGGCAATAACAATTGATAGCCCCAAAGCTATAACAACAAAAAATAAAATTGGCAAATATTGTTGAGATATCGATAATGACTCTAAAGGGATTACATTCATTTAATTTGCAAATTTAATTAAAAACTATTCATGTTATCTATTTTACAGCCTATAAAAAATAAAATAAAGAATTTATTTGATATTTTTTACTATTTTTTATTTTATATTAAAATTATGTTGAAATATATAGAAAAATAACTATTATTAACTTTTAGTATAAAATTAGTGATAATCTTTTATTTGGAGGTAGATTTAAATGTTTAAAGGACTTAATACAGCTCTAATAACCCCGTTTCATAACAATCAAATTGATGAAGACGCTTTAAAAAAGCTTATTGACTTTCAGGTTGCTGGCGGAGTTGACTCAATCGTAGTTTGCGGTACTACAGGCGAGTCTCCCACCCTTTCTAATGGAGAACATAGAAAACTAATAAATCTTGCAGTTGAATATGCCAACAAAAGAACCAAGGTTGTTGCTGGTACCGGCTCAAACTGTACCAAGGAGGCTGTAGACATGACGCAATTTGCTCGCGATGCCGGCTGCGATGGCTGCTTAATAGTTGCTCCTTACTACAATAAGCCGACTGACAACGGTATATTAAAGCATTTTCAAAAACTAAATGAGTGCAAAATACCATTAATAATATATAACATTCCAGGTCGCAGCATTATTGATATCAGCGACGATACAATTGCACAGTTAGCTCTATTGGATAACGTTGTAGCGGTCAAGGATGCGACCGGGGACCTTTCCAGAATCGCCTCTTTAAGATCAAAAATAACAAAAGATTTCTGTTATTTGTCTGGCGAAGACGAGACCACTGTCGGTTTCAACGCCATGGGTGGTGATGGCATTATTTCAGTTACTTCTAATATCTTACCAAAAATGTGTAAAGAGTTGCAAAATTATTGCGACAACAATAATTATATTGAAGCAAGAAAGTGTCAAGATCAATTACTCGAAGTTAACAAATCTATGTTTTGCGAAACCAACCCTATCCCAGTAAAATACGCAGCTTACCTTCTAGGGCTATGTCAAAACGAAATTAGACTACCCCTTTGCGAGCCAGATTCACAATCTAAAGAAAAGGTATCTTCAGCCCTACAGAACCTTGGCCTGATATAATTTATTACAAAAGTTTTGATTTGTTAAGTTGACTATTAGATATTTAAATATTATAATTAAATTCTAGTATTTTTATGGAGAGGTGGCCGAGCGGTCAATGGCAGCAGACTGTAAATCTGCCCGCGTATGCGTACGCAGGTTCGAATCCTGCCCTCTCCACCACTAATTGCGATATTATTGTTTATTTTTTAGCGGGTGTAGCTCAATGGTAGAGCCCCAGCCTTCCAAGCTGGTCGTGAGGGTTCGATTCCCTTCACCCGCTCCAGTTTAATCCTTTTATCTTTTAATATTTATCTACTATCTATTATGTCACAGAGCAAGCAACTTACTATAAGTAACAATGTAGAATGTAGCGGAATTGGAATTCACAGTGGCCAAAAGGTTTCAATGACACTAAAGCCAGCAGCTGCGAATACTGGTATAACTTTTGTGAGAACCGACATCGAAGATATTGCAAAATCTTCCGTTAAAGCTGATTTTAGAAATGTTACTCAGACAAATTTAGGCACAACAATTGAAAATGATCACGGTGTCAAAATAGCAACTATCGAGCATTTGTTGGCAGGAGTATGGGGCGCTAAGATTGATAATTTAATAATAGAACTCAATAGCCAAGAAATTCCAATCATGGACGGTAGCAGTGAACCATTTATGTTTCTGATTGATTGCGCTGGATTTAAAACCCTCGATGAGAACAAAAAATTTATCACAATAACAAAAGATATCGCCATTGAAGATGCTGATAAATTTATCAAAGCATCGCCATCAAGTGAATTTTCTGTAGATTTGGTAGTTGAATTTGATCACCAAGCAATTGGCAAACAGTCTTGTTTTCTTGACGAAAAATCAGTATCTTTTAGATATGATGTCGCCAAAGCTAGAACCTTCGGCTTCAAACATGAAATTGAATATCTAACTAAAAATGGCCTAGCCCGTGGTGGATCAATAAAAAATGCCATATTAGTTGATGACAATGGCGTGGCAAACCCTGAAGGCCTAAGATATGACAATGAATTTGCTCGACATAAGATGCTAGACTTTGTTGGTGACATTTTTCTTGCTGGCTACAGCTTTAAAGCCGATTTCAAAACCTTTAAATCAGGCCATGATATTAATAATAAGTTTCTGCACAAACTTTTTAGCGACGAAGAAAATTACAAAATCTTATAATCATGATTCTTGATAATAATATCTGACCGTTTTAGGGCTAACGTCTCTAATCATGCACCTTATCAATCTTTCAGGAGGTATTTTTTTAATCATAAGGGAACTTTTATCATCAAATCTTAACACCGTGTAATTCTCTGAAGTACCCTGATCTCTCTTCTGCTTTATAAACTTCTTTATCGACTCAACCACTTCTCGAGAATTGGAGGTTTCGATCAGTATCTTCCTTCCAAGACTAGGACATAAAATCTCAACGTCATTATTGTATATTTCGTGCCTTGGTATAGGCTTACCGCGACAAGATAACAAAACAACAAAACATAAAATAATCAAACTAAATACTTTCATTATTTATTGATTATTGAGGGGTTACATGGCCTATATTACCAAATATTGCCTTCCATAGGCTTTCCTTATCATTATTTACAGCAGTTCTATTTTTATTAAAACTATACTCTCTTTGATCATCAAAATCGTAATTAACCGAATCTTTAATTAGGCCATTTTTCATAAATTTAACAACTAAAACCCTTCTCTTAACCACCCTTGACTTAAAAAATAGTAATTTTTTAACATTGCCAGACCAATAAAACCAATTTTCACCATCGTTATGACGTGTTATTAAAGATGGCGAACCCATAATCATTCTAACCTCTCTTTGAGAAGCGGAGCCATTATTTAAAACCTCTTCGTTAACCCCTTCAAAGATATATCCATGGTCTTCATGTCTAGACAAACAGGAGCTTAAGAATATTGCGACAAATAATATAAAAAACTTTATATAATAACTTGCTTTTTTCATTAGTCTATGTTATAATTGCAGTTGAAAATGATTTAAGTAATCACCAATTTATAATATTATTATAAATGGTAGATAAAAATTAATCAAGAATAATTAGTTATTTATTAAGTTTATTAAGCTATGGCAGTACCTAAAAAGAAAAAGTCTAAATCAAGACGCAATATGAGAAGAGGCAGCAATGGATCTTACGATGCTAACTTGCCTAACGTTACCGTTGACAGTGATAGCGGAGAACTTAAGTTACCTCATCACATATCTCTTGATAGCGGTTACTACAAAGGTCGTAAAGTAATCAAGGACAAAGTAAAGAAAGAAACAGAAGAGTAGTTTTTGATATTAACTTTATTAATAGTATAAAGTGAAAAAGAAGCTAAATATTGCTCTGGATTGCATGGGCGGAGATAGAGCTCCTCAAATAGTAATTGAAGGGGCTGAGCTAGTTGCGTCTGAACGCGAGGATGTGGTATTTTCATTTTTTGGTGACAAAAATAAAATAATGCCCATTGTCGATAGCTGTCGCTTCATAAAAAATCGCTACAGCATCACGCATACCACTGTAGCTGTCTCTGCTGATGAGAAGCCATCCAACGCCCTTAGGAGGATGCCAAAATCTAGCATGAAGCTTGCAATAAACTCGGTCAAAGATGGCAAAAGTGACGTCATAGTTTCTGCCGGCAATACTGGGGCTTTAATGGCTATTGCTAAAATCGCTCTAAGACCTCTTGAGCTTATAAATCGTCCAGCCATAGTATCGACAATTCCGAATCAAAAAAATGGCTCAGTAATGCTCGACTTGGGCGCTAATATTGACTGTAATGAAGAAGTTTTATTTCAATTCGCCATTATGGGTCACGCTTTTTCTCGCATCGTTCATAATCTAGAAAACCCAAAGATTGGACTTCTTAACGTTGGTTCCGAAGACAAGAAGGGCCATGAATATTTACATAATGTTGCCAATGCAATCAAAGATAGTCATCTAGCTGATGATTTTTATGGTTTTGTTGAAGGTGATGATATCACCAAAGGTACTGTAGACGTAGTTGTAACTGACGGTTTTACTGGTAATATTACCTTAAAAACCATCGAAGGAACGGTAAAGTTCGTTGGCGGCTTAGTCAAAAAAGGCTTCATGAACTCTATTTTCTCTAAAATAGGATATCTATTTGCAGGGCCCTCTCTAACAAAAGTCACTAAAACAGTAGATCCTAGATATCACAATGGTGCCATGTTAGTTGGACTAAGCAAGGTGGTAGTAAAAAGCCATGGCAGCACTGATAGAATAGGATTTGCTAATGCAATTAAGGTGGCAATTTCACTTGTTGAAAAAGACATTAATAAAAAAATTATTGACGAAATCGAGTCTGGCAATAAAAAGAAAGCTAAAAAGGAGTCTTGAATTATGAAAATTAATGCCTATATTAGTGCCAGCGGCTCTTATTTACCAGAACAGGTCCTAACCAATGACGATTTATCAAAAAAAGTAGACACCTCCGATGAATGGATATTCACCAGAACTGGTATTAGGCAAAGACATATTGCTGCAGAAGGCGAACTAACTTCAGACTTAGCAAAAAAAGCTTGCGATGATTTGTTTAAATATTCAAATATTACAGCGCAAGATATTGAGCTCATTATCGTAGCTACTACCTCACCTGACCTGACATTTCCTTCAACAGCAACTATTTTACAAGAAAAAATCGTCGCTAATAATGCTTTTGCCTTTGACGTGCAAGCGGTATGCTCAGGGTTTGTATACGCTCTGAGCGTCGCTGAAAGTTACATTACCTCAGGTAAAGTTAAAAATGCCCTAGTTGTTGGAGCTGAAACCTTGTCTCGAATCGTAGATTGGCAGGATAGAAATACTTGCGTGTTATTTGGAGATGGCGCCGGAGCGGTACTGCTTGAGGCAACTGAAGATAAGGGTAGAGGAATCTTATCTTCTAAATTAAAATCCGATGGTGGCTTGGTCAATATTCTAAAAACATCTGGCGGACCTTCACTTTCACAAAGCGCTGGAGTGATTGAAATGGCTGGGCGTGAAGTTTTCAAACACGCCGTATCAAAAATGTCAGAAGTGGTACTAGAATCCCTTGAGATGGCTAATGTTAAAATTGCTGACATTGACCTACTAATACCACATCAAGCTAACATTAGAATTCTAGAATCAGTAGCGAAAAAGCTAAATTTAGCAGAAAAACAGGTGATTAAAACTGTAGATAGGCATGCTAACACCTCGGCCGCTTCAATTCCACTGGCACTTGATGTTGCCGTCAAAAACAATAAAGTTAAGAAAGGCGATCTAGTTGTTTTAGAGGCTCTAGGTGGAGGTCTAACCTGGGGTTCTATTGTATTAAAATGGTAATAAAATATAAATAAATACTTGACTTAATATATTATTTATAATAATATACTATATATAGTTATATACAAGGCCCCTTCGTCTAACGGTTAGGACGCCACCCTTTCACGGTGGAAATACGGATTCGAATTCCGTAGGGGTCACCACTATTCATATATGCCACGAGTCACCCATTCAATACCTGCAGGTCTAAAAATATTCATTATTGAAGAGTCTTGAAGAGCTTTCATTGATTATGTAGAGCATTCCAATTGCGCTATTCATGCCACTGTTAGTAGTTGCCTACTGCTAGAGGTTTTTCATAAAAACGCCGCTGGTGTAAAAAGCTACTCGTCAATAACGCATATTCCAAAATCATTTATCCTAGCAGAACAAGAAAGGCTGAACGAAGTTGTAAAAGAATCTATCGCTAGTTTTACTAAATTTAGCAAAGTGGCCCCTGGTCAGATGAAGTTTCGAATATTTGGCGGTTTTACTGAAGATCAAGCAGAGATTATTGATGGCAAATCTTTAAAATCATTACTTTGCGATACTATTGTATCTACAACTAGCAAAATACCTTCAGCTCCAAAGGGTCACGACTGCTCCAAAAGTGAAAAAGAAGTTATTGAATATTTTTTCTCATCACCCAGACTAGCCTATTTTAAAGAAAAAACTTCAAATACTGAAGAGGCCCCGAAATGCTCCATGGAATTGTTTGACAAAAACCCAGAAATAGTTGATGCCTTTTTCGATCTCTATAGAACAGAATTTGAGTCGCCAATGAATCAGGAGAATAGATCTCAAGCTGACATTAAAAACAGATATTGTATACATGAAATACTCAGTATAAAAACTTCTCTTGGAATAGATCGTAGAGATAGGGTCGTTGATACAAGGATGCGGGGACATAAACTTCCTAAAATTGAAGATTACAACCCTCATCACTCTTTAACAAAAAATCCATCTACCAACCCAGAATCGATAATCTTATCACGGGTAGTTCCAAGGCACACTCCTAGAAGATAATAAGAGCTAAATTTTATTAATTTTCAAGAGATATCAACAAAACTCTCCTTTGTAATATAGTAATCCGTCCTCATCTCTTATTTTAGCAAAATTTACCACTTGCCCAATAAAAATATGATGATCGCCAGCTTCAACTATTTGATGATGAGCACACTCCAAATAGGCGTTTGACCCATGAAAAATGGGGTTGCCATTTTTGGTAAGGTTAAATTGTTCACCATCCCACTTTGAATCATGATCATGACCGGCAAATTTCTTTGCCAAATCCAATTGCGACACATTTAGTATGTTTAAGATATACGAATCGGAGTTTTTAAAATAATCAAGATTGTAGGCACCATTGCCAATTGAAAAAAGCAACAATGGCGGACTTAAGGATACCGAAGAAAATGAATTAATCGTTAACCCATAATTTTTGCCATCAACATTTGTTGCTGCAATCATTACTCCAGTAGCAAATAGAGAAAAACACTCTTTTAAATCATGATTATCCATAATAAGAATTTTTAAAAGTTTATATATTTAAAATGATCTAACAAAAATAACATTATAACTATCATCCCTACAACCATCCAGGTTGCATAATGGAATAAAAATCCTGTTTGAACTTTAACAATTTTATTTGAAGCATGTTTGCAAGCCAACATGATACCATTAGGGCCTAAGCCATCAACTATTTTAACATCAATTTTTTGCCATAAGAAGCTACCAATTTTTTTCATTGGAGATACCAATAAAACATTATAAACTTCATCAAAATACCATTTGTTTTTAGATATTTTGTAAAGAACCTTAAAGTTACTCGCTATTTTTGCTGGCAACGCGGTATTTTTTAAGTAGAAATAATAGGCCATGTAAATTGCTACCACACCCACAATCAAAGGTAAAATCTTAACTAACAAAGGTACGTGATGCGCCCTTTCGTATAAATCTCTATTCTCTGGATTTAAGAATATTGAATCAATAAACAGGTTATTGTCAACTGAGATAATATTTAATACTTTAACGCCAAATATACCTGCAAACACAGCTCCGATCGATAGAATGAATAGCGGAACTAGCATATTATAAGGCGACTCATGAGCGTGACTAAATGTCTTTTTATCAGCTCTAGTTTTGCCATGAAACACCAAAAACAGCAATCTCCATGAATAGAATGCGGTCAAAAATGCGGCCAATATGCCCAAGTAAAATGCTGCGTTAGAGAAGTTAGCTGAAGAAGCGTATGCAGCTTCAAGAATGATATCTTTTGAGAAAAATCCAGCAAATGGCGGGAATCCTGCTAATGCCAAAGAGCCAATCCACATCATTGCATAAGTAAATGGTATTTTCTTGTAAATTCCACCCATTTTTCTAATATCTTGCTCGTGATGCATAGCATGAATAACGCTACCAGCACCAAGGAAAAGTAAAGCTTTGAAAAATGCATGAGTTGCTAAGTGAAAAATTGCTGCACTATATGCGGAAACGCCACAAGCAAAAAACATATAACCTAATTGACTACAGGTAGAATAAGCGATAATCTTTTTGATATCATTTTGAGTGATCGCGATTGTAGCAGCAAATATTGCAGTGACGGCCCCAACTATTGTTACCATGGATAGTGCGATTGGGATCATTTCAAAAATAGGAGAACATCTGGCAACCAAAAAGACACCAGCGGTTACCATTGTTGCCGCGTGTATTAGGGCAGAAACTGGAGTTGGACCCTCCATCGCATCCGCAAGCCAGACGTGAAGACCAATTTGCGCCGATTTACCCATAGCGCCGATGAATAGTAAAATACAAGTGATATCGATAACATTCAAAGAGTATCCAAAGAAATTGTAACTGTTTAATTTTACAGTCTTAGCGGCAAAAAATACCTGCGAATATTCAACCGAATCAAAAGTTAGGTAGATCAAGGCAATTGCGATCATCAAACCAAAATCACCAACCCTATTTGTCACAAAAGCTTTTATAGCAGCGTTATTTGCCGACTCCTTCTTGTACCAAAATCCAATCAAAAGATAAGAAGCGACACCTACACCTTCCCAGCCAAAAAATAGCTGCACAAAGTTATCTGCGGTAACCAACGCCAACATAAAAAAGGTAAATAAAGACAGATAAGACATAAATCTAGCAATTGACTTATCTTCGCTCATGTAGCTTAATGAATAGATATGCACAAGACTCGATACAACAGTTACCACTATGAGCATAATTGCCGTCAGGCTATCTACTTTTACCGCCCAATTAATAACTAAACTACCAGACGAGATCCAGTTAATTATATTTTGTGTTGGCAATGGCCCATGCCTCCATACTTCAATAAATGTCGCGAATGAAAATACGCAACTGGCTAGCAATAGTGATACAGTTACTATTTTTGCAACCGCATCTGACTTCTTGGGCTCTAATATTCTTGACAGCGAACCTGATATTAAAAAACCAAATAAGGGCAATAAAACAACTAATTTTGCTAACATTTCATAAAATTAAATTTAATATATCTAATGTTTACTATTTTAACGATATAAGATAAATTGTAAAGAGAAAAATACTAAGTAAGCTACTCTTTATTGTCAGAGACGATCTTCTTGATTTCTTCACGGACAATTTTTTCGACTAATTGCGGCAAGTTTTCATTGAACCAATTCTCTAATTTAGGCTTCATGAGTTCAAAAGCAACCTGAGATAACATATCACTTTTTGAATAATCCTCAACTTTAGTGACCATATCTTTAGCATCACTGAGATCATTAATTGATTTTGAAACTTTTCCTGCGATATCAGAATTAATTATAATATCATTGTCTATTTGACTGCCAACATCCTCACTTATCTCGTCATCTACAAAATCTTGATGCTGCGGAGCTGTCGCGCCAGTGTCCTGCTGAACTTGCTCATGATGGCTGACGACCTGATTGTCAATATTATTATCAAGATAGTGATCCTGCCCCTCTTTATTGCCAATTCCTGTATCCGAATGATTTGACAAAGGTTCTGTTGCGGTAGTAGCACAATTATCAGGCACAGAGTCAAGAAAATCATTCATTTCTTCATCGCTAGTATGCCCTTCATTATCAATATGACCTTCCGGACTAATAGATTCTTGCTGACTATGGCTAGTTGCAGGATCTGCATTATATTGAGAACCTTGATTAGACTGCGCAGTAGCAACAACCTCATCCTGAGCAAAATCTTCGTGAACAATATCTTTATTTTTCAGATCAGCATTGTCAACATCATAATCGCCATCAATTTGATCAAAATCACCTTGCATAGCTTTAGGGTCCGACTCCTCTTGCATGATATCACTGAGACTTTTAGCAGAAAACCCTTGCCTATTGTCTTCAAAATCTTGTGGACCTTCTTGTCCCGCTTGACCAAGGTCTGTTACAAATTCAGGCTCATCTAAAATAGCAACATCCTCTTCAGCGACCTCCTGAGCATCATCAAAATCTGGCGTACTAACTTGATCTTGCTGACCGATGAAATCTTCATCCTCAAGCCCTTCATCATCAAAAAACTCATCATCGGTAGTTGGCTGCTCATTCATATCAAAATCTTCAGCATCAACTGGATCGACATCTGGTAGCTGCCCTGAGTCATCAGAGAATGATTCGTCAACAGTAAAATCTTCCAACTCTTCTATTTGAGGGTTAAATTCTTCTTCAATGGCAGTCATTGACTGCTGATAATCAGGATTAGTCTCGTCACTTACCGCCCCTTCGGTCACAGCAATATCAGAAAGGTCACTATCCTCTTCTTCGATATTTTGAGCCAACGGATCATCATCCTGACCTCGCAAAAATTCGCTATTCTTCTCCTCTTCCTCATCCTCGTCAATAGAAAAATCTTCAAAATCATCTTCTTCATCAATATTAGCCAGTGATTCTTCTGTATTAGAACCTCCTATCCCTTCTAGATCTTCTTCGTCTTCCAAATCATCATCTAAGCCAATAACACCTTGTTGATCCTGAGATTCTTCATCAAAGTCAATATCCCCGACAATCGAGGAGTCAAGATCGGACAAGTCGATTCCTTGCTCCTCTTCTTGCTCATCATCATTATTGAAAGTAAGATCGAAATCATCTTCATCAGAGTCTTCTTGATCAACTACAGCACTTTCTTCATCAGGCTCTTCGCTAGGAATATCTTCGGTTTGCGCTTCTGATATATTATCTTCTATTTGCGCCTCTAACTCAAGATCGGAAGCCTTTGATTCTTCATCTTTCTCAACTTGGTCAGCAACTACTTCTTGCTGATTAAGGTCGTCAACTTCTTGACCCTCTTCGCTATCTACTTTCTCAGTAGGATTAGCAACATCAGGTTGAGATTCGTCTATATATTCAAACTCTTGACTAATTTCATTGTCAGACTCAGGGGCAACCTTATCAGAATCATCTATTTTAGTGATTTTGCGTTTAATAGCCTCTAATATTGACAGCGTATTTTTTTTCATTTATTTAGCTCTATTTATAATAAACTAATCTTGCTAATATTTATATAATCAACTAAATTAAAATAAAAAACAAGACATTTTTTAAAATTTTTACAATCTAATAATCGAGTTGATCAAATTATTTTTTAATAGCAGCAACTCCTGGCAAATCCTTACCTTCCAACCACTCTAAAAAAGCACCGCCAGCGGTCGACAAATAAGTGAACTCCGAAGCGACTTGGACACTATTTATCGCCGATACGACATCTCCTCCTCCTGCGATAGATACCATCTTGCCATTTTTTGTTAAATAACCAATTGCCCTAGCTAGTCCAAAGGTAGAATTGTCGAAAGGCTTAGTCTCAAAAGCTCCCAACGGACCGTTCCACACAATTGTTTTGTGATTTTTAACAGCAGATCCAAGGTTTTTCAGAGATTCCTTGCCCAAATCCCCTATAATATCATCATCAGCTACTTGTGAAACTTTGACAATTTGCGCCTTAGCATTATTCTCGAATTTTTTCGTTACCACAACATCTGTTGGTAAAATAATTTCACAATTATTGCTTTTTGCTTTAGCAATAATCTTAAGAATATCACCCTTAAGATCTTTTTCACATAAGGATTGTCCAATATTATGACCTAAAGCATATAAGAAGCTGTTGGCCATACCCCCTCCGATCGCTACAGAATCCGCTTTACCAATTAAATTATTAATTAGACTATATTTTGAGGATACCTTAGCGCCGCCAATAATAGCCATCATCGGCTTTTGCGCCGATTCTATGTGAATTGCAAGATTTTCCAGCTCAGATTCCAATAATAATCCAGCGCAAGATTTCAACTTGTTAGCAACGCCGACAATAGAAGCGTGCGCCCTGTGGGAGCATGAAAATGCATCATTAACATATAGATTAGCATACGAGGCCAACTTCCGAGCAAAGCCCTCGTCGTTATCAGCCTCTTCCTTGTGAAATCTTAGATTTTCTAATAATATCACCTGACCATAATTCATGTCAGCTATCTTTTGCGCAACATCATTACCTACGCAATCTTCAGCAAACAATACCTTGCTATCAGTAGCTAACTTATCTTCTATCGCCGGAACCAGAGGCTTTAGCGACATCTCTTTATTAACTACACCCTTTGGTCTACCAAAATGTGACACAATGATCACTTTTGCTTTATTATCAACGAGATATTGAATGGTTGGCATTACAGCCCTAATCCTAGTATCATCCTCAACTTTACCATCCTTCATGGGAACATTGACATCAACCCTAAGCAAAACATTTTTGTTAGTAACCACACAATCTTTTAATTTTACAAAATCTGACATATGTATTTATTTAAGTAATTTATTGTTATATTTATAACTCTATCATCAAATAATCGCCAATTTAGCGTCATTTTTTAATAAAAACCTCTAAATTAATAAAATCACAAGCGTTTATCAAAATTTCCTTGACTTTGGCAAAAAACTCAACTATAATACTAAATAATAATGATTGAAATTTATTTTTCCATATTTTTTTAGAAATAATAATTTAATTTTAGCGCAAAATGGGAACTAAGAATAACCCTAAAAACAGAAAAGCAGTTGAAAAAAAGAAATTTAACGGCAAAGAAGTTGAGCCGGTTCTATATCACGGCATCAACGCTGGTCACGGTAAATATATCGCGGCAAAGTTTGCTGGCGGTGGCATGAATCTTGTCACTAACGAATCTGGTAGACCTCTACAGTGGGAAGAGTTATAATAGCTCACCCCCTTATACAACAAATTAAGCTCCAATACTAATGCCTGAAATATTCATCAAAGGATCAGCTGGAAGAATAGAAGGGAGATATCATCAAAGTGACGACCCTAAAGCTCCTGTAGCTCTAGTACTCCACCCTCACCCTCTTCATGGCGGTACCATGAATAACAAAGTCACTTATAACCTTTATAAAAATTTTGTAAATAACGGCTTTTCAGTGCTACGGATTAATTTTCGAGGCGTTGGCAAATCGCAAGGTAAATTCGATAATGGTCATGGTGAATTACAGGACGTTACCGGAGTACTAAACTGGCTTCACGATCAGAATATGGATTCTAATGATTTCTGGTTGGCAGGATTTTCTTTTGGCGCCTGGATCGGATTGCAGCTAGTAATGAGAAGGCCGGAAATAGAAAATTATATTCTAGCAGCACCTCCTGCCACTAAGTATGACTTTAATTTTATTGTACCGTGCGGCTCTAATGGCTTAATTATCCAAGGAGAAGAGGATAGCATTACTCATGAAAATGATAGCTTTCACCTTTATGAAAAACTTGACTCTAGAGAAGATGCCGAAATAGTATATAAAACAATAGAGGGTGCTGACCACTTCTTCAAGGATAGACTCAGCGAATTCAACGAAACAATTGATAACCATATCAAAGCCTGCCTAATTAACGATTCTAGTAAGGTTAGAAAAGTCAAAAGAGACAGAAGGAGAAGGAGAAAAACTAAAACTAGCGCCGAGAAGAAGCCGGAAAGAAGTCATTTTCCGGTAAAATCCCTGTCGTTTTTTGAAAACTTATAGGCATACCCAGATATTTCCTAATTCCTAAAAATGCAAAAGCCTGAGCTTCGATTTGATCAGGATTAAAACCAATATGAGAAGTGGACCTAATCTCAATATCGGGCATTACCTTTCTCATATTACCCATCAAGGATTTATTTTTAACACCGCCTCCACAAACAAATATCGACCTAGGGCGAGCAGCCAAAAAAATCTCAACATTAGCTGCAACCACTTTTGCATGAATGTAAGAAAGGCTAGCTAGAGCATCTGGCAAATCCAAGGCATATATTGGAGATATTACGTGCCTAAAATCGTTACGATCAAATGACTTTGGCGGCGATCTGTAGAAAATTTCATTTTTTAACACCCGATCACAAAACTCTTCATTGACACTTCCAGATAAAGAAATTGCGCCGTCTTGATCATATTTATAATCTGTAAATTTTGACATCAAATCATCGAATGGCGCATTACCAAAACAGATATCAAAGGCAACAATATCAGTTTCTCTATCATTTGGTATGTAAGTTAGATTGTTGACCCCTCCAATATTCAAAACAGCTACCGTCTTCACTAGGTCTTTAACCATAAAGTAATGATAAATGGGAGCTAGCGGTGCTCCTTGTCCATTGCGAGCAACATCGTAAGATCTAAAATTTGAGATTGTTCTAATACCGGTTTTCGCTTCTATAAGATCAGGGTTACCTATTTGCCAAGTAATTAACTCTGAGGGGTCGTGAAGAATAGTATGTCCAGAAAAGGAAATAATATCAACATCGCTGCGATCAATATTATTATCTAATAAAAATTTATTCACTAACTCAACACAGCGCAGCGTAAACTCGTTCTCGATTTTTTTGATTTCATATGTCGAAGGATTAGACTCAATCAAATGGAGTATTTTTCTACGCAACTCTTCATCGAATGGAATGTAACTAAATTTCTTATTTTTAATAATAGATCTACCGTCACTTTGAATCAGCGCAATATCAAGACCATCCATAGAGGTACCACTCATTATGCCAATAGAGCTGATCAGCTTTCTGGTTTCCATTATATGATTTTTTTAATTTTATCAATTAAATTAACAAAAACATCTGTGTCATAATTGTCATGAGCATTTTGCATCACTGACGCTATTCTTTCTAAGCCCATACCAGTATCAATTGACGGCTTGGGCAAATTGAGCATTTTACCATCCTGAGTTTTCTCATACTGCATAAAAACTAAATTCCATATCTCTGTGAATCTATCACCATCTTCATTTTCACTACCCGGAGGGCCGCCATCAATAGCATCGCCATGATCATAGAATATTTCTGAGCAAGGCCCGCAAGGACCAACATCTCCCATTGACCAAAAATTATCATCGGTCTCTATCCTAATAATTTTTTGATCAGGTAAACCGGCGATTTTCTGCCACAAATTAAAAGCCTCATCATCAGAGTGATAGACTGTTGCCAAAAGCTTATCCTTATTGATTTGTAGCTCCTTTGTTAGAAAGCTCCACGCATAAAATATCGCCTCCTCTTTAAAATAATCTCCAAACGAAAAGTTGCCCAACATTTCAAAAAATGTATGATGCCTAGCTGTAAAGCCAACATTGTCCAAATCATTATGCTTACCACCAGCCCTAACACACTTTTGCGAAGTTGCTGCTCTAGTGAAATCAGGAACCTCTACACCAGTAAAGTAATTTTTAAATTGGTTCATGCCCGCATTGACAAACATCAGTGTTGGATCGTTATGAGGTATTAAAGGGCCGGATTCAATTATCTTGTGATCATTTTTAGCAAAATACTCTAAGAAATGTGATCTAATTTGATTGGTTAACAACTAATATGCATTAATTATTGAGATAAAAAAATAAGCAATTGATAGTTGATGGTGGGTCTGGGTGGACTTGAACCACCGACCTCGCACTTATCAGGCGCGCACTCTAACCAGCTGAGCTACAGACCCAACTAATCATGCTTATTTTTAATACATGTAATTATAAACTAAAAATTTTTAAAAATAAAGTAAAATATTTAATAATATTATAATTAATTAAATTTAACCTTCATTTTACTGACTTTCTTATTTAATCTTTCGATCGCTTTAGTGGTAATATCAAGATCGTTTGTGGCATATACTACCTGAGACGAAGGTAAGACAACCGAAAAACTACCCTCTTTGGCAAGTTCATCAACTATCTCTCCAACCATATCGTTAACTTTTTTTATTGATTTAGCATAAGCATTTTTTAAGATCTTATCTTTTTTAGTTGCATTATTTTTTAACTTCTCAACCTTTTTAAAGAACTTCTTTTGCTCTTCTTGCAAGGCAGAATCGGATAATACGCCCTTTTTAGCGTCTAACTTTTTCTTTTCCTTTTCCAGCTTTTTCTCTTCTTTAGTAATTTCTTTTTGAAATTTATCTCTTTTTTTACTAATTTGATCGGCGATATTTTTAACAACCTTAGCTTCTTTTGAAATTCTATCAATATCAATAGTGGCAATAGCTTGCCCCTGAGCAGAGTATGCGGCAGAACAAACGAAAATATTTAATAATAAAAGACCAAAAGAATTAATAAAAAGTTTTCTCATTTTCAAAATAGTTAGTTTATATATTAAAGCTAATTAATTAATCATAACCCTTTTAATTTAAAATTCAACTTGAATAATTAAAATAATACACTATAATCTGTTATAGTAGATACATAACATTAATATCGCTAGTTTACATCAACTTGCGATCATTGAAAAATTGATATTTTAATTATGAAAACAAGAAACGGCATTACTCCAGAAGAAGCTATGAAAGCGGTAAAGACACTGATCTCGTGGTCTGGTGACGATCCCAGTAGAGAGGGCTTGATAGACACCCCTAAAAGAGTAATTAAGGCTTATGAAGAATTTTTTGTGGGCTATGAAGAGGATCCTGTCGCAATATTAAACAGGACTTTTGAAGAGGTTAATGGCTACAATGATATCGTTTTACTACAAAATATGAGATTCGAAAGTCATTGCGAGCATCATATGGTTCCCTTTATTGGTACTGCAAATATCGCCTATATTCCAAACAAAAAAGTTGTAGGGATAAGCAAAATTGCTAGATTACTCGACATCTACTCTAAAAGATTGCAGACACAAGAAACTATGACCTCCCAAATCGCTGAATCCATAGATAACTGTTTAAACCCACTTGGAGTCGCTGTGCTCATTAAGGCTGAGCATCAATGCATGTCAAATAGAGGGGTTAGAAAGCCCGGAACAAACACTATCACTAAAAAATTAACCGGCCTATTCTCAGAAGCAAGACTGGAAGATGAGTTTTTCAGAATGGTCAAATTATAACCTGATGACAAAATAAATGAAACTAATAAAAAATAATAATATTATTATTTTAGCTTCTAAGTCAAAGGTTAGATATGATATCATGAAGCAATCAGGTCTTGACTTCACAGTCAAAGACTCTAGTTTCGATGAGGAAAAATTTAAAGACGATAATCCGCAACTTGAAATAGAAGATTTAGTTATGGAGCTAGCCAAAGGCAAGGCTCTAGGGACAAAAAACGCCGAACCCGAAGAAATAATTATTGGCTGCGATCAAATATGTCAGTTAGATAATCTTAGAATTGATAAGTCAAATGATGAGGAGCAGGCTCTAGAGCATCTAATGATGTTAAGCGGAAGAATTCATTACCAAAATAATGCGGTGGTGGTGGTTAAAAATAAAGAAGTTATCTTTAGCAACTATACTAAGGTGAAGCTTACTATGCATAATCATAATGAGGAGCAAATCAGTAACTATATTAAAGCTGATAATCCGGTAGGATGCGCCGGTAGCTATAAATACGAGTCACTAGGAAAAGTGTTATTTAAAGAAATAGAGGGCGATCACTTCTCTATTTTAGGGATGAATATACAAAAGGTAATATCTTTTTTAGTAAGCGGTAATTTTATAACCATTAAATAAACAATACAATATAATTAATCATGGAATTTTTCTCTCCTGAACTAATTTTAAGTTTTATTACTCTAACAATCCTAGAAATTATCCTGGGCATTGATAATTTAATATTTATATCACTAGTTACTTGTAAATTGCCAAAAGAAAATAGAAATAAGGCTAGAATATTTGGCTTATCTTTAGCTTTAGTGATTAGAGTCTTGATGCTACTGACGCTGTCTTGGATCATAACTTTAACGCAACCAATATTTCATATTGGCACCATTGGCTTTTCTTTTAAAAGCTTGCTACTGATAGCTGGAGGTGTATTTTTAATCGTTAAAAGTGGCCTAGAAATACATCAAGACGTGTTTAAAGGAATCTCTGATCACCATAGCAGCGGCTCAAAAGTAGTAGAATACACCATGATGGCCGCGATTATTCAAATTATTGCTGTTGATTTTGTTTTCTCTTTTGACTCCGTTATTACTGCAGTTGCGATGACTGACAATATACCAGTAATTATTGCTGCCGTTGTCATTTCAATGATAATAATGCTATTATCCTCAGAGTCTATTAGTCAATTTTTATTAAAATACCCTTCTTTAAAAATTATAGCGCTCGCCTTGATATTTTTAGTAGGGGTAATTTTGCTAGCTGATGGCTTTGGCATTCATATATCGAAAACATATTTATATTTCTCCTTATTTTTTACCCTGTCAGTAGAAATCTTAAATATTATCGCCAATAAAAGAAAATCTTCCGATAAAACAGTAAATAATTCTTGACAAGACGCGAATTCGTTTTTAGAATTGAATTAGGTTGTAAAAAAAATATTAATTAATACAAATAGTTATGAAAGTAAAAGTTATGATTCTGTCTGCTATGGTAATGTTACTATCTTCTTGCACTATACTAGATATACTTTTGTAAGAAATATTGAAATACCGCTCCAATAATGTTTTTCTTAAAAAAAACAATCGTAGCTCTTGCGTTGACCTGCCTGTTTTCTTGTAATCTTGAAAAGAAAAAGCCCGTGGTCTTTCCTGTTAAATATTTAGATGGGGCGCAAAAGTTCGACATCTCTGAATTTTATAATAACAAATCTTGCGGCTTTGCAATAGTGCTAAGCAATAATGGCGATATTATCGATAAGATAACTATAGCTGCCAATGGCGAATGGGGCAAAGATAGAGGTGTCATAAAATTCAATTACATTTATAATGACAATCGCAAAGAATCAAGAACCTGGCTTATAACCAAAAGTGATGATAAAAACTTTTCAATTGTCGGTCATGATTTCGCTGGTAATGCTAAAGGTAGACAATCTGGTAACGCTGCTGAAATTATATATAATATGAATTATAAGCTCGATAACCAACCTAAAGAAATAAAGTTTGTTGATAATTTATATCTGATAGATAAGAATTCTTTGATTATTAGAAGCGATTTACATCACAATCAAAAGCGAATTGGTAAAATTATCTCCTCTTTATCAAAAGGCAATCATTGCAAAAGTCCTGTAAATAATACCCAGGAAGACTTGGGGGAAGTTGATACTTCAAAACTAAAGATGAAAAAAGAAGATTTGAACAAAACTAATAACGCAAAAGACAAAAATGAAGATAGCAAAAATGATGCAATAACTATTTCAGATAAAATTGGATAATTATCCAATAAGGCTACCCCTCTCTTAACCTATCTACTATGATAGATCTATATCCATGCTTGTTATTATTGGAGCAAGCTATGCTTTTTTCCAAAAAATACCCGGTTAACTTAAGGCCGTTAACCAAATCTTGGCTAGAAATACAATCAGTATTCACTGTTAAAGCATTAGCGTATGAATGAATAAAGGCAGGAAGTGATAGCACCTTGTCTTTATAAGGCTCGCCTACTGATTTAGAAACCGCCCGACCCGACTTGGGAGAGACATAAACTAAATCTTCCGTCATTGAAGATACGGCGCAACTTGATAAATCCAAGCCAAATCCGAGCTGTGCCAGAATCTCGTACTCAATAGTAATATAATTGGCTAACAAATCTTGATCTGAGAAGCTATCATCAATAGCATTATTTATAAACTCTTCGAATTTATGATAAAAATCGATCAAGGGCTCCCTTTCATAAAAATTATTATTAATCAAAGTTATTATTGATTGTAAACAATTTAATCGTAACTTATCAAACATTATAGCGCCAGCATATGACTTGACGATATCACAATAATAAAAATTCCCTAACCCTTCTTCAACCCTACTTCTCCACTCGAACGAGATTAAATTACCAACTTGAAATATCGGTAAGTTATTTTTTGAAAATGCATTTTTAACGTAGCCATTGTATATTCCATGCTCGCTCGATAGCAACTTTACCACTGCTGATTTCTCACTATGTTTTTTAATCTGAATAATGAATCCTATATCGCAAAATTTCATATCGATTCTTTTAAAAATTTTAGAGCTTCTTTTTTATCATCAAAAGTTACTTTACCTGGTAACTGATGACGAAACCAGGTTAACTGCCTTTTAGCATAGTTTCTGGTTTTTCTACAAGCTCGTTCAATCATGTCACTTTTACTTATCTGGCCATCAAGATAATTTTTAATCTCTTCATAGCCTAGTGTTTTAAAAATTTGCAGATCGTGTTGATTGAGTGATTTCTTTGATAAGGCAGCAACTTCTTCTAGCGCTCCACCATCAATCATTTCAATAAATCGATCGTTGCATTGATTGTATAATACGCTTCTATCAATTTCAATATTTATATGAGTGAAAATTTCAGGATCAATAATAAATTTTTTTGGCTGACGGTGCCAATATTCAATACCCTTCTTGGTGTGCAAAAAAACTTCAAAAGATCTGATCAATCTTTGCTTATCGTGATAACGAATATCTTCGCGCTTAATGCCAGTGGCAACCATATTCTCAATAAAATTTTCAGCTCCAATATCTTGATAAAGCTGAGTCACTTTTTGTCTGATGTCGAGCGGAACCTGCGGAATGTCATTAATACCTTGTAATAGTTTTGCAATATACATACCGCTACCGCCAACAAGAACGGGAGTAAAACCCTCAGAAAAGCTGTAATTGATAACATCAGAAACCCTTTCTAGCCACAACAAAACCGAAGAAGAATCGTTGTAATTCAAATAAGAATATAAAAAATGAGGCACTTGCTGTATTTGTTGCTGCGAAGGTTGCGCTGATAATATGGGTAGATCCTTATATATCTGCAGCGAATCGGCATTAATTATTGCGATCTGGTGACCCTGCCCCAACTCCATTGCTAAAGACGACTTGCCGCATGAGGTTGCTCCAGATATTATAAAAGCTTTATTTTTCATTATTGCCCAATCATTTTAGGAGTAATATTATCGGTGGTAAAATTTGCAATTTTAAACCTATCAACTAGTTGATCAGCCGTATGCTTTTCATTGACAGTCCACGCAAAGATTTCTACTTTTTGCAGAATATCTATCAAATCCTGATCAATTAGATCGTAACGAATTGATAAATTACTTATAGACTGACTAATGAGCCATTGATTATATTCTTCATATTGCTCTTTTTTAATATTATCACAAACTGCCATTATTTGCACATCTACAGAAAAAACTTCTCTAATAGCATTGTAAATAGATTCTGCCACGTTAATATCTGTTATGTAAGGAGCAAAATAGAATTTATCAATATTACAATCCCGATCCTGAATACCTCTCTTGAGCATCTCAAGGGATGATTTTAGAGACTGTCGATCGAGATTTTGTAAATTTTTAAAATCTAGCCAATATAGCAAACTATTACCGTATTTTAAAAACTCATGAAAGACATCAAAATCACTAATATTTTGTAAGTTAGGATCATCATGGGTAATTACAAGCTTATTGTTAATGTAATGAATATCAAATTCAATTCCAGAAAAATTATTTTGATATGCTAAATCTAAACTTTTTATGGTATTTTCTTCTATACCATTAATATCATAACCTCTATGAGCAAAAATTTTTACCATAATATGAAAAAATTTACAATTATCAAAACCACCTATAGCAACGCAAAGGATGCTAAAACTTTGGCAAACAAATTACTGTCCGAGAGACTTTGCGCTTGCGTTCAAATCTCCAAGATAGAAAGTCACTATCCGTGGCAACAAAAAATTCACAATAGTAATGAATTTTCAGTTGAAATCAAAACCAAGCAAAATCTAGTCAAAAATATCACAAAAATGATAAAGAATGATCATGAATACGAAACCCCGCAAATCATCTCTTTTGACTTTCATGCCGATGGCGATTACCAACTTTGGCTTGATAATAACATTATTTAATAATATTTATTTATTAGATTTTTGCAAGCAATTAGTGTCTTATCGTCGAATTAGCATCAAAATTGTGATAAAATAATGCAAATTTAATATTTTATTACAATTTACAAAAAATAACTTGCTCTTAACAATATTAAACTGTAACATTAAGTTAGCGCTACATATGTGCTATTTTATCAACCCCGTTAATTTACGATCGGGTATTTTATCACCAGAAAGGTGTTTTATTGATGATTTTAAAGGAAATTTTTGAAAATAAATTATTTAAATTAAATTAAGAAAAGAAATTTAACAAAAAAATATAAGAAATTAAATAATTAAGATAAAAATTTCCTCAATTTTATAATTTTTAGAGGAAAATGACAAATAAATCTATATTAATTGACTCTGCTCACAAAGAAGAGACAAGGGTCGTTGTAACAGATCATGGTATATTGCAAGATTTTGATCGCGAAGCTATATCTGTTAAAAAAGTAAAAGGCAATATATATCTAGCAAAAGTTACCAGAGTTGAACCCTCTCTCCAAGCCGCTTTCTTAGACTATGGCCAAGAAAGGCATGGCTTCTTACCATTTGGAGATATTCATCCTCACGACTTCAACCTTAATGAAGAAGAAAAGAAGAAGATTGATCAAATATTATCTGCCTCGCAAGCAAATGACGGCGACGATGATTCAGAATCTGAAGGGGATGGCACTGGACGCTCCGAAAACTCAAAATCTCGCAATAGATCTGACCATGATCAAGACGAGTCAATTAGCACCGGCTCTCATAGCGTTGATGATGATACCGATGTCCTGCGCAGTAAAAATGCCACTCAAGCAATTCATAAAAGATTCAAAATCCAAGATGTTATTAAAGCTGGACAAATGATCTTGGTACAAGTTACTAAAGAAGAAAGAGGCAATAAGGGCGCTTCAATGACTACATACATTTCTCTTGCAGGTAAGTATTGCGTTTTAATGTCTAACACACCAAGTAAAGGAGGCGTTTCAAGAAAAGTAGAAAATTTCCGTGATCGTAATATCCTAAGATCAATCTTGAGTGATCTAGAGATTCCAAATGATAGATCTGTTATTATCAGGACTGCCGGTGTTGGTAAGAAGCCAGAAGAAATTAAGCGTGACTATGAGTACTTAAATAGACTATGGCTCAATATAGTTGATAGCTCTAAAGACTCAAAAAGTCCTTCATTTATTCACGCCGAAGATGACGTCATCAAGAGGTGCATTAGAGACGTTTACAATGAAGATGTCTCTGAAGTTATCATCGAAGGTAAGCAAGCGTTTGAGGATGTGTCAAAATTTATTGAATTGACAATGACAGGGGGCGATCATAATATTGTCCATTACCAAGATCGTAATCCTATTTTCAGCAAATTTGGAGTGGAGCAGCAAATATCAGCTCTACACCAAAAAGAAGTATCATTAAAGTCTGGAGGATCTATTGTAATTGATCAGACTGAAGCTTTAGTGGCTATCGATGTTAACTCAGGAAGGTCAACTCGTGAATCGGATATTGAAGAAACAGCATACAGAACTAACTTAGAGGCAAGCAAAGAAATTGCCAAGCAATTAAGGCTTAGAGATCTTGCTGGCTTGGTCGTTATTGACTTTATTGATATGAATGATCAAAAGCATCGCAGACAAGTAGAAAGAACCCTTAGAGACGAGTTAAAAGATGATAGAGCTAGAATTCAACTAGGCAGAATTAGCGTTTTTGGACTATTAGAGCTTTCAAGACAAAGATTAGGATCTTCACTATTTGAAATTATTACCCAGCCATGCCCTCATTGCAACGGCAGTGGGTATATTAAATCAGTGGAAGTATCTGCTATAGCCATCTTCAGAGCAATTAGAAACGCTTGTAACGACAAGCAAACTAAAGTAATCTATGTTTACACTCCAGGTGAAGTAATATCTTACATTGCTAACTTCAAGAGAAAAGACCTGCTGATCACCGAAAATAATTACAATATTCACATTATTTTCCACCAAGATAATGATGTTGGCGGACCTGGCTTTAAACTTAAAAAAAGAAAAAGCCTCTCGCAGCAAGAAAAAAGGGAAATTGAAATGGAAATTGAGACTGGTAAAGTCAATCAACTAGAAATAGAAAAAGATCATTATGATAATTTTGAGCTCGATCAAGAAGTTGATAATAGACCCCGAAACCCTAGCAGACCTAAAAATGACAACAGAAGAAGGTCTGGCAATCAAAACAATAGAAGAAGAAATAAGAGACCTACTGGCAATAGAAAGGATAATAAAAAGCCTAATCAGGATAAGGGTATCATCAAGTCAGTGTTTGGGATTTTTAAATAAAAATCGGATCTTCCGTTAAAGGCTAATAATTTAGAATTATCAGCCTTTACTTTCTAACCTTTCTTGGAAGTGCAAAATTTATTGTCTCAACCTTGCCATTTATTATTTCAACTGCCACCTCCTCGTCGCTAATTTCTCTGATTCTCTGAATAACCCTATTCACCAAAATCTCTGGTGCCGAAGCCCCTGCAGTGATACCTATCACGGAGCCAGGACTAAGCCATGATTCATCAATCTCCTTCTCGTCGTTAATTAAATGAGATTCGACATTGCACTCGATAGCTAAATCTGATAATCTATTAGAATTTGAGCTGTTTTTCGATCCTATCACTAACACAATATCAACCCTCTTAGAAAGCTCTATAACGGCATCCTGCCTATTTTGGGTAGCATAGCAAATATCCTTAGTGGCAAGACTTCTTTTCATTTCAGGAAATCTATCCTCTAATATTTTAACAATCTTTTTTGTATCATCAACGCTTAAAGTAGTTTGCGTCACATAGGATATCTTTGAAGGATCCTTAATTTGAACCAATTTGGCATCCTCTTCGCTTGTTACCAACATTACTTCACTTTTTACCTTACCACTGGTTCCTTCAACCTCAGGGTGACCTTTGTGACCAATCAATATAATCTCATAACCCTCATTTTCATATTTTTTTGCCTCTCGGTGAACCTTGCTAACTAGAGGACAAGTGGCATCAATAACATTGAGACCTCGATCCTGAGCATCAGACTCAACTTTATCCGAAACTCCATGAGCAGAAAAAATTACTAAAGAATCCGGCGGAACCTCGCCAACTTCATTAACAAATATAACACCCTTTTCTTTCAATGAATCTACTACAAATTTGTTATGAACTATCTCGTGACGAACGTAAATTGGAGCACCAAACTTCTCAAGCGCTCTTTCGACAGTTTCTATCGCCCTTGTAACCCCTGCGCAAAACCCTCTAGGCTGCGCTAAAACAATTTTCATAACCAAAAATTTGCTATTAAAGTAATAAAATTACTATAAAAAGTATAAAAATATGGCATTTCTTAATAAAAGCAGCATATTTAAATCCCTATGTACTTATTATATCGATTTTTATTAATATTTCAACAAATTTTTACTTTAAAAAATATATTTAATGTTTTATAATTAAAGACATAATATAACTATCATAATTTATGGCAAATAAAGATAAAAAAGATAATAACAATAATAACGCTAAAGTAACCGGTCACAGTTGGGATGGAATAGAAGAATATAACAATCCCGCACCTAGATGGTGGCTGATAATATGGCTAGTTTGCACCCTATGGGCAGTTGGCTATTGGTTCTTATATCCCACCTGGCCATCAAAAGAGGGAAACACCAAGGGTAAACTTGAGTGGACAAAATTCTCACAATTAGCAGAATCTCAGCAAGAAATAAAGATCAAGAAAGATAGATATTTAAAGAAATTCTCCGAGTCCAGCTTTAAACAGATCCAAAAGGATCCTGAGCTGATGGAATATGCCTTAAGAGGTGGAGAGGCAATATTTAAAAATATTTGCTCAGCTTGTCACGGCACCGGTGCCGCTGGTTCAAAAGGGTTTCCTAACTTAAATGATGATGATTGGTTGTGGGGCGGTAAAATTGACCAAATCTATCAAACGCTACTCTATGGAATCAGATCTGGTCATGAAAAAGCTAGATTCTCACAAATGCCAGCTTTTGGCCTCGATAAGATCTTGAGCAAACAAGAGATTAATGATGTAATTGATTATGTATTGTCACTGTCCAATAGTGGCAAATATAATAAAAATGGTGAAAAAATATTCAAGGCTAACTGCGTAGCTTGTCACGGCGCTAATGCTAAAGGTAATATAGAGATTGGATCACCCAACTTAACAGATAAAATTTGGTTATATGGTTCGGATCGATCAGACATGTTCTATACTATTTACTTTGCTAGAGCTGGCGTGATGCCTGCTTGGCTTGGCAGAATTGATAGACAGGGAATTAGGCAAGTTTCGCTTTATGTTCACTCTCTTGGCGGCGGTAAGTAATGTCAATTGATACTGGGTTTGAAGATATTTTAGTTGATTTGTCTAATTCTATCAAAAAAGATAGGCTTCATCATGCAATAATGATTTGCGGTAAAAAAGGAGCTGGTAAGTTTGAGTTTTCTAAGAGGCTAGCTGCGAGGCTACTAACAAACGATGCTGACAATAAAAATATCCTTAACAATTCAGATCTGAGAATAATTAAAAAATTAGCAAATAAAAAAAATATCTCGGTCGATCAAATAAGGCCAATCGCCTCCTTTTTTCAAAGCACCAGCGCTGCTGCTGGTAAAAAGATTGTTATCATCAATGCCATTGATGACTTTAACAAATCTAGCGCTAATGCAATTTTGAAAACCCTGGAAGAGCCTAACAAAAATTGTTATTTAATCATCTTATGTCATAGCCTTGCAAAAGCAATGCCAACAATCAAATCAAGATGCAAAATATACAAAGCCAACAATCTTTCTTTTGATCAATTTGAAGAAGCTTTTTATAATATTAGGCCAAGCTTCTTACCAAAATTAAACCCAGAAGAGATAAAGATATTGTCAATTTTAACAAATAATACTCCCAGAATGGCAATTGAGATGGGTGACGATCTAGCTACAAATTATACGCATCTGATCGAATCATTTTCTAATAACGAACTTAGCCCTCAATTTATAAAGACAATATCTAGTAAGTCTTTTGATTTTTCAATAGCTAACCTAATAATTGAAGTATTTTTTAATAGATTAACTAAATATTGCATTAATAAATGCGATGATATCTGCGAATCAGAGCGGGTCTCTTTTTCTGAAATACGGTCAAAAAAAACAATCGAAGAAATATTGGATATTTACCATCAAGCCAAGGAGTCAATTGCCAAAACAACCGCTGTCAATCTTGATAAGAAGCTGGTACTGATAAATATTTTTAATAAATTACATATATTGTAACTTATTAAGAATATATCTTTTTAATATCAATTTCAGCTACTGATAAATCGTCTTTAGCATCCTTTGCCTGTTGCTTGAATTGCATATATAAGTCAAGATAGTCTCTTGCTTGACTACTGTAAATATCTATTTCTTTTTTACACTGCATCTTAGCATCATCTAAGTCTCGAATATCATGCGAGGAGGCGTCTTGAGCACGAGAAGATTCAATTTCCTTAAGTATACTAATCTTATCGCTAGATTTTCTTTCAAACTCAACTGCTAACTTAGAAAACTCCGAAGCTCTTTGACAAAGCTTGGAGTATATATCCAGAGCTTGATCATATTTCTTTTGAACCTCTTTAAGCTCTACTTGATCAGGTTTTTTAA
Source organism: Rickettsiales bacterium (assembly GCA_047404215.1). GTDB lineage: Bacteria > Pseudomonadota > Alphaproteobacteria > Rickettsiales > UBA1997 > CAMCFD01. The sequence goes on from JBDOIV010000020.1 coordinate 33,602, forward strand.
AGGTTTTTTTAGCGGCACTTTTATCAATGTTACTTTTTTTAGACCCTAGCTTTACTTCCTTTTTGACTTTCTTTCTTTTAGCAACCTTGGGGGCTTGATATGAGTAATCCATAACTCTGTAATTACTTAAAAACAACCCCTCCCTTTCTATTGACGAAAAATCAGAGTTCACTATAATAACCAAACTTTCTAAATTTATAGTATCATAGGTGGACTTTTTTCTACTTTTAATAGTGAAGGATAGAGCGTTACCAAGCTGCTTGATGCCATCGCCCAAAGACGAAATAGTAAAGCCCGGCTTCTCATTTTTCATAATCCTAACAGCAATTGACTTGACCGAATAATCGCAATAAAACATCAAATGTCGAGATATATCAATTTTACTTACCGTAACTAGATCGGAAATAATGTTAATTATAGAATTACGATCAAGATTGTCGTAATTATTCTTAGAAACTTGAATATGAATTGCTATTTTACGACTCACTAATTCTTGTACAAAATTAGCCAAGTGATGCAGATCTTTAAAAATCTCACTATGATCCTCTAGATCCTCAGTAGTAGACTTTTTGTTATTCGCAAAGAAGAATGACTCTGGAAATATAACATTTTTTACAGAGCTAAAGTCGTTATCATTGAATATTCTATTAACCTCTTGCTTCATCTTACTTTCTTGTTTATTTGTCATTTACAATATTAATTATAAACTATTGCGAAAGAGAAAATCAAGAAAAAATTGTAACTTTTTAACCCTCGTAGCAAGAATACATATATGGAGTAAGAGCATCAAACTCTGCAGCACATGAATCAACCCTTTTATATACTGGATTGATATTAAGATCAACACGAGTCTTTTTGACACAACTCTCACTCTTGTCAATGATTTTTGCTATTCTAGAATCAGCAAACCCCATGCGCTTTATTTTTCTTAAAAAATCGACATCATCAATACCTTTTTCTTTAATTTCATTTTCAGTAGCAATGATCTGATCTATTTGTTGCAAGAACCACATGTCATAAAATGTTATATCATTGATTTCCGCAAGAGAAAGACCCTCCCTGATAGCTTGCGCAATCATTAAAATTCTATTTGGAGCAGATACTGATATCATTTTACGAATCTGATCTTGGCGTTCTTTTTTATCGCTGGAATCGAGATTAACCTCATCAAATCCGCTAATCTTAATTTCTAGAGATCTAAGGGCTTTTTGCAAGCTCTCTTGGAATGACCTACCGATTGCCATCGCCTCTCCTACTGATTTCATCGAGCTTGAAAGTACATCATCGCTACCTTTAAATTTTTCAAAAGTAAAGCGTGGTATTTTAGTTACGACATAATCTATCGTAGGCTCGAATGATGCTGGGGTCTTGCCACCAGTGATATCATTTTTAATCTCATCAAGACTATATCCTATAGCAAGTTTTGCAGCAACTTTAGCAATTGGGAAGCCCGTTGCCTTAGAAGCCAAAGCAGAAGATCTTGAAACTCGAGGATTCATTTCGATCACTACCAACCTTCCATCCTTTGGATTTACAGCAAATTGCACGTTAGAGCCACCAGTTTCAACTCCTATTTCTCGCAAAACTGCAATTGAAGCATCGCGCATTCTTTGATACTCTTTATCGGTAAGAGTTAATGCTGGGGCAACAGTAATGGAATCGCCAGTGTGGACGCCCATCGGATCTACATTCTCAATTGAGCAAATGATAATTGAGTTGTCATTTTTGTCGCGAACAACCTCCATCTCATACTCTTTCCAGCCAATAATAGACTCGTCGATCAATACTTCATTAGTAGGAGAGATCTCAAGTCCATACTCAACTATACTTACAAACTCTTCTTTGGTATATGCAACACCGCCACCTGCACCACCAAGAGTAAATGATGGCCTGATAATAGCAGGAAGACCGATGTCATCTAACGCCTTAATGGCACCTTCTATAGTTTTAACAATTTCATTTCTTGGCGTTTCAAGACCTATTTTGTCCATTGCCGCCTGAAACTGTGAGCGATCTTCTGCTTTATTTATAGCCTCTATCGAGGCACCAATAAGCTTAACACCATATTTTTCTAACACTCCAGCTTTAGCCAAGTTTATAGCGCAATTAAGAGCGGTTTGACCACCAACCGTTGGCAAGACAGCATCTGGACGCTCTTTTGCGATAATAGACTCCACAACTTTAACGTCAATAGGCTCGACATAGGTTCGGTCCGCTAGATTTGGGTCAGTCATGATGGTGGCCGGGTTAGAGTTGACCAATATAACCCTGTACCCTTCTTCTTTAAGAGCTTTACAGGCTTGAGTACCTGAATAATCAAACTCACAAGCTTGGCCAATTACTATGGGGCCAGCTCCTATAATTAGTACCGATTTAATATCCGATCTCTTAGGCATAAATAAAAAATTTGATAATATATTTCTTTAATGTATAATATACAATATAACTGATTAAAAGTCAATTAAAGTATAATTAATAATGAGAAATTTTGATATAGCAAGCTTAAAAAACCGCAAGAGGACTTTATCTAGATTGATAGCGGTACAATCTTTATATCAGTATGAATTTTTTAACCAAGATACTGATATTAATAAAATTAAAGAAGATTTGATTAACAATTACACCTTGTCAGAAGATGATAAGGTAAAATGCTATCAAAAAAATATCGATCAAGACTTAGTTGATAGCCTAATTGAGTACGCTATTGAAAATAAAGAGAAAATTGATCAGGATATATTAGAAATTGCCGATAAGAACATACAAATTGATCGATTAGTTAAACAAATTTCTAGACTTGGCGCTGTAGAGTTGTTGTTTTTTAAAGCCACCAATCATAACATAATAATTGATGAATATTGTAATATTGCCGGGTGTTTTTACGAGAACAATAAAACATCATTTGTCTCATCGATACTTAATAAATTAGCAAAAAACTATAATAGAAGTGAACAACAAGATGCAAAATAACAATATATTAGTAGCCAAAATCACATCTGTACATGGAATAAAGGGAGAGTTAAGAGCAGTTATTTATGCTGATAAAGCAGATGATATAGAGCAATATAGCCTAATTGACGAAAAGGATAACAGCTTTCAGATTGTGGTCAATAAAAATAGCATCAAAGCTGGGAAAAAAACAAAATCTGGAGACCACATCATCATTATAAAAATCAAAGATATTGATGATCGAGACCAGGCGCAAAAAATTGTAGGAACTAATTTATATGCCAATCGAGAAGATTTTAAGAAGCTTGATAATGACGAATTTTACATTGAAGACTTGGTTGGCCTTGATGTCATTTGCGAAAATGACAAAATAGCTACTGTTGAAAATGTTCTTAATTTTGGTGCCGGAGTGATGCTGGAGATAAAATTTGACAAAGATAAAGTTCCAAAAAATTACCAACAGATAGAATCGCTGCCTTTTAAAAATGAGTTTTTTCCCAATTTGGACATCAAAAACGGCACTATAGAAGCTACCCTACCCGAATATGATGATGAAAAATAAATATATTACTAACTTGTAAAAATATTACGAATTTCGTTAGATATTTTCTTTGGCTTAAAATCACCAGTACTGACAGATACTATTTCAACAGCACAGTGTGCTAAAATAACTCCATTTAAAATTATTTTTTGATGCAATAATATTGAAGCTGCCCTGACCTCTTTAATTGACAAAGATACCTCGACCATATCATCAAGCTTAGCTGGCAATAGATACTCTATATTACACTTTCTAACAACAAATAATAAACCCTCTTTTTGTGCTAACTCTTTTTGATTAATGCTATGAGATCTAAGAAAGTCAGTTCTGCACCTTTCAAAGAACTTTAAATAATTGGCGTAATAGACAACCCCTCCGGAGTCAGTATCTTCGTAATATACCCGATATTTTGAGGAAAAATTAGCTGATTTTTGCATGACAATTAGGGGTTTCATTAACAACTATTTCAACGCACTTGACCTCGTGATCCTTAAAGATCTTAGGGCAAATTTCTTCAAAAAGATATCTAGCAATGTTTTCGGCGGTCGGATGGTAATCCAAATAGTAAATCTTTTGCCCAGTTTGAGACTCTATTAAATCTCCTAACTTTTTATCATCTATCGAAAGTATAGCGTTATGATCAAAATACTCATCAATCCAACCACCTAATACCTTCTTGATTACACCAAAATCAACAACCCTACCAATCTGATCTAGATTTTCCGCAACAAAGGTTGCCTCTACCTTATATCTATGTCCATGAACGTATTTACACTTACTTTCGTGACCCAAAATTCGATGCGCAGCGTCAAATTCAATTTTTCTCGTGACTTTTATCATTTTATATGTTATAATATTACTATATAAACTAAACGAGCTGAAAGAATGATCGAAAAATTAAAATTTAACGATAAAGGACTTGTTCCAGCAATTGCACAAGATTATAAAACAAAAAAAGTTTTAATGCAAGCCTGGATGAGCAAAGAATCAATTGAAGAGACTGAAAAGTCAGGATTTGCCACTTACTTCTCTAGATCTAGACAAAAACTATGGAAAAAAGGCGAAACCTCAGGACATTTACAAAAAATAGTTAAAATGACAGCAGACTGTGATTATGATACCATCCTCCTTACTGTAGATCAGAAGGGCCCAGCCTGCCACACTGGTGCTGAAAATTGCTTTTTTAATGACTTTGATGAAAAAAATAAAAAAACAACCAAGCAGTAATTTGTATCAAAGCCTAAATTGTTCAATATTTTGCTTCTAAAAAATACAAACCATGAGCCGGAGCATTTTGACCGGAAGCAGTGCGATCTTTAGCTTTCAAAACATCACTTATCGAAATCGGCTCAACCTGTGAAGTTCCAGCTAGATACAATGTTCCTACAATATTTCTAACCATATGATGTAAAAAAGACTTGGCGTTCACGCTAATTGTTATCCGGTCTTGACTACGAGTAACGGATATATAATTTACCTTCTTGACAGGGGTGTTTGATTGACATTTGGAATCGCGAAAAGAAGTAAAATCATGCTCACCGATTAGAAAATTAGCTGCTTGCTGCATCCTAGTCTCATCAAGGGGTACTGGAACATGCCAAGCTTTGTTTTTATCTAACGTCAATTTTGCACTTCTATTGACTATTCTATAAACATAAGATCGAGAAATAGCGTCATATCTGCTGTGAAAACTGTCATCGACGATTTTGCAATCTATAATGGAAACTTTCTCATTAATCAAATACTGATTCAGGGCCATTAATATTCTGCGCTCCGAAAATTCTTTATCTAGTGCAAAATCAGCAACCTGCCCTAAAGCATGGACACCAGAATCGGTTCGTCCTGCGCAGTTTATCTTTGCGCGCTGCGCGGTCATTGCGTATATAGCATTTTCAACCAACTCTTCAATTGATTTATTGGGCTGATCAGGCTGCTTTTGCCAACCAATATAATCTGTGCCATCATATTCGATTTTGACCCTGTATTTCATAGGTAATTATTAATTCTTGCAATATGCATATATTCATCCTGATACTTATCTTGAGATCGCGCCAAAAACTCCACAGAATCGTTGCTAAAATAATCCATCAGATCAAGTAAAGATTGCTCGCATTGGTTAACTTCGAGGAGCAACTCCTCCCCCGCCATCATCTTCTTAATCTCATTGTCTTTGCCGGAATTAAGTTTCCAATAAAATATGGAGCCAATGTCATGATCCGCAAGCAAAGGATTGTCCGAATTGCTAGATAGAATTGCATATATTAGCAACTGAGGATCCCTCCATGACTTGACATCTTTTTTTGAAGACGGAGTGCCAGTTTTGTAATCAAATATTTGCATTTCTCCATCTTTATTGAGGTGAATTCTATCTATTTTTGCCTTCAAACTAAAGCCGCAAAAATCTTTTGAGAAAAAAGCTTCATGCAGATCGTTACCTTCTAAATAAAAAGTATTATCATTAACAAAGTTATCTAATATATTTTTTGCCCTTGGTAGCCATAGCAGTTTTGACTCCTTACACTTATAATAAGAATTGAATAATTTATCTATTTCATTTTGAGATAGCGCACTTTTTTTAATCGCAGCACACTCTATCATCTTATGAATAAAGCTGCCAAATTCAGCATTACCCGGCTTACAGTCAATATCTTTTTGCAATCCTAGCTTCAGAACTTTTTTTGCATAAAATGAATATGGACTCTTGTTAATAGTCACTAAGTCACTGGATGAGATCGACTTCAAATGTTTATTTAAATTGATTTTAGGAGATAAGGTAACACCAAGATTTTTCCTGAAGACCTCCCCGTCAACTTCCTCTTGCAAATCCAAGTTTTTAATTTCAATGTCACAAAATGCAAGACTGGAGGATATCTTATCCAAAAAATAACTTGGAGCCACCTTGACACCCTCAACACTACCGGAAAAAGATAAAATTACCTTACTATTTGATAGTAAGTTACAAAAATCATATCCTGCAAGAGAGATCTTTTTATCGCCATTAAATATACCTAGATCCCTCTTTATCTTTCCTGAAATCCAACTCTCTTTTTCAAAAGTCGGATAGCTTGACCTATCTAGGCCAACAAATATTAGTAAGTCATAATTGATCAAGCGAGATTCTATCGGGGTTGTCAGCTCTATATTAAGATTGCGATCAAAGCCAACGGAGAAAGTAGTGAAGGAAAAAATGCGATTAAAAAAGTCATAAATTTCATCTTTTTCAAAGCCGATACCCTGGTAAGACCTTATATCTTCTATTAATGAAGTGACTTTTTCAACATAATCATCTTTAAATATTTCTTCAAACTTTCTACCAGCAATAAATTCGACCACCGTCTTAATATCCGTGAATATTTCATAGACATCCGCAAACTTTCTTTTTTTATATACACCATAAACCCTTTGCAAAATATTAGTAACAAAGTCAAATCTATCGTGATCTAAAGATTCCAATAAGGATATAGTGGCTAAAATATCACTAGAAGATCTATACGATCTTATGAACTCCTGTTCAAAATCAAGCATACAAGATGCGGTTTTATTATCTACAATCAGCTGATTTTTAAGTAGACATAGGATCGAGACAGAATTCATGTCCAAATCAATAGATTTTGCAATATCAAGAAATAGTTTAATTGGTACTAAGTTATTAAGTGACAACCTCTCGTTGTCATTAAACCTTGCATTACCTGTGTCAAGAAAACTCTTCATTAGGGACATAGATCTTGAATTTGGACACACAACTCCCACTCTTTGATCTTGAGTAACCCGACTTAGTAAATAATTAGATATAGATCTTGCTTCTTGCATCTCATTATCAAAAGTGGCGATATTAACATTGGAATCAAAATCATCTTTAATAACTCTTTTAATTTTAAGAAAATCTTGATTTTTCTGCACACAAAGTGAGCTTTCTTCGTTTAAAGATTGCGACAATAAGAGATACCTACAGTCACCAGCAAGCATTAAATCGCTATAATTGATGTTAACAACATCGCGGTATTTAGCTCCCAAAAAACTTAGCAAGTCATGAATTAAAAACCCTGGGTCTTTAGAATTAAGACCTCCACCATTATAACAAAAACCATTAGCAACAAAGTAACCAGAGCTGTTTGTGCATACAGCCTTAATAAACCCCTTAACATAATTGACACTACCTGTCGAGCCTGCAAATATCACGATATTTCTCAAGCCCTGATTTTTAACCATCCTAGTGAAGCCTTCAATATTATTTTTTTGTATCTCAACAGAGCTCTTAATGCCAGCTTTGGACATTTTATACTTGAAGTTCATGTAAAACGTCTTAAGGAAGTCCAACGTAAACTGCTGATGACTTGAAACATTATAATCATCAAAGGCAATTTCATCAAACGATATGTCTGATTTTATAATTTCATCAAAAAGAGATTTAATGCTAGATGCCATATTCAAACTCTGGGCGATGCCCATATTACCAAAAAATTTAGTATTACGCAAATCCTTACTTAAATCTACGATGTAATCAAAATCACCTTTATCGCTTTGCTTATAAAATGTATTGCGATCTATTTCAATATCTTTATTTACGAATATTAAGTCATCAACAGATAGTTCCGATATTGCAACAATCCTTGGAACCTCTCGTCCCGAGAATAAACTAACGAACAAAGACTCGAACTCCATACATGATCTTTTTGTAGGCAATACAACCATCACACCCCTATCATCATCCCTAAATTTTTCTACAATCCAGCGAGACAAGGACTCTAAAAAGTTATAATTTGGATTAATGTTAAATAAATTCAATTGTTTGTTACGATAAATATTGTTATTTTTAATTATTGAATTATAATATAAATATATATAAAAATACAGATATTATTATGGATATAATAGTAATGGGTTCAGGAGTGATTGGAATCACTACGGCCTATATGTTAGCCAAAGATGGTCATAAAGTTAGGGTTATAGACTGCGCTAGCGAACCTGCGCGCGAATGCTCTTATGCCAATGGAGCTCAATTAAGCTTCTCTCATATAGAGCCGATATCATCAAGAAGCTCGCTACGCCAAATGTCAAAAGCGGCAATTAAACCAAACTCGTTCCTATCTGTCAATACAATAGATAAGTCGGTAGCAAAGTTTGCTGGTAAGTTAGTGAGGAACTCAAATAAAAATAGTATCGAAGCTATTTCTCGCAATATATTTAACATCAATAAACTATCAAAAAAATCTCTTGGTTCAATTTTAAAAGATGAAAGAATAAGATTTGATCATTCTCAAAATGGAATTTTACACATCTTTAGAGATCAAAAATATTTTGAAAAAGCTAAGCAATTTTCTAAATTTCAAAACTCTATTGGCGATGAATCGATAATACTAAATCTAGTTGAATGCGTAGAAAAAGAGCCGACATTGATCAAGATGATAGAGTCTCGAAACCTCAAAGGAGGAATTTTCCATCCTGGTGACGAATCTGGCAACCCTTATCTCTTCTGTAAATCTTTAGCTAGAATATGCCGTGAAAAATACGGGGTAGAGTTTATCTTTAATGAAAGAATAAAAAATATCCTCACAGACTCCAAAAAAATAACAGGAATAAACTGTGTAAACAATGTCTACAAAGCTGATTCTTATATATATTCTCTTGGAGCTTCCGGATTATCTTTACTTAAGGGCATTGAAATTGAAACTGGAATATTACCTATTCTAGGAAGTTCAGTCTCAATAGAAGTTGATAAGGATAATATTGCGCCAAAAATCTCCTTAACAGATAGTGAAAATAGATTAGTGTATAGTAGGATTGGCACTACTTTTAGAGCTGCTGGCGGATTATCTATTCAAAAATCCAACAAAGTGAGTGAGAAAATGGGTAAATTTATCAGAAATAAAATAGCTTCGACATTTTCAAGCTATGGTGATATTAATCGTTCTTCTGACTGGCAGAATTATAGACCAATCAGACCAAGCTCCACCCCTTTAGTGTGTAAAACTAATAAATATGACAACTTGTATCTAAACACGGGTCATGGACATCTTGGCTGGACAATGTCATGCGGCACTGCGGAGATAATAAGAAGATTGGTCGCACAAGAAAATACTGAAGAATTCTCTTTCTTAAACGATAAAGAATTAAGATAATTTTGTAATTATCATTTTCACGCCTTGGTAAATCTTATCAAATACAGTTATAAAAGACTCATCTCCTGAATAATAAGGATCTTCTACTTCGCTACCATAATCAAAACCTCCTGCAAAATCTAAAAATAGACCAATTTTATGATGATGTTGCGAATCCGACAACTCCAGCATCTTATTTAAATGAAACTTATCCATGCATAATATATGATCAAATTCAGTAAAATCAGAGTTGGCAACTTGCCTAGAATATATATTGTCAAAATTTACATTTTTTTCTTGCGCTATCTCGATAGATCTTGGATCAGAGGACTCACCTGAGTGCATATTAGTTACACCCGCAGAATCAAAATGAAATTTCTTATCAAACCCCAAATCTGACACTAATTGCCTAGATATAGCCTCAGCAGTAGAAGATCTACATATATTTCCTGTACATATATATAATATTTTTTTCATTACTTATATAATAAATTAACGGACTTTGATTGAGCTAAATTCATAGAACTTTCCAATAAAAGGTTCTTTTCTTCAACCGACTCAATACCCTCAAAATCCATCACTTCATGAATGTAATAAACCATTTTTGAAAAGGGCAAGGGCACTTTCATTTTATCCCAACTATTGATTTCCATATATCTGGAACATGAGCAACTCATACTAACAATGCGAGATCCGGAAATCTTAGACACCGATATTAATTGACTATTTATTTTTTGACTAGGGCCTCTTGGTCCGTCAGGAGTAATAAACAAACTACCTCTTTTTCTTAAGCTCCTAATAATATCACGCATTGATTTTAAATCTATACCACGATCCAACTTTCTATTACCCTGAGTTGAACCACTAATATTTTTAAAACCATATAATTCGGCCATGATACCAACAAATCTTCCGTCGCCATGCTTTGAAGACAACGCAATGCATGAAAACCTATTTCTTAACTTCCTTTTTAAATGCCTAAATATATAAGGGGCCATCAATAACCTGTTGTGCCAAATTGAAAATATCAAAGATTGATTATTTTGACAAAGCTTTATGGCTTTATCAAAACCATGGTAACTTACCCTACTGGTAAGAAAGACAAAATTTAAGTAGGTAAATGCTAGGCAGCATAAAAACTTTTGCACCCCATCTTTGCGAGAAACATCTTTAAAAAGCTTTTTAATTTTTTTACGAATCTTTTTCAGATACATATGATCTACTTTTTGCTGGAATTGAGATCTTTATTGCTCAAATTCAACCCTATTACAATAATTAAGAAGTTCACAACATAAATCGCCAACTGGGCACCAGAAGGGCTATCAGAGTAACCAATAAAGGCATTTAAAATACTGCCAAGAGTGCTACTTTGTGATAAAATTGCAGAACTATCCCACACTTGATCAACGATAGCAGGAATAACTTCAGCACTGACCAAGAATGATATACCCTGTGCAGCAACGCTACAAGCTAAGAATATCAATATCCACGTAGTAACCTTAAAGAAATATCTGCCAAATATCTTCAATAATCCATAGTATAAAGCAAAGCCACACAAGGTGCCGCTAATAATACCCAAAATAACTCCGAATGCAACATTGGTGATAGCAATCCCCGTTAAATAGTAACCATACGTAAATAATACAATCTCAGAACCCTCTCGTAAAACCGAGAACATAACAGCAGCAAGTAAGGAAATAAGAGATCTATTTCCCGTCTTAATAGAATTAGCAAAGTTTTTTAACTCACCTGATAGCGACTTAGCATGTTGTTGCATCCAAATTACAGTCCAAGAAATGAGAACTGAAGCGCATATCAAAACAGTACCATTAAATATTTCCTGTCCATCGCCATCTAACATAGCCGAGATGTTATCCATTGCAAATGCTAGCGAAATAGCTCCTAGTACACCAAGCAAAAGCCCTGCCAGAATATACTTTCCGCGATGCTCTATACCTCTGGTAACAGCAGTAAGGATACCTATCACCAGAGCTATTTCCAGAATCTCTCGAAAGACAACTATCAATATTTGAATCATAAGCAATAATAATATAATGATATTTAATTTATTATCGATTATAATATATCTTTCAAAGAAAACAAGATTAATTATGGCCAAAATTTTAAAAAAAGATTGCGCAATATATATACACTACCCTTTTTGTGAATCAAAGTGCCCTTACTGCGACTTCAATTCTCATGTGGAGCAAAATATTGATCACAAGCTTTATGAAGAGTCCTATATTAAAGAAATAGAATATTTTAAAAATATTGCAGGTTCAAATAAAAAAATAACCAGTATCTTTTTTGGCGGCGGAACCCCTTCTTTAATGCCAATTAATCTAATCGAAAAAATATTAGAAAATATTGATAAAAACTTTACTCTTGATAAAGATATCGAAATTTCACTAGAAGCAAACCCAAGCTCCTATGAGTCTAAAAAGTTTAAAGCAATCAAGGATATAGGTGTTAATAGACTTTCAATCGGCGTCCAGTCTTTCAACGACAATAACTTAAAGTTTTTAGGTAGAAAGCATGATGCAAAAGAAGCCTTATCTGCGATTGCAGGAGCAGCAAATGTTTTTGACAACTTTTCTTTTGATTTAATGTATTGCCTACCTAATCAAAGTCCAGAAGAGTGGATCAAGGAATTGCAGCGCGCTATATCCTTAAATAGCAAACATCTTTCTTTGTACCAACTTACTATTGAAAAAGGAACAAAATTCTATCAAGCCCATTTAAATAATGAATTTCAAATGCCTGATGAGGAGACCTCTTACGCAATGTTTCAAGATACTTGTGACATCATGAATAAAAATCAATTTGAGCATTATGAGATTTCAAACTTCTCAAAACCCGATTATCAATGTCGTCACAATCTTAATTATTGGCAAGGAGTCGATTACTTCGGCTTAGGTGCCGGGGCACATTCTAGGATGTATTTAGATAATGAAGAGTTAAAGTCGGCAATCGTAAACTACCACAAACCTGATAAATGGTTAAAAAAGATAAAGGAGTGCGGCAATGCCATACAAAATATTACCAAAATATCTAATCGCGAACTTTTAGAAGAGGTTATCTTGACAGGGTTAAGACTAGAAAACGGTATAAGTAATGACTTTTTAATCAAAACATTTGGTCAAGATATATCAACTTTATTTAATAAAGATAAGTTACAGCCCTTAATGGACAATGAGATGATCATTTTAACAAATGAAATGATAAAGATCGATTCTAAGCAAAAAGCTATAGCAAACTTAATAATTTTTAAAATGTGTGAAGCGATTAATTACCAGTGACCACCAGTTCCTGCTGGAGATCCTAATCTAGGATCGCCTTTAGAAGTTATGCTATAGACATTTCCAATGTGATGAGCTGATGGATTATATCTAGCTTCACCAGGAAGGTTAGGTTCCATACCCCCCATTTGTAAAGTTCCAAGCACCACCTGACGACATAAAAAGTGCGCATCCCAAAAAACCAGATTATAATCTGCAAAGTTTCTTTTAATATCCTTAGGATCGTTCCAGTTTATATCCCTTAACTCTTTTGGATATTTTCTTCTAATCTTTTCAATATCAGGCTTGGAAATGGCGATGTCTGGATCCTTTTTCCAAGTATAAAAGCTTTTAAAAAAAGCGCCTCCAAACTGAGTTCCAGCACCTGACTCACATCCATGCTCCCAACCCAGACTGTATCCCGGACTACCCCCTTTTGGCTTCATGCTAAATAATAAGTAACCTCTAGGCTTATACCAGTTTTTTGTTGCGCAGGAGGATATTAGTGCCGTAATAATCAATAACCACAAATATTTTTTAAAAAATCTAAACATAATTAAAATTTTTAAATTATTGCCAACCCACTAATCCGTTATATTCGTTATTTTGCGACTGACCAAAAAATTGACCCTTTGACCCTCCAGCCCACAAAATATTACCTCCCATAACCGAATTTTCTCCCGTACCCCAAAATGTTTTTAAAACGTTACTGAGGCCACTTGACTCACCCGGAGCCCCTAATCCGCCATCAGAAAACATACCGGTCTTATTATAATTTTTAGCCATCATTGAATCATCTTTATGCCACATCAAGTGCCTATCCCAAGAAGTTACACCGGGTACAATGGTGTTAAAGCAGTAAGACATCCCTCTTTTATAACCAAATCTATACTCCGGATTGTGGTGCATCTTGGGATTATAGCGATATGCGTGCTTCCATCTATAAAAAGCATTACCACGAGCGTAAAATAGAGTCGAACAGCCATCTCTATAACCCTGCCTAAAAGCAGGAGTTCCCTTTGGAACCTTAAAGTTAGCAAATTTAGTATATGGGGTTGAAGCCGCATCAAACCATTTACACGAGCTGAAAAAAAGCAACAATGTGATAATGAAAATTATACGCATTTATTTATACCCTCCAAAAAAAGATCCCCAGATCGAACTTTTATGCTTAACATACATATATCTGTAACAATACCACCAAGCAAAGTTCCACGCTGTTTTATACTCATTTGACTGAGTGATTTTGTAGCCATCAACCTTAGTGTCATATACCATCATTTTATGAAACCAATTTGCCGGAGCCTGAGAACCAGTCTCACAACCATCCTCCCATCCTTGACGAAAATCAGGGGAAGCATTCTTCCTCATTTCAGGAAACTCTCTCATGGCGGTATTGGGCATCATCATTTTATCACATGACGCGGTAATTAAAACTAAAACTATAGCTATTAACTTAAAATATCTCATAAGCATAATTGTTTATTGCAATGGTCCAGACTGCTTAGTAGGTCTAGCCGCAAAGGTTACCGCATGAATTACGCAAGTAAACCATGCATGAGACCACCCGGCATAAAAATCAGGATGTTGTTGGTAGGCCCCTGTACCATGATCAGCATCATAAGCCCAACCTTGAGTATACTGCTTACCTGCACTAAGGGCGGACCTGCAACCAGATCTCCACCCAGCTTTATACTCCACAGTGCCATCCGGAACTTCTGTCATTAAAGTTATTGGCTCACTAAAGCCAGGAACTCCACATGACGATAAAGGGGCAAGAGATAGTACTAATAATGTATTTATCAAGATCCTAAATCGCATAATGACCTTATTTAGTTAATATTATACAACGTCCCAATCCACGATATAAGTGCATTGCTCAAATCCATCCCACCAACCTGATCGATAATCAGGGTCGTTGGCAGCCTTGATTGGGTCGATAGCCTTCGGACTAACATCCGATGTTAAGCCCCTGGTTACACCATCCCAGGCGGATCCACACCCATCTCTAAAAGCTTTACCATAAACAGTAGTTGCCGGAGGAAAACCTTCAACTCCAACAAGCGGTCTCACCTCAAAGGCTGGCCAGCCCTCAGGAGACTTCTCGTAAAATATCTTACATGATTGTAAAATAACCAACGATGTAAGTATGTATATAACTCTTAAAAATCTACTAATCATACTCCATATATTTATTTTTTTCATTAGCTTATATTATAGCACATTTTTTAGAACTAATCAAGTAAATTAAATAATTTTTTTCATAAATTCAATTGATATTCATTTTTTCTTTTGTTATTATAGAAATTAAGAGAAAAATATGAAAAAATATGAAAAATAACGCGATTTTACTACCGGATAGAGCGATAATAGAGATTACTGGTAAAGACTGCGAGGACTTAATGCAGGGTCTTGTAACCAATGACATTAAAAAGCTAACCAGCGATGACTTAATGTACTGCTCAATGCTAAGCTCGAAAGGTCGCTTTTTATATGACATATTCATATTTAAACATAAAAACGGTCTATTTTTAGATGTTTTTGAGCCTAGAATTGACGAAATTATCAAAAAACTATCGTTTTATCGACTAAAAAAAGATGTAAATATTGTCAAAAATGATAATCTTAAGGTCTTATTTACCATTGACAATAAAATTGATAGGGAAAAGCTTGATTATATTTTTCAAGATCCGCGCTCTGATAAGATGAAATATCGCTCATATTGCATAGATAGCAACAAGAGGATGTCTATTGAGACACAAAATCAAGATTTATATGAATATACTCGTATTTTAAATAAAATTCCTGAATCTGAAAAAGACCTCAACTATGATAAATCAATAATCGTAGAGTACGGACTTGACAACTTTAACGCTATTGATTACGAAAAAGGTTGCTATATTGGACAAGAATTAACCGCCAGAACCCATTTTCGTGGTGAAGTTAGAAAGAAGATATTTTTATGCAACTTTCCTGACAAAGTTACAATCGAAAAAAATACCGAAATTTTCTTAAATGAAAAAAATATAGGTATTGCTTTATCTAGCGTTAAGTATAATAATACGATATATGGATTGATTTTTGTTAAAAACGAATATATGGAAAATTTAAGTTACGATAACTATAATTTGACTGCAAATAATAATGAAATTAAAATTCTAAATTAAATGCAAGTATACCTACCTATCGCCGAAATGCCGATAAATATTCTGTTAATTCTATCGCTTGGATTAGCAACCGGATTTTTGGCAGGAACCTTTGGTATTGGCGGCGGCTTTTTAGCTACCCCTTTCTTAATTTTTATTGGCATACCACCCGCAATATCAGTAGCAACATCCGCAAATCAAATCATTGCATCCTCAGTATCAGGACTATTCTCGCATCTAAAAAATAAATCAGTAGATATCAAGATGGGAGTATTTCTGTTGATAGGTGGCATAATAGGGTCCTCGATAGGAGTGTCTATTTTTAGAATATTACAGCAATCCGGACATATCGATATCGTCATCGGGATTACCTACGTTGCATTCCTAGGATCAATAAGTGTCTTGATGCTCAATGACAGTATTAAGAAATTTATGCGCAAAAAATACAGATTAGCCTTTGATAACTCAAGTCACAATGAAAATCAAATAAAAAGAGGTGGTTTTTACTTTAAAATGCTGCGCTTTATAAATAAAATGCCCTACAAACTTCACTTTCCAAAATCTGAAATTGAAGTTAGCATCATAGTTCCTATTATTTTAAGCCTAATTGTTGGAATCTTGGTTTCATTAATGGGCGTTGGTGGTGGATTTATAATGATTCCAGCAATGATTTATATTCTTAGGATGCCCTCTTCAGTGGTAGTTGGCACCTCTTTATTCCAAATTATTTTTATTGCCAGTAATACAACATTTTTGCAAGCATACTCAAACAATACTGTTGATATTGTGCTGGCATTTTTAATGATAATTTCATCAGCTATCGGAGCCCAAATTGGCACTAGAGCCGGATACAAGTTGGATGCTGATAAAATGAGGTTTTTACTATCCTTATTATTGTTTATTGTGTGTTTTAAGATGTTTTTATCTTTGTTTACATCGCCGGAGAATTTATTTATGATCGAACTAATTAAATAATGATTTTAAGATATTGCTTAACCTTAATATTCTTGCTACTAGCTAATAGTAACACCTATGCCGCTGTGCAAAATTTCGTCTCCGGAATTTCAACAAACGAAATCAATATAGATAGTAATTTTAATGGTCAAAATATACTATTATTTGGTGCCAAATCAGCAGCTGGTAAGCTAATAATAGCAGTCAGAGGCCCAAAAAAGGATTTCCTGGTTACCAAAAAAGGTAAAATTTTTGGCATTTGGCACAATAGCAAAAGACTGCTCTTTAAAGATACCTCAAGCTATTATGCTATATTTTCTACTTTTGATAGCAATATAATATCTCCAGCATTATTAAAAAAACTCAGACTGGGCAGTGCCAATCTTGAATATGAGGCAATGATTGATGATGAAATCAATAATAAAGAAAGAATCAACTTCACCTACGAATTAATTAAAAACCTTAAAAGAGAAAAGCTATATTCAATGGGAACTGGTAAAATTGATTTTTTGGACGAAACCTTATTTAAAGTCGACCTAAGATTTCCTAAAAATATATCGCAGGGCATATACAATGTTGACTTTTACTTCATTAACGATGACAACCTAGAATCTTTTCAAACAATACCGGTTTATGTAAATCAGGTAGGCCTGAGCGCCCAAATTTACCGATCAGCTTACGATCATTCGTTTCTATATGGCATCACAGCAATATTGCTAGCGCTGATTATAGGATGGATCGCAAGCTATATTTTTAACAGGTTTATAGAAAAATAAAGAAGAATATTAATTAAATAATTGCAGCCGATGAGTAATGAAAAAAAAGATCCGACAATTTTAGTATGCGTTGACAATTCAAATGCATCCCTAGTAGCCTTGAAGTACGCAAGCTTAAAAGCAAAAAGACTGGGATTTAAAACCGAAATATTATCAATACTAGAACCTTCTCACAAAAATCTATTATTTGGATCGCAAACTATTGCGCGCGAGAAGAGGTTAAAAATAGAGCGCTACATTAACAGCGCTATCAAAGAAATATTCACCGAATCCGATCATATACCAGCTGTTGAAATAAAAGAAGGTGATATTGCCAATGAAATTGTAAGAGAAGTCAAAAATAATCCAAATTGCATCAGTTTGGTTTTAGGAAAGTCGCAAAAATCTTCTCATGGTGATAATACTGTTTTATCTAAAATCGCCCAATCAATAAGCAGAAAAGTTAAGGTTCCGATTTTGATAGTACCTGAAAATATTGATAAAAATATTTTTGAATTAATGGTCTAGATCTTTACCAGATAAAATTCTAAACTCTACTATCAAAAACATTACCGCCACGACCTTGCCTAGATACATTAACAACCCTATCAGTAAGAGAACTCTCCCCTCCCCACGCAACCTTAGGTCCTGGAGATTGCCCATGACCATGACCATGACCATGACCATGACCGTGACCGTGACCAATTCCGGTTTCTTGTACCGCAAGTTGCCCAGGATGAGCATCATAACCCCAGCCCCCGCCAACTTGCCCACCTGCGCCATAACCATCTTGAACAACTTCTTGATCGAGATATTCAATCTCAGCTCCTCGTCTATTGGCATTACTACAGCAATATGCACAAGTTGCAGCTAAACATAATACAGAAGCTACGACAGCTACAATCGTTGCAGCTTCTACAGTAACCCCCTCAGCCTGAGGACCAACTTGCTTTGACCTTTGAGCCATTGCCATTAACTCACTAAATGGCGCTCCTACCAATCCAATATTGCCGCCCTGCCCACCTTGCAAGACCGGAAAATATCCCGCAACTATCTCAGGACTGTCCAAATCATAACCCTGACCATCTATCTCTACTTTATCATTTGCAATTGGATGACTGAAAAATACCCCGTCATTAGCAAATCTACCAATTTGTTCATTTGGCACCAGAGCCACAGATGTAGCATTCGAAGAAACTTGCGCTCCCGTTACTTGACCATCACTAAATCCTATCAATAGATTTCCTGAATCAGCAGAAGGCTCAATTCTAACCCCTCTTTCCCCAAAAGTGTCAATTATTGCCATTTTATTACCTCGACCAATCTCTATTTGACCATTGAGAGGTCGAAAATTACTAAATGCAATTGGTTGATTTGAAAATTCTATTGGCTGAGGATTTGGAGAGGATATCATTACATCTCCTGCTACACCGCCGTCAATAACAGCAAGATGACGATCTACAAGCTCGACCTCGCCACTACCCAGATCGCCAGGTTCATGAGACTGAAAATCGTCAATTCTTCTACTAGAAGTTACACCTCCGTCACCAACATCAAGCAAACTACCATCTTGACCAACCAAAGTACCCACCGGCAATCTGTAACTAATATCAGAATCAGACATCACAATACTGCCGTGAGGAGGGCGACTTGCATCTTCTTGAATCGCAACCGCAGCTTTTGGCCCGCGCAAATCTATTTGATCAGGACCTGCTATTGCAAGCTGTGAATCTGGACCCAATGTTATATCTTTGACACCAGGAGTATCAATAACAAACTGCGTACCCTCTAGCGACAAATGATATTGGTCAGGCCTAACAGATCCAGTGATCGCGTTTAATGTGGCAGATGATAGATTGTAACCAACTGGAGCGGTAAATGATGCATTTGAAGCTGATGCCAATTGCCTACCTGTCGTAATATGACCTGTAGGTATCGACCAATTAGCGGCACCTGGAACCTGCAATTGCCACTCACCACCCCCATCAGCAGCAATAGTTGCCACGGTATCATTAGCATTAGCCCGGACAAAATCTCCACTCACAGGACTGGCAACGCTCTGGACATCTGCAATACTCACCTCGTTACCTTGAATCGAAATCCGGACGCTGCCTGTCAATCCAAAAGATGCTGCCGATGTCACTAAAGCTCTGAAAAAGTTTCTTGCGGCACTACTTCTATTTCCTTTTGGCATATTGCTATAAATTTAAATTAACATTTAATTAACATTATATCATAATTTTAAAGATAAGTCAACATAATATCATCACAATAAGATAAAAATAATTTTTTGCAACATAATCAAAGCGCAATAGCTAGCTTATTAATATAAATCCTGTACCCCAGCAAGACTTTGAACGTCACCAATATGAAAAAATTGCGACTGTAGCTCTAGGCCCTTAATATCAATCGCCAAATTAGAATGATTATTATAAAAATGACTCATTGAGAAAAACTTACTCGGCGCTTGTTGCAAAATTTTAGGATTAATAACCTGCAAACCGATAAAAACATGACTGTGAACACGATCCTCTTGAGGATCTTTTTGCAAAAAGCCATCTGCCATTATATCAAAATCACCATTACCATGATAGCCAAAGACTTGATCAGTTTTTTTCATACCTAGCGCAATATCACAGCCACTACTTTGATAAAAATCAAAAATATTCGCAATTTCACTAACCGCCCCGTCCTCTTGCCATAAAATATCGCCATTAATTAACAATAACGGCTTGTCCAGATCGATCTTACCACTATCAGTAGCAAAGACGAGACCACCTCCGGTTTCTAGCTTTTCCGATTCAAGACTGAAAGTTATAGCGGGGTCGTTACGCTCTTGAATAAAGTCATTGACCTGGTCAGCTAAATAATGACCATTGACGATAATATTGTTGATAGAGTCGATTTTCTTGATCTTATCAATTATTCGACCTAATATCTCCTGACCAGCTATTTTAGCCAATGGCTTTGGAGTCTTATCAGTAAAAGGTCTCATCCGCTCTCCCCTGCCAGCAGCAAAAATAAATGCTTGAGTGATTTTTGACATTTTTTATAAAAAATACTTTAATTTTACGAACTTCAATTATATAATACAAGATAACATGTTTTTTTTAAATTTAAAGTAGTTATTTTAATGTACGAGTTAAAGGATATCATCAAATCAGAAGTTCCATCTTGTGAATCTTTGCCAACAAATCGTAAAAAAGTTATCATTCTTGGTAGCGGTCCAAATCGCATTGGACAGGGCATTGAATTTGATTATACCTGCGTCCATGCTGCTTTTGCTTTTAAAGAGGCTGGATTAGAAGCGATAATGGTCAATTGTAACCCAGAAACGGTATCCACTGACTACGATACTTCTGATCGTTTATATTTTGAACCCTTGACTAGAGAAGATGTAGTTGAGCTAATAAAAAAATAACAAGAAAATGGTGAATTGGTCGGAGTCAATGTCCAATTTGGTGGCCAAACCCCGCTTGGATTAGCAAAATTTTTACAAGATACTGGCATTCCTATCATTGGCACCTCTCCGGACATGATCGATCTAGCCGAAGATCGTGATCGCTTTAAAAAATTACTGCAAGACTTGCAGCTCAACCAACCAGAAAATCATATTGGTCATGACATCGAAGAGGTCATTTCTCAAGTTGCTGATATTGGTTTTCCAGTGGTGATCCGCCCATCTTACGTTCTTGGCGGTCGTGGCATGGCTATAGTTCATGACAAAGATTACCTAATGAAGTATCTAGATGACTCAAAAGAGGTTTTTGAAACTGGACCATTATTACTTGATAAATTCCTAACAGATGCAGTAGAAGTCGACGTTGATGCGCTTTGTGATGGCAAAGATGTCTTTGTTGCTGGCATTATGCAGCACGTTGAGGAAGCCGGAGTTCACTCTGGTGACTCTGCTTGCTCACTACCACATTATAGCTTAAGCGATAAAGTGGTAGCTGAAATTAAAGAAGCAACCATTAAACTAGCACTCGCCCTTAATGTTAAGGGTCTAATGAATATTCAATTTGCCGTTAAAGATGAAGCTGTTTATGTTTTAGAAGTTAATCCTAGAGCTTCTAGAACGGTACCATTTGTTGCCAAAGCGACCCAAATACCGATTGCAAAAATTGCATCTTTAATTATGATTGGTAAAGAGCTAAAAGAATTTGACTTACAAGAGAAAAAATTCGACTATTACTCAGTGAAAGAAGTGGTATTTCCTTTTGCTAGATTCAACAAATCAGACATTCTACTTGGTCCAGAAATGAAGTCAACTGGTGAAGTAATGGGAATTGACAAAACCTTCCCACTTGCCTTTGTTAAAGCACAACTTGCCGCCGGTAGTAAATTACCAACATCAGGATTAGTGTTTGTATCAGTAAAAGATTCTGACAAAAAATATGTAATTGATATCGTTAAAAAACTTTACGAAATTGGCTTTGATGTGGTAACAACTCGTGGTACCGCTAAGTTTTTAGCTGATAACGATATCGCCACAACAATTGTTAACAAAATAACCGAAGAAGGGCCAAATATTGTTGACATGATTGAGCAAGACAAGATATCATTGGTTATCAATACCACCGAGGGAACACAAACTATTAAAGATAGTTTTTCAATCCGTAGAACCGCTTTCATGAAGCAAGTCACACATGCTACTACAATCTCCGGAGCTAAAGCTTTGGTTGATGGTATCCTGGAGTACCAAAAGTCTGACTGCGAATTTGAGGTATATGCGCTGCAGGACTTATAGCCAAAACCACCCCTTCTAATTAGTTAGCAGGCCGACAATCGATATATCGCCCAGGCTATTACTAGCCTTACTATTTGAGTTTGGTAAATTTAAAAACCCAAATAGCTGTAGCAAATCAACAGCACCTCGCATTATCGCGCTTAACATAAAAAATCACAACTTCAGTAAAAATCTCTCAAGCTGCAAGCGGATCAAAAGTAATTATAAATCAATCATATCAATAAATATTTTTAATTAAAATAAAAAACTAAACCTTGATGATGTTGCTATAGAGGCTATATATTTATTATACATCGCTCATTTATAAAAGTCAAGATGTTTTTTAATTATTTTATAAAATTTTTTAAAAAGAAGATGCAGGCCCTAAGTCAATATTAATCGAAGCAACTTGGCTTTGATCAATCGTCCCAGACTTCTAGCATGATTTGTGAGATCTTAAACTTAAGATCATTCTTATCAAGAGAGCCATCGATAACAAAGTCTGCTAACTCTATTCTCTTATCATCTTGGATTTGATGAGAAGTGATGTTGATAAATTTTCTCTCTAAGACAAATTCACTTTGACTACTATCCTTTGTTTGCTCGCGCTTGATATAGCGCCTCTTTCTAGTGTCAAAATCAGTAATTATCGCTATCAAATGATCGTAATCATAATGACCCTTTTCCAATATTAATGGTATATTTAATATCACAAATTCCAAATGATGACTTTTGGCATCAGCTAAAAACTTTTGATAATTTTCTTGAACTTTTGGATGAATGATATTTTCAAGAATCTCCAACTTGGGATCGTCTTTAAAAACAATAGAGCCAAGTCTTTTACGATTGATTTTGTCATCAATGAATGATTCTGGGAAAATTTTAGACACTTGCTCTATAACATCCTGGTCAAATTCCAGTAAATCATGAGAAGCCTGATCTGCATCAAATGTTTTGCATCGAAAGTTTTTCTCGAAAATGTTAGCTATAAAATTCTTACCACTGGCCACTCCCCCTGTTAACGCTAAAGCTTTCATAAAATCTATAAT
>JBDOIV010000021.1:0-1112 GCA_047404215.1 Rickettsiales bacterium
GCAGGTACTGATAGGACTAGCTCTTGGTGTTGTAGCTGGACTTGTCCTTAAAGAGGACGCTGTGTATTTAAAAATATTTGGCACCATATTTATCTCTTTGATTAAAATGGTAATCGTTCCACTTATCTTCTTTGCATTACTATCTGGAATTACCTCTATGCATGGACAAGGTAATTTTACTAGGGTTGGAATTAAGGGCTTTGCTAGCTATCTTTTTACCGCTATGTTTGCAGTTTTAATTGGATTAGGTGCTGGCGCAGTATTTAGCCCTGGCGAAGGTGTTGATCTTAACGCTATTATTGAAAGCTCCGGTACGGCCGTTGGCGCTGTTAAGACTGTTGCCCCTCCTAGTGCTGGGGAATTCTTACTTAACTTGATACCTAAAAATCCAATCAAGTCTATGGCAAATGACCAATTCTTGCAAATTATTGTATTTTCAATCTTCACCGGCATTACTATCAATTTAGTTGGCGCTAAAGCAGAGCCTGTTAAAGATTTTGTTGCTTCAGTTTCACTAGTAACATTCAAAATGATCGAGATTATTATTAAATTAGCTCCCGTAGGTGCTTTTGGATATATCGCTTGGGTAGTTGGAACCCAAGGATTGGATATTCTTACTGCCTTAGCTATGCTGGTAGTCACTCTAGTCGTAGCCTGCATATTCCAGTACTTAGTATTTGGATTGTTCATTGCGTTAGTGGCGAGGCTTAATCCGATGCCATTTTATAAAAAGATCTTATTTACACAATCAATCGCATTTGCTACCAGTAGTAGTAAGGCAACGTTGTCCACAGCTTTAGATCAGTTGCAAACTAGATTAGGAGTTTCTAAATCGAACTCAAATTTCTTGTTGCCATTAGGTGTTTGTATCAATATGGATGGTACCGCTATTTATCTAGGTATCTGCGCCCTATTCTTTTCTCAAGCTTATGGTATTGATCTTTCTTTGCATAACTATCTAATGCTAATTCTAACCTGCACCCTTGGTTCGATTGGTGCCGCTGGCATACCTAGTGGTTCAATCATTTTTATGAGTATGGTACTCGGATCAGTTGGTCTACCTATTGAAGGAATTGCTATTATTCTTGGTGTTGATAGAGTTCTAGATATGC
>JBDOIV010000022.1:0-18128 GCA_047404215.1 Rickettsiales bacterium
TTGATATTACTAACGGTAAATGGATCATAATAGCCATATTTATTTTTGGTTGCGTGATATTTTACGCCAAGCTCATCTAATTTTTTGGCATAAGGAGCATCATCCTTGACGACTGCAAAAACTTCATGCCCAAGTCCTTGTAAAACTTCGCAATAATCAAGAAACACTTTTTCAGCGCCACCATTGACGGATGTTAAAATTACATTTAAAATTTTCATCTAAAAATTGTTGCAATTATTATTGAAAAGCGGTATATTTAAATATAATTGACTTATATTTAATAATATAATATAATTACTATATGGAAAAGTCAAAAAGAAACTTTATCAAGCTTGGATTGGCGA
Source organism: Rickettsiales bacterium (assembly GCA_047404215.1). Lineage (GTDB taxonomy): Bacteria > Pseudomonadota > Alphaproteobacteria > Rickettsiales > UBA1997 > CAMCFD01. The sequence goes on from JBDOIV010000022.1 coordinate 345, forward strand.
CTGCCGGAGTTGCAACTCTTGGCGCTACTTATGTTGCTAAAAAAGGTTTTTTTAATGGCATTAAGGGTAAAAATATTAAAAATAATACAAAAATTATGACTATCGAATTACCAGCTTTACCTTACGAAAGAAGAGCTTTGGAACCGCACATGAGCGAAAATACTTTAAACTTTCATTATGGTAAGCATCATCAAGCTTATGTTACCAACTTAAATAAATTGATTGCTGGGACTGAGTTAGAAGGTAAATCCTTGGAAGATGTTGTGGTTGCAGTTGCTAACGATAATAGCAAAGCAGGTGTTTATAATAACGCAGCACAAGTCTGGAATCATACTTTTTACTGGAATTCAATGAAGCCAAATGGTGGCGGTAAGCCTGAGGCTGGTTTATTGGCTAAAATTGAAGCTGATTTTGGATCTTTTGATAAATTTAAAGAAGAGTTTGCGACTGCGGGTGCGACTCAATTCGGTTCTGGCTGGGCTTGGTTGGTTCTTGATAACGGTAAATTGAAAGTTACTAAAACTGCTAATGCAGTTACACCATTTGGAACTGGTGTTACTCCTTTAATGACAATGGATGTTTGGGAGCATGCTTATTACCTAGATTACCAAAATGCACGTCCAAAATATATCGAAGTATTTTTAGATAAATTGGTTAATTGGGACTTTGTTGCTAGTAACTTAAAAGCTACAAGCTAAAACTAATATACTCTTATGAGAACTGCTACTGTAAATAGAACTACCAAGGAAACTAAGATTGATATTGAGGTTAACCTTGATGGCAAGGGTATTTATGAGGTTGATACCGGTATTGGCTTCCTAAATCATATGATAGAGCAATTGTCACACCATAGCCTTATTGATATTAAGATGAAGGTCGAAGGCGATCTGCATATTGATTTTCATCATACTACCGAAGATTGCGCTATTGCTCTTGGTGACGCTATGAAACAGGCGCTTGGTGATAAAAAAGGTATTGCTAGATTTGGTAGTGCCTACAATCCAATGGATGAAACTTTGACTAGGGTGGTAATTGACCTATCTGGCAGAACTTATCCTGTTTACAATGTAAAATTTGAGCGCGATAAGGTTGGTGACATGGACTGTGAGCTTTTTAGGGAGTGGTTTATTGCCTTTGCTTCCTCATTGAATTGCAATTTGCACGTTGAAAATCTTTACGGTGTTAATAATCATCACATTGTTGAGTCTTGTTTTAAGGCTCTAGCTAGAGCCCTTCGTCAAGCTGTTACTATTGACGAAAGAAAGAAGGATGCCGTAGCATCCACTAAAGGAGTTATATAATTTGGGCTTCATAATTGGATCGCTAAGAGCATTTTTAGCTCATCGAAGTATTTCTTTATACATCGAATAGCTAACAAAACACCCTTATCAATCAAATTATCTTACCCTATAGTTAAATCATTAGATCTATGAATTTGCTACAACAGATTGCTAACAATAAAAATCTCAAAAAACCTGCTATATACGGTATTAAGGGTTTGGAGATCAGCGATGAAGAAAAAGTTTTTTTTAAGGAAAATGGCTGCGTTGGTTTTATTCTATTTGCTAGAAATATTAAGGATATGGCAGCTGAAATAGCCTTGTTGAATGATAGAAAGCAAAGGTCTGATAATGCAATGAGAGGGGCTAAGGAATTCATTGATGAATTAAGGCGGGAGAATGAAGGCTTAAAAACGCAAAATGAAGATTTGCAGGCGCAGCTGGATGATTTGACAAGGCAGCATCAGTCAGATCTTGAAAGGTCCAAAAAACAACCCTCTGCTTCTCCTGCTATCGAGTCAGAATTATTGCTAGCGGTTCAGAAAGCTGTGGGCGAATTCTTTGAGGGATCAAGAGCTGCGGACACTGTTCATTTGAGTAAAGGATCAGGAGGTGGCGCGAGATTTGACTCTAAAGCTGCCGGAGGTGAAATCGCTATTGAAGCCGGTAGAACACAGAGGTTTTTGAAGAGTGTGGAAGGGTTTACTAAAAAAGGAGGTGCGGCAAGTTTAAATGAAATGAAAGCGGCAATTACCTTGGCTAGAAATCTGTTTAAAAGAACTGCAGGGTATGATGTAGAAGCTTTAAATGACATAGCTAAGCAACCAGCAAAAGAATTTGGCAAAACTGAAAAGAAAATTAAGTCTGAGTTATTAGCAGCAGAAGTTGCTATGGTTGCCGAGGATATTAAAAAGCATTTTCCAATAACTAGAGGTGATACTTTTTATGGGCAACTAGAAGCGACAAGAAAGAGGTTGTTCCAACCTTTAGGATCGGGCAGAGCTGGAAGTCATGGTCGTTAGAATGTATCTAGCTTAAATGTTTTTCCAAAACGATATTTGATGATGCTTTTTACTATTTAAAAATATTTATTTTAATTTTATGGAAATGGAAAGTTTGAGAAAAAATGCTTTAAAAACCTTAAAAAACAAACTTTTACAACTGGAGATAGATTATTTCTTGTTACCCAATAGCGATCAATTTTTTCTTGAATTTTTGCCACAACGACAACAAAGAGTGAAATTTCTATCCGGATTTGAAGGGTCTAATGCCTTTATCATAGTGGGAGCAGACAAATCGTATTTTTTTACTGACGGTAGGTATCTGCTGCAAGCTGAAAATGAAATCGATAAAAATGAGTTCGAAATAATTGACATGGCTACACAATCAGCAATTGCAAAAATAGAAGAGCTTGCTGCTAAGGATAAGAAAATAGCATTAGACCCTAAAATTCATAGTATCGATTTCGTAGAAAAGCTACAAAATATTTGTATAAAAAACCAATGCCAAATATATCTTTTTAAATCAAACCCTGTTGATCAGATTTGGAACTTTGAATTTTGTGATTCTGCAATTGCAAGACCAAAAAATTCTGCAATTGAAATTGTTGATCACCCTATGCAATACGCAGGAAAGAGTAAGCAGGAGAAGATAGCTGAATTGTTGAAGTTATATAAAGAAGATGCAATCTTAATTAGCGAAAGTGAGTCAATTTGCTGGCTGATGAATATAAGATGTCATGGAGCGGTGCAATATACTCCAGTCATGCCATGCTACGCAATATTGTATCGAGATGGTGAATGTGACTTTTTTGCTGATTATGACGGTAGTGCAAAATTATTATCATTTTTTGAAGTTGAAAATATTACTAATAGTGCTAGCGACGTTAACTTTAAAACTGAAATAACGAAAACATTTAATAGTATCGCTATTGACCCAAGGCAATCCAATTACGCTATATACAAAGCCCTAAAGGATGCTGGCAAAGATATTATCTACAAAAAAAATAAAATCATAGAGCAAAAATGTATTAAAAACCAAGTGGAAATTGATAATTTTATTGATGCTCACGAGGTTGATGGCTTAGCATTAACAAAATTTCTATGTTGGCTCGATAAGTCTATAGAGCAAGATTTGGAGCTTGATGAGTTAAGTGTGGAAAAAAAGCTATTTGAGTTTAGAAGTGAAAATAAAAGTTTTATTTATGATAGTTTTCGATCAATATCTGGATATGGTTCAAACGGTGCTATTATTCACTATCACGCTAGTGAAAATAGCAATAAACAGTTTAAAAAAGGCTCGTTATATTTAATTGATTCAGGTGGTCAATATAAAAAGGGTACAACTGATGTAACTAGAACTGTTGCAATCGGAGAACCTACTGCAGAAATGAAAAAAAACTTCACTTTAGTGCTTAAAGGTCATATTAACTTAGCCATTAAAAACTTCACGTCAGAAACCTCGGGAGCGGATCTAGATTCAATTGCAAGATCCTTTTTAAAAGAAGAAAATAAAAACTATGCGCATGGCACTGGACACGGTGTTGGTAGCTATCTAAGCGTCCATGAAGGTCCTGCTTCAATTAGTACAAATTCTCATAATCATTTCTTTAAGCCAGGAATGGTAATGTCTAATGAGCCCGGCTTTTACGAGCAAGGAGAGTATGGTATTAGAATAGAAAATTTAGTTTTGGTAGAAGGAGTAAAAAATCAGCTTTCATTCAAGACATTAACCCTTGCTCCTATTGATTATAGACTAATTGATAAAGAGATTTTAACTAGCAATGAAATTAAGTGGCTACAAGAGTATCATTACAAAATATTTTTAAAACTTAATTCTAAATTGAGTGCTAACGAAAGGGTCTGGATGCTTGCAATCACTGATTATTATAATAATTTATAATTTTTTTAAAATAGTACTTGACTTTGCAAATAATAAAAGCTATACTTAGGTCTTACCCAGTTAGTTATTAAATAACTGATGGGTAGCAAATTCTATTTTTGATTGATTTAAAAAATAGAAAGTTGATTGACATTGTGAATATATGATAGTATAGAGAATACCGTATTTACTATATAGTAATTTATTATTATATGGGAAATGCAAAATTCAAATTCAAAAAAAATTAGTTCTTATTTGTTTGTTATGAGTAGGTTTTATTCTGCGCATAATATTAAATAAACAAAATAAGGGCATTCGACGGATGCCTTGGCATAGACAGGCGATGAAGGACGTGATAGGCTGCGATAAGCTTCGGGTAGGTGTCAATAACCTTTGATCCGAAGATTTCCGAATGGGGGAACCCACTCTCTTTTAGAGGGTATCCCGTACTGAATACATAGGTGCGGGAAGCGATACCTGGTGAACTGAAATATCTAAGTAGCCAGAGGAAAGGACATCAATTGAGACTCCGTTAGTAGTGACGAGCGAATGCGGATCAGGCCAGTCCTGGATGTTTGTAAATTAGAATAACCTGGAAAGGTTAACCACAGTGGGTGATAGTCCCGTATAAGTAGTTGCAAACAGCCAGGCATGAGTAGGGCGGGACACGTGAAATCCTGTCTGAATATGGGTGGACCAGTTCATCCAAGCCTAAGTACTAGTCTATGACCGATAGTGAACAAGTACCGTGAGGGAAAGGTGAAAAGAACCCCGATAAGGGGAGTGAAATAGACACTGAAATCGAATGCCTACAAGCAGTCAGAGCCTCCTTGAGGGGTGATGGCGTACCTTTTGTATAATGGGTCGGCGAGTTAATTTTGTTATGCAAGCTTAAGCCGCAAGGTGTAGGCGTAGCGAAAGCGAGTCTTAAATGGGCGAATTAGTATGACGAATTAGACCCGAAACCGGATGAGCTAGCCATGGCCAGGTTGAAGGTGAGGTAACACTCACTGGAGGACCGAACACGTTAATGTTGCAAAATTATGTGATGAGCTGTGGCTAGGGGTGAAAGGCTAAACAAATCCGGATATAGCTGGTTCTTCGCGAAATCTATTTAGGTAGAGCGTCGCGTGATTACCATTGGGGGTAGAGCACTGTATAGGCTAGGGGGTCCAAAAGACTTACCAAACCTTAACAAACTCCGAATACCAATGAGTTCAGCGCGGCAGACAGACAGTGGGTGATAAGGTCCATTGTCGAGAGGGAAACAGCCCAGACCATCGTCTAAGGTCCCCAAGTTATCACTAAGTGGGAAAGGATGTGAAAAGACCAAAACAACCAGGAGGTTGGCTTAGAAGCAGCCATCCTTTAAAGAAAGCGTAATAGCTCACTGGTCTAAATAAGTCTTTTTGCGCCGAAAATGTAACGGGGCTTAAGTGATACACCGAAGACATGGGTTTGTAATTTATTACAAGCAGTAGCGAAGCGTTGTGTAAGCCGTTGAAGCCAAACCGGCGAGGTTTGGTGGAGGTATCACAAGCGAGAATGCCGACATGAGTAACGATAAAACGAGTGAAAAACTCGTTCGCCGAAAATCTAAGGTTTCCTACGTTAAGTTAATCTTCGTAGGGTTAGTCGAGTCCTAAGGCGAGGCCGAAAGGCGTAGTCGATGGAAATCAGGTTAATATTCCTGAACCGAGTGGTGAGTGACGGAGCGTACTCTTTCGTATTTCCTTATTGGATTGGAGATGCGGCGGAGTTGCTTCCAGGAAATAGCCCCACATTAAGCTCGTACCAAAACCGACACAGGTAGATGGGTTGAGAATACCAAGGCGCTTGAGAGAACTACACTGAAGGAACTAGGCAAAATTCATCCGTAAGTTCGCGAGAAGGATGGCCACCCTTGGGCAACCGAGGAGTGGTGGCACAAAATTGGGGGTAGCGACTGTTTACCAAAAACACAGGGCTCTGCTAAATCGTTAAGATGATGTATAGGGCCTGACGCCTGCCCGGTGCTGGAAGGTTAATTGATGATGTGAGAGCATTTGATCGAAGCCCCAGTAAACGGCGGCCGTAACTATGACGGTCCTAAGGTAGCGAAATTCCTTGTCGGGTAAGTTCCGACCCGCACGAATGGCGTAACGACTTCCCCACTGTCTCCAGTGTAGACTCAGTGAAATTGAATTTGCCGTTAAGATGCGGTATTCCTGCGGTTAGACGGAAAGACCCCGTGCACCTTTACTATAACTTTACACTGAAATTAAAAATGCGATATGTAGCATAGGTGGGAGACTTTGAAGCTTTGGCGCTAGCCAGGGTGGAGTCACCAGTGAAATACCACCTTTCTCATTTTTGATTTCTAACTACAACGGCTGTATCGTCGTTTAGGACACTGTATGGTGGGTAGTTTGACTGGGGCGGTCGCCTCCTAAAGCGTAACGGAGGCGTGCAATGGTAAGCTCAGACTGGACGGAAATCAGTTGTAGAGTATAATGGCAAAAGCTTGCCTGACTGCGAGACCTACAAGTCGAGCAGAGACGAAAGTCGGTCATAGTGATCCGGTGGTTCTGTATGGAAGGGCCATCGCTCAACGGATAAAAGGTACGCCGGGGATAACAGGCTGATCTTGCCCAAGAGTTCATATCGACGGCAAGGTTTGGCACCTCGATGTCGGCTCATCACATCCTGGGGCTGAAGAAGGTCCCAAGGGTTCGGCTGTTCGCCGATTAAAGTGGTACGTGAGCTGGGTTCAGAACGTCGTGAGACAGTTCGGTCCCTATCTGCCGCAGGTGTTGGAAAATTGAGAGGAGTTGACTTTAGTACGAGAGGACCGAGTTGAACGTACCAATGGTGTTCCAGTTGTCCCGCCAGGGGCATTGCTGGGTAGCTAAGTACGGACGGGATAACCGCTGAAAGCATCTAAGTGGGAAGCCTCCCTCAAAACTAATTTTCCCCATTAGGGTCGTGGAAGACTACCACGTTGATAGGCTGGGTGTGTAAGCATAGCAATATGTTGAGCTAACCAGTACTAATTACCCGATTGGTTTATTTATTATTATGTGTAGTGTAAAATCTACATATTAGAACATTTTTAGCTGTTATCATTTTATTGATAATTTTAAAATCCAGGAATTAATTCTCTATACTATCTATATTTATATTGTTATTTATATTAAATGCCTCTTAATGGCTTGGTGACGATAGTTGCGTGGAACCACCCGATCACATCTCGAACTCGCAGGTGAAACGCGTCAACGCCAATGGTACTAGGGTGTTAGGCCTTGGGAGAGTAGGTTATCGCCAAGCCTTTAAGGGGCATTTAATTTTTCTTATACAGTTCTCTGTTTGTACCATTTCTCAGTTTAGTTTTTACACCCCCTTCTATTACCCCCATTATTCATTTATCGTTTTTGCTATCTTGTTGTGCGTTAGCTTAATTTTTTGCTGTACCTGTTTGGTTATTTTTAATATTTATTATTCTTCTGTTAGAAATTTACTATAATTATTAACTCTAATGTCTTTAATATTTATGTTTCCTAGGATTGTTACGTCTTTTGTGAGATCTCGTCTAATAAAATCTGGGGTTGATTTGTCTAAGATTGTTTTTGCAAATGGTTCTGAGCCAATTTTATTTTCAAATAAACAGTTTCCTGTTATTGGGGGTTTGGTCTATTGTTCTGGTCTTATTTTATCACCTCATGACGTTGTTAACGATGAACGCTTTTCTCTTGGGATTCATATAGAGGCTGTAGAAAATGATATCTCTAGTTATAGAATTGATAAATTGATTGAAAGTGTTAAGGATGTTAATGGTTGTGAAGTGGTCGCAGCTGACTTGTTTGGTCGTCATTTTATTTCCACTAATAATTTATCAAGTTATGCATCTTGTAATATTGCTAGAGTTGAAGATGACCTGCTAAGATGTGGAGTTGATTATGAGTTGATAACCAGGAAGCAGGGCTTTGAAAATAATATTTTGGTCAATGGTGAAGTTGTTGAATTTCCTAGTGTTTTGTATCAAGATATGTTTGTAAATAAGTACCAAAAGCCTAATTCTTCAATTGAACCAGTTGATTCGTTGAGGTTGCCTTTTGCTAGGCCTTCTCAGCTACCTATTTTTACTTATAAAATTTGTGATAAAGATGATAAAATAAATGTTACTAATATTTTTGACTGTGTCGTTGTCGCCTTGCGTTCTAAGGATTCTGATAAATACGTAGCGCTGAATATTAATTATATGTTTGATTGCGAAAGATCAGAACAGTTGCTGGAGCAATCTATCGCTGAAATTTCATCTTTATGCACAAGTTCATCTCCTAAAATAGATGCTGAAGTTTATTGTCGATATTCTGAAAGGGCTGTGGCTGGTTATGGTAACCTGGATGTAACATTGGAATCTTTAGTGGCAAGATCTATATTTTCAAAATGTACTAACGGCTCTAGTTCTACTATTACTATTGATAGGGATGGTATTCGTGAAGAGGGTGTTCTTGATAAAATTCTTAACCTCCGTGGTCTCTAGTATTAATTGTTGAATTAGTGTTTTATTTACATTCTATAAAAAACCATTCAGCTAACTTTTGTGCGTTTTTACTTGTTATTTAGTAATTATGACTTATTATAATTAATTTATGATAATTGAAAATTTATTTTTATTACTTTAACTTATTCTTTTTGTTAAAATTTATTCTAAGAAACCATACCTAGTTATATAATATTTCCTATTGTGACCTTCTTGGGTTCCTTTTTATTATTTTTAATCCAGCCTTTGATGGGCAAGATGATGTTGCCATATCTTGGTGGAGCGTCCCAGACTTGGAATGTAGCTATGTTTTCGTACCAGGCGATGCTTTTAGTTGGTTATTTATATGTTCACCTCACAACTAAATATTTTTCTTTAAAAACCAAGATTAAAATTCAACTCATTCTCTTACTTACTTCTCTGTTGACCTTTCCAATCGTAATAAATTCTGGCGACATTGATTTTATTGTTAATTATCCGATAACTTGGATGTTAGGTAATCTTGCCGCTAATATTGCGTTATTTTTCATATTACTATCCGCTAATACAATCTTGATCCAAAAGCTGGTTGCGAATTCAAACTATGCCTCCTCTAACAATCCATATAAGTTATATTCAGTATCTAATCTTGGTAGTTTTTTTGCACTAATATTGTTTCCTTTGTTCCTGGAGCCTAATTTTAGTGTTGATAAAGTAGTGAATCTATGGTCTGTTACCTATATTGTTTTTATTGTCTGTTTTATTGGGGCAGTTTATTTCTTGTGTAAAACTGGTTATGATGATAGTAGGGGTGCTGCTAAGGGCGTTATATTCTCTAAAGAAATATCGCTCTTTGAGAGGTGTAGATGGTCATTTTTGTCGTTCTTGCCTTCGGCTTTGATGCTTTCTCTTCTTTATTATATTTCCTCGGAACTATCATCGTTTCCATTTTTATGGATGCTAATTCTTGCTTTGTATCTGTTGACTTTTGTGATTGCATTTTCAGGAAACAAGACATTGTTGCAAAGGTCAGTCGTCTCACTACCCTTGGTGATATTTATAACTTCACTGTTGTTTGTTTTTAAGGCTATTATATCTACTTACTTTGTAGCTTTTCACTTATTGGTATTTTTTATTTTATGTATTTTGTGTCATGGGAAGTTGGCGCAGTCAGCTCCAGATAAAAAAGATTTAACTGAATTCTACATTTATATTGCCCTTGGTGGTATGTTAGGTGGCGCATGTATTGTATTTTTAGTGCCATTATTATTCAAAACTACTAATGATTATTTTATATTGATATATATGTCGTGCTTGACTTGCGTTGATAAAAATTCGATCAGGTCTATTGCATCAAATTATAAAAAGCATTTGAGTGTTCTTTTGATATTTTTGATTAGCTCTTTTGCTGTAATTAGCATTGATTCTGAATTTAGTTTTGTTTACAACTTTTTCGAGTCGATTTATAAGCTTCAGATAGATGGTCTTAAGACCTTGGAAGATGGTGAAAGAGAATCTTTCCAAGTGATGGTTAAGTTTGCGATCATGGTGGTAATCTTTGCTATCTGTATTTTTATATATATGAGAAATGCTCTATTGGTTTTGATTTTCTCTTTGCTTTTCTTTGTTTTTTCAACTAGAGTTGTTGGAAATAAGGCTGTTGACTATGATTTATCTTTAAGAAACTTTTATGGCATAACTAAGGTTGCTGTTAAAGATGACGTAGTGCTTTTAAAAAGCGGTGTCACCACTCATGGTGAGCAGGGCCGAGATGGGTCAATAATACATTCTTACTATGGGCTTCTGTTTGATTTGCAAGACAAGGTCTTTTTTCGTGATATCGGTGTAGTTGGATTGGGAGCTGGTACTCTTTCTGATTTGGCAATGGGTAGTAATAAGGTGAGTATCGATTTTTTTGAGATTAATCCGCAAATTATTTCGGTGGCCAAAAATACTAAATATTTTACCTATTTAGATCGTAATAACAATAATTTAGATATAAAGTTAGGGGATGGTAGGCTTCTGTTGACAAAGGAGGTTGACAATAAGTATGATTTGTTGGTAATGGATGCTTATTCTTCGGACTCAATTCCTTTTCATCTTGTTACCAAAGAGGCGGTGGATATCTATTTGGATAAAATTAAGAGTGGCGGAATTTTGTTATTTCATGCTTCTAGTAGATATTATGATTTGACAGGGGTGCTTGCGGCAATTGTTAGCGACATTAACGCTAAAAAAGGAACTGATTATCAGTTAATGTCTTACATGAATAGTGTTTCTAGGTGGTTGGCAGTGGCTAGTGGTGGTAAGGTTGCGATTTTAGGTGGTAATGGCTTCGCACAGGTTCCAGAAAGCAATTCTAGGCCATGGAGCGATAGCTACACCAATATATTTGATGCTTTAGTGATGTAATTAACTACGAAGTCATTAATTACACGTTTCTTCTGGTGATTCTGCCTTTGGTAAGATCGTAAGTAGTCATTTCAACTTCAACGTTGTCACCTTTAAGGACGCGAATTTTATTTTTTCTAATCTTGCCAGAAGCGTGAGCAGTAATCATGTGGCCATTTTCTAGCTCAACACGAAATATTGTATTTGGAAGTACTTCGATCACAACTCCATTCATTGTTAATAAATCTTCTTTAGACATAAAAAATAGTTATATTATTATTAAAAACTAATTATATTATAGTATATTTGATAAAAAAAGCAAGTTTTTTTGTTTTTTAGCTAACTTTTATATATTAATTCTGTTCAGTTTGATCTCGAACGCCTAGGACGTGACATATTGCTTTGGTCATATCCGAGCGATTCAAGGTATAAAAATGGAAATTGTCAACCCCTTTATTGTGCAAAATGCGACATAATTCAATAGATACTACTGCGGCGATGATTTTTCTAGTTTCCTCGTGATTATCAAGGTTATAAAACATATCGGACATCCATTTTGGAATTGAGGCGCCGCACATTTTAGCAAAATGTTTAACTTGCTTGACATTACTTACTGGCAAAATACCTGGCACGATGGGTACATTAATACCGGCATCAAGGCACTTGTCAACAAAACGAAAATAGTTATCAGCGTCAAAAAAGAACTGCGTAATTACTCTATTAGCGCCGGCATCAACTTTTCTTTTTAAATATTGAATATCTGCCTCTAAAGATTTTGCTTCGGGGTGTTTTTCGGGATAGCCAGCAACTGATATTTCAAAATCAGCAACTTCTTTTAGGCCATACACTAATTCATCGGCATATTGATAGCCATCTGGGTGCAGCTGATAATCAGAGCTAGAAGCAGGGCGGTCCCCCCTAAGGGCGACGATATGTCGAACTCCTAAGTCCCAATATGATTGAGCAACATCTTTAACTTCTTGTTTAGAAGCGCCTACGCAAGTTAAATGCGATGCTGGCTTTAAATTGGTTTGTTTTAAGATCTTCTCTATCGTTTGATGAGTTCTTTTTCTGGTAGAGCCTCCAGCGCCATAGGTTACTGAAACGAATTCAGGGTTAAGAGGTTCAAGTGACCTGATTGAACGAAATAGCTTATCTTCCATCTCGTTGGTTTTGGGAGGAAAGAATTCAAAAGATACCTTGATATCTCGTTTACTGGCAATAATTTCTTCTAGTTTATTAGTGTAATTTTGCATATTATTTTAAGAATCTACTCCCAGGCTTGATTGCCTCAACATTCTTTAATTCATCTGGAGTGTTTTTTTCGTTAAAAGTTTTAATATCGATCTCTAAAAGTGAGATGGTTGGTACTTTTAAAATTTGTTCGAGGTTTTTATTGTCTGATCTATCAACCAAGCAAGCCTCAGCAACAACTTCGCAGCCTTGCTCTTTGATTAACTCAAAAGTTTCTAAAGATGATTTGCCGGTAGTGATGACATCTTCGACAACTAAAACTTTTTGTCCAGATTTTAGTTTAAAACCGCGACGAAACATGAATTCACCATCGACTCTTTCGCAAAAAATAGCGTCAAGGTTGAGCTGCTTAGCTAGTTCGTAGCCAGCAATTACTCCACCCATAGCTGGCGAAACAACAATATCGGCAAAATTTTCTCCTAATTTTTCATTTACTTTTGTTGCTAGCGCTTTAAAAATCTTTTCAGAGCGTTTACCATTCATTAAAACGCGGGCGCATTGCATATAGGTATCAGACCTCAGGCCAGAAGATAAAATGAAATGACCTTTTAAAATAGCTTGCGCTGCTTCAAATTCTTGTAGTATTTCTGCTTTTGTTAATTGCATTTTATTTAAAAATATTGTAAAATATAATTGTATCGGTTAATTTTATAAATATATTTAATATATTAATTAATTTTTAATATAAGTGCAAGGAAAAAAACAAAATTATATAGATTCGGCTGTTAAAACTATAAATAGTGGAATCGAAGGTTTAAGGTCAATAATCGAGGTATTAAACGACGATTATATTAAGATCATTGACATGATTCTTAATTGTAAGGGTAGGGTAATTCTTTCAGGCATGGGTAAATCTGGTCATGTTGCCAATAAAATCGCGGCGACACTAGCTTCAACTGGCACGCCATCCTTTGCAATTCATCCAGGAGAGGCTTCGCATGGTGACTTAGGTATGATTACAGCGGATGATATTGTTATTTTGCTATCAAATTCTGGTGAGACTAAGGAGTTGAGTGATATCCTATTTTATTGCAAAAGATTTTCGATTCCTATTGTATCTTTTGTCCGTAATGCTGATTCGCAGTTGGTACGCGCTTCAGAAGTGCCACTTGTTCTTTCAAAAGCGCCAGAGGCTAATGAGGTTAACGCTCCAACCACCTCTACAACAATGATGATGGCACTAGGAGATGCTATTGCTGTTAGTTTACTTGAGGCTAGAGGTTTTAATTCTGAAAGTTTTGGAGTTTTTCATCCTGGCGGTAAGTTAGGAGCTGCTTTTATTAGGGTTCAAGATATCATGAGGGTTGTCAAAGATACGCCTCTGGTTAACGAAAATTTAAATATGCGCGAAGTATTACTTGAAATTACTTCAAAGCATATTGGCTGTACTGGCGTTGTTGACGACAGTAATAAATTAATTGGCATTATTACTGATGGTGATTTACGTCGTCATCTAGAAGAGGGTTTTTTAAATCAATCAGCGGTAGAAATTATGACTCCAGCGCCAATGGAAATTGATCCGCAAATGTTAGCGGTAGAGGCCGTGGCCTTGATGAATAAAAAATCTATTACTTCACTTTTTGTTGTTGAGGAAGGGAGGGTGGTAGGCGTTCTTCATATACACGACTGTCTTCGCTCTGGAGTCGTTTAGGCTTTGCATCTTGGCCGCTAGAACAGATTTTTTTTAGTCAAAATATATTCATATTATGACATAAAAAGAAATCTATCCTATAAGCCAAGCTACTTCCCCTAAATTTTCAATCTCTTTACTAACTAGAATAAATTTTAGTTTTTTTTCTCCGCGCAATTAAAGCGCGGTCCCTTTCTCTTTTAAGGCGGGTCACAATGGTAACTGAGAGATTTGAGTTTGTCAAAAATCACCCAGCCCTTTCCAAGGATCTTTTGGAGCATTTTTTACTTTCTTCTATCCTTCTTTGTCTTGCAAATTAAGTATACAACGCTCATTATAATAATCAAGAAGTTTTTTATTTTAGCTCGACGATTTGTGATTGCTGATGTTCGCTCGACTTACATATAAAAAAATAATAATTTTTTTATGATTGCCCCCTTTAAAAAAGAGAGGAGCTTTGCTGAGATTGACCTTGTGGACTTGACAATTGTTGCAAAATATGATATAATTAAATTAAGTAAAGAATGTTAATTAATTTTTTTAGTAATGTCAAGGGAGGTTTTATCTGATCAAAAAAGAGATCTACTTAGCGAGGTTGCTGGCAATATTGCTGAGCTAGGCAGGGTTAAGCTGTTAGAGATTGTTAAAACTACAGCAATATCATCAGATGGTATCCCTGACGAGTTAATTGCAATTAGAGATCTAGCGCTCGATGCAGGAAAAGTTTGGGATGAGTCCGCTATTCTAGGTGTAATGAAGACATTTCGTGAACATGAATTTTTAAAAGGCGCTCAAGTAGGTTTGACATCAGAGCTTCCAGCGCTTTTAGATGATTCTGATTTTGTTAGATATTTAGTTGCAAATGTTGCTAGTCCAGGTCTTAAGTCGATATTATATGATTGCTTTAACATGTTATGTCAGGCTAGCATATTAGATTCTCAAAAAAAACAACAGTTCTTTACTACTTTCCCGCCACCAAAAGAAGAGTTGAAATGTTTAGGTGGAACCGCGACAAGATTTAATGACATTTTAGAAAAAATGCAAGCGCAAGAGGGTTTTGATAGCGTGGCTCTTGATTCTGTCCATAGTGCATTGTCGCAAATGGTAGAGCTTATTAAGCCTCATATAGAAACAGGTTATCAGATTCATACTTTACCATGCGTTAAATATGTTGTTGGTCTGGCATTGGAAGAAGAGATAAAAAAACTTGATCCTCATGCAATGCCTGTTTTATATGATATCCCTACTTCTGTGATGATGGATGTTTTTAATCAATTTCCAAAAATTCTCAGAAAAAATATTGTCGACTCTTTATCGCTAGATTTGCTGAAAGAGCAATCTGAAGCAGAGATAGCAATTGCTAAGCAAAAAGCCATCAAGCAAGCAAATGAAGATTACGCCGAAGAATATAAAGATAACGAGCCCTTAGCAACTGATTTATTTGACAATGCAATTGATGAAGACTTGTTTATTGGGTATGAGGACGCGGATGAGAGAGTGTCATTTGCTTGTAGCGAGCTTGCTAAGGCATTAAATAAGCTGGGGGTGAAAGAAGAAGGTGTCCTTGGTTTCTTTGAGAAAGATGAGGGGTTATCGGAATATATATATAAAAAAAATATTCTTGATCAATTAATACGGTATCGAATAGAAAAAATTCTAGCAACGGCTCCTGAGGTGTTAAATACTGCTACTGCTGAAGCTGCAGCTTTACCGGATGTTAAGGCAATGAATATTTACTCTAAATCAATAGCTGGAACTATTGCTAAATTAATTGCCAGCGATGATGTAGATAACAAAGCTAAAGCAGTTGAAATTCTATATACTCTTTGCAATAAAGCGCCAGGAGTACCATATACTCATTTTGTTGAAATTCTAGATTCTGAGTTGGGTAAGATTATTCAAGAAAAATTAATAGAAATTGTAAAAGAAGAGATGTTAGCTGATGGTTATTTAAGAAAAATTACCAATTATGACAGGAGTGACCTAAGAGATGGGATATTGCAAAGATTTACTGAATATAAAGAGAAAAATGATCAATTTAAGCAACTAGCGTCATCAGTTCAGGCGGCAGAAGGTCATTCCATTTTGCTTGCGAGGTTAATGTATTGCGCTACCGAAGATCTTCCTGAAATTATTGGTGGTCTTGGCGGTTTAGATTTAGTTAATATTTTGCAATCAGATCCAAATACATGTTTTGATCCAAATATTAATAAAGAAAAGGCGTTCCTTCATCTAGTTTTGAGACCTGACTTTGCGTCTGGGATATTACTGGCTCTAAATGGCAAGATCAATGAGTTAGAGTTTGATGATGGTGAAAATTGTTTACATTTTTTACTTTTAAATAATGTGATCAATTCAAGTCTAGTTGAAGCTATTATAAATTCTGTTGCTGAAGTAGATAGAGGAAGTTTTGTTAATAAAGTAAGAACTAGTGATGACCAAGCTCCTTTATATATAGCTGCTTATAGGGGTGATTTAGAAATTGTAACTGCGTTAATAGCGGCAGAGGGTGTTGATGTTAATACAGTAGATAAATATGGCCAAACTCCTCTATTTATCTCTACTTGTGATGGTAATTTAGAAATTGTAACAGCATTATTAAAAGCAGAGAACATAGATGTCAATAAAGCAAGAACTAGTGATGGTGCAACTCCTTTATTTGTGGCTGCTTCAAATGGTCATGCGCAAATTGTAACTGCGTTAATAGTAGCAGGGGGTGTTGATGTTAATAAAGTAGAAACTACATATGACCGAACTCCTTTACATATAGCTGCTCAAAATGGTAATTTAGAAATTGTAACAGCATTAATAGCAGCAGGGGGTGTTGACGTTAATAAAGTAGATAAATATGACCAAACTCCTTTATTTATAGCTGCTCAAAATGGTCATGCGCAAATTGTAACAGCATTATTAACTGCTCCAGGTATAGATGTTAATAAAGTAGAAACTATATATGGCCAAACTCCTTTATATGTTGCTGCTGAAAATGGCCATATAGATGTTATAAAAGAACTAATAGCAGCTAAAGCAGACCCAAATCTAGCAAGAGATAGTGGCACAAATCCCTTATGGATAGCTGCTTATAGTGGTAATTTAGAAACTGTAACAGAATTATTAACTGCGACAGACATAGATGTTAATAAAGCAAGAACTAGTAATGGCGAAACTCCTTTATGCATAGCTGCTGAAAATGGCCATACTGCAATTGCAAAAGCATTAATAGAGAAAAAAGCTGATTTGAATCTAGTAGAAACTACATATGACCGAACTCCTTTACATATAGCTGCTCAAAATGGTAATTTAGAAATTGTAACTGCATTATTAGCAGCAGGGGGTGTTGATGTTAACACAGTAGATAAATATGGCCAAACTCCTTTATATGTTGCTGCTGAAAATGGCCATATAGATGTTATAAAAGAACTAATAGCAGCTAAAGCAGACCCAAATCTAGCAAGAGATAGTGGCACAAATCCCTTATGGATAGCTGCTTATAGGGGTAATTTAGAAATTGTAACAGCATTAATAGCAGCAGGGGGTGTTGACGTTAATAAAGTAGATAAATATGACGCAACTCCTTTATCTATAGCTGCTCAAAAGGGTAATTTAGAAATTGTAACTGCATTATTAACTGCTCCAGGTATAGATGTTAATAAAGTAGAAACTATATATGGCCAAACTCCTTTATTTATAGCTGCTCAAAATGGTAATTTAGAAATTGTAACTGCATTATTAACTGCTCCAGGTATAGATGTTAATAAAGTAGAAACTATATATGGCCAAACTCCTTTATATGTTGCTGCTGAAAATGGCCATATAGATGTTATAAAAGAACTAATAGCAGCTAAAGC
>JBDOIV010000023.1:0-1381 GCA_047404215.1 Rickettsiales bacterium
TGACTTATTAATTGAATGGTGTTAAACTAATTAAATATACAGTGTTTATGAAGTTGCCAGCGCCTGCAGAATTTAAGCATATGTATGATGAAATCAAGGCGCATCCGCAAGGTCAAGAATTTATAAAATCTTGCTATCGAGCCATTACTGATAGCAAAAAAGCTGCACGTTTAGTGGGTACGCATGATGTGAACGCTGAACCTGTTTTGAGTGTAATTGGGATTGATCCAAATACGTTTGAAAAATTGCAGGTAGCAGGAATTGATAGGACAGATCAATCAATGTTAGGTCCAGAAGGTACTGAATTTAGGCAAACAGTGCTTTCAGGTTTGGATCAGGGTAAATATCCTAATACTGCTGAATTTGTAGATGATCTTGCAGGGGTTAGAAACGAACAAAGGGCAGCAATGTCTCTAGCAGCATCTCATGCATCTCAAGGTATCGGCGGGGTAGGGGTCCAAGAAGAAGTTGCAACAAATCCTTTTGATCTTATAGTGACCATTATACAAGATGTGATAGCAGAGACAGAGCGGGGTATGGGGCGGGAAGGATACTCTCCATCAGGCGACTCGGCTTATGGTGGTTCACCTCAGCCAGCTCATGATTACCGAGAAGTCGTCGGCGCTGATTATGAGTCTGGTGATGATTTTGGTACTTATCTTACTGATGATGAAGAATTTGAGATGGGTGAGCGGCATGATGATGTCGGTGCTGATTTTGGTGGCAGGACAAGTCAAGCTCTTACTGGTCAAGCTCTTACTGGTGCCAGTTATGACAAATCTCCTTTTAAAGGAGTTAGATTCAGTGAAGATGTAGAAGTTCAAGGGACTCTAGTATCTAGTGGTCGTAGGAGTTATAAAACAGAAAATGTACAATATTCAGATGCACGTTTAGGAGAGTCTGTGCAGTTATCGTCAGAGAGGAAAGACCAGGGATGGGGCTCAACTGAATATCAAGATCGAGGGGGAGAGGGGATGGTAAGACCGGTAGAAGTGAAAACACCCAGCCCTAGCCCTAGAGATGCAAGTGCGCAGCAAGTATCTGCAGCTCAACATGGCCATGAGTTTTGCTAATAAGGCGTAGATGTTTGCAAAATGATACAGTGTTATTAAATAGTGTTAAATTAACTTGACCTTGATTTCATAGTTAGTTATAATGAAGTTAGGATCAAATTTTGATAAAAATTAAATAGGTTATTATGTCAAGATCAATGACTGCTGACGTCGATTCTTATGAGGTTGGCGATATATATTCAAAGCTGGCAATATTTAAGGATAGCGCCCTTATGATCAAGGCGCAAAGCGATAATTTTGCTCAATATCTCGATAATATGCGCTCAACCCAGGCGCTAAATATTTTACGCAGAGGAAAAAAACAACTT
>JBDOIV010000024.1:0-1435 GCA_047404215.1 Rickettsiales bacterium
AGTCCTATCAGTACCTGCTTCCATAATTTCATAATTTACTAATTAATTAATATTAAACTAAGGTATATATTAAAAAATCCTAAGTTAAATGTCAAATTTAATTTTCAAAATATGGTCAATTGTGACTTGATAAACTATTTACGGATCCAAGGTTAATAAAAAAAGTAATTGCATTTAGTTAAGTTTAGTCTTAAAGTATATAATTAGTAAATACAAATAAATTATATTAAATTATGAAAAAATCTATTTTTACTGCCTGTTGTACGCTTATTATGATATGTAGTTTTGCTTTTGAAGCTGCTGCTAGAACTAAATATGTATCTGTTGGAACCGGTGCAATCACTGGGGTGTACTACCCAGCTGGCGGTGCAATTTGCAGGTTAGTCAATAGGGGTAGAAAAGATCATGACATTAGATGTTCAGTTGAATCCACTGGCGGATCCGTTTCTAATCTTAATGCCATTCGTAGCAAAGCGCTAGATTTTGCAATTGTTCAGTCTGATTGGCAATATCACGCATTTTATGGTAGTGGCTTTTTCGCAGATCAAAAACCTTTTAGCGACTTAAGATCGGTATTTTCTTTATATACCGAAACCTTAGCTATTGCTGTTAACAAAAATTCTAACATTAAATCTATTGCAGATTTAGTTGATAAAAGAGTTAACTACGGCGTCAAGGGCTCAGGAATGTACGCTACAATGGATATGTTGATGAGAATTAAAGGATTCACTGAAAAAGATTTTAAAGAAATAACTTTTTTACAGCCTTCTGAGCAACCTAGAGCTCTATGCTCTGGTGAAATTGACGCAATGGTGTATATGTCAGGAAATCCCAATGGAGTGCTTCAAGAAGCTGCTCAAACCTGCAATATAAGAATCTTGAATATTGACAAGGATACCATTAAAAAGGTCATCAAAGAAAATTCTTTTTACGTAAAAGCTACTATCCCCGGAGGAATTTACCCACGTAACTCAAAGAACATCAACACATTTGGTGTAAGATCTGTTCTAGTTACTACCAAGGATACCTCGGACAAGATAGTATATGAAGTTGTTAAAGCCGTATTTGACAATTTTGACAATTTCAAAACTCTTCATCCAGTATTTACTTCGTTAGATAAAAAAAGGATGATGCGTTCTGGGGATATCCCTCTCCACAAAGGCTCCATTAAGTATTTTAAGGAGAAGGATATGTTTTAATATTCATCAATTTCAACACCACAAAAAACCATGAAAAGTAAAATTACAAAAAATAATCAAGATGAGAGCGGTATTAGCAAGCTATATCTATACCTCTTTAAGACTAGAATCTATCTATTAAAATTCTTCAGTCAGTTTGAGTCACTGGGCCTTATCTTTATAGCAGCATGCGTAGTAATCGTTGCCACAATCATGTTGTACTGAGTCAGGATGTGACTACTACATCATAATTCATT
>JBDOIV010000025.1:0-8402 GCA_047404215.1 Rickettsiales bacterium
GCTCTGTCAACTTATTTCTTTTATCGTGCATAGTTAAGATGATCCCGCTGATTTTAAGATCAAAATTGAGATTCTCCTTTATAAGATCTAAACTAGTTAATAGATGACTTAAGCCTTCCAAAGAGAAGAACTCGCACTGCATAGGTATCAGGACTCTATCAGAAGCAACAAGAGCGTTAATGGTCAGCAGTCCTAAAGATGGTGGACAATCAATTATAATACAATCGTAATCGTGCACTACCTCTTTTATGACCCTCCTTAAACAATACTCTCTATTTTCAATGTCTACCAACTCAATCTCCGCAGCAGAAAGGTCTACTGTTGCTGTTGCTATATGCAGACCCTTTGTCTTGTGAGGAACGACTATCTCTTTCAAGCTATACCTTCCCAAAATTGAGTCATATATAGTTTTCTGCCTCTGATCCTGATAAATACCAAATGCGGTACTAGCATTGCCCTGGGGATCAAAATCAATCACCAGAACTTTTTTTTTCAACAAGGCTAGTGACGTCGCTATGTTAACGACCGTCGTCGTCTTTCCTACCCCACCCTTTTGATTAACTACAGAAAAAATCTTAGCTCTTTTTTTTGTTTTTGAACTCATAATTTTAAATGTTTCACGTGGAACAACTACCCTTCTAGCTTCTCAAGTAATTCGTATATTTTAGCTAAATCGTTAAAGGCAATTGTTAGTTTACCAGAATTCCTAAATTGATTAAAAGATATCTTTACGTCAAGATCAAGACACTCCGTCAATCTATTTTCAACATCTGTCATTTCTGCAGAATTAACAAACTTTGTACGTGACTCTTGCCTTGCGATCACGGGATTTGATTTTAACTTCTCTACCTTTTCCGACCTAACCAAATCTTCAGCATCTCTAACTGTAAGAGAATCTTCAACTATTCTTTGCGCCAAAAACTCTGGATTATTAGAGTTCGCAATTGCCTTAGCATGCCCTAAGGTCAAAGACCTCTTATTTAGCATGTCCTTTACAGCATCCGGCAAAGACAGTAGCCTTAATATATTTGCCACATGCGGCCTACTTTTACCAGTCCTTTTGGCAACCTGATCTTGAGTATATGAAAAATCTTCCATTAGCTGCTTGTATCCCTGAGCTTCCTCAATAACTGTTAAATCAGATCTTTGAACATTCTCTACAATCGCAAGCTCTAGCGCTTCATGGTTGTTTATTTTTTTGATAATAGCAGGAACAGTTTGCAATCCCAGCATTTTTATAGCTCTATACCTTCTTTCACCTGCAATAATTTCATAATGACCATTATCGTCACTTTTGCGCACTAATATTGGTTGTATAAGTCCATTTTCTTTAATAGAATCCGACAACTCCCTTAACTCATCTTGGGAGAATTGACGTCGTGGCTGATATATACCGGCAATAATTCTTGATACGGGAATTGAATTTATTAAATTACCCTCATCTTCTTGAAGATTTACACTAGCCAAAGAGCGATTAGCAGTTTTAGATTCGCCAAGAAGAGCGGAAAGACCTCTTCCTAATTTTTTCTCCTGTACAGTCATGGAATTTGCAATTTATATTAATATACAATCAATACTTTAATACCGAGAATTATAAATGCAATGATTAAATTACATTTAATTAATTTATGTTTCACGTGGAACAATGCAATAACAAACTAGAAAAGCTTGTTATTCTTATCTGGAAATATGACAGTAGGAACAAAAGACTTAGCGTCTTCAAAATTCATAGAGCAATAAGAAACTATAATAATGGAATCACCAACCTGAGCCTTTCTTGCCGCAGGACCATTGAGACAAATAATTCCCGAACCTTTTTTTCCCTTGATAACATAAGTTTCAAGACGCTCTCCATTGCTCATATTTAGCACTTGCACCTTCTCGTTCTCAATTATATTAGCAGCAACCATAAGATCTTCATCAACGGTTATACTTCCCACATAATGAAGCTCAGCCTGAGTTAACGTAACGTGATGTATTTTTGATTTTAAAAGATCTATATTCATAACTATACTATTTTTGAGATAACACGTCTTTCATAAAGTAAAAACCTGGATCTCTATTGCTACCCCAAATCGCAGCCCTAATGGCACCGGATGCAAAAACATTTCGATCTGAAGCCTTGTGCGTCAACTCAACTCTTTCACCACTTCCTGCGAATATAACAGTATGATCACCAACCACATCGCCGCCCCTCATCGAAGCGAAGCCTATTTGCCCTTTTTGTCTTTTGTTATCGGTGCCAACTCGAGACATTTGACCAGCTTGCTGAATGTCTACGGATCTGCCTTTAGCTGCAGCCGCACCTAATGAAAGTGCCGTACCAGAAGGAGAGTCCAACTTATCCTTATGATGCATCTCAACTATTTCAATGTCATAATCATCTCTGAGAATTGATGCAACTTGCTCTGTTAAGCTCATCAGAATATTAACGCCGATAGACATATTTGAAGACCAGATAATAACACATGACTTTGCAAGCAGTGCCAGATTTTTTTTATCTTCTTCAGAAAATCCAGTGGTACCACAAACTAATATTTTATTGTATTCAGATGCTTTTTTCGCGCATTCCATGCTAAGCATAGGAGACGAAAAATCAATTACAGCATCGCAATTATTAAAAAAGTCATCAATATTTGAAGTTATGACTTTACCAGAAGACTCTTTTCCTAAAAATTCACCAATATCATGGCCATCATAATTGTTGCCAGATCGAACAAGGCCCGAGGATAGTTGCACTATCGAATCATTGTCAACTAACCTAGCAATAGATCTGCCCATTCTTCCTGCGATACCAGTGACTCCTATTCTCATATTTTTGCTATTTAATACAATTAATATTTAACAAATCTCTTGATTAATTATACAATATATATTTATAAAAATCAAATGAAATATAAATAATTTACTTGAAGTTCAATAATTAATGTTTTATAATACAAAAATTAACCTTGATTTCTTAAAGTAATGTGCTAAATTGGAAACAGGTTTATTAAGTAAAAAAGAAAAACGATTTATGACAGATAAAGAAAATAACCTTAAATTGGTTCCTAGCCACACAGATTCAGATGATGTAGTTCCGGTTTCGATCGTATCTGAAGTTAAAAAGTCTTACCTAGACTATGCGATGAGCGTAATCATCTCTCGTGCTATACCAGATGCCTGCGACGGTTTAAAGCCGGTGCATAGAAGAATTTTATACGCAATGTACGAAGGTAGTTACGACTACAACAAGCCTTTTAAAAAATCTGCAAGAATCGTTGGGGAAGTAATGGGTAAATATCACCCCCACGGTGATGCTGCAATATATGAGTCATTAGTCAGAATGGCGCAAGATTTCTCTTTGAGACTGCCATTAATTGATGGACAGGGTAACTTCGGCTCGATAGATGACGATCCTCCTGCTGCTATGCGTTACACCGAGTCCAGGCTTGAGAAGGTCGCTCACACCATGCTTGAAGATCTTGACAAAGATACTGTTGACTTCATGCCCAACTACGATGGTAGCGAATCAGAGCCCAGAGTAATGCCTGCACGCTTCCCAAATCTACTGGTAAACGGCTCTGGCGGGATAGCTGTTGGTATGGCCACAAACATACCTCCTCACAACTTAGGAGAGGTGATAGATGGCGTGTTGGCGTATATTGATAAAAACGACATCTCAATAGAAGAGTTAATTGAAATAATCCCGGGTCCTGACTTCCCAACCGGAGGTATTATACTAGGAAGAGGAGGTTACAACTCCGCAGCTAGAACTGGAAGAGGTCCAGTAGTAATGAGAGGAAAGCACTTAATAGAAAAGGTCACCGCCAATAAAAACGCTATTATTATCACCGAAATACCTTACCAAGTTAACAAGGCAAAACTGGTAGAGAAAATTGCTGAATTGGTGAAAGAGAAAAAAATAGAAGGCATCTCAGATCTGAGAGACGAATCCAACAGAGACGGAATTAGAGTCGTTATCGAGTTGAAAAAAGATGCCATGGAAGAGGTTATAGTGAATCAACTATATAGCTACACTGTATTACAAAGCAATTTTGGCGTTAATATGCTTGCTTTGAATCATGGCAAGCCTGAGCTAATGGGGCTATTAGATGTCATTAAAGCGTTTAGTAGCTTTAGAGAAAACGTTGTTACCAGAAGAACAAACTTCTTGTTAAACAAGGCTAGAGACAAAACCCATATCTTAATTGGTTTAGCAGTTGCGGTAGGCAATATTGATGAAGTAGTAGAGCTAATCAAGTCATCGAAAGATACCCCTGAGGCAAGAGAAAAGTTATTAGTAAGATCATGGCCAGCAGAAACTGTTTCAACCATCATTAAATTGGTACAAGACGCAGGAAACATCATCAAAGATGGAGAATTCTATTTCACCGAAACCCAGGCCAGAGCGATACTAGAAATGAGATTGGCAAGATTGACAGGTTTGGAAATGGACAAGATCAATGAAGAACTAAAGAAGTTAGCAGCAGAAATCTCAGAATATCTATCCCTTCTTTCTGATAGAAGTAAGCTATTGGATCTAGTAAAAAGCGAATTAATAGAGATTAAGGAAAACTACGCAACTCCAAGAAGATCTACTATTGAAGATAGTGAGTATGAAATGGATATTGAGGATCTAATTCCAAAAGAGGATATGGTTGTGGTAGCCACCCTTAATGGCTATATTAAAAGGGTTGCTCTCAACTCTTATCGCACTCAAAGGAGAGGCGGCAAGGGCAGAAGCGCAATGGACGTTCGCGAAGAAGATATCGCAACTGATATTTTTGTTGCCAATACCCACACCCCTATCTTATTCTTCTCAAACAAGGGTAAATGCTACAAGATGAAGGCTTACAAGCTACCCCTGGGATCTCCGCAAGCGAAAGGCAGGGCTCTTGTTAACCTTTTACCAATCGATCAAGATGAAAAAATTAGCACCATCTTAGCCCTTCCTGAAGATGAGTCAACATGGCAAGACCTAAGTATCATTTTTGCCACATCAAATGGCGATGTTAGAAGAAACTCAATGGATCAATTTGCCGATATTAGATCTTCTGGAAAAATTGCTATGAAGCTAAAAGGAGATGAATCTTTGATTGGTGTAAATATTTGTACCGAAAACGATGACGTGTTGCTAGCCACTAAAAGCGGCAAATGTATCCGATTCCCAGTTGAAAAATTAAGAGTTTTCCAAAGCAGAAACTCCACTGGCGTTCGCGGTATCAAGCTCGAAGAGGGGAATCAGGTGATGTCGATGTCAATCTTGACTCATGCCAATGAAGACAGCGAAACCAAAGAAAAATTCTTAAAAGTTAACGTCAACAAAAGACTTGAGATCGGTGAATCTCTGAGGTTTAATGAAGAGCTTGAGCGTAATCCTAGCGAAGACCTACTGGTACAACCAAAAAAAGTGCCTCAGGTTAAAGCCGAAGGAATGTCGCAAGAAATAATCGAAAAAATGGCAAAAGATGAAGAGTTCATCTTCACTATTACTGAAAATGGATTTGGGAAAAGAACCTCCGCTTACGAGTATCGAATTACCAACAGGGGTGGGGTTGGTATTACCAACATTATAACTTCCAAGAGAAATGGCTCAGTTGTTGCCAGCTTCCCAATAGAATGTGGCGATCAAGCTATGATTATTACCGATAAAGGTACGTTAATTAGAACCGAGGTTGGAACCGTCAGAATCACCGGTAGAAATACTCAAGGAGTCACTCTAATCAAGACTAAAGATGAAAAAGTTTCATCAGTGGCTAGAATTGCCAATAGTGGAAATAAAGAAGTTGACGAAGCTGAAGTTGGAGAAGAGCAAACTGTTAGCGAAGACTCACAAGATACACAAGGCACCAACGAAGCGGCATAAATTATTTTTTGCCGCTAAAGTGCAGCTTAAGGCTTGACTTTAAACTTTTCATTTTATTCCTAAAGTCTCGAAAATAACAATCTAGAATCGAGCCCTTTATTGTGCTGTGATAAAAATAGTGAAATATCGACTCTATCTTCTTATATAGTTGAACTATCGGCATTAAAATTTGCAATATAATTACTAACACCCCCATTGTAGCTTCAAATATTTTACGTTTCAAGAAAATTAGTGCGTTTTTTAATTGAAAAATAAGTTTAATTAATATACAATCAAATAATTAGATGTAAAAATAAATTAAAATAAGATGACATATATTATCAAAGGCGAAAAAAACGACTATGAGCTAACTATTGGTTGCGAAATACATGCACAGATAGCCTCAAAATCAAAGCTTTTTTCTCGCTCTAGCACCAAATATGGCGCCGAACCAAACTCACAAGTATCTTTGGTTGATGCTGCAATGCCTGGAATGTTGCCAGTAATCAACAAACAGTGCGTTATACAAGCAATTAAGACCGGACTTGGTATTGGTGCTAAGATAAATCTAAGATCAGTATTTGACCGCAAAAATTATTTTTATCCTGACTTGCCGCAGGGCTATCAAATCTCTCAATTCAAAGACCCAATAGTTGGAGAGGGTCAGATGGAAATAGAATTAGAAGACGAAGACAATCCGCAAGACCAAAAAGTGGCTCGTGAAAAGAAAATCATTGGTATCGAAAGAATCCACTTAGAGCAGGATGCTGGCAAATCTGTACATGACCAAGACCCAGAGCATTCCTTGATTGACTTAAATAGAAGCGGCATCGCCCTAATGGAAATTGTCTCAAAGCCTGATATGTCAAGCCCTAGAGAAGCAGCAGAATATGTCAAAAAAATCAGAGCCATAGTCCGCGCACTAGGAACTTGCGATGGCAACATGGAGCAGGGCAACCTAAGGTGCGACGCTAACGTTTCGGTCAAAAAGGTAGGGGCAAAAGAGCTTGGCACCAGATGCGAAATTAAAAATTTAAACTCAATGCGAAATATAATTCGATCTGTTGAGTTTGAAGCCAATCGACAAGTTGAAATCTTAGAAGAAGGCGGTCAAATTGATCAAGAAACTAGATTATTCAATGCTGATAGCGGCGAAACTAGAGCCATGAGAAGCAAAGAAGATGCTATGGATTATCGATATTTTCCAGACCCAGATCTGCCAGAGTTAATAGTAGAGCAGGAGTTAGTTGACGAGATTAAGGCTAGCCTACCCGAGCTACCTGATGCAAAAAAGACAAGATATGTCAATGAATTAGGAATTTCCAACTATGACGCCACTGTTTTAACTCTTGATGTCGAAATGTCAGAATTCTTCGAGATTTTAATTAAAAATCGCGAGCCAAAACTATGCGTTACCTGGCTCACGGTAGAGCTACTAGGGCGTATAAACAAAACTAATTCCAATCTTAGTGACTGTAAAGTGAGCGCTGAAAAACTAGCGGAACTGATTGAATTAATTGAAAAAGGTGAGATTTCTGGTAAAATTGCTAAGGATGTTCTTGATTTAATGCTTGAAAATGGAGAAAGTCCTGCTATAATAGTAGAAAAGAAAGGTTTAAAGCAAGTTTCTGACTCATCGGCAATTGAAAAAATTATTGATGAAATTTTAGCAGCTAATACTGACAAAGTTGCAGAATATAAATCTGGAAAAGACAAGCTATTCGGCTTTTTCGTGGGTCAAACCATGAAGGCGAGTAAAGGCAAAGCCAATCCGGGCGTTGTTAATGAAATATTAAAGAAAAAGCTAGCATAGCTTTTAAAATAAAGAAAAAATGGCTAAAACGTTATATGACAAAATTTGGGAAAAACACTTAGTTGAAGAGAATGAATCATCCTCCTTGATCTACATCGACAAGCAGTTAATCCACGAGGTTACGTCACCACAAGCTTTTGAAGGACTAAGAATGGCTGACAGAAGGCCAAGAAACCCCAAAGCTCATATTGCAGTTGCTGATCATAACGTGCCTACTACCACTGCTGACAGGGGTCAAGGAACCGCTGGTATCAAAGACCAAACTTCAAAAACTCAAGTTGATACTTTAGAAGCAAACTGCAAAGAGTTTGACATTGAATATTTTGATTTAGATGACAAAAGACAGGGCGTAGTGCACATAGTTGGACCAGAGCAGGGCATTACTCAGCCAGGAATGACAATTGTTTGCGGTGACTCACACACTTCAACTCATGGCGCCTTTGGTGCTTTGGCATTTGGTATCGGCACTAGTGAAGTTGAGCATGTTTTGGCTACGCAAACCTTGATCCAGAAAAGATCAAAAAATATGCTAGTTAGAGTTGATGGTGAACTTGGCTACGGCGTTACTGCCAAAGATATCGCGCTGGCGATTATCGCAAAGCTCGGCACCGCTGGCGGCACCGGCTATGTTATCGAATATGCTGGTAAGGCAATTGAAAGCCTGACCATGGAGGGTAGAATGACAATTTGCAATATGTCAATTGAGGCCGGTGCAAGAGCGGGATTGATAGCTCCAGATAAAAAAACTTATGACTATGTAAA
>JBDOIV010000026.1:0-1049 GCA_047404215.1 Rickettsiales bacterium
ATTAATCACTGATCTTGTCGATAAAAACTCTAAGGTTCTTGATATTGGCTGTGGCGATGGAAAATTGCTAAATTTACTGGTAAATAAAAGAGACTGTGATGCTCGTGGCATTGAGATATCTTCCCATCAAGTAAGTAAAGCACTAATGAAGGGTTTATCTGTGATTCAGGGTGACGCTGAATCTGATTTAGAGCACTATCCAGATAAAACTTTTGATTATGCCATCTTGAGTCACACGATACAAGCTACAAAAGAGCCGAATAAGATAGTTCAAGAGATGCTTAGAATCGCTGATAAAGCGATAGTATCATTACCTAATTTTGCCAATTACAAAAACAGATTTCATTTATTTTTCAAAGGTACGATGCCAGTAAATGAATCCATTCCTTACGAATGGTATGAAACTCCAAATATTCACTTTTGCTCCATTCAGGATTTTAGAAATTTATGTCACGATATGGATATTGAGGTTTTACAAGAGAAGTATCTGGTGTCTGGTCGAACTATTAAAAGTGGGTTTATAGTCAATCTATTCGCAGATTATGGGATCTTTTTAATTCAGTCCAGTGATTATGCCGCAAATACAGAAGCTTTAATGGTTAATGGCAAGGGTCCTCAGGCTAAGAATTTAAGTAACCCGCAACCAGCCTAGCAATATGAAGAAGGTATTGTTTTTAATATACATATTGCTTTTTGCTGTCACCGAAGCCGCTCTTGCTAATAGCTACTCAGATCGTACTGGGAAGTTTGGTTCAAAAAAGCGCTCCTCATATAGCAATGGCGGTGCAATTAGTAATTTTTCAAAAAAAGTTGTTAGAAAAAAAAGGGAGCGCTCTATATCAAGCCCTCTTAATGCTATCAATGCCAGTAGGTCAAGACCTGCTCCTACTGATGTCAATGGTAAAAAAAAGAAATATAGCAAAAAAAAATGAATTACAGCAATATTATAGCAAAGATGATTCAGCGAAAGATGCCTATTCTGATTTTGATAAGATCTTTAAAAGCAATAAATATGTGGGTTATTACAAGGTGGGACGTCCTTATAAGAT
>JBDOIV010000027.1:0-19078 GCA_047404215.1 Rickettsiales bacterium
GAAACCTTTTTCATCTTTTATTTCTCGTTGCTTTAAGTAGATTTTTCCCAGAGTTTTATGGGCTGCCTTCTGAAGCTTTTCTTTTTCGTTTAGATCTTGAGGGTCTCTATTATTTATTAATTCAATTTCGAAAGACTGGTTGTTAGGCCTTGAGCGCCTTTGAAATTGATAGTATTTTTCAATATCAAAGCAAGTTGCCGAAGAAAATTTAAAGTTGATTAAATTATTTCTTGCCGTGAGGTCAATTAGGTTTTTCTGAAACTGCTTTAAGAGGTCTCTTTCATTCATGCTCAAGTTAATTTACTTTACTATTCTATTTAATTATTGGCTTTATATATTTTAAATCTACAAATGCTAGCAAGAGTGATCCATTTCTATCAAAAACCCAGTCCCCTCTAGCGAATGACCCAAAGAGAATTACAAAGCATATTTTATCTTGCCCACTTTGAATTATAGTTTGCGTAATCTGGCTTATTCTAGTCTCATGACTCTTTGATTTTTCTGGTAAGGTGCTTTTCATTTATCGTTAATTTCCAGCTCTTTTTAATTCTAGAACTCCTGACATTTTTCTGGGAACGTCTCCTTTTAAAGATTCTTGATATTCATTTGGTATGATGTGAATATGATCGCCTTTTTTAACAGCAAACTCAGCCTCATATCCAGAATTGCCACCAATTGCAAAGTGATAAAATCCTTTTATTTTAGATTTACAGTATCTTTTATTTTCGTAACACCTTGAAGAGTAGGAGTCTTTGATTGCAGCAAGGGCCTGTCTCATGCTAAGCTCTTGTTTAAATATTATAATATCAAAAATTTCAGGATTTTTTCTAGATACATGCCTTACTGACCTTGCCTTATATTTTCCTGGTTTAAGTTTGTCTCCATTATAGTCGATATTCCCCACAGCAACAAGTAGTGGTTGCTCGTGAACGGCCCATTTAACCTCGGTTTGTAGCGTAGAATCATTATAATAAGAAAAAGAATTAGATGATATCGCTAGGATGCAAGAAAAAAAGAATAGTATTAGTATTTTCATTTGAATTTCGCAATAGTTTAATGAATCAATTGTTATATTTTATATTTTTTTATATTATAATTCAATAAAATCTTTTAAAGACCCATAAACTCCTCACAATATCTTTCAAGATATATCATTGAGGCCTTGATTGATTTTCTTTCTTGGATAGATTCTTTGGTATAATAGCCATGCTTTAAGTTGATTTCTTGTAGCTTAGCCTTGCCTTGATCGGTTTTGGCTCCGGTTGATTTGCCGCCATGAAGTCGGCACCTACCATTTTGCATTGCTGGCGCTTGGCACGGCCTACCAGTTCTTTTGGTTTTTGCTAAGCATTTTTTAGCATCCTTAATATTAAATCTATTCTTAATCGACATTTTTCGGACAGTTTATTTACCAATTGCTGTTTGCAAGAGGTGGTTCTTAAAAATGTTTTTTTAAACACCCCTTTATTACTCTTCATGAGCTATCGCCCGTCCTCAAATGCAACTATAATAAATATTATAAGTAATATTATCATTGTTAGTGTTAATCCTTCTATCGATATCATTTTAAACCTCCATTGTTATTTAGCTGAGTATTAACATCGCCAATCACTGCCTTGCCACCATCCTTGATATTAACTTTCTCAACAATGATTTTATGCACGCCTTTATTTCTATATCTTTTTAAAGCCTCCATTTGCGAGATAAATATCTTAAATAGCTTTACTGATTGTTTAGTGTATATATCGCGCTGATGAAATGGAATATCGAGGTTTTGCGATCGATAAGTTGCGGCCATCGACATTTTATGGCACGAAAATATTTGCAAAATTAGCATCGATTCAACCGGATCTTTTGGTTTTAAGTCCTTTATAAAGTTAAATATTTGATTCATGCCTCTTTGTGTGTCCATGCCATCAAAACCACCCCCAGCCTTCTTAAAATCACTTGTGATAGCATCAAAAACACAATAGTTCTTGGTGCCAAATACTTCAACCATCTCTTGATTAAATTGGCGATCTTTGGTTTTTGAATTAATGGCCTTTTTTCTTACCGATAAATGAAAGTTATCATCACCATTTCCCATTTTCAAGTATAGCTCATGATCTGGCGGTATTTGCGGTTTTTTATTTTTTTTCTTTATCAATTTATTCATACTTTATTTATTAGTTAATTAGTTATTTACTTAACTTATTTCTTCATGATTCTATGAAAAGTTTTGACTCAGTGCTAAGAAGAGTAGGTTGATCACTGCTATCATGATATGCAAGCCAAGTGTCTATCAAGTCATTTTTGACAAAGCTTATATTTTTTCTATTGATATTAAAAGTGTCAAATAGATCATTATGCAGACTGCTTAAACCATTTTGACCATAATTATCTGCAACTTTTTGAGTAATTGGATCTTTGAAATTAGTTTTTGAAAAATCATGCCAATATTTTGACTGATCTATGATTTTTTGAACCTCTGATTCTGCTCTTCTTTCGATTGAAGTTGGCTTTCCTCCTGACAAGAATGTTTTTAAGTCGCAAGTTGATGGCTTGCCCTTGTATCCATAACGACTATTCCAGTCTTCACTGCTAATATTCATTAATTTATTAGCACCTATCATGGCGGTTCGTAAATCAATATCCTTGCATACCTCATATAAGTTATTTAGCCAATCTGAGCTTAAATTTTGAACATTTCTATCATCAAAAATAGTCTTGATTATTTTAGTGAATTCATTTCTAGTCATTTTCACCTCCATTTTTAAGAAACTCTTGATAAACTTCATTGTTATTTGAAGGTTGTTTTGGGGTTGATGCTTTCTTGCTTCTATTTAAAAAGTTTTCAATTTTATCAAACTTATCTCTTAGGGATCTGGCTGAGTTAATTTCGGGAAAGAACTCTTCGCCATGGTAATCTGATATCGCTTGAATTGCGTTTCCAATATCAACTTCTGGCTCTTCTCTGCCTTTTAGGTCAATATCCCTTAGTTTTTTAATATGAGAACTCCAACCTTTGGTTTTAAGTTTTCGGTTAAGTTTATTTTCAAGAATAAATCGCAAGCCTTCTGCCAAATCTTTTTCTGAAAAATAGCGACATATATTCTTATCTTCTTTACTTCTTATCTTCTTTATTTCTTTAGTTGTTGTTATTTGATTGTTGTTTGTTTGTTCTTTGTTTGTCGTTGGATTGTTAAGTGATATGTTGCTTTGCATATTGTCTTTATTTGGGTTATCTTGATAGAGGTTGTAATTCTCTATATTAACTAAGGTATATCTGTTTGTTGTTTGGATTGTTATTTCGCCTGTTGCTTTTAGGTTTCTTAAGGCTGTTCTAATCTGCTGTTGCGAAAGATTAGTTGATGTAGCTAGGCTCTGGTTGGATGTAGCAAGTTGCCCTCTATTAACCTCAATTCCACGCCACACTTTATCCTCATAATTAGCGGTTAAAAGTAAGTGCATAAATAATCTAAAGGTGTTGTTGTCGCTATATCTATTCCAATCAAGTATTTGGCGATGAATTTTAATAAACCCTATTGTCATTTTCACCTCCTTGATTAACTTTATTGATAAGTTCTTCGATATCCCTTACTCGCCAAGCGGTTGTTCTTTCGCTGAGTTTTACAGGTTTTGGGAATTCGCCATTTTTTACTCCCAGCCACCACTTGCTTTTAGATACAGGAAATACTTTTAAAACATCTGGCAATCTTAAGAATCCAGTTGAAGGTAGATTGAAATTTTTATTTTGCATAATAGCTCTTATTAAATTTGTAAAATATTGAAATTACCAGTCTTAAGAGATCCTAAGACTTGCAATAATGTATATTTTAAACTAAGGAGCGTTTGTAAGTCTAACCAAGAGCTAGTTATGATTTATCATTGCTAGCAATGATAAACGATCTATAGTGTTTACTAGACTGGCTATGGGAGATTTTTTAAAATGATTTATTATTGCTAGTAAAGATAAACGATGTAGGGTATTTATTAGGCTTGTTCTTGGAAGCTTTTAAAAATATTGTTGCACCAGTTATAAAAATTTGACCCTGTCCAGTCCGTTTGTTCTTTATAGTTGGTTTTGTAGGGGTAAAATTTAAGTAATAAGTCTTTATGATTTTTCTCTAACTCTTGTGCTACTTTTTTCGTTAGTTCCCGTCCAGAATTAATCTTGCTTCCTTTCATTATTTTTTTACAAAGCTCTTCAGTTTTGCTTCTTAAAACATCATATCTTTTAGCTGAATTTTTACCACCTTTTCTCTTTTCCGATTTGTATTTATCTTTAAATTCAAGTAAAGATTTGTTTTCTTCTTTTACGGCTTTCATTTCACATTTCAAAGCCTCATTCTCCTTCCTTGTCACTGTCAGCTCGTAATCCAATTTAATAAAATCTTCCTTCTTAAAACCTTTATCTTTAGATGTTGAAGTGTTGTTGCGGTCCTCAATTTTGAAGGTGTCACCTTCATATTCAAGAGTTTTGTGGTTAAATTTAGCAAAAGCAGACAAGATGCTGTTTTTATTTTCATCAAAAACCTCGATTCTGTTTAGTAAGCTATTGAAATTCTGGTTTTGATGAATACTAACAATATTAATTTTTGCAGCCTTATTGCTGAGTTTTAATAGAGACTTAAAGGGGGTCGATTTAGTCATGTTATCGACCACCTTTTGAACATTTTGTATCTTACTAAAGACGTCTTTATTAATAAAATGACTGATATTTATTGTTTCCTTCATGCTTCACCTCCTTTTTTGTTGATAAATTCACCCCACCAGTCCATCATCTCCCTTCGATCATCCAAATACTGGGCGTGATTATAAGCAGCGCGGACTTTGTTTCTCTCGCCATGTGCAAGTTGCCTTTCGATAACATCTTCTTTAAATAGCCCACTTTCATTTAATACTGTTGAGGCCAGTGATCGAAAGCCGTGGACGGTTGCTCTGCCGTGATATCCTAAGCGATACATAGCGTAGAGCAGGGTGTTTTCACTAATGAACTTGTCCGGATTCTGGCGATTAGGAAAAATAAATTCACGGTTGCCATTGATATCTTGCAAACTCTTTAAAACCTCAAGCGATTGTTTGCAAAGTGGCACCAGATGCTTAGTTTTCATTTTCATGCGCTGCGCTGGAATCTCCCAAATCTTATTTTCAAAATCAATCTCTTGCCACTTAGCACCTCTCAATTCAGTAGTTCTAACAAAAGTCAATAGGGCAAGCTGTAGTCCAAGTTTAGTTTGAATATTACCCTCATATTGCTCAATCTTTTGCACTAGCTGCGGTAGCTCCTTAGCTTCAATTGTGTTAAAATGCTTAGCCTTTCTAGTTTTTAAGGCGCCTTGCAAGTCAAGGGCGATGTTTCTTTCTGCTAAGCCACTAGCAATTGCAAATTTAAAGATCTGGCCGCAAGTTTGCCTCATCTTTTTAGCGATATCTAGAGTGCCGCGATCCTCAATCTTGCGAAGTGCTAACAGTAGCTCCGGCGCTGTGATTTGAGCAATAGGGCGAAAGCCAATAATCTTAAATATATCCTTTTCAAGGTTTTTAATAACGGTATCAGCATGTCTTTGAGTCCAGCTTTGGGATTGGTTGTTGTGCCAATTTCTAGCGACAGTTTCAAAAGAGTTCTCGGCGTCAATGGACTGCCTAAGTTTGACCATTTTCTTTTCGTGAGAGGGGTCAAGGCCATCGCGAATCTGCTTTCTGGCTTCATCACGCTTATCTCTTGCTTCTTTAAGTGAAATCTCGGGGTAGGAGCCCATGGTCAATCTTTTTTCTTTACCGGCGAAGCTATATTTAAATCTCCAATGTTTAGATCCTTTAGTGGTTACTTCAATATAAAGTCCCTTTTCATCAAATTTTTTAAAACTTTTGTCTTTGGGTTTGAGGTTTTTGATTTGAGCGATGTTGAGCGTCATTAATGCTATTATGATTTTGTACTAGGGGCAAAGTTAATATTAGGTAAAACATTTGCCCCTAAATAATACCCTTATTAATATTAAATATCAATGGATTGTATGGTAATATATTGGACAATAGAAGTCTCAAAACCTTTGCCAGTAAAGCTCTAAATGGATTAAGAAAGATTTTGTTGGATTGCAGGAGTGGCGGACAGGGTGGGATTCGAACCCACGGTACGCGTGAACGCACGGCAGTTTTCAAGACTGCTGCCTTCGACCACTCGGCCACCTGTCCATATATAAATTTTTGAGCCTCGCTAGCTCAAATTTCTTTTCTTACAAATTCTTACGAATTTGCTGCGAAGACAATTTTCGCCTCTGGGATTGCGTCGTTAAATAAATTTAACTCCTGATCCCGCTTTATCCTAAAAATGTGCGTTTAGGCACATTTTATTAACGGCTAAAGCCTCGGCCACCTGTCCATATATAAATTTTTGAGCCTCGCTAGCTCAAATTTCTTTTCTTACAAATTCTTACGAATTTGCTGCGAAGACAATTCTTGTTTTTCGGGTTGTAGCACTTAAAGCCTTTGCGACGTTATTAACCTCGAAACTAAAGCATAAGCAGTCAGTATTTACACTCCCGCTAAAATAATTATACTGAATATATCTTTAAATGTCAAGAGTTTTAGTTATTGAAAAGAGGGGGTGTCAATTTAAAAAACTACATAATTCAGATTGGCAATTGAGTGTTTGTGGCTTTTTATACATCTGTGGGTTTGGACATCTGTGGCTAATCAATGACTATTCGGATATTTCTCTATACAATATGTATCAAAATAATACAATATATATAATGTAGTAAAAATATTGACATAAAACAAAAAAAATGATATAATATAGGTGAGTTAGTAAAACCAAACATTTAATATTTGATATGAGATGGTTATTTTCAACAAACAATAGCGGTAAGATTTTAAAAAGAGTTAGCAAAGCCCTAAAATTAAGAAGAGAGCAAAAAAGAGCTATTACTTCCGCCACAAAAAAGAGCTATAACAAGCATTGTAAAACTTTTGCTGAAGCTGAAAATGAAAGGCTTTTGGGTATTTTGTGCAATAGTAAAAAGTCTTTGCAATCTTATAAAAGCTTAGGTCTTGATGATAAAGTTAGATTTATTGACGAAAAATCTATGAGTTGTATCCGCGAATTAGATGAAGAGTACAAGAGGGTTTGCGATGATTGGCGGAGTGATCGGTACACAAGTGATTTTTACAATCCTACTTACCCGGGTTGTTGGACGGATATTAGTTGGCTTAAAAATCTTGCGGTCAGATTTCCCAATCATAATGATCGCGTGATAGTTAATCTTGAGGGCGGCAGACGAGCATTGATATGTCCGACTAAAGAGCTTGAGCAGCTTGGAAAACTTTATCATATCCGCTCACAGATTGATGATCTAAGAGGTTTAGCAAATAAAGAAGTTTTAAAATTGAAATATGAGGAGTTGAGTAGCAAAGGTCAGCTTCATGTGATTGCCGTGCACAACCCTGTCGCAATAAGTTCGCTTTGCCATGATGAGCGCTCTTATGAAAGTAAGAATGTCGGTCGAGCTTGTTCTGCTACAGTGACTTGGTGCGGAGACAGGGATTACTCAACGCCATCTGAATTATATGGGGGTCAGGTTTTTGGAGTAACGCTCGATCCAGAAAAAATGAAAGTTTATAATGCTGAGTTTTTTGCTGCCGGTACCTTTGGTGTAGCCAAGAAAGAGAGCGATTTACACGTTTTGTCGGATCGTAGAGGCAGCGTTTCGAAGCATCCCAAGAAAAAGGGTCATATTAGAGATGGTAATAACGTTGTTGATATCTCCAGATGGAACGCTGTAGATAAAACATGGCATGCTGAGCCCTCGATTGCAACAGTAGCGGGTAATGTTTGGTGGCGATATAACAGAGATCGCGCCAAGGGCGCCAACAAGCGTGGTCAAAAGAGATATGGTGGTGACGGTAAAATGCAGTATAATGAAATATTATTTGATACTAAAGATAAAGATTTATCATCAGCGCAAAATCCAGTTAAGACTTTAATGATGAATTTACCAATCTCTAGCGACGCTCAATCATTACTTAGGTCTTACAAGTCTTCATTGCGTGGGGCGGTAGGGATGGTAAAAGAGCAGGATTTGCAATCTTTTTTATTTTTACTAGAGACAAAAGATTTGTGCCTTAGTGTTTACAGGCCCAATGAAAATGGAGCAACCGAGATGCTACAATTTGATAATGATGTGGCAATAGAGATTGTTGGCTCTGTAATAGCTTCGCACGCAGAAGATAATGTTTCAATTTCGGTATCTGACTTTTGTAAAAAACTTCAAGATCGACAACAAGAAAAAATGTTGGCCATTCAAGGTCTTGTTCGTGATTTATACACGCAAAACGGTGCGGCTACTAAAATGATTGATGATAGGTTCGGCACAAAAGGTGGCAAGAAGGATGATCTTGATGTAATTAGATTTAATGGCAAGGAGTATCTCGTAGACAAAGAAAATCAAAGGGTTATGACTGGGGATAAAGCATCGATCTCAACAAGAGAGCTGGAGAAACTCAGGGTAGATTTTAATTTCTTCCAGGGTTCTATGGAATATGAGCGCGAGTTAGTATCTAATCCTGCTACAACAACTCATATGCCTGTGGGATCAAGTATGGTCGGGATTGCCTATGTTAATGAAACTATGTTATGATATGCAATAGTTTTGGCTGTCCTTAATTTCGTCTCGCACTTGAATAATCTACGCTAAGGTAACTTATATGCCAACGTTCAATTGTTTGCGTCGCACTCATTTAGTTGAAAATAACTATCGTAAATAGTTGACTTTAAAAAAGTAATAATTATAATTACAGCGAGATAGAAATTGCAAATTTTTTATCTCTATCGCTATAAAAAATAAATTAAATTTAAAAATATGAAAAAATTATTTATAAGCATGAGTGTGGCATTGACAATGGTCGCCTCATTGTCTTTTGCAAAAACGGAAGGTAACTATGTTGGTCTTAATCTTCTATATTCGGAACTTGAAACTAACCCTGACTTACCAGGGGCAGAATCTGAATATAATCTTGGATATGGCATAGATTATAAGTATGCTATCAATTTTGATAATCAATTTTACGTTGCTCCTGGTGCATTCTTTAACATGGTGGATTCAGAAATTAAGGCTGAAAGCGTCCTTGGTAGATTTGATCTTGAAGTTAGCAATCAAGTTGGTTTTGGTGTGGATTTAGGTTATGATTTTAATGACAATATTGCGGCTTTTGTTACCTTAGGCATAGGTCAAGTTAGAGCTGAACTTGTGGAAGAGGATAAGATTACTAACTTAACCTCTATTACCAAAGATACTGATGAATTTAGATCGGCAGGTATCGGAGTTAAGTATGATCTTAATAATGGCTACAATGTAAATTTTGGCTATGAAATGATTGGCTTTGCTGATGGTGATCTAGAAATATCAACATTCAAGTTAGGTGCTTCTTACAGCTTCTAGTTGTACATCTAAATAATCTGGGGTAGGTGTCACTTACCCCTGATTATCTTTTTTATCTACAATCGATAGGAGGATGATATCGTTATCTTTCAATTACTCTCTTCATCTTTCTAATCACTTCTTCAAAGCCTTCAAATATGGCTTCACCAATCAAGAAATGCCCTATATTTAGTTCAATAATTTCAGGGATTTGTGCAATTTTCGCAGCTGTATCATAATTCAGGCCATGGCCAGCATGGCACTCGAGACCTAAATCGGTAGCCAATCTAGCGCATTGAGAAATATGATTGAACTCTTCCTCTTCTTTAAGTTTTATTTGTTGACTAGTGGAATATTGCGCATCCTCATTATCGAGATGAGTGCCGTCGTGCAGATGACAGAACTCTCCGGTATGAATCTCGATAATATCAGCCCCAATATCGGCGGATTTTCTTATTTGCTCCTCACTCGCATCGACAAATAAAGATATTCTGATCCCGGATTGTTTTAGTTGAGATATTATGGGCCTTAAAATTTCTTCATTTTTGATTACATCCAGGCCACCTTCTGTGGTCACTTCCTGTCTTTTTTCAGGTACTATGCAGGCAGCATTCGGTTTATTCGTCAAGGCAATTTCAAGCATTTCATTAGTTGCTGCCATCTCTAGGTTTAGCGGAATGTCGATTGCTTCTTTAATTTCTATTAAATCCTCGTCGCATATATGCCTCCTGTCTTCTCGAAGATGGATAGTGATGCCGTCAGCACCATATTCTTGGGCTAATATTGCCGCCTTCACTGGGTCTGGATGAATACCACCTCGAGCATTTCTGATTGTTGCTACGTGATCAATATTAACCCCTAATCTTATTTTATTCATAATTTCCAACTATTGTTACCCTGTTTTATAAAGAAGTACGCCAAATACGTTAGTATTGCCAAAAATATTGTGGCATAAAATCCATAGAATCCAAATATTTCAATCATGATTGCACCAACAAGACAGCCAAAAACACAGCCAAGGGAGCCGACAGCCTGAAAAGTTGCATTAGCTGCAATCAGCTTTGATTTGTTAAATTTATCATTGACGCTAGTTAGGGTTGCTACCATAATCATGGCACAAGACATTCCAAATAAGAAGAAGCAGGCTATTAAGGCGTAGAACTCTCGATATAAAATCGTAGCAATGCCCATGGTTAGTAGGCAGCCAAGAAATCCGTATATAATTAACTTTCTTCGGTCATATAGTTTTGTCAATACGCCAGCATATAAGTCAAATATGCCGCTAGCCATGAAGGCAGCTATCAGTAAACCTGAATTTTCAACTGATAAATTTATTTTAGTTCCAAAGACTACCCCGAGAAGTATTACGCATCCGGCTTGAAAATCCAAAAGGAACCTGGCCAAGGTTTCATTTGGAAGCTTTGCGGCAAATTCCTTGAGCTTGATATGATCAGAATCAACATTTTTGGGGGAGGTATCATGCACTAAGAGCATTAATAAACCTGATGCCAATGTAAGTATCGAAGATACAATCAGACAGATATGATTTAAGGCGCCAAAAATTTTGACCATTGCTGATCCAGCCATAAAGCCAAGGCAAAAAATTGATGCCGTTAGGGCAAGGACTATGCTGCGGTTTTTATCAGCAATTAGGTGGTTTATCCAAGCTT
Organism: Rickettsiales bacterium; assembly: GCA_047404215.1. Lineage (GTDB taxonomy): Bacteria > Pseudomonadota > Alphaproteobacteria > Rickettsiales > UBA1997 > CAMCFD01. Next base: position 11,069 of record JBDOIV010000027.1, read on the forward strand.
GCCTTACCACAAATAGAGATATCCAGCAGACTCCTATGATTGATTCATAAATAAGCCACAAAAAATAATTTTTGTAATAAAATATAAAGTATAATATTAAGGAGTATATTATGGTGACAAATACTGCTGATTTGACAACTCCGTGCTTGGCAAATATTCTGGAAATATAGATCGTAGCAAAGAACCCGAAAATAATTTCATTGGCTGAAGCAAGTCCTATGAATAGTGCACTAATATTATTATCTATTAGGATTGCTGGAAATACGATAACATTAATTCCAACAGCAAATGACGCTATCAGAAGACTTAAAATTACATAAATTAAACCTACTATGCTCCTGTCCTGTCCAAAATTAATTAATCTTATCATAAGTTGCTTGAATTATTTTTAGCGGTGTTGTATAATTTAAAACAAGATATTATTTATAGGTTATCATGGTAAAATTAAATAACAACCAAATTTGTGAAAACTGACATTCTGGATAAAATTAATTCACCTGCGGATTTGCGAAAAGTTGACAAGGAAGACTTGCCTCAGCTTGCCCAAGAGTTACGCCATGCAACGATATCAGCTGTGTCAAAAACAGGTGGTCATTTGGGCGCTGGTCTTGGAGTGGTTGAATTAACGGTTGCACTTCATTATGTCTTTAACACACCTAAAGATAGATTGATCTGGGATGTTGGTCATCAGGCTTATCCTCATAAAATCATCACCAAAAGAAGAGATGAGATGTCAACAATCAGGCAGCCAGGTGGCTTGTCTGGGTTTACCAAAAGAGATGAAAGCGAGTATGATCCATTTGGCGCCGGTCACAGTTCCACCTCGGTATCAGCAGCACTTGGCATGAATGTAGCAAATAAATTAAAAAATAACAAATCGCACGCAATAGCGGTAATAGGCGACGGAGCAATGTCTGCAGGAATGGCTTACGAAGCGATGAACAACGCTGGAGCGCTGTCTGATGAATATTACAAAAATAACCGCCTTATTGTTATCTTGAATGACAATGATATGTCGATAGCTCCTCCCACCGGTGCTATGTCTCACTATTTATCGCGTCTTGCTTCTTCGAAGTCATATTTGAGGATGCGGGATTTCTCCAAAAAAATCAGCAATAAATTTAATGTATCTGGCGTCGCAAAAAGCTTGCGAAAATTTGAAAAAGCTACTAAAGAATGGTGGATGGGGGGTAATATTTTTGAGGAGATGGGCTTTTATTATATTGGTCCGATCGATGGTCATAATTTAGAGGTGCTGGTGCCAATATTGCAAAATATTCGTGATGATAAATCTTGCGATCCTATTCTAATTCATTGTGTAACGCAAAAAGGCAAGGGTTACAATGAGGTAATGAAGAGTGATGACAAGTTGCACGCTGTCACAAAATTCGACCCACAAACAGGTAAAAAAGTACAAAAATCATCATCCGCCCCCAGCTACAGTAAGATTTTTGGCAAAGCGTTGACCAATTTAGCAAAAAAAGATAAGGATATTACTGCTATCACAGCTGCTATGCCATCAGGGACTGGTCTTGATATTTTTGCTGATGTCCACCCAGACAAGTTTTTTGACGTTGGAATTGCTGAACAACATGCGGTTACTTACGCTGCTGGCCTTGCCTGTGAAGAAATAAAGCCATTTGTCGCCATTTATTCTACCTTTTTACAGCGAGCATATGATCAAGTTGTTCATGATGTTGCTATTCAAAGTTTGCCGGTAAGATTTATGATAGATAGGGCGGGGTTTGTTGGCGCTGATGGAGCTACACACTGCGGGTCTTTTGATATAGCATATTTGATAAACTTACCAAATTTTATTTTAATGGCCCCATCCAATGGTCGAGATCTAGTTGATATGGTTAATTTATCATCGCAGATCAATGATAAGCCTTGTGCTATTAGGTATCCTAGAGGTGAGTGTGACCAAGAAATTGATTATGGTGTTAGCAATAAAATTGCAATTGGTAGGGGTAAAATTTTACAAAAAGGAGAGAAGGTTGCTATTCTCTCATATGGCACCATCCTCAGCGAGTCCTATCAAGCAGCTAAAACCATCAAAAAAGATTTTGATATTGATATTACTATCGCCGATGCTAGATTCGCCAAGCCTTTTGATAAAAGACTTGTCAATGATTTAGTGAAAAACCATGGCGTCTTAATAACAATAGAAGAGGGTGCGGCTGGAGGGTTTGGTGGTGTAATTGGTAATTATTTGCAAAAAGAGTCGCTGCTTGACGGTGATAATATAAAATTTCGTAGTTTATTTATGAGTGATGAATTTCTTGAAAATGACACTGTTGACAATATGCGCAAAAAAGCAGGAATATCAGCATCAAATATTGTTAAAACTATCAAAAATCTCTTATAAAGAGGTAGTGAATGATTTTTTAAAAAAAACTTGATAATTAATTCAAAAAATAGTAAAATAGATAATAATAACAATTTTTTAATAATTTATGGCAGAATTTAGACTTCCACAAAACTCTAAAATTGATAAAAGCGCCGGCAAAGTGCATAAACTTGGTAACGACACCGCGAGTGCCAAAACTTTTAAAATATATCGCTATGATCCGCAAGATGTTGAAAAGAAGAATCCTCATTTTGACACTTTTGAGATAGATACTGATGATTGCGGTCCTATGGTTCTTGATGCCCTAATTAAAATTAAAGGCGACCACGATAGCTCTCTTACTTTCAGAAGGTCATGTCGTGAAGGTATCTGCGGTTCATGCTCAATGAATATTGACGGTACCAACACTTTGGCCTGTCTTAAATCTATATCTGATTGCAAGTCTGATGTTGCTATTTCGCCGCTACCTCATCTTCCAGTAATTAAGGATTTGGTTCCTGATATGACTCATTTTTATGAGCAGTATAAGTCCATTAAGCCTTGGTTAAGATCTTCTGAGCCAGAAAATCCAAAAGAAGAGCGTATCCAAACTCCGGAAGAAAGAGAGAAGTTGGATGGTTTATATGAGTGCATTTTATGCGCTTGCTGTTCCACTTCATGCCCTAGTTATTGGTGGAATGGTGAGAAATATTTAGGTCCTGCGGTATTGTTGCAAGCATATCGTATGATAGCTGACTCAAGGGATGAGTCTACATCAGAAAGATTAGACGATCTAGAAGATCCGTTCAAGCTGTATAGGTGTCATACTATTATGAATTGTACTCAAGCTTGTCCTAAAGGTCTTAATCCGGCCAAGGCTATCGGCTCTATCAAGCAAGAAATCGCTAGTCGTAAAGGCTAAGACCTTCTTGTCGTTCTACATATTGGTTTTTTTAAATAATTAACAAAGAATTGATTGATGTTAGATATAAAGTCACAAAAAATATTGTTTATTGGCTGCGGAGTTATGGGTTCAGCCATGGTTAAAAACTTAATTAAGAATGGTTTTGATCCTCATCATATTCATGCTGTTGATCCTTCCAGGGCTAAAATACCGGGGATAAAGAAATATAAAGATCCGCATGATTTAAGTCCAAATTTTATTTACGATATTGTATTTGTTGCCGTTAAGCCGCAAAATGCCAAAGAGACTTTAAAAGAATATAAAAACTTAGCTAACTTTACTACCAACACTGTTTTTGTTTCAATTGTGGCAGGGAAAAGAATGAAGTTTTTCCGCGATATTTTGGGTACCAAAATCAGGCTTGTTAGAGCTATGCCAAATCTTCCTATTGTTGAAGGAGAAGGGGTCTTTGCCTATATTTTTGGTAATAATATCAAGCAGTTCCAAAAGAAAAATTTATTAAAAACCTTTAAACATTTTGGTGAAGCTATAGATTTAGAAAATGAAAAATATTTTCACGACTTTACCGCGATATTTGGATCTGGACCAGCTTATATTTTTTATCTACAAGAGTTGATGTACAAACTTGCCAAGCCAATGAAAATTGAAAAACACAAGCTTGAAGTTTTGATAAAAAAGCTATTCCTTGGTAGCGCCTTAATGTCTCATAACTCCAATCAGTCTTTTAAAGAGTTGTGCGAAAATGTCACCAGTAACAAAGGTACTACTGAAGCGGGGATTGAGGTTCTTAAAAAGCATGACATCATGAATAAGATCATAACCAAAACCGTTAAATCGGCATCAAAAAGATCAAAAGAGATTAGTAAAGTTAAAAATGCCGACATCGCAGCCGAATAAAATCGAAATATATACTGATGGAGCTTGTTCAGGCAATCCAGGCAATGGCGGCTGGGGGGCTGTTCTTCTTTATAATGATCATGAAAAAAAGATTTCTGGTTCTGCTAACGATACCACTAATAATCGCATGGAGCTAATGGCGGTAATTGAAGGTTTAAAAGCTATCAAGAGTGGTAAATTAGCAATCACCGTCTTTACCGACAGTAAATATGTCCAAAATGGTATTACGAGCTGGATTCATTCTTGGAAAAAAAATGGCTGGAGAAGTTCAAGCAAAAAACCGGTAAAAAATGTTGATTTATGGCAAGATCTTGATCAAGTCTCGCAGAAATTTAATATTGATTGGCAGTGGGTAAAGGGTCACGCTGGTAATAAATATAACGAAATTGCTGATCAATTGGCCACTTCCGCAGTCAAGAAAAAGTTCTAATATCACCTAGCAGAAGCTTTGCAATTAATACTATGCATTGCATCATTATGATTCATTATTATAGCTAACGTCAGTAACATCTTGACTTGCGTGTGTTTTAATATCATCATTGATATATATTAATAAAATACTGCAAAGTTATGAGTAGTAGCCCTATTGGCACTGGAAGTGGCGAAGTTACCTCTATTAAAGATGGCCCTCTGGATCAATTTAGGAGTAACTTAATAGGTTATATTCAGCTATATCTAGACTACCAATCTGGTTTGTATGATGAATTTATGCAAGAAATGTATGAATCGATAAAGAGATCGAATATAGGTATAAAATTAGAGGTCTTGGCTCAATCTTTGGATCTTATAAAAAGCGTTAGAAGCGAGGGTAATTGCCACGAAATAAATCAAGATACTCAATCGGTTTTAAGTAAATCAGTTCATAAGTTTAGCGGATTTAGTGATAGTCCTGATTATTTTTTGAATATTTTTAATGATTTTAGTTATGCAATTGCTAGATATGCCAAGGGACTCATTAGGCGAAGTATTGCAGGGCGATCAAGTCTAGGGGTTGTCCATGAAGAGTCAGGTAGTGAGGCGACATTAAGTGCCACTAGTCGCGTTAGCTTACCTGCTTTCAATCGCTCTAATATAGCTGTGGTCGATCATGTTGATCAGTCAGTACTGCCATCAGACTCTCAAGAGCTATCACCACCACCAGAAGCTAGACATGATCAGTCTATGGATTGGGAGGCGGTTGCGCGTTCTAAAAGTCCTAAGAGGGGTTTTGAAAATAGGTCATCAATTGCCGCTGCTAGTATTGATGTTGCTGAACCGGGTAGTAGTTATTTTGGTCACGAAGGTGCCAATTACAAGACGAGATACCCCTTGCCAAATACAGAGGAGGTTAGGGTTGATTCTCATAAGTCAATTCGCAAAGCTAAAAAAACATCAAATCAGGAAGGTGCAAAAACATTAGAGCAAGAGGCTCTAGAAATTTACAGTAATCACAGATTAACCGGATGGACTAAATATGATAAAACTTATCATCATCAAGCAGGTAGTGTTGTTAAAAAGAGGGGTCTGACGAATCCAACATCAAAATTGGGTGATGCTACAAAAGATCAGCAGCAGTTTTTGAGGCTTTATGGCGCAAAAAGGTTGCCACCCTGGCACTTAAGGCATGGTGGTATCGCTACTCATGGATCAGGCTCATTATCTGGTAAATCCCTTGGTCAATCATCTGGATTTAGTGATTCTAGACAGGGTCCTACTCGTACATTGCAAACCGAGTTGTCAACTACAAGATTATCTCGGAGAGGAGTCATTAGTCATACCTATCTAACAGGTGGAGGAAGATAATATCGGTGATTTAAGGTCTGGTAATTGAAATTTCAGTCCTTATTAAACAAAACTAGCAATAGGCCAGTCGCATTTAAAGAACTGGCTATTACCTTGGTTTTTATTTGTCGGCAGCGGCTTCTGCTCCAGCAGTATCTTCTCCTTCAGTGGAACCTTCTGCTCCTTCGGCGGCACCATCAGCAGTTGCATCCTCAGACATTTTGCCTCTACCAGTAATGCTGACAAACAAGAAGTTTCTATTTGTTGCGAATTTGACACCAGCTTCAAGGCTGATATCATCTTTTCTAATTTTATCACCTACTTTTAGCTTTTCTGCATCAATCACGATTGTATCAGGAATTTTAGCAGTCTCGTCACATATTACTTCGGCTTTACGTAATCTGATATTAAGGAATCCACCTTTTTTAATGCCAGGAGATTTGTCGCGGTTTATAATTTCGACTTTCGGCCAAGCTCTAACTTTTTCACCCTCTCCAACATTAATAAAGTCAACGTGAACAACTCTATCAGTAACAGGATCTAGATTGATATCTTTAGCGATAGATTGAACTTTTTTACCATCAACTTCAATTTCGATTACCCTCGATTGGATGTTACCCTTTTTGAATTCCACCTCGAACTCTTTACTATCGATAGAAATATTTAGATTTTCTTTTTTTGATAGAACGATGGCAGGTATTTTACCTGATTTCTTTATTCTTCGCGCTTCTAAAGAGCCAAATTTTTCTCTTTTTTGAGCTTTTAATTGAAAGCTAGCCATTTTTATTTTATTAAGTTTTTATAACTTTTATCTTTATAAAAGTAATTAAGAAATTATATTATAAAGGCTTTGATTGCAAAAATCAAGCATTATTTTCTCACAAAATTGACATCAAGGCATGTTTTTATAAGAAGTGGATGGGTAATTGTTAAAAATTACCGTTGAAGCTGTGTTTTATAGGTTTTTTAACTCCGCCAAAACCTCTTCAACATGGCCTTTAACCTTAACCTTGTTCCATATTTTTGCAACCTTGCCAATTTTGTCAATCAATAGTGTAGTTCTTTCTATTCCCATATATTTTTTGCCAAACATAGACTTTTCTTTGAATACGTCATAACTTTCACAAACTTCTCCGTCAGGATCGCTCAATAAACTAAATTTTAGATTATATTTATCAGTAAAATTGCAATGGCTTTTGATTGAATCCTTGGAGATGCCAATAATTACAGTGTCATTCTTTTCGAATTTATCCAGGGCGTTATTAAAATCTTGTGCTTCAATGGTGCAGCCAGGTGTATTGTCTTTAGGATAAAAATACAATACTACATTATTACCTTTGAAGTCGGATAGCGATAAATTCTCACCAAGGTTACTTTCTAGATTGAAGTCAGGGCAAGATTTTCCTACGGTTATAGTCATATTTACCTATTTTTTATTATTTTTTTTCTCTTTATTTTCGCTAGCTCTTTGAGCGCTAGCTCTAGCCTTTTCAACAATTTCATTAAATCTAGTCTGGCTACATAATCCTAGTAGTACAACATCTCTAGGCTTGATGTTTTTCATGTTCCAGTGAGTTCTATTTCTGATGGACTCGATCATTGCATCAGTGGTTCCAACTATCTTCTTGATATTGGCATTGGTTAGTTCAGGGTAATATTTTAACAAATAAGTGATACCATCTGGTTTATCTTGACGTCTAGCGATCGGCGTGTATTTGCTTTTCTTTTGTCCGGTAATTTTAACTTCCGAGGCAGCGCTTTTGTTAATTACCAATGATTGCGCGTGATCAGCTTCGCATCTTGTAATCTCTTCTTTTGTAAGTTGACTAGAGAAGATTGGGCTTTGACCAATAATACCTTGGGCAACATCGCCATCAGCGATACCTTGAACTTCTAACTCGTGCAATCCGCAGAAGTCGGCAATTTGCTTGAATGAAAGCGCTGTATTGTCAACAAGCCACACAGCAGTTGCTTTTCTCATTAATGGTAAGTTGTTATCTGTCATTTTATAATAAGTCTTAATTATTCACGGTAATTTTACTAGTTTATACTAAAAAATTCCTCAAAATTTAATCAGTTAATACAAAAAATATACATT
>JBDOIV010000028.1:0-1087 GCA_047404215.1 Rickettsiales bacterium
GTTGCAGCTCGTTCTTCACCTTGACATCCAGTAGCAATAATTAAAACTTCATGTTTTTGGTAATGCTTTAGCTCGCGATCAGAAATAAACAAAGAATCGTCAAGCCCTTCATTCTTAAAGTAACCACTTTTCGATGCAACCTCCCTTATTCTATTTAAAGAAAACCCTGCTAATACGACCTTACGATTACATTCTTTAGCAATTTTAGCAATTGTTGTCATGCGCGCAATGTTAGAAGCAAAGGTGGCAACAACGACGTAACCTTTTTTTCTAACCTCAATTAGGGATTTTAACGATTCGTGCAAATCTCCTTCGGATCCGGAATGTCCTTCGTTGGTAGCATTGGTTGAATCGCAGACGATAGCGTCAATTTCGCCAGCATCTCCTAACTCTCGTAGCCTTTCTTTATCTGAGGCTTCGCCGACAACTGGATTGGGATCAAATTTCCAATCACCAGTGTGCAAAATATTACCCTTCTTGGTACGCACAACCATTGCCTTCATTTCTGGCACTGAGTGCGTTAAGCCAAGAAACTCTAGATCAAAAGGTCCCAGTTTTAGATTTTTTGAGCTATCGATAATTCTAATATCAACTGATTTGTCTAATTTAAATTCTGCTAATTTTGATTTTAGGAAATCAGAAGCAAGCTGTGAAGCATAGATGGGCACATTAATGTCCTGAATTAGGTACTGTATTGCACCTAAGTGGTCTTCATGAATATGGGTTATAACAATGCCGAGCAAATCTTTACGATTTTTCTCAATAAAGTTGATATTTGGTGTCATCATGGTAACTCCAGGCACGTCGTAAGCGAAGCCAACGCCGCAATCAATCATTAGCCATTTACCGTCAAGATGATAAAGATTCAGATTCATACCAATTTCATTAGCACCACCAAGGGGTAAAAATAGTAAATCTGATTTGTGTTTTTTTAAGTTTAAATCCATATTAAATTTTTTTATAAATATTTTTGGAAGCTATTAAATTTAAGCCTTCCAGCGTTAAGTTTTGCTCAATTTCAAGCTGTAAATGCTCTTGAAAAAGAGGGGCTAGGCCGCCAGTCATAATAACTTTGGCGTCACTACCT
>JBDOIV010000029.1:0-1365 GCA_047404215.1 Rickettsiales bacterium
ACTTACTCCTATGAACCAAAGAAAGGTTTCCATTAGTTATATCAATTAGTTTATCATTATTAAAATAATACAAAACTTCTTTCTTGTTTAGAGTATAAATTTTCTCAAACTTAGAATCTATCCACTGCATTACTTCTTCAAAAGATAACTTAAAGGCTTCACTATGATTAATAGGAAACATATATCCCTTACCGTTTAGTGTTTTAAAATAAACTAAACAAGGGGAAGTTAGGATAGAATGATATTCATCATTCATGGGAATTATCCTAATGTAACATTCATTATCAGAACAATGTAGCCTTTTTAGCTGTTGTTCTGTTTCAACAATATAATACATAACCTTTTATTCATAGCTTATTTAATAACCACCACCTCCCCCACCTGAGGGTTGTCTTACTACAGGTGTACCAGAAATATTGTTTTCTAGTTGTGTTTGTAATGTACGACTATTATTTGTAGGAGCCACATCAGTTCTAGCACCTATTTCTCCCAGTGCTTTTTGGATTAAACCTCCTAATTGATTTGATATTAAAGCATCTCCAGCTAATAATACTTTACCTGTAGATTGTCTATGTGTTGCTCCATCCATTATTTTTTGATCAGCCATTATATGATAATAACCACTATAGTTACTATTATCTAATTTTACTGTTAATTCATCTCCTCCAGTATATAACCCATCTATTAATGTTAATTCAGATTTAACAGCAAATTGTGTTAAATCAGATAAATATTGTTTAATACCTTTAAAATTTTGTTCTGCTGTATCTACTAATCTTTTATTAGTATCAACAATTCCTGATGTTTTTACTCCATTAGCATTTAATGAATCTTTTAAAGGCCCAGAAATTTTCCAAAATACACTAGTTACTGTCCATAAAGCATAATTATATCTTCCTTTATTAGCACGTAAATCATCAAAAGCATCTTTAGTTATTTCTATAATACTAGGAGGATTTATATTTCTTTTTTTAGCAAAATATCTAATTATTTGGCCTCTTTGATAATCTTTTCCAGTTAATGTAGGAAAAATTGGTAAAGGATCACCAGAAGATTGATATAATTCTTGATTAACTGGTTGTAATGTTGAATAATTAATATTTTCTTGGGTTGGTACTATAAAATTATTTTCTTGAGAAGTACTATAATTTTTAACTAATGCTACAGAATTAGGGCTATTTGGTGTTTTACCCGAGGAGACTTCACCAACAAAAGTTTCATGATAGTATCCTTTATAATCTTCACCTGTAACAGGATTAGTAAATTCACCCCCTGCCGTGTAAAGGCCATTATTAACTAAAGATTTAGGTATATAAGTCATATTATCCGTTTAAATAGTTAATTTCTTTTTCTCTTCTACTTGGT
>JBDOIV010000030.1:0-9737 GCA_047404215.1 Rickettsiales bacterium
AGCATGAACGATAAAGTCTAACCTACCCCATTTCTTTTCTAATTCTTTAAATACATTGCCACCAGTCATTAATCCAAACTTAGTACCGCGATCATAAACAAGGTTGAATTCAGTGTAGAGGCCGCGTTTCTTGAGTTGCTGCTGTCTATGTTCATCATTATAGTCTCTATGCATATTGCGACGCACTAACTGAGGATAAATATCTAGAAAAGCTTTACCGACATCTTGGGTAAATATGAAGTCGCGATCAAAATCACCGCTATTCAGGTAGTCATAGAAAATGCCACCAACGCCCCGGGTAACGCCTCGATGCTTGATAAAGAAATATTTGTCGCATTCTTCCTTATATTTTTGATAAGCATCTGGATCATATTTATCGCAAGCTGACTTCAGCGCTTGATGAAAGTCTGCAGTATCTTTCGCATCTTCAAAAATTGGATTCAAGTCACTGCCGCCACCAAACCAGTCTTTACTGGTAACGATATACCTGGTATTCATGTGAATTGCCGGTACCAATGGTGACTTCATGTGGGCAACTAAGGAGATACCAGTTGCAAAAAAGTCGCCACTATCTTCAGTTCCAGGGATTTGTGAACGAAATTTTTCGTCAAATTGACCATAAACAGTAGAAATATTGACCCCAACCTTTTCGAAGACCTCTCCTTTCATGATAGATATTTCGCCACCACCGCCATCGGAGTCATCAGAAGTGTCTCTTTGCCACGATTTTCTAGTAAAATCGACACTTTTACGGTCTTTTTTGTCAATATTAGACTGATTTTTGACAAATTCACCCTCTATTTTGACAAATTCGTCGCAAATTTGATCCCTGAGAGACCTGAACCATTCTTGAGCTAGATGCTTTTTTTTACCAAAGTCTTGCATTTTTTCTTGAATCTTTATATTTTATTTGGTATAATTATATTATAAGAAGTTTTAATTTTCAACATAATTGCATTAATGTGTTGGCGTGAAGTCGATCAGCTTCTAATTGGAACTTAAATATATATAGTAATTAATTTTTTATTATGACGATCTTACAAGGAAAGAAGGGTTTAATTATGGGTGTGGCGAATAGTCGCTCAATAGCCTGGGGAATAGCTGAAGAGGCTCATAAATATGGGGCTGAGCTTGCATTTACATATCAAGGGGAGGCTTTGCAAAAAAGAGTAAAGCCTCTTGCTGAGTCTGTTGACTCTGATATTATTCTTGAGTGTGATGTTACCAGTCAGGAGTCTGTTGACAATGTATTTAAAGAATTAGAAAAGAAATGGGGTAGGTTAGACTTTATCGTTCATGCTATCGCTTTTTCTGATAAAGAGGAGCTTCGCGGTCGCTTTATTGATACTAGCGCTGCTAACTTTGCTAATACCATGAATATTTCGGCATATTCATTAGTTACCGTTGCTAAAGCAGGAGAAGAGTTGCTTAAGAAGTCTGGTGGTGGAAGTATAATTAGTTTGAGCTACTATGGCGCGGAAAAAGTTATTCCACATTATAATGTAATGGGTGTTGCTAAAGCTGCCCTAGAGTCTTCGACGCAATATCTTGCAATGGATATGGGTAAGGATAATATTCGTGTTAACTGTATATCAGCCGGTCCGGTTAAAACATTAGCTGCTGCTGGTATTGGTGACTTTAAGTTAATCTTCAAATGGAATGAGTACAACTCTCCGCTTAGAAGGAATATCGATCTTAAGGATGTTGGCGGAACTGGCGTGTTCTTACTTTCGGAGTTGGGATCTGGTGTTACTGGTGAAGTAGTTCATGTTGATGCTGGTTATCACGTTGTTGGTATGAAAGCCCCTGACGCTCCAGACATTAGCATTGTCAAGGACGACTAATTTTTACTTGCGAAAAACATAATAATATGTTAAGTTATTACCAACCACATTGGTTTTTAATAAATTAAAGTTTTTATCATGTTCATCTCGCATAAACCCTTTTTAATAATAATTTCCTCACCATCTGGCGCTGGAAAGTCTACGCTTTGTAAGATGGTTGTTCAAAACGACCCATTAACAAAGCTTTCAATATCAGCCACTACCAGAAGTCAAAGACCGCAAGAGGTTGATGGTCAAAACTACTTCTTTATCGATGAAGAAAAGTTCGTGCAAATGGTTGATTCTAATGAGTTTGTCGAGTATGCCAATGTTTTTAGTAATTACTATGGAACGCCAAAAAAAATGGTCGAAGATGCCTTAAAAAATGGTAGTGAAGTAATTTTTGATATTGATTGGCAGGGGGCTCGTCAGATCCGCGAAAAATACGACCCTGATTCTGTTATTTCTATTTTTATCTTACCCCCTTCGCTTGAAGAGTTGGAGCGTCGACTTAGAAATCGCGCGCAGGACCCTGAGGAGGTTGTGCAGCAAAGAATGAATAAAGCTAAGGACGAGATATCTCATTACAATGAATATGATTACGTTCTAATTAATGATGACTTGAATGCTACTTATAGTAAAATTAAGTCAATCATTGAAGCAAAGCGAGCTGCTCGTCTATCAAGATCGCAATTTAATAACTTTGTCAAACAGTTTCAGTAATGAATATACATCAATTAGTTCATGACTCAATGTCGATACTGGTTACCGCTATCAATAAAATCGGTTATTTTGGTATTTTTATTGGCATGTTTCTAGAGAGTACCATCGTACCAATTCCCAGTGAACTTGTGATGATTCCTGCCGGCTTAGCAGCTGCAAACGGCGACATGAGTTTATTTTTAGTAACATTTTATGGCGTTCTAGGTAATGTGTTGGGAGCTATTTTTAGCTACTACATCGCTTTATATTTTGGTCGCGTGATTATTTTTAGAGCGGGTAAGTATTTTTTTATGAAACCGCAGACTCTACTCAAAATAGAGAGGTTTTTTGATAATCATGGGCAGGTATCGGTATTTGTCGGCAGGTTAATACCTGGCTTTCGTCACTTTATATCGTTGCCGGCCGGTGTTGCTAGAATGAATATTGTCAAATTTGTGACCTATACTACTGCTGGCTCAGCTATCTGGACCTCTATCTTGTCAATCTTGGGTTACTTTATTGGCAAAAAACAGGATTTAATTCATGAATATTTACCTATGGTTATCGCTAGCTGTGTTGCTTTTGCAGTAACAGTAATAGTAATATATTATTGGAGAAGTAAAAGCAAGAATAGTAAAAGTAAGTTTTAAACTATTAATTAATTTACTACATTTGCTTCATGCCAGCTTTGAAGTAGCCATATCCTGTAATGATTGTCAATATTGCAGCTACAACAAATAGAGCTAGTCCGGCACTGGTGATAAAGCTTACAACGATAATTTTTGTGGAGACGTTCATAATTGATCCAAATATATAGTAGATAATATAGGAGGCGCCTTTCTCTCCGAGTAGCAATACAGTGATAGAAGTCATTTGTATACCAGTCTTGTATTTTGCTAGTTTTGAGACTGGAACCGATACTTTGAACCCTGCCAAGAACTCTCTTAGGCCAGATACCAATACTTCACGACAAATTATAATTAATCCAGGTATCATTACTAGAGGATTGTGATTGCTAAAGGATATAATTAAGGTAATTGCAACAATAACAATAAGTTTATCAGCAATTGGATCTAGGCATTTACCAAAGTTAGATTCGGCGTTTAAGCTGCGTGCAAAATAACCATCGAAATAGTCGGTTATTGAGGCTATGGCAAAAAGAGTAGCTGATACCACGTTTGCAAATAGGCCTGGAATATAAAATGAAATAATCATTATTGGAATAATGAAAATTCTAAAAGTCGTGAGTATGTTTGGTAATTTCTCCATATAATAAGATTTTTATGGTAAAATAAATTTTTTAATATTAGAATTAATATAAATAAATATATTATTCTATGAATTCAATTAATAGCAACTCCAAAAACAATCAACAGCGATCTTTTAAATCAGAGTCGAAAGAGATTGTGAATGTTGGAATTGTGCCCCAAGAAAAACATTCTCAATTTAATGATACAACAGAAGAAAATAATATTCAACAGAAGTCTTATCAAAATCAAGAAGTTGAATTAAAATTGGATGATGTACAGCGTAATATTAACGAGGAGATTGATAGTCAAAACTCTCAAAATGCTACCAGTAATCAAGGGGGTGTGCAAAGTGAATTTGTAACTACAAATGAAGGTGGCTTGATGGATTACTCTGATGTTCAAGATGGCGATGACGAATCTGGCGATATTCAGAGTGATGAGGATGATGACGAAAGGTTTATTAGAGAGGAATTGGAAGAAGATGATGAAGAAAGGTTCATTAAAAAAGAAGGTGTTGAATTTGATCTTTCTAGTGCAGGGGAGCAGATCATGCAGGATATCGTAACCGATCTTGATGAATATCATCAGTCTGTTGAAGGTGTTAGGCCGATAAAAAATAAAAATAGAAGTTTGGCACATGAACATGGCGGTTTAGAAGTTAAAGAGCATGATGGAAAATCCGAAGAGGATGTTTGGGATGATAGATCTGAGCAAGTGACCGAAATGGGGGAGGACGCCTATGAGAGTATGAATAGTGCCTCCAGCTCGTCAATTAGAAAGTCCTTTATTCACAGAAAGAAGCAAGAAAAGAAAAGAAAAAAGCGTCGTGATGAGATTGATGAAGAGATGGAGGAGGGTTCTGGTCTGAGTCTTCTTGAGGCCAGAAAGGAATCAAAATCCAGTCATGTAGACCGTCTTGAATCGCAAAGGTCATCTGACGCTACTCGCGGAGGTGGCGATATCTTTGGAGGTATCGGTTTTTAAGAAGGCGATCTTAACCGATAATTCTTGCTTCTTGTTTTTCTTGACTATTGGTGGTAAATGCTATATAATTTATGTAGATATGTAGTGTTAAAAAAATATTATGAGCAAAAATAACAGAAATTTAACAATTAGACCTAGAAGAAATAGAAAGTCGAGATGGGTTCGGGACATGGTTGCTGAAAATATATTGACCACTAGGGATTTAATTTTTCCTATTTTTATAACTGAAGGGGAGAAAAAGAGGGTAGCGATCGATAATTTTCCAGATCAATATCGCTTTTCTATTGATTTTGCAATCGATGAAATAAAAAAAGCTTATCAATTAGGAATAAGATCGGTAATTTTATTCCCATGTGTTGAGTTTGGCCTTAAATCGGCTGATGGCATAGAAGCTATTAATCAAGATAATTTAATATGCAGGGCTATTCGTGCTATTAAAAAGGAGGTTCCTCAGGTCGTAGTTATTAGTGATGTTGCACTCGATCCTTACACTGATCACGGTCATGACGGTGTTTTAGATGCGTATGGCGATGTTGATAATGACAAAACGGTTGATATGCTAGCTCAGCAATCTTATGTTCAGGCTAAGGCTGGATCCGACATTGTTGCTCCTTCTGATATGATGGACGGCAGAATAACAGCTATTAGAAGCAATCTTGATCAAAATGGTTATAGTGATATTGCAATAATGAGTTATTGCGCTAAATATTCTTCATGTTTTTATGGCCCTTTTAGGTCAATTGTTGGATCAGATAAAAATCTACAAAATGCTGATAAAAAAACCTATCAAATGGATTATAGAAATTCTAAGGATGCGATAAGACAAGCATTGTTAGATCAAGAGCAGGGGGCTGATTTCTTGATTGTTAAGCCGGCGATGAGTTATCTTGATATCGTTAATCAAATGGCACAAGTTGTTAATATACCAATTATCACCTATCAAGTTAGTGCAGAATATGCAATGATAAAATTTGCAGCTCAAAATAATGCAATTGATATTGAAGAGGCGATGTTTGAAAGCTTGATTTCATGCAAAAGAGCTGGATCGTCAGCTATTATTACATATTTTGCTCTTGATATTGCTAAGATTTTAAAAGAATCGGGCTATAGATAGGCTTATTCTACTTCTCAACTTTTTTTGCGATAATATCCTTGCCCAAACGAGTTAAGATTTGCTCAAGTTCTGGATTATTGATGTTGCTGACTTGTTTTTTTAGTTCATTTTCTTGCTTTTTGGTTAACACTGGCTCATCTTTGTCTTCTTCGGCGACATCTTTAGGTTCTTGCTTGATGATAATTTTAAAAATTGCTTGATAGCCATATAGCTGTGATATCCGATCTAAAATTATCGAGCTATTATTTTGCAAAAAGAACCCCACGGCGCTATTATATACGCCAATAGTTAATTTAGCTCTTTTGCTATTTTTGTCGTACTTATCAAAGCTTATTGCTTTCGCGTAGCACAGTTTAGCATATTTTTTGCCAACCACCTTTTCCCAATTTTTAATCAAATTACCAATTATTAAGAAATTTTTCTTATCTTTTTTGTGAAGTGGCTTAAGAAGGTTGGTTATGCTATTTTCAATGTGACTAATTCCGTATCTATTTTTTTTCATCTAGCTATCAATATGCCAATTTATCTTATTTTTTATTACTTTGCAATCTGGTAGATTGCTTTTTAAAGCTTTGTATGCATTATTATAAACACCATCTTCATAAATAGCAAATATTGTCGAACCGCTACCAGACATTTTGACGATTCCCTGATTTATTGATTTAGCAATATTAAAAATATTTTGTAATTTATTGTTAGTAGCGATCGCAGCATTTTCCAGATCGTTACCATGATCAGATATTATCCTTGCCATATCTTTATTTTTTACCAGATCCAGATCTAATTTGGCGCTAAAATTACCATCAAAGTTGCTAAACACCTCTTTAGTAGATAGGCTAAAGTTAGGAAAGATCAAGATGGTGTTGATATTGTCGAATTTCTTTAGTGGGCAATGCAACTCTCCTCTATTTTTAACTAAAGAGCTGTAGTCTTGCAAGAAAAATGCAATATCTGAGCCGAAGCGAAATGACAATTCTTGCAATTGCTCGAAAGATAAGTTAAGTTTGTAATTATTGTTGTAATATCTAATTAATTGCGCAGCATTGCTCGAGCCACCGCCAAGACCAGAACCAACTGGGATGTTTTTAATCAGATCGATTCTGACCTGATCTTTGATATTGTATTGCGATCTAAAAAAGTCGATAATATTTAAAAATATATTATCATCTTTATTGATTAGTGCACAATACTCCCCTTTGACATTAAAAGAGAATATGTCGGATTTAGTTATTGCTATCTCATCATGCAAGTCAAGGTAGGCAAAAGCTGAGTCCAGCAGGTGATAGCCATTATCTTTACCAAAGATTCTGAGGAATAAATTTAGTTTCGCGTAAGATTTAACAAACATTCATCGTCTAGCGTTAATTGGCGCTAACTTTATACTTACTTTTTTTAGAATATTTTCTCTTTTTGTAATATCTCTTCTTTTTTGATTTTGAATATTTCGATCTTCTAAGGCGGTTATTTTGTAGCACCTTGCCATCGTCATTAAAATAATCAAAGAATTCACCTTCTGGAGAAATTACAAGCTTAGTATTGTCGTTCCTAATAACATCTTTGTAAGCTTTCATCGAAAGGTAGAAGTACGAAAATTCTGGATCGACACCAAATGACTTGGCATATATTCTTGTTGCTGTAGCGTCGCCTTGACCTTTAACAATACTTGACTGCTTTCTGGCCTCAGATATGATAATAGTTCTTTCTTTATTAGCCTCAGCCTTGATCTTTTGCGCTCTTTCGGCGCCAGTTGCCCTGATTTCTCTAGCTTCTTTTTCTCTTTCGGTTTGCATTCTTGCAAAAATAGCTTCACTATTTTCTTTTGGAAGGTCACCTCTAACGATTCTAACATCGATAATTTCAACGCCAAATATCTCAGACTCTTTGGCTACTATGTTACGAATATTTCTCATGATGCTACTTCTATCTTCTGATAATAGTTTCTTCAGAGGTATTTCACCAATTGCCTGCCTAAGAGAAGAGTCAAGTATTGAGCCGAGCCTGCTTCTGATGCCATATATATTACGTACCGTAGTGTAGAATTTTAAAGGATCGGTAATTTTAAATTTTGCAAAAGCATTGATGATCAATCTTTTTTGGTCAGACGCGATAACCTCTTGATCTTTAACGCCTATGTCCAATATTCTTTTATCAAAAAATAATACATTTTGCACAAAAGGCATTTTAAACTTCAATCCCGGCGATTTTATGACGCGAACGGGCTCACCAAATTGCAAAACCAACGCTTGCTGTCTTTGTTCGACGGTAAAGGCCATTGACGAGATTAAAATAAAGCCAACAACGGCAATAATTAGAATTTTTCTAACCTTTTTATTTGCTAAAATTTGATCAATCATATATTATTCCTATTTTTTTGCTTTATTTAAATCGCCCAGTGGGAAGTAAGGCATCAATGAGCCTTTAGAAACTTTGCTATCAATAATAACTTTATCAACATTGCCATAAACTTGTTGCATAGTTTCCAGATACATTCTTCTTCTGGTTACTTCTTTTGCTCTTTTGTATTGTTTATACAAAGATAAGAATCTACTAGCTTCACCTTGAGCGTCAGCAGTAACTTTATCTTTATAAGCCAAAGCTTTTTCTTGAAGTTCCGCAGCATTACCCCTAGCTCTAGGGATGATATCATTAGCATAGGCTTGAGCTTCGTTAATCTCGCGCTCTTTATCAGCTTTTGCAGTTTGTACATCTCTAAAAGAATCGATAACTTGCGGCGGTGGATCTACTCTTCTAAGTTGTAGTAAGACAATTCTCACCCCGGCGCCATATGAATCTAAAGTTTCTTGCATCAACTTTCTTGCTGTTTGCTCAACCTTACTTTTTCCATCAGATAACGCTTCAGAAATTGGGGTTACAGCTATGATTTCTCGCATTGCACTTTCCGCTGATTTTCTGATAGTTAGCCTAGGCTGTGAAATGTTAAAAGTAAATCTTTCGATGTCTTTAATTTGCCACTGCACCTGGAATTCGATATCAACTATATTCTCATCGCCAGTTAGCATCAGATTTTCAGTATGAGCAGTGTTGCTTTGTTGTTGTACTCTTCTGCCGATTCTACGAACAGGAGCGCTTCTAGCTCTATAGCCGAATTCTTCACTATTAACGGTAGTGACGCTTTGCTTTACAACTTTACCAATTGGGTAAGGGATGCGGTAGTTAAGACCTGGAGTTGCAATAGCGTGATACTTACCAAAGTAAAGTACTAAAGCATTTTCATCAGAATTTACTTTGTAAAAACCAGTCGCTAACCACAAGGATGTTGCCGCTAGTACTGCTAGCCCAATAATCTTTTTTGGTGATTTATCGAATTTATTGAATAGGCCACCGCCAAAGTTGCCACCGCCAAATGAACCGCCGCCGCCACTAAAGGATCTGCGTTCTGATTTATTATTTTGTCCAAAGCTATTGTTGCTAACAAGGTCTTTGATCAAATTCTCATATTTATTTTCTTGATTTTGCTCTTTATTGGCTTGCTGACTGTTATCTTGTGCAACAGATCCCCATGGTCCAACAATGGTATTACCAGCATCCTTTTCTTCCTTTACGCTATCGTCTTTGGCCTGTTCTTTGGATTCGGATTTTTTCTTATTATCTTGATCGTCATTTTTGTTAGAGCCGCCGGACCCAGTGCTAGATTTAGTTTTTTTTGTTGTTTTTTTCTCGCTTTTAGTAGTTTTTTTCTTGGTCACGCCTTTATTTTCATCTTTACTCCAAGCGCCCCACGGTCCTTCATTAAATAATATCGATCTTAAGCCTAAAAAATTTATCATAATTTGCGCAAATAAAAGTAGATTCTTTAAAAAGATAGATTTTTAAATCCATCTGTTTATAATATAACAATATCAT
>JBDOIV010000031.1:0-1760 GCA_047404215.1 Rickettsiales bacterium
TACCGATATTCAATTCATTCTTCGCCTCGCCTCTGTTCCTGCTCCACGATTAGCGTCTTTCTAAGATGATTTGGTGTTGATAACGACTAAGATGAAATATGTTTAGATATAAAGACCGTGGGATTCCTGTAAACTTAGATCTATATATATATATATATATGTTTTAAGTTGTAAAGTCTAGATAGAACGTACGAGTTGACCTTTGATATGTTCTAAGTATCCATCTCTTTTCGAAAGGATCTCAAAACTTGTGGTGACCCGGTGGGGTTCTTTCTGAGAAGCTGTCTGACTGCAAACAAGCTGTCGAGACATGGAGCACAGCTCCTTGTCGAGGCAAAATATAAAAAATCTTGAGTAATGACATAAATCCTACAACTGAGCTCCCTTACTACCAAAAATGAGATTTTAAAAAAAGTTATGGGTTTTTAAAGTAACTTAATTTTTTCTTTTTGTGTCATGTTCGAAATGCCCCCGATTTTCATATGACTAGTACTTGGAATATATAGAAATTAGGGTAATTAGGAGCTCTCATCAGAGGTAAACTCGTATCACTATATCCAGACTTATAGGAATCCCACCGTCATTCTTTGTATAAACATTGAATCATCTTAGTCGTTATCAGCTACCTAATCACAGTTAATCACTCTACCGAGCTAAGTCTCGGTTACACCGTGGATACTTTTCGCCTCCGTTCCTGCTTCGCTATGCCCTCAACATCCTTTGTGGTGGTGTAGGGTGCACTTTTGGACATTTTTGGCTCTCTTTTCATTTTTTTTACTTCTCATATATGTACAGTTATGTCTTAGCTTTCCAACAATATATAATTCAGCTCTTGTATGCAACTTAGAACATATATATATATTAATTAGGGATTCTCACTTTATAGAGCTCTCACTCTTTATATTTTATACTCGTAGTTTTGCTCGGGGTTACTCATAATACGGGTGCAACTTAGAACATTATATATATATTAATTAGGGTTCTCACTGAGAGCTCTATAAAGTGAGAATCCCTAATTAATATATATATGTTCTAAGTATGCACGTGTTCGTACTAATGTTTGGATGTGGCTGTAAATTTTAGGTATCCATTATTTGGCTTTTTTAGGTATCCGAGTTGATCGACGTGTCATTTAGATATGAATAATATATTTTTTTTTTTGCAAAATGTGCGCAGCACGCTGAAACTGTCTGAACGTTCATATACATATTACATAGCATTACTTTAGTAGTAGCATAATTGTGGGTGGTCGATTTTTTCTTCGCGATAAACGGGGATTCCAATTGGAAGAAGAGGTGCAATAACAAAATCCAAAGTATCACCGGTAAACCTCCAAGTCTTTCGAGATCGGATTTAACTCTCAAAAGAGCACAGTCTCTCAGTTCGTCAAGCAACGTACGTCACGATCAGAAAATTACGGTTTCAACAGTTTCACCCGTGGCCGCGTTCAGTATTAATTTTACAGAGTTTATAATATAGATTAATTGCGCAGTGCGATTCGTCCAAGTCGAACGGGTTTTCCCAATGGTTGATTGTTTTCTGTTTGTTTAGACTTTATCTTTATTGAATTATATATATATTACATCCATTCATCATCTCGCTACAAGCTGTACTCCATTTCAAGGTCTGTACCCTCGTGGAGTCTCACTCTTCGGTGGAAAGTAGGCATCTTGATCTTCAAACTGTTTAGGGGTCTGAAAAGTGCGACAAAAGAACCAAAATGAAGTTAAGGATGGACCATGGTCAGAGGAGAAAGCGTG
>JBDOIV010000032.1:0-48331 GCA_047404215.1 Rickettsiales bacterium
ACAAATTAGAGCAAAGAATGACTAATAGAGTGATTAGAGATATTGACATTGTAGTACCGCAAATCATTCCAACTACTAAAAAAATATTAACTAACCCCGATGGCAGTGCAACCAACATCAAATTCGTAAAATTAGGTGCTACAAATAATGGTGATGGTAGTGAAAGTTCACCATATAACTCATTTACTGATTTTAACACTAAATTTGCAGCAAATGATGTTATTTATGTTTTACCTCATGGTGATGCAAATGACAGAGATACAGCCAATATTCAGCTTCTTGATGGACAAAAACTTGTATCAGCTAAAATAGGTATCAAAGTATCTGATATTACTGGAAACTTAGCTCACAACTTCCCCATTAAGCAAAACTCATCTGCAGGCGAAGCAAAAGTTAAACAAATACTTACTGGAAACAATAACTTAATTCAGGGTTTTGATGTGAAGAATGGAGACGTTATCTCTGGTAATATAATAGGAACTGGAATTGTTATTAATGAAAAAACCGGAAATATAATAAAAGATAATATAGTGTCAGGTAATAGTAATACTGGAATATATGTTAAAACTATAGATGGTCAGTCAAACGAAGTAACATCAAATACAGTTGGTGTTAATAAATCTCGTGGTATTTATATAGATTCCCATAATAACTCCAAAAACATAATAACATCAAATGTAGCTAGTGGTAATAAGGACGATGGTATTGGCATATTATCAAGAGACGACTCCACAAACATAATAACATCAAATACATTTAGTGATAATGTGGGTGATGGTATTTTTATGCAATCCCACGGTCGCTCCAAAAACACATTAACATCAAACGAAGTTAGTAATAATGAGAGGTATGGTTTCTATATACCCTCCTACGACAGCTCCGAAAACTACATAATATCAAATACAGTTAGTAATAATGTCTTTAATGGTATTGATATATGGTCCAATGACAACTCCATAAGTATAATAAAATTAAATACCTTTGATAATAATGATGTTCAGGGCATTCAAATAGTCTCCTACGACAGCTCCGAAAACTACATAACATTAAATGTAGTTACTGACAATGGGCACAACGGTATTAACATATGGCTCAGTGATAGCTCCGAAAACGAAGTAACATCAAATACAATATCCAATAGCGGCACTAGAAACATAGACTCAAATGCTGAGGATACTTCCAACATCACGATTCAAAATAATATATTCAGCGGTACTGGTGGTAAAACTGATGTTACTGGCAATACCACTACTGGAGGTGTAGCAATAGATGTAGATCAGCTTAACGATTAGTTGCTTGATATAGTAACTTAGCTTGATGCACAATTTACCAAGGCGCTGTTAGTTCTAAAATATTATTTATTCATTAAATCTGTTATTAGGTAAAGCAAAAATAATTAACTAATCATACTGATAATTATTAAAATTAATATTTTGGTACTGCTCTATTATTATCTTAACACTATTCATTTAAAAGTCAAGTAAAAAAATGAAAAAATTATTAAATAGTGTTTTTATAAGTCTAGCGGAATTGCAGGATAGTGAAGAATGGGATTGTTGAGATATTCATCTCTTAAGATGCTAAAAGAATATACATCGACATATTTGCCGCGATGGAGGCGATGTTGCCTAAGGCGACCTTCGTAAGTGAAGCCGCACTTTTCTAGAACTCCTACTGAGGCTTTGTTGTAGATCGAGGTTATTGCTTCAATTCTATTGATTTTCAAAACGTCAAAAGTGTATTTTATTAGAGCTTTGACGCATGTTGAAGCTATCCCTCGACGCCAATGTCGATGATCAATGTCGTAGCTAACTTCTATTCTGCTGTTATATTTGTTGTAGCCACCCAGTCCAACGGTGCCAACCATTTTATCAGTAATTTTATCAGCGATAGTAAAATATACACCATTATTGCTGTAAAACATATTGCGCCAATAGAATAAATCTTGGCGAGCTTCTTCTAGGGTTTTTGGAATTTCGGTTAAGATGTATTTATTGACTCTTTCGTCGGTGTAATAGTCAAAAAACTCTTTATAGTCTTCATCGTTGTGTTCTCTTAAGATGTACTTGCCGAGATCGAATGTTGGAAATTGACTAACAAACATATATTAAAAATTAATTTATATCTAAATGATAATAAGTATTTTTTAAAATGATAGCCTTTATTGGCCTATTAGATTATTAGTATAAGATAGTGAATCGAATTCTTGCAAGTCGGCAACTTTTTCTCCTTTACCAATGGCATAGATCGGCTTGTTGAATTCGTCAGCGAGGGTTACTGCGATACCTCCTTTGGCGCTACCATCTAGCTTGGTAATAATCAGGCCGCTAATATTTACAATCTCGTTGAAAATTTCAGTTTGACTTTTAGCATTTTGTCCGATGGTGCCGTCTAGCACTAGAATGTTTTCGTCGGGAGCGTTAGGGTCTATTTTTCGTAGCACATGGTTGATTTTCCCTAACTCATCCATTAAGTTTTTCTTATTTTGCAATCTGCCAGCGGTATCTATTAGCAAAAAGTCATAACCCTCTTCTTGTGCTTTTTTGAGTGATTGAAATGCAACAGAAGCGGGGTCTTGACCTTCTTTTTGCGCTCTGACGATATCGCAATTGCTTCTTTGTGCCCAGATTTCGAGTTGATCAGCAGCTCCGGCGCGGTATGTGTCGCATGCTGCTATTAATACTTTTTTATTGCTATTATTGAGGTTGTGAGCAATTTTTCCAATAGTAGTAGTCTTGCCCGAGCCGTTGACGCCGTTAAAGATTAGTACTTTTGGTTTTTTTGATTCGCTATCAATACTTAAGTCGAGCTTTTTTTGATTCCTATCGAGGATTTTAATGATTTCTTGTGTTAAAGTTGCCCTTACTTCTTGAGCTGAGATATTTTTGTTAAATTTGCCCTCTTTTAGCGGGCTAATGATTTTGCGACAGGTGCTGACAGCGATATCGCCTTCGATTAGGGTGTCTTCCAGCTCTTCTATGGTTGACTGATCGATTTTTTGATGGGTAAAGATTCGAGTAATTGACTGCGATATTTTACTAATACTACTCGGCTGCTCACTTGTTTTTTTGGATTTAGAAAAAATGCTAAATATTGACATTGCTATGATATTTTCATTTCTTGGTAGGTTTCAATCAATGCTTGAGCCTTGTTGATGCATTCTTGGTATTCAGATTCGGGATCTGAATCATATACTACTCCCGCCCCGGAATGGAGATTGATAACACCATCCTTGATCAAGGCGCTACGTAAGGTGATGCAAGTTTCCATATCGCCATTTCCTGAGAAGTAGCCAACGCAGCCGGCATAGAAGCTTCTTTTGATTGTTTCGAGTTCTTGTAATATCTCCATTGCTCTAATTTTGGGAGCGCCGCTGACTGTGCCTGCGGGAAAGCCACTTTTGAGAGCGTCTAGAGCGTCAAGGCCGTCTCTGATCTTACCTTGAACGTTAGAGGAGATGTGCATAACGTGAGAATAGTACTCTATTTTCATTTGCTCAGTTGTTTCTACGGTACCTGGTTGCGAAACTCTGCCGACATCGTGCCTACCGAGATCTATTAGCATCAAATGTTCAGCGACTTCTTTTTCATCTTTGAGTAGCTGCGAAGCAATTTCTTGATCTTCCTCGATAGTTTTACCTCTTTTTCTGGTCCCAGCCAAGGGCCTAATGGTGACAATTTGGTCTTTTAGGGATACCATTATCTCAGGCGACGATCCAGTCAGTACAAAGTCTGACATTTTCATGTAAAATAGAAAAGGCGAGGGGTTTAGTGATCTTAAAGTGCGATAAAATTCAAACTCATCTTGATTGCTATTAAAATCACAGGTAAATCTTTGCGAAGGTAGTACTTGAAATACATCGCCGCTTTTGATATATTCTTTACATTTTTTTACTACTTGGCAATATTCATCTTTGGTGTAATTTGACTGAAACTCTTTATATTCTTTATTTTTACTAAGACTTTTATTGTCAGTGGGCCTGTTTAATATCGATTCTACTTGCTCTATCTTACTTACCAAATCATCATATGATTTGTTAGAATCTTTAAACTTTGGAGCGCAAATTAAGGCAACGTCAAAGAAATTATCGAAAATAACTAAGATCTGTGGCCTGATAAATATTGAATCTGGAATGTCGATAGTGTCTGTTAAGTGATTTTGTGGTATATTTTCGATTAACTGGATGATGTCGTAATTGAAATAGCCAAAAACTCCGCAGCACATTGATGGTAGCTGCCCACCTTGATAATATATTTCTTTGAAATCAATTTCGGATTGTTGAAAAAATGAGCGAAAATTGTCTAGAGGGTTGTTGCTATTTTCTGGAGTGAATTTTGAGTCTTTGTTGTTGTAATTATTGTTGATGAAAGATTTATTATCCTTACACTGCCATATTTTGTCCGGATCGATGCCAATCACGCAATATCTGGATTTGCTACTTTTGCCGATCTGGTTATTTTGTGCAGATTCAAATAAAAAGTGATAATCTGGAAACTCTTTAAATAGTTTTATAGAGGCTTGTACCGGTGTAATTAAATCTGTTGAAACTTGCTTATATAGAATAGCTGATCCTTTGCTATCGCAAAAGTTGTCAAATTCTTGGGCGTTGAAATTATAGCTCATTTTGTTGTTTTTTAATGGATTCTATAAATTTGCTATTCACTTGTAAATCATAATTTTTCTCGATATATTTGTTGAACTCTTCTACGAACTCATTGCGATAAGATTCCGATAGGGCGGATCTATGTTTATTGACTGTGACAAGTGACAATTTAGGTGGTTTAATTTTTTTAAGAACGGCAATTTGATAACCATCATTTTCGTTTTTAAAATAGCCAGTTGCTTGATTGACCTTGATTGCAAAGAGATTTTCAAGAAAATCGGTAGCAACCGAAAACTCCTGATTTTGGAACTTAACTTTCTTTTGCGCGTTAAACTTTTTATATTTTTGCAACCTTAAAGAGTATTTCTTGGCAATCGCTCTGATCGATTTTGGATTTTGGCTTATCTCTTCAGATATTTCTTGCGCTAGAGAATTGAGTTTTTTCTCTCGCTGCTCCTGGTAGTATATTTTTCTTAGTTGTGACTTTGCTTCTTCATATGGTGTTGTTCTTGCAGCAATAATGTCGTTAACCACTAAGGCGTATAACTTATCCTTATCTTCAAATAGATTTGTTACTTGGTTGCTATTTATTTTAAAAGCGTTTTGTGTGAACTGATCTAAAGCTCTTGCTGCCTTAGTGACTCTTAACTCTTTTTGTGCAGGTAAGAAGGTGTAACTTTTTAACTTTTTAATTTTGCCAATTCTAAATTTTTTGACAATTTGAGTTAGTGAGTTTTGCGAGATAAGCAATTCGTCGATAGCTTTTATCTTTGTATCCTGAGCTTCTTTTTTTAGCTTTTGTGCAAGTTGAGCCTTGATCTCCTTTTTAACCTTGTAAAATGGCAACACCTTGCCATCATAAATCTTGGAGACGAGAACTATATGGTAGCCGATTTCAGACTTAAAGACTTGCGAGCTTTTATTTAAGGATGTAGTGAATACTTTATTAGCAACCGTAGGTATAGAATCTTCAAGGGTAATATTTTTGATCAATAGTTGCTGTTTTGATTTTCCTGACAACTTTCCTAATTCAATAAATGCAGCAGTTAAATTTTCTGATGAAATTAGTTTGCGATGGAACTCGTTAGCCTCTTCTTCGCCATCAAAGACGATATGGTAAAAACTTCTTTCTTGTTGTGTTTTAAACTTCTCGCGATTGGTGTTATAAAATTCTTTAACTAATTTATTGGTAATCCTTACATTCCCGGAAAGTGATGATTTATTGAAAGATATATATTTAACATTACGCTTTTCTGGTTCTTGAAATTCATTTTTATTGACTTCATATATTGTCAACAGCTCCTCGTCTGATGGCTTTTTGATTTTTCCAATATTTCTTTTTGAAATAGTAGCTAAGTCAGCATATCTTAATTCCTCTTTGAAATTGGCGATCTTTTTTGAGGTATCTTGATCTATTGGAGACACTAAGTTGATGCTGTTGAGGGTCATTAATTTTACCGTTTCATTGGCAATTATTTTGATATAATTTTCTTGGTCAATACCGTTGCTACGCAAAATATTTTTGAATAGCTTGTGATCAAACTTACCATTTTTATGAAAATTGGTATTTTTGGTTATGTTGGTTAATATTTGAGTTCTGTCTGGGTGGGTACCATAATCTTTAGAGATTGCTTCTAGTAGTTTTTCATTAATGATTTTACTTAAGACGTCAAATTTAAATTGTGCAGAATTAACATAATTAGTTAGGTTTTGATTATTTGGCTGCTGTCTTAAAAGAGTCTCTTTTTCAGCGTAAGAAGCTTTTTCCAGTTGTTGATAGGATATTTTTTTGCCATTGATCTTTGCTACCCAGTTGCCCGTTCCTTCGAGTAGAAAGCTGCTGATACCGAATAGTACAAATGAAAGAATTAGGAAGGCAAATAAAATTTTAGAAACTATATTTTTTGACTTGGTTTTAAAATTTACCATTATTAAATTAATTTATTTTATCTTTGAAAGTTTGTGACTTTATATAATATAATACATTATAATTAAATTTTACAGTAAAATTTTCTAAATTGCTACCTATTAATCTAAAAAACTATTGATAATATTGATATTTTAATAAATAAATGTTTTTGTTGAAAATTTCGATTGTATAGTGTATAATATTTTTTAGATTGTTTAATTAATTTTTAATAATGAGTCTAATTGTACAAAAATTCGGTGGAACTTCTATTGGTAACATTGAAAAAATAAAAAATGTTGCTCAAAGAGTAAAGCATGAAATTGATCAGGGTAACAAGATAATCGTTGTAGTATCGGCGATGTCAGGGGTTACCAATCAATTGGTTGGGTATTGTAAGGATATGTCAAAACTTACTTCTAAAGAATCTTTGGCAGAATATGATTCTATTGTTGCATCAGGTGAGCAGGTTACCTCGGGACTTTTGGCGTTGGAGTTGCAAACTTTAGGGTATAGATCAAGATCTTATTTAGGTTGGCAGATTTGTATCAAAACTGACAATGTCCACTCTAAGGCGAGGATAAATGAGATCGATGGCGAGTATTTGAGAAAAAAAATGGAAGACTATGATGTTGTGGTTGTTGCGGGTTTCCAAGGGGTTCATCATGACACCAATAGAATAGCTACTCTTGGCAGAGGTGGGTCAGATACTTCTGCGGTTGCGATTGCGGCTGCTACCAATGCTGATTTGTGTGACATCTATACTGATGTTGATGGTGTATACACCACTGATCCCAGGGTAACCTCGGATGCTAGAAAGCTTAATAAAGTAACCTTTGAGGAGATGCTTGAAATGGCTTATAGCGGATCTAAAGTATTGCAAACAAGATCAGTTGCCATGGCAATGGCACATAATGTGAGGTTAAGGGTATTATCTACTTTTAAAGGCTTTGACGAGCCAAATGGAACTATTTTAGTAAACAACAACGAGGAAATTATGGAAAGAAGAGTTATTACTGGCATTAGCTATGCTAAAAATGAGGCGCAAATCACGCTAACAAAAATGCCAGATCACTTAGGCTTATCGTCTAATATCTTTGGAGCGTTGGCTCAAGGTGAAATTAATGTTGATATGATAGTTCAAAACGTTAGTGGCGATGGTAAATCTGTTGATATTACTTTTACTGTTAGCAAAGAAGAGCTTGAAAGAGCAAAAATTGCAATTGAGTCTATTGCTGGAAAGGTAGAATATGAAAACGTTCTTGTCAACGAAGATATTGCAAAAATATCAGTAATTGGCGTCGGCATGATATCTCACTCTGGAGTTGCCCATACGATGTTCAAAACGCTAGCTGACAAGGGTATTAATTTGCTATTAATCTCGACTTCAGAAATTAAAATTTCAGTCCTAATTGATAAGCAGTATGGTGAGCTAGCTACCAGAGTTCTTCACGAGGCATACGGCTTGAATGAAAAAAAATAATTTTAAAATGTCAAACTTGATTAAGTTTGAGGATCTAGGGCTATCCCCTGAGACTCTCTCTAAAGTAAAAAGTAAAGGCTTTGAAGAGCCTTCCGCTATTCAAGCTCAAGCTATTCCATTCTTGCTTAATAATAGCTTAGATTTAATTGCTAAGGCTCAAACAGGAACTGGCAAGACAGCCTCCTTTGGCTTACCTATTCTTGAAAATATAAAGCCTAGAGCTGGTTTTGTGCAAGTTTTGATCCTGGTTCCGACCAGAGAGCTTGCAATTCAGGTTACTGAAGAGTTGTCATCTTTGTGCCATAATGATAAAATTGGTCTCACTTCGATTTATGGAGGGCAGCCAATAGATCGTCAGATACAAAGACTTAAAAGAGGTGTTGATATTGTGGTGGGAACCCCTGGCAGAGTGATGGATCACATGGAAAGGGGAACTTTAAATATTTCAGAAATTTCATATGTGGTATTGGACGAGGCTGATGAGATGTTAAATATGGGTTTTATAGAAGATATTGAGCAAATATTATCTTCCTCACCAGAGGAAAGAAGGACTGTAATGTTTTCGGCAACTATGCCAAAAAATGTTGCTAGTTTGGCTAAAAAATTCATGAAAAAATATGAGACAATTTCGGTTGTGTCTAAAGATAGGGATAAGAAAAATATCAATCAGATATATTTTGAAGTTTCTAATTCTGATAAATTTGAGGCTTTGTATCGAATAATCGATGTTGAGGATGGGTTTTACGGAATGGTTTTTTGTAGAACTAAGGTTGATGTCGATAATGTTGCGCAAAAGCTTTCTCATAGAGGTTTAAGAGTAGATGCTATCCACGGCGACCTTTCTCAAGCTCAAAGAGAGAAGGTTTTAAATAACTTTAGGAAAAAAGGAATTACTGTTTTAGTTGCAACTGATGTCGCAGCTAGGGGTATTGACGTCGATGACCTTACTCATGTTATCAACTATGCGTTGCCCAATGATAGTGAAAGTTATGTGCATAGAATCGGAAGAACGGGGAGGGCCGGTAAAGAGGGAACCGCCATAACTCTAATTACCCCTTCTGAATATAGAAAATTGTTAAATATTCAAAAAAGTGTTAGCACTAAAATTGATAAGAAAGAGGTTCCTAGTGTCAGAGATATTATTGAAGGCAAGAAGCAGAGAGTTATCGCATTGGTAAAAAATAATATTCTGGAAGAGGGGTCGGGTAAGGGCGAGTTGAACTCGGTTGCTGAGGAGATATTAAAATTCGATACTGATGTTAAAAAGACTCTCGCGGCAGTTTTGAAAATTACCTTTGGAGACGATTTAAAAGAAAGTAAATACTTTAAGATAAGAGAGGTGACTAGAAAGAGCGGGGATCGTGATAATAGAGGCAGCAGAAGAAGTTCTGGTGGTTCCCAAGGAAAAAGAGAGGGTAGAAAAGGGTATGTTGATGGCAAGGGTACTGCAAGGCTATTTATAGCCAAGGGTAAGAATGACAAAATGAACGCTGCTAAGCTTGCTGCGTTTATTCAGAAGAATACCGGTATCAATCAGAGAAAAATAGATGACATTAGAATGTTTGATAGCTTTTCTTTTTTTGCAGCGCCCTTTGAAGATGCTGAAGAAATTTTGCGATATTTTCAATCACAATCTGGTGGCAATGGTAATAAATCTTTAGTCGTCAAAGCTAACAAAAACAAGAAGGGTTAGTTTTTTATATCAAGTTGAGACGGTAAGCCATCTACTTCTAGCTTTTAGCCTCTTGGCATCTACTCTTCCTTTTAATACGAGTCCTCTATGAATTATTTCTTTTTGATTATGTTCTTTTGTTTTTTTGTCTCTTCTTTGTAAGTTGAGCTTTCTTTTCTTCTTTTGTTTTTTTACAACCTCTTGTTGCGGGTTTAGCACTAGATGTCTATTTTTTTCATGAATTCTTCTGTGATGCATTATTATATTATCGGTAAACCATCTCCTTCTTTTGTTGAAGAACTTTCTTCTTTGTGATCTGGATAATTTTTTGCCCTTGCTTTTTCTAATTAAGCTTATTAAAGCATGAGCAGATCCGCACTTAACAATATAGCGCATTAAAGGTGTGTTAGCGACCTGACGAGATATTTTGTTAATTAATTGCGCGCTATATTCTTCCATATTCTAAAATTCATATAAGTAGCTCACGATTACCCCAAATAAAGTTGCCTCCTTGTCATCTTCCTTTATCTTTGCTCTACTTACGTCTATGGCAATGTTGTTTTGGAATTTGTAGCCAATATTTAGTTGGAGTATGCTATCGTCGCTTTCTTTTACTGGAGCTTGAGGATAGTTGCCCTTGATGTTACGAGCAATATAAGAGGCGCTAGCATTCCAGCCACTATATTTTGCTACAATTGAGGTGGTGATATACATTGCATCGCGATCATCTAAGCCGGTAAAATTATCTATTTTTACTGCTTCTATGATTGGGATCAGGTAGGTGTTTTCAGCAACTTGATATAAATATTCTAAGTTAAGTGTATAACCCACTTCTCTGGCAGTTTTAAGAGAAGGGGAGGGTGACTTTTTAACGCCCAAGCTTCTGTAGCCGATATTGTAAAATAAGTTTCTGATTCCTATAAAGCCCCTTCCTTCCATGGTTAAACTATAAGATGATAGACTGTTAGTGTTGCCAGCAATACCATCATCGCTGCGGGCTTTTTTTCTATAATTAATACCACTATTTGATAAAGGACTGGCGTCATTGAAAAAGCTGTTTAATGTTATCTCACTATCTTCTAGTAATGTTGAAATAGAAAGCCCTATTCTTTCTCTAAGTTCGTAGTCTTCCGTGACATCGGTAACAAAAAATCCTATTCTTTTATTTCTTCTATATAGAGTGGCAAAGGTGGGATTTATTTTTCCAGCAGCAAATTTTAAATCCTCGTTTTCAAATGCGATTTTGATCTCTTCGGCAATTAGTGCAGAATCGTCAATGTTAATGCCGCGGTCATTACCCCTGTCAACCCCTAGAATAAAGCGTGATCTTTCGGGATATATATACTGCCTTCTATATACAGGGATTAGGTTGAATGAATTCTTTAATGACCAATTTTCATTAAAATTTAGAGAGGATTTAGTTTCAAAATTAAAATAGCCGCTGACTTTTTCTATATCTTGATTGTTGTCATTTTCAAAAATGCTATCGACTCTCATTTCTGTAAGTATTTCACCATTGAATCGGGGGTATTGTTTTGCATTGGAGGCGCTGGATAGAGCGCATATTGCCAGTATGGTTGATAAAAATAATTTTCTAAGATATATCATTTATTTTTTAGGTAAAGTTATAATTACTTGAGTCCCTTCATCCTCAATGCTTTCAATGGTAACAGAGCCATTATGTAATTCAATAAAATACTTTGTTAAATACAATCCTATGCCACTACCTGACTCTGATAGGGTGTTACTAGATCTGAAGAATTTTTGACCTATTTGCTTGAGGTCGTCTGCAGGTATTCCTATGCCTTGATCAGAAACGATAATCTTTATGTTATCTTCATCGCAGATAGTTTCTATTTTAACAGTAGTATCCTTTTTTGAGTATTTAATAGAATTGGAGATGATATTGCTGAAGCAATGTTCTAATAGACTGGAGTCAGCGTGTATCAAATCATTTTGTGAGTTTAATAATTTTTCAATAGACACGTTTCTTTTAATTGAAAGGTCGGATATTTTGCTAATTACATCATCAAGTAGGTTATGAAGATGGAAGTCTTGTTTGAATGTGGTAACCTGACTTTCTTCCTCATTTTCCTCTATTTTTGCTAAGCTTAAGGTGCTGTTAATAAGGTTGGTCATTCTTTTGATAGCATTCTTAACTCTTTGTGAGTATTTATCGAAAGAGTCATCTTCTAAGTTAAGGCTTTTAATTTTTCTTGATATCAACTCTCTGGTGGAGTCAATAATTTGCAATGGGGTTTTGAACTCATGAGATACTAAAGTGATAAATTTACTTTGCATCTCTCTCATCTCTTTTTCTTTTTGGATTGATTTTTTTAATTGTTGTGTCTTTTGTAGTAATTCATGATTGGTTAAGATAATTTTCTCAATGGAGCTCGATCTTTCAATTGCAATAGATAGCTGGTCAGCAATAATCTCAATCATCTCTATTTCATCGATGGTAGGATTTCTCATCGATGAAGAAAATACATAAATACCACCATTTGATTTATTGTTAAATAGCGATATTGCGCAAATTTGTGAAGTTATATTATATTTTTCATGAAATTTGGAATGTTTTGCCGAATTTGGGTCCTTTTTAACGTCGTTAACAACAAATATCGAAGTTTTGGTAAGATTTTGTCTTATCTTATTATAAAAAGAGTTGTGATCATTGATATACTCCAGAGCTTCTAGATAGTCAATATTTAGCTCTTCATTATTTAAATTATTATATTCAACAATAAAATTAATATTATTATTCTCGTTAACGTTATGGATTAGACATCTATCAACTTTTAGTATTTTACAGATTGATTCACAAATGTTTTTAGCAATATCTTTTACCGACTTGTCGGAAATTATTTGGTAGCTTATTTCGCGAAGAATTTTTTCGTTATTTAGGGCTCTTTCAAGGTTTTTTACCAATTCTTGATTCTTTGAACCTATGTCTTTGTGCCTTGCCTTGATGACCCGGTTATCATCATCGTCTTCAAATGTTTTGTCAAAAGTTATAAGAGCATAATATTTGGAATTTGAGTGACTCGTTATAGGCTCGAAGTTTATGCGATAATTTGTTGACTCGATCGAGTTACGATTATTTAAAATGGATTGGTTAATAGAGCAAGGGGCTTGATTCTTAGCGGCGTTAATAAGCTTAACAAGCTCTATTTGATTATCTGAAGAATAATCTGTATCCTGATTGTCGAACAGAAAGTCATAGCTTTTCCCCAAGACTTCTAAGTGATCTATCTTGAAGTTATCGCAAAAAGATCCGTTAGCATGAATGATTCCTAAAAAGTTAGGATTTGAAGCCTTGATATTAGTGCATAATATCGATGGTAGCTCCTGATCATTTATTTGCGCTTTTAGAGCCTCTATTTCTGAGGAGTTTGTGATAAGATCGTGCTGTTTTTCCATTGTTTATACTACTTTAAGCATTTTTTTAAAATCTTGATTGCCATATTGGCATGCTTTTTTGTGATAATTAGTGGAGGTAGAAATCTGACAACATTCTCTCCAGCCGCTACAGTCAGTAGCTTATTTTCAATTAATATATCGACAAATTCTGTATTTACCATTTTATCACTAAGTTTAATGCCAATCATTAAGCCAACCCCTCTAATTTCTTCGATTTTGTCTGGAAATTCTTTTTGGAGTGTTTTTAGCTGTGAAAAAATATGATCACTGGTATTTCTGATATTTTTTAAGAAGCGTGGCTTTGAAATTGTGTCTATTATCACTTTAGACACTGACATTGCTAACGGATTGCCGCCATATGTAGTGCCATGCGTTCCAAAAGTCATGCCCTTAGCGGCGAATTTAGAAGATACACAAGCGCCAAGGGGAAATCCGCCGCCAATCGCTTTAGCAAGAGCTATGATATCAGGCTTGACACCGAAATACTCAAAAGCTCCCATGTAGCCGGTCCGACCCATGCCGCACTGCACCTCGTCAAAAGCTAGTAATATACCCTTCTCCTTGGTTAACTTTCTTAACTCGCGGATAAACTTTTTGGTCGGTACTTTGATACCTTCTTCTCCTTGTATAGGTTCTATTAATATACCGGCCGTATTTTTATTAATAGCTTTTTTCACAGCTTCAATATTGCCATATTCGACATTGTCAAACCCTTCTAATAGAGGTTCAAAACCTTCGTAATATTTCTTTTTACCAGCAGCTGATATTGCGGCAATGGTTCTGCCATGAAAGGCGCCAGCAAAAGTAATAATTCTGTTTTTTTCTGGTTTGTTTTGAATATAAAAATGTCTTCTTATCATTTTTATCGCACACTCTATTGCTTCAGCGCCTGAGTTGCAGAAAAAAGCATAATCTTTTTGATAGGCGGTAGTTAGTTTTTTGGCGCATTTTTCCAGTTCATCGATATGATAAATGTTAGAGACATGCCATAGTTTCGAAGCTTGATCGGTTATCGCTTTTACAAGAGAAGGGTGGCAATGCCCCATGGCATTAACAGCGATCCCAGCTCCAAAATCTAGATAGCGATCATCCTTGGTAAATAAATAAGGTCCTTTGCCGTATTGGAATTTGATGTTAAATCTTTTATGAACTGGTAGTAAGTTTTCATCTCCAGCGCCCTTGTAAATGACGTCGTTTTTTATTTTTTTATTAAAAAAGGGTATTTGAATCATAATTATATTTTTGTTTATATTTTTCATTATAAATATTATTAGTTTTATTTTCAAATAATATTTTAATTAATTACTTGCAATTAATCTCATATTTGATTTAATGGGGCTTAAAGCTGTTTTTTTGAATCAAAATACGATTAAATTATGGATATAGAGCAAAAAAAGCACAAAATTTTATCAAGTTTTTTAAAAATTTGCAATAAATCAAAAATTGATAATGACTTATTGTCTAATATTGCCAGTGATTGTGACATCAAGTCCGCAGAAGTTAACTTAATTTTCGAAAATGGCGTCACTGATATTATTGATTTTTACCTATCTAGTAATATTGATATATTAAAAAGTAAAATTGCTGATAGCGGAGATTTCGATAGCAAGAAAATTAGGGAAAAAATCTACTTTTGTGTTTTTAATTTTTTTGAATTACAAAAAGATAACCGCCAAGCAGTTGCTACAATTAAGAATTTCTATTTTGACTTAGGGAACTTGGTTGATAAAAGCAATGGTCTAGAGCCGATATCTTACGCTGTTAAAAGCGCTTATCAATTATCTGATGAGTTTTGGTGCATTTTAAAAGATAAATCAACTGATTACAATTACTATACTAAGAGGGTGATTTTAACCAAAATATTATCAAAAGCATTTTTTAAATTTGTCAGTGACGACTCGCAAGAGTTGGAAGCTACATCAGCAATTATTTCTGCCGAAATAGATCGCGTGATGCAATTTGAAAAATTCAAAAAAGATTTTAGCAATATCGCTGAAATATCTAAAGAGGAGTTATCTAATATGCTGATGGACTCTAATAAAAAAATGAAACCTATTAACGAAATTGTTAAAAATTTACCTTTTATAAGGCTGTTTAATTAATAAGAATATGGATACTACCCTTAATTTATTTGATTTAATATTTATCATCGGATTGGTTTCTTTTGTAGTGCTGGCTTTTTTTAGAGGCTTTGTGCGAGAAGTTTTTTCACTACTGAACTGGGCTATATCAATTTTTGCTACTATATTTTTATCAGATCTGTTAGCGATTTTGTTAAAATCATTTTTACAAGATCCTTTCGTTATTAATATAGTATCACTTATTGCTTCTTTTATAGTTGTCTTTATTGTGTCAACTATACTAACTAGGAGGCTTGCTAGTATTGTTAAAGAGAAAATTCCATACAGTACAGATCAATTTCTGGGCTTAGCTTACGGCTTCCTGAAGGCGTTTTTAGTATTTGGCTTAGTCTATGCTTTTATTATCAATACTCATGGCATAATATTTAAATCTGCAATGTCTAAGGCCAAATATAAAGATTCAATGCCAAGCTGGCTTTATAATTCGAAGTTTAGATCGGTAATATCGCCATTTGGCAATACTTTGGATCCGGTTGTAAAAATGATTATTGGTAAGGCTAGTCCAAGGTTTGAATTTAAGAAGAAGGAGTCTAGTCTTCTGGATTTACCTGCATTGCCTGGTAAAATTATCGACAAGATAAATTCAAAAAACGTCAACAAATTAGAGCCTTATGGTATTTATAATAAAAATAAGAAAATAGTTGATGAAAAAATAGAAAAGCAAGGTTATAATAAGCGGGAGTTAAAAAAAATGGATAATTTAATTAATAATATTGAATAATTATGTTTGATTTGAATGAAAAAACGGCTCTAGTTACGGGTGCAACTGGAGGTATTGGTTACGAAATTGCTAAGAAATTCATTGCTCAAGGTGCTAATGTTGTAATTAGCGGCACTAGGCAAAATAGATTGGAAGAGATTCAAAAAGAGCTCGGAGAAGATAAATGTAAATTTGTTAAATGCAATTTATCAAGCGAAGAAGAGGTCGAGGCTCTTCTAGATAACGCAGCTGAGATATCGGGTGCTAATATCGATATTGTAGTTTGTAACGCCGGAATCACTAAGGATAACCTTGCTCTTAGAATTAAAAATGATGATTTTGATGATGTATTGAATATTAATTTGAGATCAACATTTATCTTAAATAGAAATGCTATTAAGAAAATGATCAGAGCCAAATATGGCCGTATCATCAACATTTCTTCAGTGGTTGGCTTTACCGGTAACCCGGGGCAGTGTAACTATGTTGCGTCAAAAGCGGGCATGGTAGGTATGTCAAAATCATTTGCTCAAGAGGTAGCCACTCGTGGTATCACCATTAACTGCATCGCGCCGGGCTTTATTCAAACTTCAATGACTGATATTTTGAATGAAAAGCAGCAAGAGGGCATCTTGTCTTCGATCCCAATGCGAAAAATGGGTAGCCCAGAAGATATCGCTAACGCCGCAGTCTATCTTGCTAGTAAAGAAGCGGGTTATGTTACTGGACAGACTTTACACATTAATGGCGGTATGCTAATGCTTTAACTTTGAAATTTTGTCACTAGGGCAAATTTTAGCTGCGAACAAGTATCCTTCATACATGTTCTGCGCTAAAAATTCACCCTAGTAACAAAATTTCTTCGTTAAAACCCCGCTTTATTATCAGTAGGGCAAATTTTAGTTCAACCAAGTATCGTTCATACATGTTCTGCGCTAAAAATTCACCCTAGTAACAAAATTTCTTCGTTAAAACCCCGCTTTATTATCAGTAGGGCAAATTTTAGCTGCGAACAAGTATCCTTCATACATGTTCTGCGCTAAAAATTCACCCTAGTAACAAAATTTCTTCGTTAAAATTACATCTTGTTGTTAGTAGAGTAAATCTTAGCTCAACCAAGTATCCTTCATACATGTTCTTCGCTAAAAATTCACCCTAGTAACAAAATTTCTTCGTTAAAATTACATCTTGTTGTTAGTAGAGTAATCTTACTGCGCAATTGTGCGCCGCCCCATCCCAGCATTTTTTAGTTATTTTAGGATGGGGGCCCATGGCAGATGAGGGTTTTGAGTTTTCATTAAACTGAAAGGTGTCAGTTATCTTTAGGGCCCCCCTTTATTAGTAGGGGCCGCGCATAGTTGCGCGGCTAAGCAAACATGGGATGAGGGTTTTGAGTTTTACAAGATTTTTTCACAGCTCAGGAGATTTGGCGCCATCCTGGCTTTTCTCACCTTCAATTGGTGCTACTGATGGGTCGGGGACGAGGGTGTCTCGCAAGCTAACTTTTCTTGCTAATATAATCTTTAGCTCGTCCGGCCTTACCTTTCTTACTGGAATTGAATCTTCTTTTTTACCAAAATAGCCACATTTTTCGTGAAACGCCTCTTCTTGTGATTCTCCAGCCATAATTGCAAGATGACCGGCATCAATTCCAAATTGCTGACAATAGTCATTAACAAAATTTGCCAATCTGGGATTGAAATCGCCAGATGTGGTAAATGTAATAGATTGGGCGCGGGCAAAAACATTTAAATTACGCAAGTCATTTAATGCATATCTTAGGTCATCGAAAGCGTGATGATCCCTATTTAAAATTTCACTTTCTGGGTATTTTGGTAGGTGGCTGGGTAGAACTACTACTAAATCCTTACCAGTAAAATCACCGTCAACAAAGCCAGGGGCAGGCGACAGCGAGTTGCCGCAAATTTCACGATGTAGCAGTACCATGCAATTTTGTGGCACATCTTGATCTCCCGCAGGAAAGTTACTCACTTTTTGATATAAAAGCCTTTGCTCTGCAATTTCTTTTGCAGTTCTTTTGGTTGTTGTTTTTAAGGTAAATTCACCATCGCTGTCAGATGGGGCTGTAATTGTGGTTCTGGTGTGAAGTGGCAGTAGTGTACTTTCGCCATATTTTAATCCATCATGACCAAAAGGAGCGTTATAGAAGATGGGAGGACAGTCATCTGCTGACTTTGACAATATCAATGGAGTCGGTGTGACTAACTACAATTGCTTTAATACTTGGCAATGCTTGCATTTTTCTTAGATATTCGATCTCTTGATCAAGACCTTCGTTAGAAAATTGACCAACCCTACCAAGCTCCATCAGTAATATATTGCCAAATTTATCGCCAGTGCTGCGATATTTTGTTAAATTGGCATGGCTGTTATGCATCGCCATTGCTCCTTCAATTTTAGCTGCCGACTTAGTGCGTTCATTAAAAGCTTTGATCTTGATTTGTGCTTCGTAATTTTTAGGCTCAGCGGCTGTAAGCTGTGCAATTGTCTCTGCCGTCGGCTGAGTGCTTGATAATACTGGATGAACAAATCCCTGCTTACCTAAAAAGTTAAGAAGTAGCTCTGAATCGCTGAATCCAAAAAGGGTAGGTAATTTTTCATAAGATCTTGGTGATAATTCACCTTCACCTGTTATCATTTCTAAATTCTTAATTACATCATCGCAACCACATTGCCACCTAAAGCATTAATTAGGGCTACATTCTTGTTATTTAGTGCTGCGGCAATATAGCGGGCTTTACTCTCAAAAGAGCCATGCCAAGCGTAATATTCGGCGCTTTTATCTTCAGCTTTATCGGCATAGTATGCAAACTCGAGACCAAGCACTCTTTCACAATATGACTTCTTCCTCTCCCTATCCTCTTCTGTGAATCTTGCTCTATTTCCAAGACTAGCGCCAGGGTGGACGTAAGCAAAAGCTCTTCTCAAAGCATTAAAGGAACGACTCATGATAATATTATCTGTTAATATTGAGTAAATTTACTTTATGATTCTATTATGCGCTGTATATAAAGCAAAGTCAAGAAGTTTTTTTAAGAATATTTTTATTTTTTTACTTGACAATTAAATTATACAGTGTATAGTTGTAAGTGAAGGGTGGGATTTATTTAAATATGCTTGACAAATATTTTGATTTTAGGTATATTGGAATTAAAGATATAAATATAATTTTTTACAAGTTATGGCAAAACATAAAACAAAGACATTAATTATCGGTTCTGGACCTGCGGGCTATAGTGCTGCAATCTACGCAGCTAGGTCTAATCTAGAGCCAATTATGGTTACCGGATCTCAGCCTGGTGGTCAGTTGACAATTACCACTGATGTTGAAAACTATCCTGGCTTTGGTGATGTGATTCAGGGTCCGTGGTTAATGGAGCAGATGCAAAATCAAGCGCAAAATGTTGGCACCAACATCATTTTTGATCATATTGAGTCGGTTGATTTCTCATCGCAGCCTTTTAAGGCAGTTGCCCAGGGTGGAGATGAATTCGAAGCGGATTCGGTTATTATTTCTACTGGGGCGCAAGCAAGATGGCTTGGCTTAGAATCTGAAAAGAAATTCCAAGGCTTTGGTGTTTCGGGTTGCGCAACTTGCGATGCTTTCTTTTTCAAAAATAAAGAGGTGTTGGTGATTGGCGGTGGTAACACTGCTGTTGAAGAGGCTATTTACCTTACTAATCATGCTAGTAAGGTTTACATCGTACATAGAAGAGATGAGTTTAGAGCTGATAAGGTTACTCAGGATAGGTTATTTGCTAATCCAAAAATCGAAGTAATATGGAATCATGTTCTGGACGAAGTTAAGGGTGTTGAAAAGCCTGCGAAGTCAGTTACTGGCGCTGTATTGAAAAGTACTGTTGATGACTCAACTAAGGAGATTGACGCTGAAGGTATTTTTATCGCTATTGGACATACTCCAAACTCTGGAATTTTCAAAGATACTGGATTAGAAGTTGATGAGGAAGGTTACATAGTTACTAGGCCGGGTACTGCTACTACTAATATTGAAGGAGTTTACGCCGCTGGTGATATTCAAGATAAGATTTATCGACAAGCGGTGACCGCTGCTGGAACTGGCTGTATGGCGGCACTAGAAGTTGAAAGATATTTATCTAGCAAAGAAGCTTAGAAGTTTGAGCTGTAAAATATAAATAATTTTTACATGGCAAATAATATAGAGTTTTCGATTGACAAAAGGGGGGTTGCTAATATCGTCTTTGATTTACCTGGGCAAAAGGTTAATAAGTTGTCTGGAGAGGTTCTGCTGGAACTGCAAAAGGCAATAAATGTAATCGATGGCAATAAGGCGGTGAGAGTAGCTCTTATTTCTTCAGCAAAAAAGAATATCTTTATTGCTGGTGCGGATATTAATGAGATTAAATCGATCGATGGCCATGATGACGCCAAGAAGAAGGTTTCACTGGGTCAGGATATAATATCGCAAATAGCGCGATTGAAAATACCTACTATTGCGGTTATTAATGGCGCTTGTATGGGCGGTGGCTTGGAGTTGGCACTTGCTTGTAAATATAGGGTTGGCGTTATTAACCCTAAAACAATGCTTGGTTTGCCGGAGGTGAATTTGGGAATTATACCTGGTTTTGGTGGTACGCAGCGATTGCCAAAGCTTGTAGGTTTGGAAAATTCTTTAAAGATGATTCTTACTGGCAAGCCTGTTGATGCTGTTAAAGCTCATAAAATTGGTCTCATTGATGATATTGTTAGAGAAGAATTTTTAGAGGAAAAGATGGGGCATTTTGTCACTGAGATTATCAAAAACTCTAACAAAAATTGTTACTTAAAAAATCGCTCTGATAGTGCAAAAAGAAGATTTATTGTTGAAAATATCTTCTTTAAGAAACATCTGATTTATTATTTCTCAAAAAAGAATTTATTGCAAAAGACCAAGGGTTTTTATCCGGCCCCTTTAGTTGCCCATGACGTAATTAAAAAGACTTATGGCCTAACTTATGAAAAAAGAGGTTTTGAGGTGGAGCTTAAGAATTTCTGTGACCTTGCAATTGGTGCAATTTCAAAAAACCTAATTGATATTTATTTTATCAATGAGAGTTTGAAGAAGGATGATGGTGTTAGCAATGCTGATGAGATAGTTGATAAAAGATTTTTCATCAGAAATGCTTCTTTGGTTGGAGCAGGGGTCATGGGCGGTGGTATAGCTTGGCTGTTTGCTAATAAGGATATCAATATTAGAATCAAGGATATTACGCAAGAAGCTATTTCGATAGGCTATAAACAGGTTAAAAAAGTATTTGCACAATTAAAAAAGATTAGAAAATATAAGCAAAGTCAGATCGATATGAAGATGGCAAAATTATCTTCTGGGCTTGATTATGCTGGTTT
Source organism: Rickettsiales bacterium (assembly GCA_047404215.1). Taxonomy (GTDB): domain Bacteria; phylum Pseudomonadota; class Alphaproteobacteria; order Rickettsiales; family UBA1997; genus CAMCFD01. Next base: position 21,311 of record JBDOIV010000032.1, read on the forward strand.
TGGACAATCTGATATTATTGTCGAAGCGGCAGTTGAAAATATTGATATTAAAAAATCAATATTTCGAGAGTTAGAGACTAAAGTTAAGCCGGACGCGATTATTGCTAGTAATACTTCTTCGCTATCAGTTACTGAAATGGCGACTGCTTTGAAAAAGCCAGAGCGTTTTGTCGGTATGCATTTTTTTAACCCCGTGAATAGAATGCCGTTAGTTGAAGTGATTAGAGGAGAAAAAACTTCTGATGAAACTATTGTTAAAACTGTTAAGATTGCTAAAAAACTAGGAAAAACTCCGATTGTGGTTAAGGATGTTGCTGGCTTTTGTGTGAATAGAATTTTGCTACCAATGATGAATGAGGCGGCTTATTTATTGCAAGATGGTGGCGATATTGAGGTTATCGATCATGTAATTGAGTCTTTTGGTATGCCAATGGGTCCTTTTGTGCTCGCTGATGTGGTTGGAATAGATATTGGTTACAAAGTAGCACTTACTTTGCAAGAAGCTTATGGTGACAGAATGAAGGTTGCCAAAATTTTAAAAGAAATGCATGATTCTCATCCTGATTTATTGGGTAAAAAATCTGGCATTGGTTTTTACAACTATGTTTTGGGTAATAAAAAACCTATTGTTAATCCAGAAATTGGTAGAATCATGGAGCAGCTCAGAAAAGATCATGTTATTCCTATTTATTATGCTGATGAGGATAGGATTGTTGATAGATGTATTTTGACCATGGTCAATGAAGCGGCAAAATGCATGGAAGAGGGTGTAGTTGCTTCTCCGCAATATCTTGATATGGCAATGGTCATGGGCGCTGGTTTCCCTGCCTTTAGAGGTGGTTTATTAAAGTATGTTGATAGTAGGGGAATTCACGATGTAGTCGAAAGACTCAAAAGGTTTGAGGATAAAATTGGCGAAAGATTTGAAGTTTCGCAGTTATTAAAGGATATGGATAAGTTTTCCTCGCGCTTCTATCCTTAATTTTGTTGTTATAATAAATTTTAGCTTGACCAAGTATCTATTATACGTGGCACTCACTAGAAATTCATCCTAGCAACAAAATTATATCCAATCACTATAATAAATTTTAGCTCGACCAAGTATCTATTATACGTGGCACTCACTAGAAATTCATCCTAGCAACAAAATTATATCCAATCACTATAATAAATTTTAGCTCGACCAAGTATCTATTATACGTGGCACTCACTAGAAATTCACTTTAACTTCATATCTTTATCGATTGTAATGAATTTTTTTACATTATTTGTTATACCTTGGAGAAATGCTCTAAATCAAGGATTGCGGTTTCACGTGGGTTGAAGTCTTGATAATGCCACCATTCTTTATCGTAAAAATCCCAACCAGCCTTGGTCATGATTTTTAGTAATAATTGGCGATTATCAAGAGCTTCTTGATCAAGATTTTTATAACTATGAAAAGCTAATTCACTAAATTCATCAAAATCAGAACCCATATTGAGCTCATTACCGTTAGCGTCGGTAAGGGTAAGGTCAATTGCAATGCCTCGGCAATGAGGAATAGAGCCGGTTTTAGGATTGGAAACAAATTCGCCAGGAAATTTATCAAACATATATTGCTGAACTTTTAGCGGCCTGGCGGTGTCGAAAATTTTTAACATTAAGGCTTGCTCTTGAGCTAGAGCAGCAGCTTCTTCGAATTTGCTTTGCATTAAGGTGTTTAAAAAGCAGCGATTATCATTATACATAATCGTGTTAAAAACATTGTTGGTTGATGCGTAGCGAATATCAAGAATTACCGGGTATTTATCTTCGGTAATTTCAAAAATTTCCTTGGTCATTAAAATGGCTTTAATATTGCTAAAGTTACGATCAAAATTAGAAGAATCGTTGGAACTTCATTAATGATGCGAAAATACTTTTCTGGTTTTTGATTATTGTGATTGGCGAATTTTTTAATGTAACTTCCTAAAACATGATGAAAGCCAACTAAGGCTATTACTAGTGTAATTTTAGCGTGAAGCCAGCCTTGAGCAAAGCCAACTTCATGGGCGAGGGCGGCTCCGGATAAAATTGTGATTATCATCGCTGGATTCATGATAATCTTATATAATTTTGATTCCATTGTTAAAAAAGTTTCATAAGATTTATCGCTTTTATTAAGGCTGCAATGGTAAACGAATAACCGGGGTAGATAAAACAGCCCTGCAAACCAAGCAACGAAGGATATTATGTGAACAATTTTACTAATTTCATAGATGCTAAAAATTTCCATTTTTTCTTGTAATTATTTTTAATAACTGTTATTATTGTAATATATAAAATAAAATAGTCTATATTTTATTTAAAATGTAATAATTTAATATAAAAAAACAAGCAATGAGTAATATTAGGATAATTTCATGTAACAGTAATCCGGTTTTGGCTAAAAAGATTTCAGAGCGTTTGGGTGTTGATTTAACTGATGCCGAAATTAAGCATTTTAAGGATCGTGAAATTTCCGTTGATATCCAGCAAAATGTTAGGGGTAAGGATGTTTTTGTTATTCAGTCTACCTCAACTCCGGCAAATGATCATATTATGGAGTTGTTGATTACTATTGATGCTTTAAGGAGGGCGTCGGCAAAAAGAATTACGGCGGTAATACCTTATTTTGGCTATGCTAGACAGGATCGTAAATCTTCACCACGAGCTCCGATCTCAGCTAAATTAGTGGCTAATTTGATTGTATCTGCTGGTGCTGACAGAATTTTAACGATGGATCTGCACGCTTCGCAAATTCAAGGTTTCTTCGATATCCCGGTTGATAATTTATACGCTTCTCCGGTTTTCGCTAAATATATTAAAGAGAATTTTAAAAGTGATAATTTAGTGGTTATTTCTCCTGATGTTGGTGGCATGGTCAGAGCTAGAGACGTGGCAAAAAGAATTAATGCAGAATTGGCGATTGTTGATAAAAGAAGGCCAAAGGCTGGTGTTAGTGAGGTGATGAATATTATTGGTGATGTCGCAGGTAAGAATTGCATTATAGTTGATGATATTGTTGATTCCGGAGGTACTTTATGTAATGCTGCTGATGCGTTGATTGAGAAAGGGGCGCTATCGGTTTCTGCCTGCATTACTCATGGCGTTTTATCTGGAGAGGCTTGCAAAAAAGTTGTTAACTCATCGTTGCAATCGCTTGTTATTACTGATTCAATTATGCCTACTGAAGAAGCTCTTGGCGTTAAAAATATCAAGATTATTGATATTTCCGATTTGCTTAGCAAGGCGATTCGTAATATCGATGAGGAGAAATCTTTGTCAGTTTTATTTTAATTTTTATATTTAATTTATGTTAAATTCTGTTATAAATATTTTTAAGAAGATTAAAAATCGTATTTGTCAATCTTTTGTGGCTGCTAAAATATGCGGATTAGTATCCCCTGTAGTTGATAAATTGAATAAAAAATTTGGAATTATAGGATCGGCAATGTTTATTACTATTTTTTCGGTAGGGCTGGCTTTTGCTATTGGTGAGATTTTATACAATCCAAAAGAGATGGCCAAGAGGGGTTACGAGGTTAAGTTATCTAAAGATGGCAGACCAATTGTTAAAAAGAAAAAAGTAGTTGATATTGAGCAATTTATGAAGCTTGCTAGTGCTGCTAAAGGAGAGAAGATATTCAAGAAATGTGCAACGTGTCATAATATTGTACGTGGTGGTGATAATAAGGTTGGTCCCAATCTATGGGGCGTTGTTGGTAGAAAAATGGGGATTTATCCGGGATTTGATTATTCTGATGCGTTGTTAGCTAAAAAGTTAGTATGGAAAAGAAAAGAGCTAAATCTGTTCTTGCTAAAGCCTAAGAAATATATCAAGGGTACGAAAATGGGTTTTGCTGGTCTAAGAAAACCTAAGGATAGAGCGGATGTGATTGCTTACCTAGAATCTAGAAGATAACTATGGAAATTAATTTCTTTAATGTAATTATAGCGGGCTTGTTCGGAGCTATTTTTGGCTCTTATGCAACTTTATTTGCCCATCGTTTGCCGATTGGTCAATCTTGTTTTGGTAGGTATTTTGGCAAGAAGTCTCATTGTCCGAAATGCGGATACACGCTCAGAACTAGAGAATTGATTCCTGTTTTAAATTGGTTAATTACGCTAGGAAGGTGCGCTCAATGCTCGACTAAAATCCCTAGATCCCATCTATTTTTAGAGTTAGGGTCGGCGATATTGTATATTCTATCCTATCTTAAGTATGGCTTCACGCAAGAGTTTATGATTTTTTCTTTGATCTGCTCTGGCTGCTTGATATTGGTAGTTACTGATGTTAAGCATAGCAAGTTACCTTATCAGATTTTACTTTATCTACTGTTATTGGTCACTAATTTTAAAGTAATGCATGATCATGATTTTTCGCAAATGATCAATTCTGCAGTGGTAGCGATAATTTTTTGTGCTACTTTTTATCAGATCTTCTACAAAAAAATTAATGGATTCATCGTTAATAAAGAGCATATAGTTGAGTATATTAAATTGATCCTAATTTTGTCATTAATATTTTCTGTTGAAAAGTTGTTGCCATTTTTAGCTCTGGTTTTGGTCGGATTTTCATTTTTAGCGCTACTGCTAAATAATAAATCTAAAAAAACAAATTTTGGTTTTGTATTTTTAATAATTTTACCATTCTTGTGGTTTAATTTAATTTAATTATTTATGGATTATAAAGTAAAAGATATTGCCCTTGCTGAATTGGGCAGAAAAGAGATTAATATTGCAGAAAAAGAAATGCCAGGCTTGATGGCTATTAGGCAAGAGTATGGTGACTCTAGGCCCCTAGCTGGTGCAAGAATTGTTGGCTGTCTTCATATGACGGTTGAAACGGCGGTACTTATTGAGACTTTAATTCATTTAGGAGCTGAGGTAAGATGGTCATCATGCAATATTTTTTCTACCGTAGATTCGGCAGCTGCTGTTATCGCTAAATCTGGAGTTCCGGTTTTTGCATGGAAAGGCGAAACTGAAGAAGAGTATATTTGGTGCATTAAGAAAACTATTGAAGGCGATAGCAATTGGAAACCAAATATGATTCTTGATGATGGTGGTGATTTGACAAAAATGATTCATGATGAATATCCTGAATTACTTAAAGATATCAAAGGACTATCAGAGGAGACTACTACTGGCGTTGCCAGGCTGTATCAAATGGCAAAAGAAGGGGGTCTTAAAGTTCCCGCTATCAACGTTAATGATGCAGTTACAAAATCAAAATTTGATAACTTATATGGCTGTAAAGAAAGTGTAATTGATGGCGTAAAAAGAGCAACTGATGTGATGATATCTGGCAAGATGGTTGTGGTTTGTGGCTATGGTAATGTTGGTAAGGGTTGTGCTGAAGCTTTTAGATCTCAAGGTGCTAGAGTGGTAGTGACAGAGGTTGATCCAATCTGCGCTTTGCAAGCTGCTATGGCAGGCTATCAGGTTCTCACTATGGCTGATGTAGTAAAAGATGCTGATATCTTTATAACTACTACTGGAAATAAGGATGTTATTACCGTTGATCATATGAGGCAAATGAAGGATAATGCTATTGTTGGCAACATTGGTCATTTTGATAATGAAATTGAAGTTGAAGGTTTGAGAAACCTAAAGTGGGATAATATTAAGCCACAAGTTGATCAGATTGAATTTGCTGATGGTAAAAAAATTATCTTATTAGCAGAAGGGAGGTTGCTTAATTTAGGTTGCGCCACAGGTCACAGCGCTTTTGTGATGTCTGCTAGCTTTACTAATCAGGTTATGGCACAAGTTGAGTTGTGGCACAATTCTGATAAATATGATAATGAAGTATATTTGCTGCCAAAAGAGCTTGATGAAAAGGTGGCAATACTACATCTTGATAAGCTTGGAGCTAAAATAGAAACTCTATCCAAAGAGCAGGCTGAATATATCAATGTTGATGTTTCCGGGCCATTTAAAACCGATGAATATAGATATTAATTAACGAACTAATGATATGAAAATTACTAAAGAGGGTTTTGCAAAGCTACAGGATACTTTAAAAGATTTAAAAGAGGTGCAAAGACCAAAAATAATAAAGGCAATTGCTGATGCTAGGGAGCATGGAGATCTCAAAGAGAATGCAGAATATCATGCTGCCAAAGATAAGCAGGGGTTTGTTGAGGCGCAAATTGCCGATTATGAATCAAAATACAACAGTGCCGAAGTGATTGATGTTGCAACTCTTGATGGCGATATTGTGGTTTTTGGATCGACTGTGGAGTTGGAGGACTTGGATGATGAAAAGATTCGTCAATATAAGATAGTTAGTGAGTTTGAGGCTGATATTGATCAAGGAATGATCTCTGACGCTTCGCCAGTGGCAAGGAAGTTAATAGGAAAAAAGGTAGGGGACGAGGTTGAGATAAAAGTTCCAAAGGGATTAGCAAATTATGAAATTATAAATTTATATTTTAAATAATTTAACTTTTAGCTTGACATTATAATTATAACCATTATTTTTGAAAGGTAATATTTAATAAATTTTTAAATTATGAAATTATCAAAAAAATCATCTAAGTCAGCTTTCTCATTAATAGAGCTATCTATTGTATTGATCATTATTGGTCTTTTGATTGCTGGTGTTACTGGCGGTGCAAGTTTAATTAAATCCTCAGAGCTAAGGTCAATCATTACTGAGTCCAGAACTTGGTCCGTTTCGGTTAACTCCTTCTTTAATCAGTTTGACAGTTTGCCTGGTGATTATGATAATAGGTTGGGCGGTCAAGATGGTGGTGATGGCGACGGTAAAATTGAATTTAACTCTCTCGCCAATAGTGATCTTGCAATGGACTCTGAGGGAAGAAATGCCTGGAGGCACTTGAGTGTGGCTAATGTACTTGATAAGTCTGTTGTTTACGCTACTCTTAATAACTTAATTTTAGATACTTCTAATCAAGCTGATGATGCGATAACTTCATTTGGAGAGGCTATACCAGGATCTAAAATTGGTGGTGCTGCTTGGGACTTTGATTACAGTACTATATCCGGTCATAATGTTGCAGTTCTGACTGGTTCAATTAACTCTGGAGGAAACAATCTTAATACATTAGTTAATGGCGCTACAGTTTCTACTGGTATAATTACCCCAACAGATGCTTTATCTCTGGATTCTAAATATGATGATGGATTTGCCACTAGTGGATCTATTAGAGGTATACAGCCTAGCGCTGATCCTTGCGGGAATGCGGGTAATTATGATACTACCGTATCTTCAAAATCATGCGTACTATCATTTAGAGTAGACGTTAATTCATAATGAAAAATAAAAGCGGATTGAAAGATGCTAAGGCGGTGATTGGACTTTTATGTCTAATTGCCGCCTTTCTTTTTGCTTACTCTTTTTTACTTTACTTTGTAAGTGACATCAGCTTCATGCTTCCCGTAGTTAGCTCTCTTATCCTGATTGCATCTCTTATTATTGTTAAAAAAAGCTATGTTAGAGATCTCTACTCTTTATTGATAGATATTTCTGCTGTGATTTTCTTGATAATAGCACTTTACGTTCTATTTAAAATATTCCAATTGAATCTTGGCTATAGCTTGTAGCCAGTGTGTATTGCTACAGTGCCAAAAGTTAAGTTTTGGTATTTGCAGTTTTTAAATCCTGCATCTTGCATCATCTCTTGAAATTTTGCTTGATTTGGAAATTTTCTAATGCTTTCAACTAGATATTGATAAGAGTCTCCATCTTTTAAGATTACTTCCCCGATTTTTGGTATGACGTTGAATGAATATTTGTCATATATTGCCTCAAGTATCCTGTTATTAACCTTGGAAAATTCTAAACATATAAATTTACCACCTTTTTTTAAAACTCTATGAGCCTCTTTGAGGCCTTGGTTTATATTGGTAAAATTTCTAATGCCAAAAGCTATGGTATAAAAATCAAAAAAATTATCATCATAGTCTAGACTTTCGCCATCACACCTGTTAAAATTGACTTGATTGAAGTAGTTAAGATCGATAGACTTTTCTTTGCCAACGTCAAGCATCTCTTGATTGATATCAACAATGTCAATAATGGTGTTGATATTTTCAAGGTTTGCTTTTTTAACAATACGAAATGCTATATCGCCAGTTCCTCCGGCGACATCGATCATTTTATATTGCTTGACCTTGCTAGAGAATTGGATTTCTTGAATCATTTTATTTTTCCAGGATCTGTGAAATCCTGCACTCATAAGATCATTCATTAAGTCATATTTTTCTGCTACGTTTGAAAAAACCTGTCCCACAAGGCTTGCTTTTTCGTTTTTGTTAACTTTTTTAAAGCCAAAATCTGTTTTTTTATCCATGTTAGTTGATAATTTTAATTTTGATTTACCAAAAAATCTAATAGCGCAATTTCCTGAAAAGGATAAATCGAGAAAGAAAATGCTCGTTTATAAACAAGGAAATATTATCTCTTCTTATTTTAATAGTATTGTAGATTATTTGCAAGCGGGAGATGTGTTAGTTTTTAATGATGTTAAGGTTATTAAGGCAAAATTAGAGGCCACCATTCTTAGAAGTGGTAAAAAAGTGGAATTTAATCTTGATCGACAACTTTTTGATAATGAAATAAAGGGGGCGCTGGTGTCGGAATGTCAGGACAGTAGGGTATATTGGGTGGCGATATGTAAAGGTATAAAGAAGGTGCGTGATTTAGATGGTATAAAGGTTGCTGAAGATTTTACCTTCAGATTTGAAAAAAAGTTAGATGATGGTTTTTGTATTATCTCATCTGACATTGATGGTTTTTTTGATAAGCTTGAGGTTTATGGCAATGTACCATTGCCACCTTATATTAAAAGAGGTGATGGGTCGCAAAAGCATGATGATGATGTAAATTACCAAACTATATATGCTAACAAGGGTTATGGTGTTGCTGCTCCGACTGCTGGTTTGCATTTTGATGATGATATATTTTTGCAACTTGAAAAGGTGGGTGTAAAAAAGGAATTTGTCACTCTGAATGTCGGTGCTGGAACGTTTTTACCCGTTAGATCGGAAAATATTAAGGATCACAAGATGCATGAAGAGTATTATGAGTTGTCTCCAGATGTAGCGCTTAGAATCAATGAAGCTAAAAAAAATGGAGCTAGAATTATAGCCGTTGGCACTACTTCTTTGCGAGTTTTAGAATCCTCTATTGATGATAGTGGTAATATACTGCCATTTCGAGGAAAAACCGATATTTTTATTTATCCAGGATGTAAGGTTAGGTCTATAGACGCCTTGTTAACCAATTTTCACTTGCCTAAATCAACCTTGTTTATGCTTGTTTGTGCTTTTATAGGAACTGTTGACGCTAAAAAAATGTATAATCAGGCAATAGTAGAGAATTATAAGTTTTTTTCTTATGGAGATTCGTCCCTTTTGATACCTTGATATTAATTACTTGTTGCTATCGTTTCTTTGAAACTCTTCCTTGATTTTAATCATTTTTGCAAATCTAGAAAAGGCGTATAGCTTGCTGTAAGTGATGCCGTCGATACCGTAGATGAAATACCTTCTTATAATATAAGCTTTTAAAAATCCTATGATTGGCGATAGTAGGATTTTTAAAAAGTTAGGCTTTTTGCCTTTTTTATAGGAATTTACTGCCTGCATTGAAGAGTAGCTGTTAATTTTTTCTATCCAATGCAAAAAAGATCTGAATGATTGGTGATAAATTATATTATTTAATTCTCCTACTTTTTTGTTATTTTTTTCGTATAAAATAACTGAGTCATGTACGGTTGAATCCTTAAACCCGGCATATTTTTTGTTATATAGCCTGATTTGATTATAGTAGTAAGCAAGTTTTTTTGGCTTTTCTTCAAAGCGAAATTTATTAACAATCTTGATTTTAAAAGCGTGACATTTGCTGTGATTTTTGTTGATAAATAACTGCAGAATCTCTTTCTTAAGTTCTTTTGACACCTCTTCGTCAGCATCTATATTTAAAACCCAGTCATTTTTACATTGCTTTTGAGCGAAAATCTTTTGTTGACCATAGCCATTCCATTTGTTGAATATCACTTTAGCGCCAGCCTCAAGCGCCACTTGACAAGTATTGTCGGTACTTCCAGAGTCAACAACAATTACTTCGTCTGCGATATCTTTGACAGCATTAATGGATGTTAAAATTCTATCTTCTTCGTTTAAAGTAATGATGGATACCGATAGCGGAATTTTGACAATCATAATTTTAATAGTTTTGCTTTATTTTTATAATTATATTATATAATATATTAATTATATTTACAAATAATATTATTTACTTAGTTATGAAATTTTTTAAAAACAAAAAGCATTTTATTGCTATTGCAGTTCTTGTGCTAATCTTAGCATTCATCGTATATGTTATCAGCTTTAGCTCTGATGGCATTAGTAATGAGACGATTTCTAATGCTGGTACTGATGAAATTTATGAGGTTTTTGACAGTGAGGTTTTGAAAATATCAGACTCTGAGCTATATATCGGCGATAAGAATGCCAAGGTATCCTTGGTCGACTACGCATCAATGTCTTGCCCACATTGTGCTGCGTTTTATGATGAGGCGTTTGATAAAATTAAAAAGAATTATATTGATACCGGAAAAGTAAAATTTGTCTATCGTGACTTTCCTCTTAATCATCCGTCATTGGTAGCTGCAACTATTGCGATCTGTCGAGCTTATGAGTTTGATGAAGATGATAGAGCGGAAAAATATCATGAGTTTGTGAAGACTTTTTATGATACGCAAAATTCTTGGATTTTTAAAAATGATTATGTGGCAAAATTAGAGTCTATTGCTATTCTTGACGGCATGAGTAAGTCTTTAGTTAAAAAATGCCTGATTGACCAAGGCTTGCAGGATAGAGTTCTGAAAGCAAGAATGCTTGCAGCTAAAGAGTTAGACATTCAATCTACCCCAACTTTCTTTGTCAATAATAGAAAGATACAGGGCTTTGTTGGTTATAAGGAAATTGCTGAGCTGATTGATGACGAGTTAAGTAAATAAAAGTAAAAATACAAGTTATGTCTAATTATAAAATATCGGTTAGTAATTTAAGGAAAGCTTTTAATGGTAAAGAGATATTAAAGGGCGTTAATCTTAAAGTGCAAGAGGGCGAATCTTTGGTAATATTAGGGGGCTCTGGATGTGGCAAATCTGTTCTGATTAAATCGATCTGCAATTTGATTAATGTTGATTCAGGAAGTATTAAAATTGATGGTTATGAAACTACCAACATCTCTTCGAGAAAGAAGAGTAAGTTAATGACAAAATTTGGATACTTATTTCAAGGTGGAGCATTATTTGATTCATTGACAATATGGCAAAATGTGGCATTTAGAATTATAAATTCAAAAATTGCCAACAAAGAAGAGGCTAGAAAAATTGCTATTAAAAAATTAGCTTCTGTTGGGTTAGAAAAGTCAGTTGCAGACTTGTACCCTAGTGAGTTGTCGGGGGGTATGCAAAAAAGAGCTTCTCTGGCAAGGTCAATAGCCACCGATCCAGAGATAATATTTTTTGATGAACCGACAACGGGACTTGATCCAATAATGTCAGATGTGGTAAATGATCTAATTGTGGATAACTCGAAAAAATTAGGCGCAACTACGATTACTATAACTCATGACATGGCCTCAGCAAAGAAAATTGCAGATAAGGTTGCAATGTTACACGGTGGAAAAATAGTTTGGTTTGGTGACGTTAAAGACATGTACAAATCTGATAATGAGTATCTTGATCAGTTCATTCATGGTCGATCAAAAGGTCCAATTAACTTCATGAAGGGTAAGCGCTAAGCTCTGCCAAATTTTTTTACATCTCTTGCTAGGTGAATTGACCCGCATATCACGACGCGCACTTTTTCATTTTGATATTTTTTGGCAATTAATTCAAAACAATCTAGTAGATCAGCAGCGCCGGTAACGTCTATTTTTTGCGACTTAGCGACATTGCATATTGCTTCAATTTCTTCGGGATTAGGCTCGCCATCAACTCTGGTGGCAAAAACATGCTCACAACTATTATGTAAAAGCTGCAGGAAGTTAGCCTTGCATTTTGTTCTAGAAAAACCTACTATTGCTATATTCTTGGTAGGTTTGCTGTCTTTTTGAGATTCGTCATCGAGCCACTTGGATAGAGCATACGCTCCAGCATTGTTATGAGCGGAGTCAATATAGATGTCACTTTCTTTTGAAATGAAGCTGTTTAAGTTATTGCTGATTTTTTCTAATCTATTGGGCCATTTTGTTGATTTTATCGCCTCCTTTAGCTTGTTATCATCGATTTCTATATTTTCAATTTTTAAGGCGGTAGCTATCGCAATTGAATTATTGATATATTGATGATCCCCGTGAAGCGATGGTTTGCCAATATTGGATATGTTGCGAATTTTAGATATAAAGTCGAAGCTGCCACGCTCATTTGTTTCGATTGTAAAATCTTGCCCATAGATTGACATTTCCGAATTTTGATCTTGAGCTATTATTTTAATCATTTGCGTCGCCTCCTTAGGCTGGGGTCCTATTATTAAGGGAGTGTTGGGCTTTATAATGTGCGCCTTTTCGAAGGCTATTTTTGCTACTGTGTTTCCAAGATATTCTTCGTGATCATAAGATATTGGCGTGATAACAGATGCTGCTCTATTTTCTATTATATTGGTAGCGTCAATTCTGGCTCCCATTCCTACTTCAAAAATATTAAAATCACTTTTATTCTCAAAAAAAGCAACTATAGACATTATGGTCATGGCTTCAAAAAAAGTAATCGGCTTCTCTTCGTTGGCAATTCTGACTTTTTCTGCAATATCGTATAGGTAAGAGTCTGAAATGTCAATGCCATCAATATTTATACGCTCATTGCAGTGATGAATGTGAGGGGATGTGAAGCTGTTAACTGTGTAGCCATTTTTTCTAAGTATGTTTGATATTATCACGGCACACGATCCTTTGCCATTGGTTCCGGTGATATGAATAGAGGGGGAGAGTTTCTTATGAATATCGCCAAGATTCGATAATACTTGACCAACTCTTTCAAATACTTGTTCAAAATCAATTTTAGCATTACCAAAAGTTCCAGGTGTTGGCCAGTGAGGTAAGTAAGTCATAAAATATGTTTTTAATCAAATTGTAGCTTAAAAAAAATAAAATTGAAGTAAAAAATGAATTAAACATTTGTAATTAAACTTTACTCTATTAGTATATAAGATAATAGATTAATTTATTTCTTTACTATGAGACGCGCTACTTTAATATTTTGTTTCTTGCTTTTGTTGCCAGGGATTTTGTCGGCACAAGAGATACCAGTGCATCTATATTCAAAGCCTAATACTCCAATTGTTAAAGTAGGTGGTTTTATTAACTTTAACGCAGCTTATGTCAGTCAGGCTGATTCTTTTGCGAGAACGAGGTTACCTGATGCTACCGTAACAAATGGTGTTGTTGAGACTGGAAGTCCCGGAACTTATAACAATAACTCGCGCGATATAGTTTTTTCTAATGACTCTGAAGTGTATATTAAGGTCGGAGCTATTTCTAATACGGGTATAAAATATGGCGCCGTGATCGAGTTAGAAGCTGATGTAACTAATGATGGTTTAAATGAAGGTATCAACTCTGACAAAACTTATATTTTCACAGAAGCTGAAGTTGGTAAATTTGAGTTTGGAAACAATAGTGGCGTTAATCAAAATATGAAAGTTGGCCCTTCGAATTTTGCTAGAGCTGCTGGCGGTATCACCGGTGAGTATCTACAATATGTTAACTTGCCAATGTTGTCACATAGCTCTCAATCATTAAACCCTGCTTGTGATTCTACTAATGGGGATGAGTGCGGTTTTGTTAAGGTTCCAAGATTTATTGTCATTCCGCAAGCGCCAGTGGCGCATGGCGGCTATGCTAAAGGTTATATCTCTGCCAGTGATCCTGAATTTGCTGATATCACTAATGCTAATTTAGATGATACGAATTCTAGCTTTGCAAGAAATAGCTTGCGAAACGGCTTCTACGACTTTAACGATGGATCTTTTGGTCAAATGGAGGACGCTACTAAAATTAGTTTTTATACTCCTAGAGTTGATAATTGGCAGTTTGGTGTGAGCTATACCCCTGATACGGGAGATATTGGTACTACTAGCGCCTTGTCCGGTAATGATACGGGTGATATCGAAGACGTTATTAGTGTAGGGTTAAATTACTCCAACAACTTTGGTAATTTAGGATTGGCATTTTCGGTTACTGGCGAGTCTGGTCAATATGAAAATGTTGATTATAAAAAATTCGATACCACTGAAGATCAACGTTTTACTAGAAATGATTTATTGGCTTATGATGTTGGTTTTATGTTGACTTACTTTGGCTTTACAATAGGTGGGTCTTATGGCAACTGGGGGGATTCTTTGCAAATGGAAAATAGTCTTTATTCTTGTGATTATGATAGTGATGATGTTTTAGGGAATCAAGATTGCAACTCTTCCAGAAATGCTCCGTCTTATGGCGATGCTTACTATTATTCTGCAGGCTTGGCTTATGAGTTTGGTCCTGTGGCGTTAAGTTTGACTCATATTCAAAGTGAGTTTCAAAGTAATGAATATCAAGCGACTTCTCTAGGTATTGATTATAAGTTGGCAAAAGGCTTATTACCATACATTGAGGTTACTCAGTATGAATTTGCCTCCAATCAGCCTCAAGCCTCAGATATCGTTAATCAGAGCTCGATTTCTAATGACAGAAGGCAGTTGAGAGATAACGACGGTTACGTCGGTTTGCTTGGAATTTTATTTTCATTTTAGTTTATAAGTAATGAGTAAAGCTGCTCTTGAATCGTATTTATTGCCGATTCAAAAGATAATGGATAGAGAGGGTGTTAGTGAAATCTCAATCAATACTTCCAAAGAGGTATGGATTGAGATTAGAGGTGACATGTTCAAAGAGGATTTACCAGCCTTTGACTTACCGCACTTAAAGTCCTTGGGGAGGTTGGTGGCTCAAGCTACGGATCAGAGGTTGAGCGAAGAGGAGCCACTACTATCCGCTACTTTGCCTAATGGCTATCGTGTGCAAATTGTCTTCCCGCCAGCGTGTGAAAGGGACGCGGTGGTATTCTCCATTCGTAAGCCTTCTCCATTAAAATGGAGTTTAGATGATTACGAAGAGATGGGGATGTTTGACACTGCTTCTGTGGAGGAAGTTGTTGATAAGAACGATGCAATTTTGATGAAATTACTAAAGTTAAATCGTATTAAGGACTTTTTGCAAAGGGCTGTTCTCTATAAGAAAAATATTATTATCTCAGGTGGTACCTCGACTGGTAAAACGACTTTTACCAACGCCATGATCAGAGCGATACCTCGCGAAGAAAGGTTGATAACTGTTGAAGATGCTCGAGAAATTGATCTAGAATCTCATCCTAACAGGGTGCATTTATTGGCATCAAAAGGTGGTCAGGGTCGATCTAAGGTTTCCACTCAGGATCTTATAGAAGCTTGTCTTCGTTTGCGCCCAGAGCGAATTATTGTTGGTGAGTTACGTGGTGCAGAGGCCTTTGCATTCTTAAGGGCTATTAATACTGGTCACCCAGGCTCTATCTCAACTTTGCACGCTGATACCCCCAAGATGGCGTTGGAGCAATTAAAAATGATGGTGATGCAGGCGGGGCTTGGCATGAGTCCTTCTGAAATTATTTCCTATATTAATAATGTTGTTGATATCGTAGTTCAGCTTAAAAGAGGAGACAAGGGGCGCAGATACATATCTGAAGTTTACTTTAAATACATGGAGGACGAGAACGCGAAAGAAGGAGGGTAATCTGAAGGTGAAGATTGGTGGTGATTTAGATAAAATTAATTAAATTTAAAATATGGCTAGCTATAGAAGTTTGTTTTTTGATAAAAGGGTTGATTATTTAACGTTGCAAGAAGTTTTGCAAATTACTCAAGCTAAATTATGTCAACAAAATGTTGATTTGCAGAAAAAAATATATGACATCTCAACCCTTTCTGCCTGCAAAGAAGGTGAATTGTCTTTTTTTACTTCGACCAAATATTACGGAGAATTCTTACAATGTAAGCCGTCTTTTTGCATTATCAATAAAAGTTCTGAAGAAAGGTGTCAAGACTCTGACTCTATTTTGCTGGTTAGTGAAAATGCCCATTATAGTTACAGCTTGTTACTTGATTATCTTTATAAGGAGAGGGGTGTTGACTATAATTTTCAAGGACATATTCACCCAGATGCTAAATTGGGTCAAAATGTTAAAGTGGCAAATAATGCCTTCATAGGAAAAAATGTGATAATAGGCGATAACTGCACTATTGGCCCTGGGGCGGTTATTCAGGATAATTGTATAATTGGCAATGATTGCGTTATAAATGCTAATGCAGTTGTATCCTTTGCAGTTATTGGCGACAGAGCGATTATTCACTCAGGAGTTAAAATAGGGCAAGATGGCTTTGGTTTCGTTAACAATCAGGGCATCAATTACAAAGTTCAGCAAATAGGAGTTGTAGTAATTGGCAATGATGTTGAGATTGGCTCTAATAGCTGTATTGACAGAGGGGCAATTTTAAATACTAAAATTGGCAATGGTACAAAAATTGATAACTTAGTGCAAATTGCTCATAATGTTGAAATTGGTAATGGTTGCTTTATAGCTGGATGCGCTGCAATAGCCGGCAGTACTATAATCGGTAACCATGTTCAAATCGGTGGCACTGCTAGTATTGTTGGCCATATCAAAATAGGAGATTTAGCTCAAGTGTCAGGCGGATCGGGCGTTACTAAGTCTATTGATAAAGGAGTTGTTGTTGGTGGTTATCCAGCGCGACCAATTAGAGAGTGGCTCAGAATGGATGTTGCAGTTGCTAATATGATAAAAAAATAACACAAATTACCATATAAAATCTTTTTGTAGAATAATAATTGCCTTTTTGTATTGAAAATTCTTTAAATAGGCATTATACTACATATAAGGTTTAAAAAAGATTAAAATTATAATTAAAAAACAAAGTGATAAAGAAGCAGAAAAGTCCAAATATGAAAAATTTATTTACATGGGTAATAATTTTCACCATTGTAATGATTGTTTCAAATATCTTAACTGACAATGGGTTAACAGGGAAATCGGTAACTTTTTCAGAATTTATGGACAACGTTGAAGCGGGTCAGGTTACTAGTGTAGAAATTAAAGGTAACGATCTTATCGGTGAATTTCAAAGCGGGGAGAGATTTAATACTTATCTGCCAAACTATCCAAACCTAGTTGAAGTATTGCAAGAGAAAGGTGTTACTATTAGCGCCATTCCTCTAATAAGTAAATCAGAAAGAGTGATTGCTGGAATCTTGGGATGGTTGCCATTTATTTTAATGATTGCTTTATGGGTATATCTTGCCAAAGGCATGTCTGGCGGCAAGGGTAACGCTTTGGGATTTGGCAAGAGTAAGGCTAAGTTGTTGCAAGAAAATAAGAATAAAGTTACTTTTGTTGATGTTGCTGGCATTGATGAGGCGAAGCAAGAGTTGATGGAGGTGGTTGATTTCTTAAGAGATCCTAGGAAATATGTAGAGCTTGGCGCCAAGATACCTAAGGGATGTTTATTAATAGGATCCCCAGGTACTGGTAAAACTTTGCTGGCTAGGGCGATAGCTGGAGAGTCTGGAGTACCATTCTTTTCAATATCTGGCTCTGATTTTGTTGAAATGTTCGTAGGTGTTGGTGCTTCTCGGGTAAGAGATATGTTCGAGCAGGCAAAGAAGCAATCGCCTTGCATCGTGTTTATTGACGAGATTGACGCTGTCGGTAGACATCGCGGTAGTGGTGTTGGTGGTGGTAACGATGAAAGAGAGCAGACTTTAAACCAACTTTTGGTTGAAATGGATGGTTTTTCGGAAAATGAAGGAGTAGTGATAGTTGCTGCCACTAATAGACCCGATGTTCTTGATAAGGCGTTACTACGCCCAGGAAGATTTGACCGTCAGGTTACAGTTCCTAATCCAGACATCCTTGGTCGCGAGCAGATTTTAGCGGTTCATATTAAGAATATTAAGTCGGTTCCTGAGATTGATCTTAAGGTGATTGCCAGA
This sequence comes from Rickettsiales bacterium, assembly GCA_047404215.1. Lineage (GTDB taxonomy): Bacteria > Pseudomonadota > Alphaproteobacteria > Rickettsiales > UBA1997 > CAMCFD01. Next base: position 39,378 of record JBDOIV010000032.1, read on the forward strand.
GGTACTCCAGGGTTTGCCGGCGCTGATTTGGCTAATTTGATAAATGAAGGAGCCTTGATGGCGGCTAGAAAAAATCAAAAGCTAGTAACGATGCAAAATATCGAAGAAGCTAAAGATAAAATTATGATGGGCGCCGAAAGGAAGTCAATGGTTATGCAGCAATCAGAAAAAGAGTTAACTGCGTATCACGAAGCTGGTCATGCTATCACCGCCATTAATTGCCCAGATTCTGACCCAATTCACAAAGCTACTATTATACCTAGAGGTAGATCCTTGGGTCTTGTTATGAGATTGCCAGAAAATGATAGATTTTCAGTGAGTAGAGCTAAGCTTCATGATGATTTAATAGTTGGCATGGGCGGTAGAGCTGCTGAAGAATTAATCTTTGGCGATGAAAAGGTAACTACCGGAGCTTCTTCTGACATCTCTCACGTAACAGATATGGCAAGAAGTATGGTTACAAAATGGGGCTTGAGCGACAAAGTTGGAACTGTTAATTATTCTACAGAAGAAAGTAGAAGTATGTATGGTATTCCTCATAAAGAATTTTCTGACGAAACTGCTAGTTTAATTGATGAGGAAGTTAAAAGAATAGTGCAAGAGGCCTTAGATGAAGCTAGGTCGATACTTAAAAAGCATAAAAAAGATTTGGAGAAATTAGCTAGATCATTGTTGGAGTATGAAACTCTTACGGGAGACGAAATCAAAGATATTCTAGCTGGTAAAAAAATAAAGAAAGTATCGAACCTAATCAAGGATGGATCTAGTGCCGTTCCAAACGTTAGTGATGACTAGCTAAATTAGGATCAATGTATCATTTTTGAACAATGTTACTTTCGAGCATCTTAAATTTCTTGCAACTTGGAACCTCTTATCTTATTATTAAACTATAGAGGTTGGTATTAATTTTATTTTATTAATTCATATATAGATATGTTAGACAGTAAGATTTTGCAAAGATTTTGTGTTTTGATGTTTTTGTTGACATCTTCGTCATGCGCTTTTGTTAACCCCCCAGCGGGTCCAGGCTTAATATATACTGAAACTTCTGATATAACATATTATGATCCATATATAGTTCCTAATAAAAAGGCAGTATTATGTTCTAAAAATATCTTGGGGCTATTTTCTTATGGAGACAATGGTTATGATAAATTTAGAGCAATATCCGGTATTAGAAAAATTGCTTCTATTGAAAAAACATATTCTAGTAGATTTTTTGTTTATGGAAAATCTTGTGTAATTATTAAGGGTGAATAATATTACTTAATTTTAATCAATTATGAGTGCATCAGCTACAGGTGGAGGCCTTACGGATCGTGAAGTTGTGAGTGCATTAGCTTCAGGTAGCAACAGTTCGGGTGATGAATTCTGTGGCACTCCTCCTGATCAAGCGACCGTAGCTGGCTGCCCTTATGACGATCATTCTGTTGAGTGGGATGGTTCTACTTCGAATTCTTTTTTTGGCAGAGGTAGGGATAATATTGACGACTTATTCGCTGGTAATGTTATTATTGGCGAGAATCATGATGAAAATTTGGCAAAAATGGTCATCAGAGCCTTATTGGATAGAGGTTATCATCGACATTTCGTTATGGAGCAAGTTCGCGTAGACATGAGTAGTGAATTACAGCAGCTATTAGCGGGCGTAGCAATTGAAGAATTGCCATTGCTTTGCGCTCATTTGAAAGAGGTAACTAGCGAAGATGCTCATGGTTCGGATTTTTTGGGCTTATTTGCCGCATTTCAAGGCAAAGGTATCGTGCCTGAGCAATTGGGTGCTTCAGTTGCAGATGGAGTTGCAGCTGAAGTGAAGACTTTACGAGCTATAGATCGTGTTAAATTTGATTATAAAGAAGGTTCCAAAGGTGTTAAAAGGGTGGTTGGCATGAACCAAGATTGCGAAACTTATCTTCAAGATTTGATAGAAAGTAATTTTGATGATGTTATGGCCGGTAAATGTGTATTTTTTGTCGGCAATCAACACGTTGGACAGCACACTGAGGACTATTTAGAGCCAGGACTGTCTCATAGATTAAATATGGTTATTGCAAGCGCATGTCAAGCAAGAGGTGTCGAACCTTCTGTAAAATCTTTGTTTCGTGGAGTTTGTTGCTTAGAAGCTAAAACGAAAAAGGAGGGTCTAGTCACGCTACCATGTAATCGAAGTTTTCAATATGGAATAATAGAGACTAGATATAATACTGATTGTGTTTTAATTGCCTCAGCCGATGGAGCAATACCAGCCGCAATAGAAACTGGTATTAAGCTTGAATCTGTAAAAGACCAGGCTACCGCATGTAGTACTTTTGAGGATGCGTTAAAAATCAGCGACGTTCCTGCGCCATCTTTTGGGATGGAAGTTCCGGCTCTTGGGATGTCAGGTGGAGCTGCTGCTGCATCTACTGATGAAGATCCTTTCCTTGAGCAGCGTGGAGGGGCGCTTGAGGACATTGCCTTTGTCTCTGCTGATCATGACGCTAGTGGTGACGACCCCCCTCTTGATGATTCTCCCGATGAGCGGGGGGTGGATATTGCTTCCGAAGTTCCTGCTGCTGATTTTGTCAATACTAGCCCCGATGCCCATAAAGCAAAGCGTAGAAAGAGTCAGCCAGATATTCTACCCCAGGCTTCAGGGGTTGGTCTATTGGGTGCTGGAGATCTTACTGATGAAAAATCTGTTAAGGCGGCTAAAAGCCTTTTACAGAGGTTTTTGTCTCCAAAACCTGGTGACGGCAGGGTGTAAGATTGATAATTTACTGTTGAGAAATAATATAACTTGTTGTATTATAAAAATGATTTTAATTTATAGTGTAAAATGAGACCAGAAATACAAGATGGTGCAATAGATTTACTGACAGGAATAGTCGATGGAATCTACGAGCATTATGTCGAAAGCAACCTTAAACATAACCGTAGTTTATTAGAGATATTTCGAAATGTTATGGAGGATGATGAAAATTACAAAACCCTTCTTGCTACTGTCTCAGGTGATAAAGATGAAGCTGCAATAATTCGGTTTGTGAGTAACCTTGCAAGGTTTTGCAAGGGAGATTATGATCATGGTTCGCCATTTGAAGGTAGTGATCAAGATATATTCAGATTCGCTATCACCAGAACTTGTGAGATTTTTGGTGGCGTACCTGATCGTATTGAGGATATTAAACAGGAGTTGGGGCGATTATTGACAGTAAAAACGGGTGTTGCTATTGCTGCTCCAGGAAGCTCTCCTGTTGTTGACGCTGTGCAGAGAATTGTAGGACCTAGTCCTGCTCCTATTTTAACGGCAGCAAATGATAATGCTGCTACCTCACTACTTCCTAGAAGCGGTGGTGTTAATGTAAATTTCGGTTAGTTTTAAAAATCATGAAAAAATTAGTTATAAAAGGCGGTAATAAGCTACAAGGTGCAATTGATATTGCTGGTGCAAAGAATGCAGCATTACCGATTATGGTTGCCAGCGTTTTGACTGACAAAGGGTTGATACTAAATAATTTACCTCATGTTAAGGATGTTTCTACCATGGTCAACCTTTTGGCTAGTATTGGCGTTGAGGTAAAGTTTGATGGATTTGATGAATCTGGTTACCAAGCAAGAAAAATCGAGCTAAAAGCACAAAATATCAGTAGTCAAGTTGCGCAATATGAGTTGGTTAGTAAAATGCGAGCTTCAATTTTGATTATGGGGCCACTCTTAGCGCGTTTTGGCAAGGCTAAAATATCGTTACCTGGTGGCTGCGCTATTGGAACGAGACCAATTGATTTACATTTGATGGCGATGGAAAAACTAGGGGCGAAAATTAATATCGAATCTGGCTATGTTGAGGCTATTGCCGATGGCGGATTGGTTGGTGCTGAAATTAATTTTGAAAAAGTTTCGGTTGGGGCGACGCAAAATGTGATGATGGCTGCCTGTTTGGCAAAGGGTGAAACTGTGATTAAGAATGCTGCAAAAGAGCCAGAAATTGTTGATTTAGCGCAATGCTTAACTGCTATGGGAGCTAGAATATCAGGAGCTGGTAGCGATATAATGACAATAACAGGTGTGCAGGAGTTGCATCAAGCTAATCACAGAATCATTGGTGATCGAATTGAAGCGGGTACATACGCAGTTGCGGCTGGTATTACTGGTGGTGAGATTACTATTCGCGGCGTTAATTTATCGTTGTTCGATGGTTTTTCTGATATTTTGACAGAGTCAGGAATTGAATTGCGAGAGGAGTCTGATAATGTAGTGGTGGCGCGTGCGGTTGTTGATAAAATTAAGCCCGTTAGCTTTGCTACTCAGCCTCATCCGGGCTTTCCTACTGATATGCAGGCACAAGTTATGGCGCTTATGACGGTTGCAGATAGCTCTCAAGGTGATTCAATAATTGAAGAAAATATCTTTGAAAATAGATTCATGCATGTCCTTGAATTGGTCAGAATGGGCGCCAAGATCAAGTCTGATGGTAATAAGGCGGTAGTAACTGGTGTTGATAGTCTTAGCGGAGCGGAAGTAATGGCAACTGACCTTAGGGCTTCTGTTTCTATGGTATTAGCAGCACTGGTAGCAAACGGTTCTTCAACTATTAATCGTTTATATCACCTTGAAAGAGGTTACGAAGATTTAGTTGACAAATTATCAAGTTGCGGCGCCGATATCAAGGTGATCTATTAGTCGAATAGATTGAAATAATCAATATTTATCTTGAGAAATACTAAAAAGGACTTATAATAGGGTTTTTTAAAGGTAATATTAATGGAAATTTAGTAATGTTTAATTTTATAGCGAAAAAGATTTTTGGTTCGGTAAATGAGCGCGTGATTAGAAAGATTTATCAAGATGTTGAAAAAATCAATAAGTTAGAGACCGATATTGCGAAGCTAAGTGATGATGAGTTAAAAAATAAAACTTTAGAATTTAAAAAGCGTTTAGCTGGCGGCGAAACTATGGATCATATTTTGCACGAAGCTTTCGCAGTAGTCAGAGAGGCGGGTAAAAGAGTGCTAAATATGCGTCACTTTGATGTTCAGTTAGTCGGTGGTATTATATTGCACCAAGGTAAAATTGCTGAAATGAAAACTGGTGAAGGTAAGACTTTGGTCGCTACTTTACCATGTTATCTTAATGCTTTAACCGGAAAAAATGTGATGGTAGTTACCGTTAATGATTATTTGGCAAAAAGAGATTCGGCTTGGATGGGTAAAATTCATGAATCTTTGGGCCTAGCAGTAGGTTGCATCACTAATGATACTGACGATGAGCAAAGAAAGGAAGCTTATGCTTGCGATATAACTTATGCAACCAATAACGAACTTGGTTTTGATTATTTGCGCGACAATATGAAGTTTGATCTTGAGGATATGGTGCAGCGTGATCATTTTTTCGCTATTGTCGATGAGGTTGATTCAATTTTGGTTGATGAGGCGCGAACGCCGCTAATTATTTCTGGTCCCACTGATGACAATTCTAGCTTATACGAAAAGATTGATAGACTAATTCCAAGATTATCACCAGAGGCTTATCAGGTTGAAGAGAAAGATAGGTCGGTATTTCTAACTGATAAAGGTGTTGAAGAGATGGAATCGTTATTGAAATCTCTTGGCATGATCAACGAAGAATCTTCATTGTTTGATGTTAATTACGTTTCCTTTGTACATCATGTTAATCAAGCCTTGAAAGCTCACAAGCTCTTCAACGCTGAAACTGATTATATCGTTAAAGATGGTCAGGTTGTGATTATTGATGAATTTACAGGAAGAATGCAAGATGGCAGAAGATTTTCTGATGGCTTACATCAAGCGCTAGAAGCGAAAGAGGGCGTTGAGATTAAAAATGAAAATCAAACTTTAGCCTCAATCACTTTTCAAAACTATTTTAGATTGTACTCTAAATTAGCTGGTATGACTGGTACTGCACTTACTGAAGCAGTGGAATTTGAAGAAATCTATGGCTTAAAAGTAGTAGCAATTCCAACTAATCGTGATGTTGCTAGAAAAGATGAGGATGACGAAATCTATAAAACGCAAAAAGCAAAAGATGACGCCATCATCGCTAGCGTTAAAGAAGCTCATCAAAAAGAACAACCGGTACTACTAGGAACTGTTTCGATTGAAAAATCAGAAGAGCTATCTAGAGTCCTTAAGGCAAATAAATTACCACATAGCGTGCTAAACGCTAAATATCACGCTAAAGAAGCGCAAATTATTTCGCAAGCCGGTAAGCCAGGGGCAATAACTATTGCTACCAACATGGCCGGTAGGGGTACTGATATTGTGCTTGGAGGTAGGGCTGATGATGATCTAGAGAGTGCTCAAAGCGAAGAAGAAAAGCAAGAGATTATCGCAAAATATGAGGCTGATAAAGAAATAGTATTGTCAGCGGGAGGTCTTTACGTCCTTGGTTCTGAGCGTCATGAATCGCGAAGAATCGACAATCAGCTGCGCGGTAGATCAGGCCGTCAAGGCGATCCGGGTCGTTCAAAATTCTTTTTGTCATTAGAAGATGATTTGATGCGAATTTTTGGTTCCGACAAACTGCAGTCAACTTTATCGCGACTCGGATTGAAAGATGATGAAGCGATTGTGCACCCATGGATTACTAGAACTTTGCACAAAGCTCAGCAAAAAGTAGAGATGCGAAATTATGAGATTAGAAAAAATCTACTAAAATTTGACGATGTTGTAAACCACCAAAGAAAAGCAATTTTCCAGTTAAGATCGCAAATCATGAAATCAGATAATCTGTCCGAGAAGATCAATGGCATCATGGCTGATATTAATGAGGATATTGTGGCAAGAAATATTCCAAAAAATTCTTATGCTCATCAGTGGAAAACTGAAACTATAACTGCTGAAATCAAAAGAATCTATTCGTTAGATCTTGATATTGCTGGGCAGGCAAAAAAAGAAGTAACTGAGATAGAGATTCTAAAATATATTAACGATAATGTGAACTCCTTATTTGCCGCTAAAGAGAGTTTATACGGCCAAGAGATTGTTTCGCAATTACAAAAACAGATTTTCTTGATGACGCTAGACTCGGAATGGAAAGATCACTTGTTATCTTTAGATAAGTTAAGACAGGGTATTAGTTTAAGAGCTTATGCGCAAAAAGACCCACTGATTGAATATAAAAAAGAAGCCTTCAATCTATTTGAAGACATGATGAATAGAATGGAAGAGCAGCTCATCTCAAGATTAGCCCATGTTAAAGTGGAGCTTTCCAATGAAGAGGGGATTGACCTTTTATCTCGCAAGACTGCCAATAGTAAAAGCTTTGAAACTAGAAGCGACCCAGCTGCTAACTTAGAACAGGCGCAGCGCTCTGTAACTTCAACTTCAAGACCAGTTAAGAGTAATGTCGAAGCCTCAGATCGCGATCCTCAAGATCCTTCTACCTGGGGCAATGTTAAGAGGAACGAGTTATGTCCTTGTGGTAGTGGCAAAAAATACAAGCATTGCCACGGTTTAACTGCCTAACTTGCTCGTTACGATAAATTTTAGTTCGGTCAAGTAGGTTTCTACATGACGCTCACTAGAAATTCACCCTAACAAACAAGTTAGTTGTTAAAAAATCCATCCTATCAATAAAATTTTTGTGCTTATAGCAATCTAAGAAAAAGATTATTTTACCTGATTTAACTGCCTAACTTGCTCGTTATGATAAATTTTAGTTTTATTTTTTGCGACGCCACGAGGCGTCGTCCCACCTTCGGCGGGTCCCCAAGCAACTGATAGTTTGTAGTTTTTTTAAAGGAGAAATTCCCCTTCCTTGAAGGGGTGGCAAGCGTAGCTTGACGGGGTAGCTGTATTTTTACGGTCGAATTATCGACCGCCCCATCCCAGTATTTTTTATTTATTTTAGGATGGGGACCCATGGTAGATGAGGGTTTTGAGCCTGTTAAGTTCAATTTCCTTTCGGGACGGCTCCCCAAGTATAACTGATAGTTTGTAGTCTGCAAGATTTAGATATAGGGAATGTCTGAGCGTTCAATCCTGATATTGCAATCTGTCTTATTGATTAGAGATATTATTGATTCAAGCTGGAGCTTATTTTGATCCTTGTATTTTGATGGTCCAACAATTATTTTCTCTATATTTTTTAATATATTGCCTTCTCCATATTTTACAAAGGTTCTTATTAAGTTTTTGGATGAATTGAGATAATAACCTAAATCTTCAATTACCCCTTGATGAGAAGGTTCTTGATTATGATGAGATTTTTTAAAAAATGCATTTGCAACTCTATATTCCTTTTCTTCGCGAAAGCCGACATGCTTAATGAATATTGAGGATAGGGCTATAAAAAAGCTTTTGACTAACACTCAGCTCGGAATTTGCTACCGGATATTTACCTTCAAATGATTTAATATAATTCATCAAGTTGCCATTTTCGTCTGTAAATTCTTTTTTGGCTTTCTTTATATCAACGAAAAAACTATCAATAACCTTCTTTAGGGATCTGTTATTAAAGTAGATATTGTTGATAAATTTTAAATCTTTAGATTTATGATAATGTGTTTCAGCGTGTTTGTTAAATATATAACTATCGCATTTGCTACTTTTTAACAATTCATCATCTACTAAACCCTTCTTAAAAACTATTGCAAAACCTTGCTGCGAGCCATAACCGCGCCATTGACTCAGTAAGCCATTTTCGAAAATTTCGTTATCGTCACTATCGGATACCCTACAAAATGAAAGTGTAAATATTTTACAATAGTTGTGAGTTATGTCATCTAGGTAATAATGTAAACTTTTTTTAGGATCTAAATCTTTTTCGATATTTGCTTTCGTCTCTTTATACTCACTCTCCATTGCTTCTTTGATTAAGTCAAGGCCAAATCTAACTTCCGAATGATCATTCGTGGTATTTACGTCAGTCATTCTCAGATAGTTATTATCTAATATACCCTTTAGTCCGTTAAAATCTGTGTAATGCATTAAATATTGTGTCATATAGTAGAATTT